>CAZESP010000015.1:0-118560 GCA_964515185.1 uncultured Alcaligenaceae bacterium
ACGGTGAGCGTGACGTCATTGCCATCTCCGCCGATGTAGCTGATGCGGAAGGCGTTGCCGCAGTGATCAGTAATCGTGGTGCCTTCGGGGAGGCCGTAGAAGGTGCCGTTGACGGGGGAGGAACTCCGATTGTCAATGATCGTGAGGATCTCGTCGAGATAAGGAGTGAACGTCCCGACGGGTCCGAACGCGAGAGTGGCGTATTGGTCGCCATGCAGGTTGAGGCCCTGTCGATCAACCAATTGGGCAAACTGGGTGCCTCCGATACTGTCGGTGAACTGGAGTTCGATCGGGCCGGGCAAGGACAAAACGTCGGCGTCAACGTTCGCAGTTGGAGTCAAGATCTGCCCGGCGAGAAGCAAGCCCGTGCCTGGAGCCCCAGTGAACGTGCCGCTGCTGGTGCCGTAACCGAGGAAGAGTTCGCCGTTATCAACACTGGCTAAGCCGAGATTGTTGAATTCACCGTTGATAGTGGTGCGACCGCCGCCGCTGGTCTTGCGAAGGGTTCCGTAGTTATTGAAAGCGATGCTGGGTCCGCCATAGAGTGCATTGCCTTGAATCTCGAAGGTGGCGCCCGCAAGATTATCGATGCGTCTATTGGCAAAGCCATAGATCAGATTGTTACCGGCCCAGATCGCGGGCCCGGAATTGACCAAAGGCCGGCCAAGGTATTGGTAGCCGAGCGCGTTATTTTCCATCCGCAGGCCGCCCTCGGCATACGTCGTGCCTGTGCCGATCATCGAAATGTTAACAAAAGACAGCATTCCGGTAACACGTACGTCCGCCGTTCCCGCTAATTCGCCTTGAAGCGATAAATTGCCAGTCGTCAGAGACGCTGCCGCCGAATCGAAACTTACAGTGCCAACAATGTTGACAGCGTTGCTGATTGATGACGCGACAGCAAAGTAGAACGAACTGGAGGAAAAGGACATCGCCGCTTTGCTGTTGAGGCTCCGAATCGTCGTGCTACCACCTGAATGCACCACCGCAAAATCATTCGCTCCATAGTCAATCACCACATCATCCGCCGCGCCCGGCAGCACGTCGCCGGACCAGTTCAACGCGTTGTTCCAATTGAAGTCGCCGCCGCCGCCGTCCCAGGTGACCAGCGCGGGGGCAAGCCGGTCTTCCAGCGTCTCCAGGCGTGGGCGATAGCCTGGACGACGTGGAAGCCGCTGTGGGTTTCAGATCGTTCCTGGGCGACGGCGAAACATCGAAGCGATCAACTTTTTCGCGCTGGACATCGGTGTGGCTCCCCGGTGTGGACCGATCGCATTCTCGACCAGAAATACAGCCGGCGGCGACGCGGACGGTTGCACTATGGCGAGTGATGAGGTATACATGACGGAAAAAGCGGTTGTACTGACGCGCCACGCCCCGTTTTTTGTCCCCGCCAAGAAAACCAACAATGTCCGACTCGTCATTTCACTCAGTCTTGGCTGCACTGGATGCGGGTCAGGAAAATGCTGCCGTGGCCATTTATGCCCGATTCTCCGAACGGCTCATCACGCTGGCGGCCGGCCGGTTGCGGGGCGTGTTTCGACAGAAGATCGATCCCGAAGACCTCGTGCAAAGTGCCTTCAAGAGCTTCTTCCGCCTGCACGCCGGCGGAACCCTGGAGATGGAAGGTTGGTCCGATCTTTGGTCGCTGTTGGTCACGATCACGTTGCGGAAATTTGGTTATCAGGTGCGTCAGTTTTTGACCGCGAAACGTCATGTTTGTCAGGAAGGGCCGTTGGATCATGGCGACGGCCCCGCGGCGTCCGTAGCGTTGTCGCGCGAACCGTCGCCGGCAGAGGTCGTCATGCTGGGCGACCTTGTCGAGCGATTCCTGTCTGGGCTTTCGGATAAGGGACGTGAGATCGCCGAGCTTGCCCTTGCCGGTCATCGGATCGCGGACATCGCGCCGCGAGTTGGATTGACCGAGCGTTCCGTGTTTCGACAACTGGCGCGGATACGTGCTTACTTGGCGGAATTGACGGCCGATTGAGGCTTCGCTTGTCATGAGCAGTTCCTACCGAGTCGGTGAGTTGCTGCCCGATCACCTCGAAGAGGCCTTGCTTCGATTTGAAGCCGCTTGGAAGGATGGACCGCCTGACCCAGCGTCCTTTCGTTCTTCTGCGGCTGACACGCGTTTCCTGCTTGAGTTGGCCCACATTGACATCGAGCGTCGAGTTCGTGCTGGAATGCCCGTCGACGTTTCGGGCTACATGAAGTTGTTTCCGGAATTGGCCGCCGATGCTCGCCACGCTACGGAGTTGGCCCAAGCCGAATGTGATTGGCGTCGACGTGCGGCTGGCTCGAATCTGACTTCGAGGTTGAAGGTCGAAACAGAACTCGATTTGCGGTCGCTTCATGCCAAGGGCGGACTGGGCGAAGTGTATTTGGCCGACGACGTCCAATTGCGGCGTCGCGTGGCGGTCAAGGTCCTCCAAGACCGTTGGGCCTCGGATCGACGGGCGATTCGTGACTTCCAGGCCGAGGCGGACCTGACGAGTCGTTTGGACCATCCGGGCATTGTTTCGGTTTACGGTGTCGGGACGACGGTTGACGGCCGGCCCTGTTATGCCATGCGATTCGTCGAAGGTGAGACTCTCGACGATGCGATTCGTCGCTCCCATACGCTGGAAGGTCGCGAGCGCGATTCGGCCTTTCGAATACTACTGACCCGCTTCGTGTCTGTGTGCAATACCATTGCGTATGCCCACAGTCGCGGGGTGGTACACGGCGATGTCAAGCCGGCAAACGTGCTTCTGGGCCAGTTCGGTGAGACGTTTGTTCTCGATTGGGGCCTGGCTCGGGCGACAACAGCCGAAGTCGGAGTCGATAGCCTTCTAGCGAGTACCGGCAACCATTCGAATTACAGCGGCGCCGTTCGCGGCACGCCGGCGTATCTCAGCCCGGAACAAGCCGATGGCCGGACTTCCGATATTGGCCCCGCGACGGATGTCTTCGGATTGGGCGCGACGTTGTACACCATTCTGGCGAATCGCGCCCCATATTCGAACGCAGCATCGGAAGGATTCTTGGAAAAGGCACGGAAGGGCGATTTTGTTGCGCCGCACTCGATCAATCGCCAGATACCTCGTGAACTCGATGCTGTTTGTCGCCGTGCCATGGCAGTCGACTCGAGAGCGCGATACGCCTCAGCGGTCGAACTAGCCCGGGACGTAGAAAACTGGTTGGCGGGTGAGCCGGTGTCGGCCTATTCCGAGCCTTGGCATCGCCAAACCCAACGTTGGATCGCTCGACGGCGCACGCTCATGTCGGTCCTGATCGTTCTGGCTCTTTCCCTGCCTGCCGTCACGTTTGCTGCCACACGCTTGGTTGGACGAGCCGAGGCACGAGCCGAGCGTGATCGATTGACGGCCCAGCTCAAGGGGCAAGCCGCGGCCGAGATTTCAGACTACCTCGTCCAGGTTTTCCAATCCGCTGATCCGATTCAGCTCGAACTTTCCGCATTTCAAACCAGTAATGACCTCGGTAATCGTTCGACCCTTGTGCGAATCCTCGAACGCGGAGACGCCCTAGCGCGAGAACACTTGAAGGACCAACCTGTCGTTCGCGCCGGATTGGTACTGGCGATGGGCAACAGCTATTGCAATCTCGGAGACTACGACAAGGCCGCGAAATTGCTCACGGAATCCTACGAACTTCGAATCGAGCACTTGGGCGTTGATCACCCGGATTCGATTGAGTCGCTTATGGGTCTGGCCAAACTTCAATTTCAACGCGGAGAATATGATGTTGCCGAGAGGTCGTTGCGGTGTGTTCGCGACTGGCGGCGTCGCGAATACGGTGCCAATGACCTGCGTTCCCTTCGCGCCCGGTTCTACCTTGCTTTTACCTTGTTGTATCGACCGCTCAAGATCCCCGTGAACAATGATCACGAATTGCAGGAGGCCGATGAACTGCTTCACGAAGTCCTCGTCGGACAAGAGCAGCACCTGCCTAAAAACCATCCCGACATTGGTCATACACTGCTGCTTATCGCCGGAGTGAAGTCGATGTTACCAGGGGGTAACGTCTTGGCCGCCGCGTATACAACACGGGCGATCGCCATCTTCGCCAATAACAACAACAATCAGACGACCTTTGGCTCTCTAACGGTCCTCTATATGAGGGCGGAACGCGCTCGCAACGATCGACATTTCACCGACGCCGAGCGCCTTTATCAGGAAGTGTTGTCTCGCATGCGACAATTGCTGGGGGATCGTCACCCCATCGTTGGAATGTACTACGGCAATCTGGCGGGATTGTATCGAGCGATGGGCAACCTCGATGCCGCGGAACGAGCGGCACGATCGGGTCTTGAGATCATTCGCACGACACCGATACGCAATTCTCCGATCGTCGTGGATGGGATCATGCAATACGGCGACGGAGTGCGAGTGCGAGACCGGACTCAAGCCGCAGAGCTATATCGCGAGGCTCTTCGATACGCGCGCGAGTGGTCGCACGTCAATCAGGCGAACATCAAAGCGTTGGAATCACGACTGGCCGAGATTCGCGACCCGTCCTCGACGAAAGCGAACTAATCTCGTGATCGGCTCGGCGCAGTCGCGCTGACTCAAAGTCATGACAGTACCGTCGGCTAACGCGTCCATCTCATCGTAGTGCTTTCCAAACCGAATCGATCGATAACGGAGACTCGCAACTCTTCAACGCTGGACATCCGTGGAATGCGAACTGGCTGCGGGCGATCGCTGCACGTATATACCGTCGAGTGCCATCTTCCGGCAACGCGATGCTGGACAATCATGAGGCGAATTGTGTCCGGATTCGCGAATCGCACCTCCCATTCGCGGTTAGTCGTAGTCACAGCCGGAGCCGCGGGTGACGTCTTGTTCAACCAAGGGCATGCCGGGACGAGCGCGACATCCGCGTAAACACCCGCGAGGGTATCGGCGACTCCGCCGGTGTTGCGCAATAGAGGCTTCATGCTGAAGTGAACGTTTCCCGACGCGCCATTCTGGGCTCGCGTGACCTTAATTTGGTCGGCAATTTCATGGGCGGGCCAGCCCTTGGCGGTGCCGGTGACACGACTGGGAATGTTCCCCGGCCATAGGTGCCGGCCTCGTTTATTTTCGCCCGCCCACCAACCCAAGAGCCGCGGATAGCTCTGTTTTTCCTGAGCGATCGGCCAATACAGTTGCGGCGTGAAATAATCGACCCAGCCCTCGTTGAGCCACTTCTTGGCGTCGGCAAAAAGACCCTCGTATTGATCGAAGCCGGCGATACCGGGCGGATGGCCCGGGCGCCAGATCCCGAAAGGGCTGATGCCGACTTTCACCCAAGGCTTAATTCTCTTAACCTCGTCATACTGACGTTTGACGAAACGATTCACGGCATTGCGTCGCCAATCGGAGCGAGACAGAGTGCCACCGGATTTGTGATACTCCTTCCAGGTGTCGTCATCGGGAAAGGGGATCGGCTTTCCGTCCGGCCCCGTTTCAGCGTATGGATAGAAGTAGTCATCCATATGGACGCCATCGAGGTCGTACCGCCGAACGACATCTAGCACGACGGCGAGGGTATGGTCCGCGACTTCCGGGTTGGTCGGATTCAACCAATGATGCTTGCCATATGACTTCGCCAGGTCGGGCCTCTTTTTCACCAAATGGTCCGCGGGGATCGGCGACGTCGCCGATGGATGATGCGCCCGATAGGGATTAAACCAGGCATGAAGTTCGAGGCCGCGGGAGTGAGCTTCGCGAATCGCGAACGCCAGCGGATCGTATCCCGGATTGGCGCCAAGCGTGCCGGTGAGATATTCCGACCAAGGTTCGAGCGTTGAGGTGTAGAGCGCGTCGCACATTGGGCGAACTTGGAGAATGATGGCGTTGAGTTTTAGGGCAACCGCCTTGTCGAGAATTGCTCGCAATTCCGCTTGCTGTTTCTCGGCGGGCAGCCCTTTTTGTGACGGCCAATCAATGTTGGCCACGGTCGCCACCCAGACCCCACGAAACTCGCGCCGAATCGCCGGAGGGTCACCGGCCGGCAATTGTCGACTCGCCAAGAGTAAACAGGCAATCGCAAGGAAATGCTTTTTGAAGTCGCGACGCCATGCATTTATGTCGCTTGTTGAAGGCACGACCTATCCCCAGAATTTTTGGAGTTTTTCCTTGTCGGAAACGCCAAGCGGAAACCGCCGACTGAGGGGGTGACCGGCGATGCCCGCGAGTTCGCGGAGCGCCTCATGGACATGTTCCGGGCGCACCCGAATGCCCCGATCCTTGTCGGTTGTCAATCGTACCGGGTCGAACGGGACAGCGAATTGCTTGTCATCCGTGGCGCCCAGGACACGATTGCCCTTGATGCCGCGCCCGAGAAACATGACCGATCCAATGGACCAGTGATCCTTGCCATTTCCGGCGTTGTAATTGGGCGTTCGGCCCATCTCGCTTTGGATGACGACGACGAGTTGCTCGCGAATCTTGAGTTCGCCGGCACGCCGAATCAGGTAGGCGATGCCGGCGAGGAATTCGGGAATCAGCTTCATTTGATCGCGGTCATTGTTCGCATGACTGTCAAACTGACCAATGTCCAAGTTTGCTGACACGCAAACTCCGGCTTTGAACGACGCCAGGGCAATTTCGGCTTGCTGCGACAGGCGCTCTTTGGGGACGGTCTTGGGGATGTATTGTGTGACCCGCTGGAGAGCCTTGGAATTGACCTGAGCCGCATACAGCATGTTCTCGCCGCGTTCATTCCGCGGCAACCGCGGTTGCCGGCTCCGACTTTCGTGGTCGTCGCGTAGCGCTTGCTCGATTCGGTCGAGGGCAAAGCGATCGTGGTATGGCATGCGTTCGTTCCCCTCGATCGCGTCGGCATTGGCTATTCGCCGAAGCGACGGTAGGTAGGGCACGCGCGACATGGCCACAAGGTTGCCGGTTGCCGAGTAGTTTCCGAACGTCAGAAATGCTAACGGGCACGTCGAACCGCGACACGCCGCGACCAATGCCGCAAACGTCGGATAGGCGAGACTGTCGAGCTTGCCCGTGGCCATGTAACGGGCGCCGGGCGAGTGATTGTTCACCGAATAATCGAGACCGTTGAACGTGAGCAACTCGGTGGCGAATTCCGCAAAGAACTCTTCGTTCGACATTCCTCCCTGGGCGTGCTTCTTGTTGGGAGCGAACTTGTGGACGCCGTGGGTGAGAATGTCGCCGGACTTGTAGAGTCGGTTGATCTCGTTGACTCCTTTGGGGTCCATTAAGTATGTCGTGTCCCATCCTCCGGACGCGTTGAACACGACATAATAGGGGCCGGGATATGGCTCGTCGTTTTTCTCCGCTCCAAACGCCTCGGAAAGGCGCAACGGCAACGCAAGGCCGAGTCCGGCAAGTCCGCACATCTTTAGAAAGTCGCGACGCATGATTCGGCTCACTCGTAGAGGAATTCTTGTCGACGCAATAGATAGGTGACAACGCCGCGCCATGCGCGAATCGTGTAATGCGGGTCCGCCGGCGGCGCGGGCGTTGATTGGCGGCAAGCCCATGCCTCTTGCTTATCAATACCCTTTTGTTCACGGGCGTCCTTGACGATGCCCGCAAAGAGCCGGAATGATCGTTCCACCTCCGCGGAATTGATGGCATCGAAGCGTCCCAGAATTGACTCGTGCAACGAGGCAATGGTCTTGCGAATCTTCACGTCGCCATCGGCCGAGGTTCCCGGAAGTAGATTCGGCTCAACCTGGCGGAAGAACTTGCGTTCTGCCGTGGGGCGTGCGAAGTCACGAGCCACGTGTTTGCAGGCGACATCATTGGCCATCGTGCGTTGGAGGGCACCCATCGCGCCGCTCGGGTCGGCGGCACGATCAGTGACTTCCTTGGAGTCGATGCCGCCGTACAAGATCGCGACTTGATCGGTCAGCCGTCCCCATTTTTCGCCGAAGATGGCTGCGATTTTTCGCTCCAATTGTTCTGGAGACAGCATCCGAACCAATCCGGCGTCGTCGAGCTCGGCTCTCCGGCAGGGATCCTTGATCGACGCAGTCAAACCGTCGGCTCTGTAGAAATCGGAAGTGATCCAATCCTTGAACACGCTCTTGAGATTGAATCCGGTCCGGGCGAATCGTGACGCGATCGTCTCGATCGTGCGCCGTTGTTCGGCAAAGGCACGAGCCTTGGCTGGATACAGCGGATCATCCAAGTCCTTCGGCGGGAGCAGGACCTTGCGCCCCGTCAAGATATAGTAAACGTGCTCGGTCATCGCGACGGCGAAGCGTGGGTCCTTTACCGTTCGATCGCCGAGCCATTGCAAGGATCGCCAACGTTCTGAAGCGGGAAGGTTCTCGCCCTCGAAGCCGGCCGCGAACATGTCGGTAAACCAGCCGCCCTTACGCTTGCCATAGACTCCTTGGTCGGCGAATCGCCAATAATCCTGAAACAATCCCGCAACAGGGTCGAGCGTCTTATGGCAGACGACGCATTCGCCGGCTTGCATCGTGGGTACTTTGTATTTGGCCGTGACTGCTGCCGCGTCGGAAACACGTGCGGCCAGTTCAAGAACATCCACGCCGAGAAAATGTTGATAGTACATGCGGGCACGAAGCCGATTGCGATTCGTCTCCGTCGTGGGATACCGCGTTAGATACTGAAACGTGCTCAGGATACCCGCGTGAGGATAATATCCCGTCGCCGAGTCTTGGTTCGAGTCCTTGTTCGACCTGTCCCGACTTACCAATGCTCTGAGTTTTACGGGCACATACTCGAATGGGTCGTCAGGGTTTTTGAACTTGGCCTTTATCTCGTCGAAGACGCCGTAGCCGCGAGCCGAATACGGCGACACCATGATGTAGTCGGCCGTCACGATTTCGGTGAATGGTCGATCGTTGCGGACGATATGTTCTATCAGCTTCATCGGCTCGCCAAGGATCGCTCTGCGGTATTCAGCGGCGATGCGCCATTCGGTGCGCTGACGCTCGTTCTTGTCCTTAATGTGGCTCAGGTCGTGCTTTTGGTACCAATGCCGGGTCTTTTCAAAGTGTTCGTAGGAAAGGCACGTCTGGTCCGCATTGCCATCGACGCCGAGCGTGAGGAATATGTCGTTGAAGCCCTCGCGGATTCGGTCGAAAAACGCCTCTTCCTTCATGATGGCGTCAAGGATTGCGGGCATCGCCTTGAGGTCGCCGGCGGTGACGGCCGAGATTTCGGCGCTCGTTGGAAGTCGTCCGGCCAGAGATAGTGTGACGCGACGCAACAGCCTGCGATTGTCGAGCATCGTAACGCCATCGAACAATGGCGGCGACTTCGGATCAACCGCCGTCGTCTTCGCGACCCCCGGGTTGTTCAGACGCCCGACAAAGTCTGCCAGAACTCGATACCCTGCCGAATCGGGCTTCAAAACTTCCGCTCCGCCGTGATCGAGTTGGCCGGTCACCTTCAGCAAGATTCGAGACTTTCCGTTTTCTCTGGCCGATGCCATTCGCGTGAAGGCGCTGCGATTGTGCCGCATGGCTTCGTCTCGGGCGGCTCCTTCGCTCTTGCGAGGATCAAGAAGGAGAAACTTGCTCTCCTCGGCGTCGCCTCCCTTGCGATGGCACGATAGGCACTTGGCAGCGCCGACCTTGTTCCAAACTTCGTTCTCGAAGTAGTTGTCCCGCATCCCTGCACATCCGGCAGCGGGTGGCGCGGGCGGTTCGCCGCCCCGTGCGACCTCTAGTCCCATCGGGATTACGGCGGCGACGAAGTATCCTAGAAGTCTTGCTCGATGCATGATTCACTTCTTTCGCGGGATAATGCATCAACCGAATGAGTCGATCCGAGTCGTAGCGCGGTGTCGGCGGCGCCTGATTGTAATTCCTGGGAGCTTCCAAGGGAACTCCAGAACGCGGGTCTTAAACAGGGGCGGCCAAGCGAAGCCCAATGGGCAGCGATTCGCCGAACATCTGGCTGCGTTCGTCGCCTTCGAGTTCGACAAAATGCTCGACCATTTCGATCCAGTGTTTGGGGACGTTCGCGCCTTGCAAGGCCGCCAGCACTTTCTCTTGGTAGCCGTCGTCGATGTCGAGGACTCGTTGACCGCTCTGTCTGGCCAGCATCGCCAGGCAGAAGCCCCACCCGAGCCGCTCGCTGTCATTGCCCGGTTCAAAGCCGAGCAGCGGATCGAGCCATCCGTGAATCACCTGCGGATGAACGACGGCATTGAGCGGGCCATAGAGTAAGACGCGCGCGCCGAGCCGTGCCAGTGACCAGAAGGCATAGGTTGGCACGGGACTCCGCCGCACGCTCTTCAGTAGGGCTTCGCCTAAGGTCTGCTTGTTTCGAGAGTCGAGTCGTTCAAGGCTTGCGATGGCTCTCCACATCTCGGCAAGTTCATTGGCACCCGGTTTGATGCCCTTGCTTTTACTCGGGAGAATAAAGCCCTTGGCACGGTCGAACAGGTTTTGCTGCAAGGGGGTGTTCAGACCTCCGGCGACTCGTCGCCACATGATCCAGGCGTCGGCGCCGCCCTCACCCACGGGGGCCAGGGTCCTTCCAGTCATCGAGGCCGCACGAGCCGGGGCATGGAGCATTTTCCATAGCTCTTCGACTCGATATCGATCGAGTGAGTCGCCGAAACCTGGCCTGAGACAGTAACCCGCGAGGTGAAACCATCGAGTCTGATGTTGTGGCGATCGCTTGCGCTGATCGGCCGATTCGGAAAGGAACGCCCAAAGACGCCGACACAAGCCGGTCGGCCATTTGTCGCGCGGCGCGTCGAGGGCAGCTTCCAGGGCGCGAGTCAGTTCCGCGGGCGGCGGATTCGGTTCAGCGTCTTGGAAACACCCGCGGATCAGCTTCGCGGCATCTTGGACTTGCGTTTCGGGCCAGACATCAGTGATCGCGGCAACCGCGTCGCCATCGGGCCTGGCTGCTTCCGCAACGAGCACATCGCGAACATTGAATTCGAGTCGCCAGCGATTGGTGCGGTCCGTTGCCACACAATAGACTTCGAGTGTGCCAATCTCTGTGACGCGCGCGAACAGCGTGACCGGAATTTGCTTGGCGCCGCTCCTTTTTCCGCCTCGCAGGACCGTATGCAGTGGCGGCAGGTGGAGCAACTGTTCGGAGTTTACTCGAAGGACATCGCCCGGCTTATCATCAGCTCGAACCGTAGAGCTAAAGAGCGGAAACTGCACAGGCTGACCCGTGGCAAGCTCCAGGACGGGTTTGCTCAATTCGATGCCGGCGCCCTCGTCGAGATGTTGCGGCGCAATGCAAAGAACGGTGAGCGATGATCGCGAGTCGTCACCGTGGGGTACGTCGCCGGCGTCAATCGCCACGTAATATGATCGAGCGATTCCACCGCCGATGCGTCGTCCTCCGGAGTGCCGAAGCCATGCATAGGCCGCGGCGCCCCAGGCAACCGCCAGGTCGAGCGACGGGTTGGTTAGGACAACAGGGTTCCAGCCGTGACCGTACCAGCCAACCATCACCTCAATGAGCCGCCGGCGCAATGATTCGGGCTGGAATACGCCGCCATTGAAGAGGATCGCATCGGGTGCGTTGCTGCCGGCCCCCATGATGTGCCGTTTCAGGAAAGCGGCGAGGTGCCGCGTGATGGCGGGGTCGCTCACATAAGGCAATCCCATTTCGTGAAGCCCCGCGCGAGCGCCGCGATTGGGTTCGACGTCTGCGGCACATTCGGGAAAGAATCCGCCGAAGAGCGCGTGCCTGATTTCATCGGGGGCTAAGGTCGCCGTCAGCGTTCCGCCAATCACGGATCGACCGCGTCCGATAATCGTGACCGGCACGCTATTCGGCGGGTTCTCCGACAACAGCGATTCCTTGGCGGCGCGGCAAGCTTGCACCAGCAAGCCATATTGTGCGGCGTCGAGCCGGCTGGCGGACGGCAATTTCGTTTCGACGGCCTTGGCCAGAGCGAGGTCCATATTGTCGCCGCCAAGCAGAAGATGGTCGCCGACCGCATCCCGGATGAAGGCCAGTTCGCCCTTTACTTCGACAACTCGAATCAGGCTGAAGTCGCTGGTGCCGCCGCCAACATCGACGACGAGGCATCGCATCCCTGGCTTGAGTCGTCCAATCTCGTTTCCGGAGTGCATCGCCATCCAGCAATAGAAGGCCGCCTGTGGTTCCTCGAGCAACGTCAGGTTTTCGATGCCCGCGATTTTGGCGGCTTCGGCCGTCAGATTCCTCGCCACATCGTCGAACGATGCCGGCACCGTCAGCACGACCGGTTGCTTTTCGAGGCGCTCGTCTTCGGACTTGGCCATCAGGTGATTCCAACCGCTGACGAAATGCCGCAAATATCGGGCGGAAACCTCCAATGGAGAAAGCCGAGCGACTTCCGGCGGAGCCGCCCACGGCAGCAGGGGAGCCTTGCGATCGACCCCAGAGTGGCAGAGCCATGACTTGGCGGATGTGACGAGCCGGCCAGGAATCCGACCACCGTGACCTCGCGCGAATTCTCCGATGACGTCGGCTGGCGTAGGATTCCACGGTAGCGCCGTTGAGCCGGGCGGCAGGTCGTGAGTGCCGGGGAGATACAGAAAGGACGGCAACAGCGCCCGCCGGCCGACGTCACCAGCCGCGACAAGCTGGGGTACCTGAAACGTCTGAATCTCGGGTTTCCCGCCCCGCAATCCCTTGGCCAGGTCCAGGTAGGCCAACGCGCTATTGGTCGTGCCGAGATCGATGCCAATCAGAAACCGAGCCATGCCGCAATTCTCCACGGATCGAGTCAATTCCTTCATTGTAAGCGCGACTCGACAAACCGGATAAATCAGCCGTCACACGGTGCCGTTCCGCTTGGTGGCGATGATAATGCCCTGCGGTGTTGGCCATCTGATCCCATCGACCGGCAACGAGGCAGACTATGAAACGAATCGGGATTCTCACCGCCGGCGGCGATACTCCGGCACTCAATGCCACACTTCATGGCGCCGTTACCCGCGCCAATCAATGCCGCGTTGAAGTCGTCGGGTTCATCAAGGGTTTTAGCGCTCTGTTCAATCCGCGAGTCCCTCACGTCCACCTGAATCCGCTATTCAGCACGATTCCGGAACTCGACCCATCGTTGGGGGGAAGCGCCCTTGGCGCATCGCGCCAATATGTCGATGAAAACGATTCTGACGCCGTGCGCTGTGTTGTCGAACGATTGCAAAAGCTGAAGATCGAAGGCCTGATATGTATCGGCGGCGACGGCACTTTGAACGGCATGCAAGCGCTTTCGGAGAGTCTTCCGAATGTTTTGGCGCCCAAGACGATCGACAATGACCTGGGTTTGAACTACCGCAACGAGCCGGACGAGTGGCTTAGGAACAGCGCACCCGACGGAGGCATGCAGTACTCCCGCATGCCGTCGAGAACACAATTCGACCTGGAACACATGGTCAACTATGTGACGCCCGGGTATGCCACGGCGGTTTTCGTGTCCGCCGGTGGTGTGCAGCGCGTTCGCACGACGGCGGAGAGCCATCGGCGTGTGGCCATCATCGAGGCGATGGGACGCCATTCGGGCTACATCGCTCTAGGGAGTTGTTACGGCCAACCGGATATCTTGCTCGTCCCGGAACACCGGCTCAATCTTCAGGCATTGGTCGAGCGAGTCAAGGAGATCTACGAATTGCAGAAGCATGTCGTCATTGTTTGCGGAGAAGGCATCGTCGATGAAGACGGTCGCGACCTAGGTGCCGAGGTTAGCTCGACCGATCCGGCGGGAAACCTAGTGCTTTCCGGCGCTGCGGAGGAGTTGCGGCGGATGCTCATCAAGGCCTTGGGCGATGATTATTTCACGAGTCGCCGTCGAAATGAATCAGCACGGGCGGCCGTGTTTACTCGTAAAATCGGCCACACCCAACGAGGCGGCCGGCCGATTCTCTTCGATCGTTACTACGCGAGCCAACTCGGCGGGCATGCCGTGGACATGCTCCTTCAAGGGTGGGTCAACGGAGTATCGGTTCTCCAATGGAATCGCACTCGCGGGTTCTACGTGGATGGCCTTCAGGCCAATGATTTCCGCGATCGATGGGGGAAGATCCACGCGCGGCAGATGCATACTTCCTTCTATGACCCTCTGAACTTTCGCCCGTCTCGCATCGGTATCGATTATCTGTTGCCCATTTTCACGAATGCCATCGGCGCGGATGATGCCGAGGCGATTCGAACGACGCTATTCGACTCGGGCAACCTCACTCAGGCCTATCATTCGGTCAACACCGAAATATCGAAGAGAATTCGGTTCGTGCAATAGCGATCCGATGATGAGTGCCGGTTGTCGCCAACGCTGACGAGGCGCGTTTCGGGGCTAATTGGTCTTGCGTCTCCTCCCGAGTTAGCTATCTTCCGCCGTCTTGACTAGCGGAGGGACAAGAATGCCCTGGCGGATACGCGCCATAATTGTGTTGTCGGCAATGCCGGTTCTCTTCGCCAGCGGCTGCGCGATGGTTGCGGCTGGCGTCGTCGGAGGCGCCGCTGTCGGAATGGCCTACGCGCAGGGTCGATATGAGCGAATCTACTCAGCGAATATCGACGTGACGTGGAATGCCGTTGTTGTGGCCTTAGGCGATCTGAGCCTGCCCGTTCCGGCACAACCCACAGCGTTCGGCATGGGGTATCGCGTATTGGATTTCAAGGCGAAAAACGGAGACGTTATTCATATTGATGTCGAAGAGGTGCCCGAGACCTTGCCTAATAGCCAGGCGCGGACTCGAGTCGGTGTCCGCGTTGCCGACTTTGGCGATGAGAAATTAAGTCAACAGTTGCTCGAACAGATTGAAATCCGGCTTCGATCCAGTTCGACCACAACGCCTCACTCGTCGTTACCAACATCATTTATGCCCCCGACGCATCGACCCAATGAAACTCCAGAGCCGCCCCTGGCGCTGCCGGCGAAAAACTGAATCGTGCGATAGTCGTGAGATTTGGCGACCCGTCGAGTCGCGGCTATATTGCACGGCATGAAACCGCGGGTGCTCGGCCTGGATATCGGCGGCGCCAACCTGAAAGCCGCTACTGCGGAAGGCTACGCAGCTAGTCGGCCGTTTGCGCTTTGGCGGTATCCTGACCGGCTCGTCAGCGAATTGCTCAAACTCCTGTCAGTCTGTCCGCAATTTGACCGTTTGGCCGTGACGATGACGGGAGAGCTTTGCGATTGTTTCGAGACGAAGTCTGAAGGTGTATTGCACATCTTGGATGCCATTGACGGTGTCGCCGGCGGGCGCCCGATCGAGGTCTGGACTATCGATGGTTCATTTGTGCCTATCGCCGCGGCACGAAAAGATCCACTCAGGGCGGCGGCCTCCAATTGGCTCGCGTTGGCGAGCTACTGCGGGCGCCTCTCGCCCATCGGACTGACGTTGCTCATAGACATCGGCTCGACAACATGCGACCTGATTCCCATTCAGGATGGCATACCCATTGCGACAGGCCGCACCGATACCGAACGACTCGAATCGGGTGAACTCGTTTATACCGGAGTTCGTCGCACGCCGCTTTGCTCACTCCTCGGATCTGCCTTCGCGGCTGAGTTTTTCGCGACGACGCACGACGTCTATCTTTACCTTGAGATGGTCCCGGAAGAACCGGATGAGGTTGACACAGCAGATGGGCGGCCGGCGACCAGGCCGTTTGCCGCGGGCCGGTTGGCGCGCATGGCATGCGCCGACCGCGACACATTTCCACGCGAGCGAATTGTTGAAATGGCGCAATTGGCGTTTGTCAATCAACGTCGCATTATCTCACAAGCGTTGGAACGTGTGGTAGCTCGTCAGCCGGGGCCTCCTGCGTGCATCGTGACGGCAGGGACCGGTGAGTTTCTTGCGAATGCGGTCATCGCGGGTTCTTCAATTCTCGCGCATGTCCCGCGAGTTTCTTTGTCGTCTCGCATCGGCTCAACGGTATCGGCTGCCGCGCCTGCGTTCGCCGTCGCGGTTCTTTTGGCCGAACTTAGGGAGTCGCTGCCATGAATTCGCATCAAGCACGAGTCGTCGTCAAAGTCGGGGGGAGCCTTCTCGAAAACCCTGGACTTGGCGAGATGCTCACCCGATGGATCGACCAACTTCCTTCGGCGAACGTGCTGCTCGTTCCAGGAGGTGGGCGGGTCGCCGACGCGATTCGGAGCTGGGATCGCACCCATTCTTTCAACGAAACGATTGCCCATTGGCTGGCGATCCGTTCCCTGAATCTAACCGCCCACGTTTTGGCGACACTATTGTCTCGCGCCGAAGTTTGCAACGACCTTGGCGATTGCGATGCCCTGTGGCGTCGCGGGGCCATTCCGATACTGGCGCCCGAGTCCTTCATGCGGCTAGACGAATCCGATGCTGATCATCTGCCGCATACTTGGTCGGCCACCAGCGACTCGATTGCGGCGCGAGTGGCTATTGTCGCCAAGGCTGATCGATTGGTGCTGTTGAAATCGGCAAGGATACCCGATGAAATGAACTGGGAAGAAATGGCTCGTGCCGGAATCGTCGATCCGGTCGTGCCGGGGATCATAGCGAAGTCGGGACTCAACGCCGTCGCGATTGAACTGCAAAACGCCATTGAAGGGTGACGCTATCGTGTCCGTGGCTCTCTGGTTCATGCTCGCCTCGGTGCCGGCGGCTCCGCCCGAGCCGGCCCGCATTAGTATCTCCTGCGAAAACCGCCCGTTGGGCGAGGTTCTCGTTGAGTTGATGCGCCAGTCGAACATCCCCATCGATGCCGAGAGAATCGACAAAGCGAAAAAAGTCTCGCTTACCTTGAACAAATTGCCGTTTTGGGAGGCGTGCGAGGTGATTGCTCGAGCGTCCGATCATCGTTTCCTTGCATCGCCCAGGCCGGGTCAAGTTGCATTTACGACAGGACCATATCGGTCGTTGCCGACCCACAACGCAGGTCCGTTTCGATTCGCGGTAAAGCGAGTTACGACTCGACTCGATCTTGAGTTGGGGACATCATCAACGGACATTACAGTCGAGGTGGCCTGGGAGCCCCATTTTAGGTCATTCTATCTCGATGTTCCTCAAACGAAAATTCGAGCGATGGACGATCAAAACGATTCACTTCAGGTCATCGACGAAGGTAGCGGCAAAACGTCGGCAACGGGAACAGCAATCGACGTCGTGTTGCGGTTGTCTAAGATCCCGGCGAGAGCGAACCGCATCGCGTTACTCGAGGGCGAATTGAGAATCGTCGGAACGACGAAGACACTCCAATTCTTGTTTGACCCTTCCCAACCGGGGTCGGGTGTTCCACCGGAACGCGATGGGGTCGGTGCAAAGCTCCAACAATTCACGAAGCGAGGCCGCTATTGGGTTGCGATGATAGAACTGGCCTATCCGCCGGGCGGGCCGACCTTTGAGAGCTTTCAGTCTTATCTGCTCGAAAACGAGATCTACTTGAGACACGCCGACGGGGCACGGTTTACCACCAAGCGATTCGAGCTTGGCGCCGAGAATCATGGGGTCACGAACGTGACTTATTATTTTGGCGACGCCGAAAAGAACGGCCCGCGGCCGGACGATCTAGCCAATTGGAGACTGATCTACCGAACGCCCGGCCGAATCGCCGAATACCCAATTCCGTTTCGCCTCAAAGATATTCCGCTGAGGTGAGCGTCAGTAGAGACGGTTTCATTACTCGTGTTCATCCCTGAATGCGATGGGTTTTGGGCAACAAATTGTGGTTTTGCAACAGTCGCTCGATTCGTAGGACGGATTTCCTAATCCGTCCAATGCGTGACGAGCGAGCACGGATTAGGAAATCCGTGCAACTTCTAGGAGCAAGATTTTTTCGAGACGGTTTCATTACCCGTGTTCATCCCTGAATGCGATGGGTTTTGGGCACCAAATTGTGGTTTTGAAACGGTCTCTGCTTAACTCTTGGCGAGTTCCTCGATGAGGAGTTGTTGAACCAATTCCGCTTTGGCCATGCCTTTTGTTTCCTTCA
Organism: uncultured Alcaligenaceae bacterium; assembly: GCA_964515185.1. GTDB lineage: Bacteria > Planctomycetota > Planctomycetia > Gemmatales > Gemmataceae > CAZESP01. The sequence continues at coordinate 17,880 of CAZESP010000015.1, forward strand.
TGACGAATCCCTTGATGGCATCGGCGGCCTTGGCTTTGCCGTTTTTGTAGTCGGCGAGTGCTTTCGGGTTGGCTGCGATGGCACGTCGAAGAATGTCGCGCAGCACGGATTCGTCGGCGACTACAACAAAGCCCTTGGCTTTCATGGCGTCGGCAACATTGGTGCCTGTCGCTATCATGTGGGCATAGACTTCGCGCGCTTTCTCCCGTTTGAGTCCCGTCTTTGCAACCTCAACGACCAAGCCGGCGAGTTGCTCAGGGGTCAACGCAAATCGATTGATGGTTTCGTTCCGTTCCTTGAGTGTCGCGAGCACCTCGTTCGTGATCCAATTGCAAGTGGCTTTGGCGTCGGCGCCGGCGGCAACGGTTTTCTCATAAAAGGCAACGAGTTCACGGCCTTGTCCGGCGAGGACATTTGCATCGTAGAGAGACAAACCAAATTGCGACTGAAGCCTCTGACGCTGGTTGCCGGGAAGCTCACCCATCGACGAACGAACTTCCGCAATCCAAGCGTCGCTGACTTCAACGGGAACGAGATCGGGCTCCGGGAAGTAGCGATAGTCGCTCGCCTCTTCCTTGCGGCGCTGGATACGGGTCACGCCCTTCGTGTCGTCCCAACCCGCTGTTGCTTTGGGCACGTCTCCGATGCGTTTGTGAAAGTAATCCTTGTCGTTGGGATCATTGAAGGCCCGAAACTGACGTTCCGCTTCGTACTGCATGGCTCGTTCGACGGCGCGAATACTATTGAGATTTTTCACTTCGACGATGGGCGTGGCAATGTAGCTACCGTCGGGCTGCAGGATGTGGACGTTGACGTTGGCGTCACAGCGAAGGCTGCCCTCTTGCATTTCACAGTCAGAGATTCCCAATTCTCGCAGAAGCAGCCGCAACTCCTGAAGATAGGCAACGGCCTCCGCGGGCGTGCTGATGTCTGGGTGGCTGACGATTTCCAACAGGGGCGTTCCCGTCCGGTTCAGGTCGATCCGGCTGATGCCGCCTCGCCCGGATTCGTCGTGGAGATTCTTCCCGGCGTCCTCTTCCAAGTGGGCACGGATGATGCGAACTCGCTTCGCCGCGAACTCTTTGTTCGGGTCCGGCGCCGCGTTGATTTCAAGCCAGCCATCGTGGCTCATCGGCAAGTCATACTGGCTGATTTGATAGTTTTTCGGCAGATCAGGGTAGTAGTAGTTCTTGCGATCCCATTTCGTAAACCGTGCAATCTCACAGTTAAGCGCCAGGGCTGCCTTCAGGGCCAATTCATAGGCGCGACGATTCATGACGGGAAGGACACCGGGCATTCCTAGGCAGACCGGACACGTTGCCGAGTTCGGCGGAAGACCGAATTTCGTGCTGCATCCGCAGAACAGTTTTGACTTCGTAAGAAGCTGAACATGAACCTCGAGCCCAATGACTATCTGATATGGCCGATCAACCATGGCGTTTCACTCGTGTCTTGAAAGAAGCGATTTCGTTGACATTATATGGCATGGCCATCGCCCGTCGCCGCGGCGCGAAAATCGTTGCCCCAAGGAGCGACCATGAACGCGGTTTCTTATCCGTCGACTCAAGTGTTCCTGACGGCCCGCTGGACGAATCTGTTCCTTTCAACCTATTCGGTTCCTCCCGAGCTGTTGAAGCCTTTGCTACCTCCGGGCGTCGAAATTGACACTCGCGACGGAATGGCCTTCGTCAGCTTGGTGGCCTTCGACTTTCTCGACACACGGGTCTTTGGTGTCAGATGGCCGGGCTACGTCAACTTTCCCGAAGTCAATCTCCGGTTTTATGTGCGACACGGGGGACATCGCGGGGTCGTCTTCATTCGCGAGTTGGTCCCGAAACGACTCATCGCTTGGTCGGCGCGTTACCTTTATAACGAGCCTTATCGTGCCACACCCATGACCAGTCAGATTCGAGATGAGCCGGACCAGATCACCGTAGTGCATCGCATTATTTGGGGCGGGAAAGAGCACTCCATTCAGGCGACAGGCAGCAAGCCAGCCATAATTCCTCCGGCGGATTCCGTTGAGCATTTCTTCAAGGAGCATGAGTGGGGCTATGGCGTGACCCGTCGTGGCGTCCCGATGGTCTATCGCGTCGAGCATCCTGTGTGGCAGGTGTATCCGGTGGCATCGTGGCGCATCGACCTCGATTGGGTCGCGATCTATGGCGAACAATGGCGATTTCTAACCGAGCAGCAGCCGTATTCGACGGTTTTGGCAGCAGGTTCTGCCGTGGCGGTGTACCGCGGCATATCGCTGCCGAAGGTGTGATATAATCATCGAATCAACGTCAAAGTGACGACGGCTCGACGACGTCTGAACTATTCAAATGGAGCCTCACGTGCGTTGGCTTGTAGGGGCAGCAGGCGAGATTCGACAGCTTTTTTTTGGCTGCAACCGGCGGCTGTATGCGGCAACGGGGCAGGGTGCTTACCTCCAAACTCTGCGGTGGTGGGACGACATCTCGGCGATGCCGAGCGGTTTGATGGAGCTGCCGGAATGGCCGCTCTTCATTACCCATGCGGGCAGCATTGACTTGATCGCCAACACGGATCGAGACCTGGCCATTACGCGCGATACCTCCGGCCGTGTTTCCAGTCGAGTGCAGTTGGTGGCGGATGGTGTCGGACCCGCGATTGCCATATCCCCGAACGGGAAACTGCTGGCGGTTGCCTGCCGTCGTCGGGGCGAACGGCCGGCTGTAGCCTTTTTTGAACTGCCGTCCGGCCAAGCGACCGGGGTTGTGTTGCACATGCTCGAGTATCCCCGATGGATCGCCCTGAATCCCGCGGGGCGATACTTGGCCGTCGTGGGTTTGAACGGAGCGTTTACGATGTGGGATCTCATTGACCGAGAGTCCGTGATCGCGCGTCGATATCTCGACTTTCGAGCGGCAGCTTTCTCGGCGGATGGATCAACATTCGTGGTTGCGACTCGCCGAAGCCTGCAAATCTATGACGGCCGAGCCGATCAGGTTCGGGCAACCGTTGCGGTCAGCAATGATCGGTCGTTTCGAGCCGTCTGCATTTCGCCGGATGGACGTGTCGCCATAACGGCGGGGCGATCCGGCAGGCGATCGGATATCACGCTCTGGGACACCTCTAATGGACGAATGCTAAACGCGTTCGATTGGGATTTCATCTTCGCTCGATCGGTCGCGATCTCGCCCGACGGGCTGACGGCCGTGGCGGGCGGTGAGCGTGGCCGAATCGTCGTCTGGGATCTTGACGTTTAGAGGAACGTCAGATTTTCAGTTCAGCCACCAGCGCCCGGAGAAACGGCTCGGCGTCGCTCACGACACCCACGGTTTGAATGCTCCCCCGGTCCATCAACTTCGTTACCGTCGCCGGGTTGATATCCACGCAACCCACTTTCACCCACCCCGGGAGAATGTTCCCCGTTGCGATCGAGTGAAGCATGGTGGCGATCATCAGCGCGAATCCAACCTGAGGGACGTGCGCTCGCATGGCGTCCTGGGCAACGAGGATATCGGTGATTACATCGGGTAGCGGTCCATCGTCGCGAATGCTGCCGGCCAGCACGAACGGCACGTCGTTCGTGACGCACTCGTACATGATCCCGCTCTTGAGGACCTTTTTCACGACGGCTTGGCGAATGCTGCCAAGTCGGCGGATCGTGTTGATGGCGCGCAGGTGGTGCTCATGGCCCTCTGCCGCCGGCAGACCTTGATCCAAAGAAACGCCTAGACTTGTACCGTAAAGGGCTTGCTCAATGTCGTGTGTCGCCAGGGCGTTTCCCGCGAAGATCACGTTGATAAACCCCGCGCGAATTAGGCGGCAAACGAGATCGACACCTCCGGTGTGAACGACAGCCGGGCCTAAGACGGCAAGGATCTTCTCGCCGGCGTCCTTCGCTCGACGCATGGCGGCTGCGATTTCGCGAACGGCGACCCCTTTGGGCTTCTCGCTGGAAACGGGGCTTGCCATGAATTCAAACAGGTCATGTCGCGCCTTAAGCTCCGCGGGGAAGACGCGGATTCCCTCGCGTCCCACAACAAATCGATCGCCTTTTCTCACCGACGCCATCGCGCGACAGCGAGCGCTCGTTCCGGTCGAGTCGATCAAGATGCCGCAATCCATCTCTTGCTGGTCCACGTCGATCCACGCGTCACCCAGCCGGACTTGGGTCCGGAAATTGGTCGTGCTGTAGAATCCCTCGGGAAATGCGCCGTCGATATCGGCGACGGCGGTGCGGCAATCAATGGGATGAACCGGAACGGCGCCGTGATCGTGAACGTTGTCGAGAATCCGGCGCAATTGTTCGTCGGAGGCTGCCCGGATTTCGATCCGAACATGACTCGGGTCCGCTTGTCTCTGGCCAATACGGATGTCCTTCAGCACGAATGTGCCGCCGAGGGTCAGAATCTCATCAAGAACCTTCGGCAGCAGAAGGGAATCAATGATGTGTCCCTGAAGCTCAACCTCTTCGACGAATGTCGCGGGTTCCACCATGGCAACTCTCGTGTCTTTCTAGGACCGTGGCTAACACGCCGAGATGAACGATGTGAACAGGCGGTGCTGTGCCGGGTCGCGTTGGGCCAACTCTTCGGGGTGCCACTGAACTCCGACGATGAACGTGTCGTCCGATCCTTCAACGGCTTCAATGAGTCCATCCGGGGCAACAGCCGATGCCCTCAAGCCGGGAGCGAGCGTCTTGATCGCCTGATGGTGCATACTATTGACCATCGCCGGCGCGATTCCAAGACAATCGGCGACGCGCGTTCCGGCAATGGAATCGACATGATGGGCAAGGTAGTCTCGGGCGGGGTTTTCCCTTGTCGGAAACCAGTCGTGTTTGAGGGCCGTTGGAATCTGCGTGGCTAGGTCCTGATACAGAGTTCCCCCTAGGGTGACGTTTAGGACCTGAATGCCACGGCACACGGCCAGAATCGGCTTTCCACTGTCGATCGCCCAGCGGATTAACTGAATCTCGACATCGTCGCGGGGCGGATCCGTCCGCCCGCAGCACGGCTCCTTGGTTTCCCCATACCGGGTCGGGTCTACGTCCACGCCGCCGGTGAGGAATATCCCGTCGATGCGATTGAATATCTCTCGCATGGTGTCGCGGTCGTCGGGCAAAAGTGGAATCAGCCACGGCACGGCACCCACCGAACGCAGGATCTTCACATAGCTCTGGCCCATGATCCAACACGGCGGCAACTCACCTGGAATGGCTTCCAGCGTTTGTGTCGCGATTCCAATCACCGGACGCTTGGCCATGGGCCGTCCCCCAAGAAAATCGTTACTCTCGACTTATTCTGACGTAACCGATTCCTCTCGGCAACACCTTCCCGTTTCGGAATTGGCTTGCGGATCAATCGTTACCTTTCGTGTGTTTGTTCGAATCGACTCGAGGAATTCCCCGAAAAGCCACAAAGTACCGGGGATTGCCTTGGGATCATGCCGATTACAGAAGACCAACTATGATTCTCACCCGGTAGTAAGGATCTTTCGACTATGCGGCAAATCCAGTGGCTTTGCACGCTTTTCATGGGCCTCGTCGTCGGTGTCTCCGCGAATGCGGATAATATCTCAGTGCGATCCGGCGCGAAGGAACCGCTGGAATGCCTCAATGCAAGGATTCGCGGAAAGGTTATCGATCACACGAATAATCACGGATGCGACAATCGAATCTGGTCGGCCGCACTCTGCCGCAAAAAGGATCTCTACGTTTACGTTCCTTGCGGCTATGACCCGTCAAAGACCTACCCTGTCATTTTTTGGCTGCATGGTCTGATCCAAGATGAAAAGACGTTGACCGAGGACGTGGTAGAGATTCTCGATCGATACATGGCCGAAGGGAAACTACCGCACTCGATTATTGTTTGTCCCGACGGCAGCCTCAATGGCAACTGGAACACCGGCCATAGTTGGTTCGTCAACTCCCCCAAGGGCGGCCGGTTTGAAGACTTTGTTATGTGTGACGTCTGGGATTTCGTTCATCGCCACTACGCCATTGACCCCAGCCCCGACAAGCACGCGATTTTCGGCGTTTCCAGCGGAGGCGGGTCCGCATTCACCTTGGCGATACGGCACAAAGAGCGCTTCCGACTCGTGGTGGGATTGGTTCCCATGGTTAATCCACGGTATGTCGATTGCCATGGACAGTATCGCGCCAAATTCGATCCGAACTGCTGGGGATTCCGCGAACGGCTTCATCCTTACCAGTTGATTGGTAGGGTCAAGACCGTGATTCCCGTTCGCTTGCACATGGCGATCGACAAAGTTTATCCAAGGTCGCAGGCTATCGCGTATTTGAGCAAGGAGAGTCCGACTGAGATGATCATGCGGGGCGAGATCAAGCCGGGTGAGTTGCTCATGTGGGTAGGGTACGGCGGTAAAGATGAACTCGGCACGGACGGAATGGTTGAGAGCTTTCTCCATGTCGCCCGATGCCGAGGATTTGACGTCGGATGTGGGTTTTTCTCCGACGGGAAACACGATCGCGAAACCTGCTCCCGTCTCCTCGAGCCAATGTCCGAATGGCTCAAAGTTCAGCAGGACGCGGGGCTGATCGGTTGGCACCTGCCCAGCCCGGTGATGGTTGTTCCCGCCGTCCCGGCGAACCCTTCCAAGTGAGCGGGCACATCGAGAACGAGGCCGGTTCGCGGACGCGTCGCGAACCGGCACGGTTGACTCCCAAATTGCGTCACTCGCAGAAGGCTACTTGTTCTTCTTTTTCATCCCTTCGACCTTGATCTCGGCGATTATCTCGTTGTCTTGAACCTTAATCGTGGTGGCTGTAATCACGGTGTTTTCCTTGAGAGATCCAAGGCCTCCCGGCACTGGGTTCTTCGGGCCGGCCTTGTTCTTTTTTGCCTTACCTTGCGTGTAAATCTCGGCGTCTTTGTTCACTTTGAAGGTTTGTTCTTTTCCGTCAATCAGGACCGTTATCGTGAATGCCTTGTCGTCGACTTTCGCGACGGTGCCCTTGATTTCTCCCGCGAGCGCCGTGCCCACTAACATCAAGGCGATGGCGGCCATTCCCAAGATACGTCGAAGCATTGCAGCGTACTCCCCGTTGGTTTCGCGGCGCCGCGCCCATCGCGGATGCCGCCTAGCGATTGAACTCAGTCTAACCCGTGAAGTTCCGCATTGCTACGATCCACGCGGATGAAATTGGCGATGGATTGCCTTTAGCCGGTCACGATCGACGTGCGTATATTGTTGGGTCGTTCTGATGTTCGAATGTCCCAGCAGTTCCTGGACGATTCGGAGATCGGCGCCCCCGCTGAGCAGGTGTGTCGCAAAACTGTGACGCAATGTATGCGGGCTTACCTTGGCATGCAGCCCGGCGCGACGCACGTATTTCTTGACGAGTTCCCAGAGTGCCTCGCGAGTCATGGCCCGCCCGCCGCGACTCACGAATACATGTGGCGTCTGTGCGGCGCGCGGAATCGTCGTCCGAGATTCGCCGAGATAGGCCCGCAGTGCGGATACCGCGGGCCGACCCAATGGGACCACTCGTTGCTTGTTTCCTTTGCCGGTGCATTTCAGAAAAGCCGACTCCAGATGAAGGTCTTCGAGCTTCAATCCGACAACCTCCGAGGCCCGGCAGCCCGTCGCATAGAGCGTCTCGAGAATGGCCCGGTCACGGAGAAAGAATCGATCGCCGGGCTGCGGCGAATTCAGCAGGACTTCGACGGCCTCCGGCGACAGCACTTGCGGGATGCGCTCCCAAAGAACGGGCGACGCGAGCAAATCGACCGTCACCGCGTCCGCTCGTTCTTCCAAGCGAAGGTATCGGTAAAACACCTTCAATGACACCAGCGCCCGTGCGATGCTCGTCGGGGCTAACTCGGCGTCTCGAAGAAAACTCAGATATCGGCTCAAATCGACCAGGGACGGGTTGAGGTAACGGCAGCGGCCATCGTCGGCGAGCCAACTCGCGAATCGTTCCAGATCGCGACCATAGGCCAGGATCGTGTTGGCCGCCATGCCGCGTTCCGAGCGAAGGTAGCCATCGAATGCTTTGAGGTCGAGTTGAAGTTCGCCCAGTTGCGATGAATGTGACATGGGCCTTCACTCAGAAAAGGTTCGCGACACCGGTGGGCGATTCGGTGTCGCGAACGAAAATCGTCAGCCTTGAACCGGCATGCAGACTTGTTCAAGGATCTTCTCGCATTTCTCCTGAATGAGATCAGCGAGATTGGGCAGCGGTGCGCCGTCCGGCAGGGATTCCGTGATCGCGGCGATCCATCGAGGGAACGCATAAATGGCCGCGAAACCGTCAACGGAGACGGCCTCCAGTCGCGCGTGCCGGCCGCGACGTTCTGCGTCCTGCCAATGCGTCTTGCTCTTCCCCGAGAGAGTCAGGTCGTCGTCGGGGCGCAACAGGATAAGGTGGTCAATTACAGGCGGATCGCTGTCGAACGCGGAGAGTTTGACTTCGATGTCCTTGGGTTTGCCGGCACCTCGGCCAAGGAATAACCCAATCCCAACCTTCCATGGCTGACCGTCCTTACAGGCCCAATGGGCGATGCTGACCACGCCATAGGTTGGGTGGTCGCCGAAAGTCCATTCCGAAACCACATGGTGCAACCGCCAAGGGCCCACCTTGACGCCGTGTTCATGACAGATTTGCAAGAACAATCCGAGTCCCGCTTGAAGCTCGCGGGTTGCGCCCGTGAGGGCACCTTCCGGTTCTAGCCTTCGACGCGCGGCTCGCAGCTCCTGGTCCCATAATTCCACGGGGCTGATCTTGGCTGTTGGCGGCGGAGACGCCGGAGCCGGAGCGGGTTCAGCAGCCGTCGGCGGGGCTACCGGCTCGGTGGCCAGCGGGTCGGGAGCCTCATCGGGCGCCGAAGGCTCGGGTGCCGCGGCCGGAGCATCAAGTGTCACCACGGACTTGATCGTGACGTCATCCCCCAGTCGCGAACCCACCCCATCTGCTGGTGGGTCCAGTGGGCCGAGTGTCGTGTCGGCTAATCGGTTTACCGGGGTTATCGGCTCCTCGGCCGGGTCGCGCAGTGACGGGCCTGCATCGGTGATTTCCGCGGGAGGCGGCTCGATCGCGTCCGGCTTGCCTGTTTCCACCGCCGGTATCGGCTCGGACTCGGGGTGATTTTTCGGTTCGACCCGCATCGACTTGTCGTCTTCGTTTGGGAAGACAATGTGGTCGAAAAGGTGACGGAATTGTTGCAGCATGTCGCGAAGCGTTGGTTCGGTTCTCGCAATGCGCTGAATCTGATCGTCGGTGAACGGGTAGGTCTCGTTGAGTTCGACGTGCGAGGGAACTTCGGTCAACGCGGGACGCATTCGAGCGGCAACCACACACTTGACAAGCTCGGCCGGCGGCGCTTCCAGGCGAACGGCTTTGACCGTTCCATGACGCGGGACATGGACCGGGTTGTTCAGACGATCTTGAATATAACCGTCCAATGACGGGACGAAACGATTCCATAACCCTCGCTCGGCGAAGATCAGAAAGCAAAGCCCGTCGATCTGGTGCATGACCTGCACGATTCCGGCAAAGAACGACTCGGCGATTCGATGCGCGTCGTCGCTGCGGCGCGCCAGCAGCAGATCTTCGAGCTGATCGAACGCGACGACGATGGGGATCTTTAGCCCGCGAAAAACCTCTGTCAACACTTTGAACAGCGCGAGAACGAGATCCTGGCGGGTCGGCCGGACCTGGAATTCAAGCTCCGCGAAGCCATAAGTCAGGAATTGGGCCAGCGTCGATTCGTCGCCAAGAAGCACTGCTCGGCCGAAGCCCTGAAACAGTTGACGGCGCATCATCCCCGATGTGTTGTGTGCCTCGGTTCGCTCGACTTGAGCACAAAGCAACTCATACGCTTTTTCCGCTGACAGTCCGGCTTCGCTGAGGGCACGTTCGACCGGCAACGACGGGCGCAATCCTCCTTCGCGACCACTCAGGTTGTCGATCAGCCATTGCAGACGCTCATTCATCTGCGATTGGCCGATTCCCAAGAACCGCGTGAGTTTCTTAAGTCCCGGCGTTGGAAACAGCTCTTGTCGTTGGGAGACCGGCAAGTCGGTCAGAGTCCTTGCCAGCAACCGGCGAACCAGTTCCTCGCCGACATACTCCAGGGGCCGAACGCCGCGCTGTTTGCCGCCGCTTAGCAGTGTGTCAATTATTTGAAACAGCAGGTATTCCAAGAATTCCGAATCACGCTGGTAAACGCCCGGAGTGACGAGCAACTGCCACGCCCCATCGCCGCCGTGTTTGATCGAGTGCAACAGATGAGTCTTGCCGGCACCTTTGTTGCCCAGGATCGGGACGACCTCGGAGTGCATCATCGGATCGTACCGATAGAGATCGACCACGCCCAGCAATAGGTCGCGCTCGGCCGCGAACAACTCGGGCACATGGTAGCGGGCGCAGACCTCGTCATCGGGATTGCGCGCGAAATAGTTGCGAAACGGGTTTCCGGCACGGCGGAGGATGTCCGCGGCGCGGTCGTTCGGATTGCGTTCGGTTGCGGCGGCTGACATCGTTTCCTCCTGAAAGGGGCATGATTCCCTAGCCCGTCACCGACTCGGCCAATGCGGCTGGCGGGAATGGTCCGGTCGGCGGAGCCAGACGCGGGCTGGCGTAATAAGCGATTTCGTGGCCGATGAGTAGGGCGAAGGGCGGCTCGGGCATTTCGTACAACGGGCCTGTCCAAGGGTGCAGATAGATCAGATTTCCATCATGCATCGTGCGCAATACATCGTGAAACGCCCCGATCGTCACTGCCGGATGAACGCCAGCAACTCGCCGATACAACTCGGGAAGCGGGCAATCGTCGCAGGCTCCGGCGACGTGTCTCTGCTCGAGTCGCGTTTGAATCGCTGCCGACAGTTCGACCGGATCGACGTTGCGCGGCGGCTTCCCACCGGCGTCACCGGCAGCTACCAACGGGATGATTCGCGACACGGCATCCTTCATCGTTTCCAAGCCGACCTGCATTTGCCGCGCAGTTTCGACGAGGTTTTCGAGTTGGTCGTAACGAGTCTCCAGAACTCGAACCAGGTCGTTCAAAACGTTACGCGGATTCGAATGGTCCCGCAGCCAGTCCAAGCCTTTTTCGGTGATGGCCACCCGTTCGCGCGGCGGTTTGCCGGCGGCAGTTTCGATGATGCGAAGCAGTCCTTCGTCGAGGCAACGACGCGCGGCAAGTTTGGCGGCCGCCGTCGGGGGAAACAAGCCAGCCTCTCCCTTGCTGCTCAGCAGAAGCGATGACGAGTCGCCGGCGGCGCGTGCCAGCGCGGATGCAATCAGGTGAGTGGACCGATCGGCCAAGACTCCCTCCGTGGATGGCTTGACGTGCAAGACTCGTTATCCGGGCGGCTATTCTGGCGCTTCCGCCGGATTGTTGCAAGCCCGACTGTTCAAGATGAGGCGAACTAGGTAGGATGGCCGCGGTTTTGCCTGCATGATGCAGAGCGCGTTGGAGGAGGACGTCTATGCGTCACATTCGGGATCGAATCGCGATTGTTGGCTTCGCACTCGTGGCGATGGGGGGCATCGCCGCGGATTCGGCGGCGCCGGTCACCAGAACGATGACGGACCGTCAGATCATTGACACACTTCGCGACATTCACAACCACGGCGCCATCATGTACAACGCCGGAGACTATGGCGGTTGCCATCGGCTCTTTGAGGGCGCGTTGCTCATGGCCCGTCCGATGTTACCGGCCGAGTTGCAGTCAGCCGTTACAGCAGCACTTGTTGAATCCTCGCAGAACCCATCGCCGATGCGCCGAGCGTTTCAGTTGCATGAGACAATTGAAGCTTTGCGCCAGAAACTCCGGGAAACGGCTGGCCCCGGCGAATCACCGGCGACGCCGCTTCATCCACCTCGTGCCATGCCAAAAATGGACACCCCCAAGGACGACGTGCCGAAGATGGCACCACCTAAAGTAGAACTTCCAAAGGCAGCACCCGTCGCGGTAACAAAGCCGGAAACGATTCCGAAACTCCCACGCAACGAGCCAGCAACCTCGGCGGCACCAGCAGTTCGAAATCCCGTTCCGTTGCCGGGCTCGTTCTCGGTTCCTCCGCGACCCGATCCTCCTCCCGGTGCTCCCGCGACGGGCCCGGCGCCCGTGACGATCAACCCCAGCGGTGACGGTCCTGCCGGCCCGAGTCTGCCGCCGTTGCCGCCATTGCCGGTTCCTAAGAAGAACTAGCGACGAGGGAAATCACGAACGTCGCTGGATGCTCTCGCGTCCAGCGGCGTTTTGTTTCCTTTGGCCGTTTTCGGTACGTGTCGAGGCCGATTCTCTGCTGAGTCTTTGAAACTGACAAGCGCTCCACGTGTCTTGGTTAGAATCGACTACGGGGGTCCATCTATCGCCATTGGAAATGGGCGAGGACGGCCTCGAACGTCGGCACGGCGTAGAGCGCGGCTCCGTAGTGGGTCGTGTCGAACCAAACAAGTTTCGGTCGCCCCGCGGCCTCCCAGAGCATTTCGGCCATTTTCGGTGGCACGATGTCGTCGCGTTTTGCGGCCACGATGAGAACGTCGCGACCCTTGAGGTTAGCCGCATAAGTGAGCGGATCGGCCGGCGCGATTATCTTTTTCAAATAGTCCGAGCCACCCTTGAAGCTGTCGGCAAGCTTGATGAACGGCGCGGCTTTCGGGTGATCGCGATAGCCATCAACGAATCCGCCGCCGCCGTAGAGCACCGCTACCTTGTTCAGTTTCGGCTCCATCTCCGCTGTTAGGGCCGCCAGGAAACTGCCGAGGCTGGTCCCGACGATGCCGAGTTTTTTCCCGTCAATTTCGGGCCGATTTTCCAGCCAGGCCGTGGCGCAGCGACAGTCGAGTACCGTTTGGCGAATGGCGCTGATGGTTTGCGGAACGTCAGGCGACAAGAGGCGCACGCGACTGTTCGGCGGTCGGCGCGGACCGTAATAGGCCATGCGAACGAACAGGCCCGCGATTTGGTTTTGGGCCAAGAGTTGCGCCATTCCCCGCGCCAGGCCATCGCCGCCGGCGAGGATTTCCAAAACGATAACCGCAGGAAACGGCCCGTTGCCGGCTGGCCGAAAATACTCCGCGACGACGGTATTGTTTTCGGGGTGAGGCGATTCGACTGGTGACGGGAATCTCAGCTCATGAACACTGACACCGCTGATCGATAGCTCGCGCGTGTTGGTCAAACTATAATTGAAACGACGTTCCGCTAGTCGATACGATTGCGGGATATTGTCGGTCTCACGCGGAGCGTAATGAATCATGCCTTGTTCCGTGCGCGGGTCAGCGGCAGGGGCAACAAGGATGAGTAGCGTGGCAATCGTGTTCATAGACGATCCGCACCTCGCATTGGAGTTGGAAGCTACTATACCAGAAACGTCATTTCGTGACATGGGCACCCGCATCGCCGCCGTTGAAGACCGGGGAGGTTGCGATAGGCTGACAGGATAACCGAGGCGACGGTCGAGTCTGACGACTCCCAAGCGCCGATCGCCTTCGTATGGCAAACCGTCTTACGGATCGCTCCTGACATGCACATTCGCGACATTTTGCAATCGCATCGTCCCACTTTTAGCTTCGAGTTTTTTCCACCCAAGACTGAGACAGCATGGGAAGACTTGTTTGTCACCATCAAGCAACTTGAAGCGCTTTCGCCTTCGTTTGTGTCGGTGACCTACGGGGCCGGCGGATCGACCCGGGAGAAAACTCACGACCTCGTGGTGAGGATTCAGCGAGAAACCAGTCTTGTCGCCGTCTCGCATTTGACTTGTGCTTGCCACACGCGAACAGAGATCGACGCCATTCTTTCGCGGTACGCGGCGTCGGGAATCGTGAATATCCTCGCTCTTGGGGGCGACCCGCCACGAGATATGGCAAACTTCGATCGCTCCCGCGATGCCTTTCGGTATGCCAGCGAGTTGGTCAAGTACATTTCCTCATGGCCGGCGCCGCCGGACACGCGAGGGTTTGGGATCGGCGTCGCCGGTTTCCCCGAGGGCCACCCCGCAACGTCAAATCGTTTGAAGGAAATGGACTACCTCAAGGCGAAGGTCGACGCCGGTGCCGACTATATCTGTACTCAACTGTTCTTTGAGACCCGTGACTTTGAGGATTTTCGCGAGCGATGTGAACTCGCGGGTATTCAAGTGCCGATTGTCGCCGGCATCATGCCGATCACGACGAAGTCGGGGTTGATCCGCATGGCTGAATTGGCAGCCGGTGTGAGGTTTCCGGCTGCCCTGCTGCGGGCGGTCGCTCGTTGCGGCAACGACGACGCGGCCGTGGCCAAGGTAGGCATTCACTGGGCGACGGAACAATGTCGGGCGTTGCTCGATCGGCATGTGCGCGGAATTCACTTTTACACGCTGAATCGTTCGGACGCCACGCGACAGATCGTCGAGAACTTGGGCGTCACGAATACTGCGGCGCTTCGAACCGGATGAAAACACTAGTTGGCCGTGACGGGTGATGGGCGCTTGCGCAAGAACCGCGTCACGGCATGCCACTGCCCCTCATGAATAGCGACTTGCACGAGGTAGATCGCAAGGCCGGCCGCCATGAGGATCGCGAAATTGAGCCGAGAGTCTGGCGGAATGACCATAGCCAAGATCGGCCAGATTGGGATGAGCGTCATAGCCGGCAACAGCGGTCGCCACAACACGTCCCGGGTGAACTCACGGAACGTAGTCTCGACCAACCGGCCGACCACGACGATCACGATGACGCACATCGCGACGTTCGGCAATATCGTTCCGATGGCGACGCCGGTAATTCCTAAGGGACCGATGAGAATAACGCTCAGGACCAAGTTGATAGCTGCTTCGAGCAGCATCAGACGCGCAAATCCACGGATCTTGCCAATCCCGTATAGCACTCGAGCGGCGACCGATTGGAGCATGGCGATTCCCAGACCCGACGCAAGCAGCCAGAGAACCGGGGCGCTGATGGTCCGAAATGCCGAGTCCCGCAGCCATAATTCGAGAAACGCCGGCCCAAAAAGAATGAGTGCAATCTGAATCGGCAAGGCCATGTAGAAGGCGCAACGGCATCCCGCGAGGTATAGCCTGCGCACCGCGGCGATGTCCCCCTGAGCATCGAGTTTGCTGAACGCAGGTGTCAACGTGGTGGTTCCGGTACGTATTAACCCTTTGGCATACTCGACAAGTCGCGACGGCATATCGAAAAACGGAATCAGATCGAGCTGCCCAAACAAGCCAATAACAAGGGCGTCTGTCTTGAACGCGATGCGGCCGGCGAGCATCGCGAGAAACGAATCGACGCTGTAGCCGCGAATGAGCCGTAGAGTTTCGCGATCGGCCCTCCAAGGCGCCGCTCGAAGGCCCGGCAAAAGTCGATAAACGACACCGGCCATGACAAGATGCTCGCCAATCCCAGTAACGAGCTGAACCACCGCCAGGTGAATCAGCGAGGCACCGTTGTTGAGTACGAAAATCGTCGCCGCCACACGCGTCGCCAGGAAAGCGACTCGAATGAAATTCTTCGTCGCGAATCGCCCGAGACCGTCGAGTATCGCGGGGAAGACGCTCAATGGTAGCGACACGGACAGGTAGGAGAGTGACACGACCGCCAACCCGAAGGCTTCATCGCGCAACTCGTCGGGGATACGGGTCGATCCGTGAATCACGCCGGCAAAGACGAGGATCCCGGCGATCAGAACGAGGGCAGCCGCCGCACTAAATAGCAACAGACATGCCGACACGATTCGATTGATCCGACCCGAGTCGCCGGCGGCGCGACACTGTGGAACAAATCGGACAATCGTGGCAGCGAGACCAAGGTCGAAAAGGGTGAAGTAGGCGAGGCATGACTCGACCACTGACCAGACGCCGCAGCGGGAACGGCCAAGGGCATGGAGCAGGATCGGCGAAAGAAAGAACGCAACAGCAAGTTGGGCCACAAACGCTAGGCCGTTCGACGCGGCGCCGATCAGCAATCGGCGTCGATTGGCCATCGGGTCGGCAGCTGAATTCACGTCGATCCCTTGCGGCGGCGACTGAGTTCCGGTTGTCAGTCGCGAGACTTTCCACTTGAAGCTTCGATAACGATTAACCGTTCCGGTGGCGGCAGATCGAAGTTGGGAGATTAGACACGAACCCAGGGATTCAGGCAAGACGGGTTCTCAACACTTCGTCCTGCGACTCCGTTCGCCGACAGGTTTCGACTTTCAGTATTCTGACGACGATATCTTTGGGATCAAGCGGCGCTCGATCGACCGTTCGCCATTTCTCAATCGGTGAGGTGTGACTTTGCGTGCGACAACTTGGCAATCCGCGATGTTCGCTGCCTGGATGGTCTTGGGCAGCGGCAGGGTTCGAGGCGAAGACCTTCGACTGAATCAGATTCAGGTGATTGGAACTCACAATTCGTATCACGTCGCACCGGCGCCGGCGGTCATGGGAATAGTTGCACTTGCCGGAAAGGAGCGCGCCGCCGGCTTGGAGTATAGCCATCGCCCCCTACGCGAACAATTGCAACATTTAGGCATTCGTCAGATTGAGTTGGATGTCTTTGCCGATCCCGAGGGAGGGCGATTCGCGTCGCCCTATGGGCGCAAGGTCGCCGCGACCCAAGGAAAGGACGCCGGCGCCGACCCAAACGCCGAGGGCCGATTGTCCAAGCCCGGATTCAAGGTGTTGCACGTCCCGGATGTCGATTTTCTCTCCACCGTGCCGACGTTCATCGACGGTCTGAAACAGATTCGAGATTGGTCGAGAGCGAATCCTGGGCATGTCCCCATTCTGATTCTCGTCGAATTAAAAGACGACGCGATCCCTGGTCTGCCGACCAAGCCAGTCAAGTTCGACGCCAAGCTCCTGGACGCAGTTGATGCGGAGATTCGAACAGTCTTTAAGTCCGGCGAGGTCATCACGCCGGATCAGTTGAGGGGAGACGACGAGACGTTATCCGGTGCGATACGCCGTCGCGGATGGCCGCCGCTGGCGGCGGTTCGTGGCAAAATCATCTTTGCCTTGGACAACGAAGGGAGCCTTCGCGACCAGTATCTGTCGGGTCATCCATCGTTGCGAAACCGAATGATGTTGGCCTCAGTGGCAGAAAATGATCCGGCTGCTGCTTGGATCAAGGTTAACGATGCCGTCAAGGATTTCGACCGAATTCAACGACTCGTCCGCGGTGGGTTCTTGGTGCGGACGCGGGCCGACGCCGATACGCGCGAGGCTCGGCGCAACGACGGGTCGCGGCGAGACAAGGCCCTGGCGAGCGGCGCTCAATTCGTAAGTACCGACTATCCCGAGCCGAACCCGATGTTCTCTCCCTATCAAGTCCGTTTGCCGGGCAACGTGGTGGCGCGGCGCAACCCGGTAAACGCGCCGGGAAATCCCAAGTGTGGTGATGTCGAATCGGGCGATGCCAAATAAAGGCGCGGCATCACCATGACGGATTCGTAGAATGTCCCGCACTGCTGTTTGCACAATCCTGCCATCGAATTCCACACAATCTCTGGGGGTCGTTCCATGCGTCACATTTTGGTGTTGGTTATTGGATCGATTGCGACCCTTGCGATTGCGGCCGATCCCGACCCGTCACGAATACGCCCCGCCGGCACCAAGTCCGATGACGCGCGTCTGGGGCCGTTCAAGACGCTCAACGACTACTTCCCGTTCAAGGTGCCCGAGTCGCGCGAGGCTTGGGAGTCGAGGCGAACCGAGGTTCGGCAACAGCTCCTCGTGGCGTTAGGTCTATGGCCGATGCCGGAGAAGTCGCCGCTTCATCCGGTGATCCACGGCAAGATTGATCGCGATGACTATACGGTGGAAAAAGTCTATTTCGCCAGCATGCCGGGGCACTACGTCAGCGGCAACTTGTATCGACCCAAGGGACGCGACGGCAAGGTTCCCGGGATTCTCTGCCCTCACGGGCATTGGGCCAATGGTCGGTTCTACGACGCCGGCGCGGCGAATGGCGAAAAGCAGATTAAGTCAAAGGCCGAGGAGCGAATCGAAGGCGCCCGCTACCCGCTTCAGGCGCGTTGCGCCATGTTGGCTCGTTTGGGGTGCGTGGTGTTTCATTACGACATGGTGGGCGTCGCCGACAGCAAGGCGATTCCCCATGCCGCGGGATTTGCCGATGTCGCGGGTGAGCTGCGATTGCAGTCGGCGATGGGGCTTCAGTCGTGGAACAGTATTCGCGCCCTTGATTTTCTAACAAGTCTTCCCGACGTTGATTCACGCCGAATTGGTGTGACGGGTGCCAGCGGCGGTGGCACGCAGACGTTCATTCTCGGAGCGATCGACGACCGGCCAGCCGTGGCCTTTCCGGCGGTAATGGTGTCCACGGCCATGCAAGGTGGTTGCGTCTGCGAAAACGTGTCTTATTTGCGAATCGGAACGGGCAATGTTGAATTCGCCGCGATGTTCGCGCCCAAGCCGTTGGCCATGTCCGCGGCCGACGATTGGACGAAGGAGATCGAATCCAAGGGTCTGCCCGAATTGAAGGCTCTCTACAAGCTGTTTGATTCCGAGAACGCGATTGAGGCTCGATGCTGGCGCGAGTTCCCGCACAACTACAATCAGCCGGCTCGTGAGATGATGTACAACTGGTTCAACAAACATCTCAACCTTGGGCACAAGGGGCCAATCGTTGAGGCCCCGTTTGTTCCCATCCCACCGACGCAACTCTCCGTGTACGACGGCGACCATCCCGTTGCAAAGGATGCTCTTGATGTCACCCGACTTCGTGAGAAAATGAGCGAGGCTTCGGATCGTCAACTTGAAGCTCTGATGCCAAAGGACGCGGCCGGTGTCGCGGAATTGCGGAGAGTCACCGGCACGGCGTTTCGCGCCATGATTGGCGGCGGGCTGCCCAACAGCGAGCAGTTGATGCTTCATGGCGCCATGCGCGAAGAGAAGCTCGGTGACGTTCGCCTTCACAAGGCGATCATCGGGCGCAAGGGTGAAGGAGACCGCATTCCTTTGCTTGGCGTCATTCCGCCCGACTTCGACGGGACGGTACTGATTTGGGTTCATCCCGCCGGAAAGTCGAGCTTGTTCGAAAACGGGAATCTGACGGTGACTGCCAAGGCTGTCTTGGCCAAAAAATCCGCGATCTTAGCGATGGATATGCTATACGTTGGTGAGCAATCGGGCGCGGTGAGGCCCATCGACAAGAGATATGCAGGATACACCTATGGCTACAATCGCCCGTTGTTCGCTGAACGTGTGCGCGACATCTTGACATGCATCGCGATGGCTCGGCACGGAATCCATGCGAAACGGGTCTACTTGGTGGGCTGGAATGATGCGGGCCCGCCAGCCCTGATGGCCGCCTCGATCGCGGAAAAATCCGTGGATCGTGTTTGTGCGGACCTCAATCAGTTTCGATTTGAGTCGGTGAAGTCGGCGGATGACCCTATGATGTTGCCCGGCGCGGTAAAATATGGCGGCCTTCCGGTGATGGCGGCCCTTTGTTCACCGACGGAGTTGTTCATGCACAATCACAAAGGAACAAGTACCGGGAATTGGACAAAGGCAACTTATGCCGCGATGGGGGCGACGGAGCGGGTTTCGCGACAACCGGAACCGGCATCGCCCGCGAAGATCATTGAGTGGCTTTTGCGATAGGAGCCACGATGCGGATACTGGCAATTGGCGACATTCACGGATGCTTGACGGCGCTCGATACGTTGTTGAAGCTCGTGCAGCCGGCGAGGCAAGATCGGATCGTCACGCTTGGCGACTATGTCGATCGCGGCCCGAATACGCGGGGAGTTATTAATCGGCTCATTGAGTTGCACGAGTCTGGCCGCTTAATCGCCCTGCGCGGCAATCACGAATTGATGATGCTTCAAGCTCGGGACGGCGGGCATGATGATCGCCGATTCTGGTTCGGCGTCGGCGGTCGCGAGGCCCTTGCCTCCTATGGCAGCCGATGGCGAACGGGTCGCTTCGAGGACATTCCTCGCGAGCATTGGTGGTTCATCGAGAAGACGTGTCTGGATTGGTATGAAATCGCGACGCATGTTTTTGTCCATGCCAACCTCGATCCCGATTTGCCGTTGATGCACCAGCCGTCATCGATGCTGCATTGGGAAGTCCTCAATCCATGGACGCCGCCGCATTCATCGGGCAAGGTCATGGTTTGTGGACATTCGGAGCAACGAAGCGGCTGGCCGTTGAACCTTGGCCACGCGCTCGGGATCGACACATTCGCCTTTGGCGGCGGCTGGTTGACGTGTCTGAATGTGCTCACGGGCCAAATCTGGCAAGCGAATGAGTGCGGCGAAACGCGAATTGGCTGGGTTGATCAGGATGCCCCGCCGGTTGACGGGCGCTAACTTGGTCACACGATCTTTGGCTTAGAAGAGCCTCTGGCCGTCGTCAGAATGGCTGTTGAACGCCAAACCAGAATTGCCAAGGGCGGTCGCTGTTGACCGTCTTGGCGACGTCGAATCGCAACGTCGCACGTTCGATGAAACTGAAGACTGCCAGATCCAAACGCACGCCGACGCCAACCGCGTGCGCGACTCCTCCGACGGACTTGCCGCTGACGTAGACGTCGCCGACGTCATAAAACGTGGCCAGGGTGATCCCGCGGATACCGGCCACATTGTCAGGCGCATCCCATCGTAGGCGATTGAAGAGCGGGATCCGCCATTCGAGATTGCCGACCCAAAGAGCGCTGCCCTGTCGTTCCGCGAGATCGAAACCGCGGAAGAGCGACGCGCCCCCCAAGGCGAAAAACTGGCCGCGTCCCGGCATGGCCGCCGCCCCATAAACCCGTGCCGCAACGACTGTGTCGGATAAGCGACCCAGCCCCGATGGCAATCGTCGCGCCGCGCGAGCTTCAGCTTGGACTTGATGAGTGCCACGTGATCGGTCCAATTCAGCGACGCCGCCGGAGTAAGTCAGATCGATTCGGAATCCATCGTCGGGGTCCCAATACGGCGTCAATAGGTCAAGCCGGTAATGGACGCCGGCCAACGTTTGCCATTCGGGCCGAATCCCCGCTGTTGATCGCGAGTAGGGCAGGAAATTGTCTTGGTAAGTTCCAAATCCCTCAAGGTAGTGAATCGGGGGCAAATAGAGACTTGAACCATAGGTGAACACGTACCGGCCGAAGATCGCCGCTCGTAAGGAATCCGATGGCCCCACGGCTCCGAAGGGATCGGCGACCCGTTGTTCGATGTTAAATCCAACTTGAGTCTTGGCAAACGGCCAATGGTCGATCAGACCATCTCCGCCCACGATGAAGTCGCGGAAGTCAGTCCGATAGCCGGCGAAGACCCCACCCGCAAACTGCTGGGTTCGATAGGCGCCCAATCGGGCACCCGCGACGGTTGCCCGCGTGTACCACGGGTCCGAATATGTCGAACCGAAGAACCATGGCCCAGCGGTGATGTTCCACCGATCATAGTCCGTCGTCAGGTCGCTTTCCTCGAGCATGCTGAACAACGGCGTGAATCGCCATCGCACTCGCGGCTTCCAGAAATTATTCGCCGGTTCCGCGTCGAGCAAAACCTCGTCAGGGTCAATGGTGATTTGCTTGGGTTCCGAAGGAAGGCTCACGGTGACCCGAACCTTGTGATCGGGCATCGTTTCAATGATGGCCGGCGGATCCTCAATCCGCATCTGGCCAGCCGCCGGAATCACGGGGATGCGAATGTCGGTCCTCTCGGGGTCGTTGAGGGCGATCCCCAAAACGGTTGGCTCATCGATCTCGCGGCGTTGCTGAAGGATGACCGTAACTTGTTTGCCTTGAGCCGGCGCAGTGCCGGAGCCATGACCGGCTGACGTGATGTCAACGGATTCTACTTTCCAATCCGTCAGTCCGCGGCCGTGGACCCACTGCTGGAAAAACTCGTCCCAAGACTTGCCGGTGTAGGCCTCAAGCTCGCGCTGAAAATCGGTCACCCTGAGCATGCCCCAAGCATACTTTTTCTGAATCGTGCGCATGAAATCCAAGAATGCGTCCGGGCCGAGGCGTTGTTCAATGAGACCAATTACCTTGCTCCCCCGGTCGTAAGCACCATTGAACAACCCGACGACGAATCCATATTCAGGAATCGGTTGGACCGACGGGCCTAGGTCGCCACGTGCGATGGCGCCATACACGCTGCTGTTTCGGTAATTCTCGCGCTTGATCGTCGGCAACCAACTTAGGCCGCTCGGCCACTTCACGAGGTCATTGTTGCGCCCGTGGCGTTCGTTCAGCAGTCGATGGGTGAAATGGGTGACGACGGCCTCATCCATGAACGTTTCCGAGTAGCCGTTGGTCCCGACGACGTTGTACCACCATTGATGTTGTGTTTCGTGAGATACCAAATACTCAACGTAGCCACCCAAAGTCTTGGGCATCGCGAAGACGCGTTCGTCAATCATGATGAGGCCGGAGCATTCGTTGCCATTCCATCCGAAAAACGACTCCGCGAATGTGAGCTGGTCGTAAGGATAGGGGCCAAACCAACGCTGATAAACCGGGAGTGCGGCGGCGGCCACTCGGATAATTTCGCGGGCATAATGCTCGTGTTCGGCAAAGGCCAGACAACGCAGGGTAACCGGCTGACCCGGCGACAGCTCGATTGTCTCGGCGAATTCGTGATAGCGATCGCTGCACAAGATCGCAAAGTCCCGCGCCACAATGGGCGCGGTCTCAATCCGTTTCCAGGAGTCGTCGATTTTCTCGGCGGGGCGTTGCGAGCCGGTGCAGGCCAGTTTGTGGCTTGCCGGGAGTGTGATTCGCGACGTGTAGACGCCTGCCTCGTTGAAGAACGGCTGATGCCATGGAATAAACGGCATCGGCTGCCAGCCCTTTTCGTCGTAGTAGGCAAGCACAGGAACCGAGTTCGCGAGGCTGATCACACCGTCCCATTGTCCCCATCGCCCTTGTTTGATCGGCAGCTGAATCTCGAACGATAGGTCGATCGTCACCGACTCGCCCCGACCGACCGCGGCCGGGAGAGCGACAACCACGGCCGTGGGCACATCGTCCTTGTACTTGGTGCCAATGACTTCCGGCTTGCGATCGAACGCGCCGGCTTGTTGGATGCCGATTGCAGTGGCTTCGACGAGAACGGCCTGTTGGATGTCGCCGTAGGTAACCGGCTCGGGCACGCTGTCCCGGGGAGCCACACGCAAGATTTCGACCGTCTTGGCAAGTAAGGTCGAATCGGAGCTAGGTACACGATAATGTGGGTAGAAATTGAAAACGAGTTCATGGGCCGGCCGGTCGTGCCGGTTGGTCCATGTCACGCGCAACTTCCCGGTTGCCGTTCGGGAGTTGGGGTCGATCTTCAATTCTAGGTCGTAACACGGAAGATCGGGTGGAGGCGCTGGGCGGGCAATGGGGCCGGCGCCCATCGACGCGATAATTAGGAGAAGCCAGATTAGCCGTGATCGCCCGCGCATTGATCCCTCGTGGCGCTCGCTCCACGCGGCGAGCTTCCAGCGCGCGAGTCTATAACAGCGGCAGACGACGCCGTCGAGGTCAATCGCCACAACGCCTTAATCGGGACTCACGGCCGATGTGTTCGGACGCCGATCTCCAGCATGATGACGGGGATGTTAGTTGAGGATTCGTCACTTCGAACCGGGTCGCCGTTGACACTCCAAGTCAGCGGTCCGCGAACAGCCGCTCGGCAGAATCACCTCATTGAGAGTCAGAATCGGAATACCGTCCCGCACGCGAAACCTGGCCTCACAACGTGAGCATCTAAGGTAAATGTCGTCGGCGATCAGGCGAGCCTGACGCGAGGGGTCAGCCGGGCAACGAAGCATCTCCAACAGCGACTCTTCGATCATGCCAGTGGAACTCCGCTTAAGATAGGTACTTTGACGCCAGAATAAGGCCGCCGTTGCCGATACACAAGGGGCATCATGACGGAAACGTGGTGATGCAAATATCAGGCGACAAAGTCGCTTCAGTTGATTCTGCTTGCCTGGATTGACAGGATCGGGTCGAACCGATAGGATTCGATGAGAATTGTTGGCCCCTTAGCCAAGCGGTAAGGCAGTGGATTGCAAATCCGCCATTCCCCGGTTCGAATCCGGGAGGGGCCTCTTTAACCCACTCACCCCAGCCATTTCCTTCGGCAAATCATCAGTCAACCTGGGCGAACATAGCCTTCAGATAACGGCCTTCTGGTGCATGAAGTAAGAACGGATGATCGGCACTGGCGCCGGTGACCGCCAAGACGCGGATCGTGCGGCCGATTTGGCGAGCGGCCCGACGAATGGACTCCAGAAAGGCTTCCTCGTTCACAAGGCCCGTACACGAACACGACAAGAAAATTCCGCCGGGGACGACCGCCTGCATCGCGAGTTTGTTCATGTCGTAATAGCGATGCAATGCGTAGTCGAGTGCCTCGCGGTCGCGTGTCTGTTTCGCGGGGTCAAGAACCACGACATCGAACCGTTGACCGCCTGGCAGAATGTCGCGAAGCCACGAGAATAGGTCGGCTTGTATAAACCGGATCGGTGCTTGGTTGAGCGACGAGTTTTGTTTGGCCATTGCCAATGCCTGTTCATCGAGATCGACCCCCGTGACGTCCGCCGCCGCGCCAAGGGACTTGGCATAGACGGCAAAGCCGCCCGTGTTGCAACAGAGGTCCAAAACCCGTTTCCCTTCGCAGAAACTTGCCAGACGTTTGCGATTGTCGCGTTGATCCAGGAAAAAGCCTGTCTTGTGGCGGCTTCCTGGGGCGACGCGAAAACGGACGCCATTCTCGGTCACGATGCCCGGCGGCGGCGGCTCCGGCGAGCGACAGTCAAACGACTCTTGTTTCTGAACGTGTTCTTCTGCAAACCAGTAAAATTGCGAGTCGGGAAATTGCTTCGCGAGTTGGTCACGGATCACGTCGCGAAATCGATACATACCCGCTGAGAAAAACTCTATCACAAGAGTGTTCGCGAAACGATCAACGACCAGACCGCTCAGTTCGTCGGCTTCGGAATGGACTAGGCGATAGGCGTCCGAGGCCGCGTCGAGCTTCAGCCAGTCGCGACGCAGGGTAACGGCTTTGGTCAATCGTTGCGCGAACAGTGACTCGTCAATCGGCGCGTTGATGTCATCGCTCAGGACACGCAGGGAGATTCGCGAGTGCCCGTTGTAGTATCCGTAGCCCGCGAACTGACCGTCGCGATCGACAATCTTCACGACGGTTCCCGGCGGTAAGCGAGTCGCGGGACGTTCGACCATTTTCTGGAATATCCAGGGATGCAGCGAGCGCCGGGCAATCTTGAGCCGGACGAGCGGTGTGGAATCGGTCTTGTCCATGGTGAGCTCCGGCAGAATCGGGCTTGGCTATTGACGAACATCTTCGGCCAAGTGAAGGAGTTGTCCAGAGCCAAGGTCAGAGACTTGGTCGAAATCCGTTTGCTAGCTCTGGCATGTTCAACGGGCGAGATCAACAAGCACCACTCGCAATCGCGGGAAATTGCCGCCGGCCGACGCGAGGTTTGCCGCCGTTTCGCTTCTCAAATGGCTCGCTTGGGCATGATACGGGAAGAGTCAGCGCCTATCATGAACATAGAGGCATCGACCGGAAGGCAGAGTTTTTAGGAGTGAATCGACACGATGTTCCGTGCGATCAAGGTCGGCCGGGTTTTCGGCATCGAAATTCGTGTTCACTGGACGTTCTTGCTTCTGCCTCTGTATGTGATGTACATGAATCGGGAGCACGGGCGAATTCCGATGCTGCTCGCCGCGGGATTGACCCTGTCGATTTTCTTCTGCGTCTTGCTGCACGAGTATGGCCACGCGTTGACGGCTCGAGCCTTTGGGGTGCAGACGAGGGACATTATCTTGACGCCGATCGGCGGTATCGCCCGACTGGAGCGGATGCCCGAGTCGCCAATCCAAGAGATAATCGTTGCCCTTGCCGGCCCAGCCGTAAACGTTGTAATCGCCTTTGTCATTCTGATGTCCGTGCTCGTTAGCGGTCTCCCGCTTCGGTTGCCGACGACGCCGGCTATCAAAACCGGCTCGGAATTCGTGTTCAGCTTGCTGGCCGGTAACATCATGCTCGTCGTGTTCAACATGGTGCCCGCGTTTCCGATGGATGGCGGGCGCGTTCTTCGAGCCTTGTTGGCGATCGGCATGGGTCGGCTTCGGGCGACCGAGATCGCCACGACCGTCGGCCTATTCGTCGCGGGCTTGTTCTTCCTTCTTGGGGTCTTTGTCAGCCCCATGCTGGCGATCATCGGTATCGCCATCGCCTTGCTGGGTCAGATGGAACGGCTCGTCGTTCGCATGCAGTATGAGCAGCGTCGCCGTCGAGCAACGGCTGAGCAAGACATCGAGACCGTTTGGGAAACGGACGACAAGGTCGAGCCGCCCGAGCCGAATTTCACCGGCTTCACTTGGGACCCATCCATCGAGGCCTGGGTCCATTGGCGAGACGGCAAACCCGAACGGTTATTCCGATAATCGCGCATTCAACCGTGTGAGACCCTCCAGTCTGCCTGATGGCGGCCGCCGCGGATTGCCGATCGCTCTGATAGGAGAAGTCTCGTACTCGGGTCGGAGTGAATCGCCACGACGGCGACATCATGCCCGTTTTCGGAGATCGAATTGCGTGTTGGCGCCGGTCGCTGCCAAGTCGGGCCTCATCTCCAGTGGAGGGATCCATGCCGGCAACCGTTTCGCCTTTTCGACCCATCAATGGCCTCGTCGCCTCTTTCGTTTCGCAATTCCTGGACGCGCTCGCCGGTTTGGGTGATTGGGCGAAATTCTGTTTTCATACGATGCTGTGGTTGTTTACGCGGCGACCCGATGGACGCGTCTTGGTGTCGGTGTGTTACATGATCGGCGTCAACAGCGTTGGCGTCGTTGTGGTCACGGGGACGTTCATCGGAATGGTCCTCGCGGTTCAGTCGATCGATCAATTTCGTCTTTTCGGGTTGCAGTCGTGGGTCGGAGCCATGATCCACACATCGGTCATTCGCGAACTGGGTCCCGTCCTAGCGGCAACCATGTTGGCCGGGCGAGTCGGCAGTGCGATGGCGGCCGAGTTAGGCACCATGCGGGTCACGGAGCAGATTGACGCGCTGGCGTGTCTGGGGGCAAATCCGATTCACCACCTGGTTGTGCCACGATTCCTTGCCTGTGTCCTGCTCATTCCGCTGCTGACGGTGTTTGCTGATCTCGCGGGTATCTTTGGTGGGACATTTATCAGCGTGTGGATCTACGGGATCGACGCCCATTTTTTTTGGGAGCATAGCCAAAGAGCCGTGCGTTCGTGGGACCTTTTCTGCGGGTTTGTGAAACCGATTTTCTTTGGCGGGGCCATTGCCCTAATCAGTTGCCATCGCGGCTTTCGGAGTCGGGCGGGGGCGGTCGGCGTGGGACGAGCGGCAACGGAATCGTTCGTGTTGTCTTTCACGGCGATTCTCATCCTCGACTTCTTCTTGGCCTTGTTCCTCAATACCCTTCATGATCGCATCCGGCAGATACCGGGAGCGTTCTGATGGAGTCGGGCCATGGCCGAAGGCAGTGAACCGCTGATTTCGATCGATCACGTGACCATTCGCTTTGGGTCACAGACCGTGTTGCGCGACATCAACCTAGGCATCCGTCGCGGCGAGACACTGGTGATCATTGGCGAGAGCGGATGTGGCAAGACGGTGACTTTACGTCTGATTGTGGGGTTGCTGCGCCCAACCATCGGCCGGATCGTTTTTGACGGGCTCGACCTGGCCACCCTGTCGGATCGTGAGTTGACGCGGCAACGGCTGCGAATCGGCTTTTTGTTTCAACAGGCTGCGTTGTTTGACAGTTTGAACGTCTATGAGAATGTCGCGTTCGGACTCAGGGCCAACAAAGTGGCGGAGGCGGAGATCGACGAGAAGGTACGGCGTCGATTGCGCGATGTCGGCTTACCGCAGGGGGTCGAACTCAAAATGCCGGCCGACCTGTCGGGCGGCATGAAGAAACGTGTCGGTTTGGCGCGGGCATTGGCGATGAACCCGGAAGTCATGCTATACGACGAACCCACCACCGGTCTCGATCCCGTGATGAGCGACGTCATCAACGAATTAATCTTGCAGACCCGACGTCAAAGCCCGCTAACGAGTATTGTCGTGACCCATGACATGAACACGGTTCGCCGAGTCGCGGATCGAGTCGTCATGCTCTATCCATTGGCCCGCCTCCAGCCAGACGAGCCGCAGATATTGTTCGAGGGCACCCCTTCGGAATTGGCCGAATGTGCTGATCCGCGGGTGAGCCGGTTTGTTCAAGGCGACGCTCGCGGCAGGCTGGATGAATTAAACAGCACGTGAGCTATTTGTCGGCGTTTGACGAATCGCCAACGGAGACCTACCATGGCACCGATCAGCGAGCGAGGGCGACAGATTCGGCTGGGCCTTTTTGTCGTGCTTTCATTCGTGCTGCTGGGCGTGCTCATCATGATGTTTGGTCGCACGCCGGCATTCCTCACGACACGCGATAGCTATGTCGTTGAATTCGACAACGCGCCGGGCTTGTCTCCCGGAACGCCGATCCGGCGCTCCGGGGTCAAGGTCGGGCAGGTTTCCCGCGTCGAGTTGGACGAAGACGGCAAGGTCATGGTGACTCTGTTGGTGGATCGAAAGTATCGTCCTCGACGAAACGAGGATGCCGTCATCGGTCAGAATGTTCTCAGCGGTGACAGCACGATCGACCTGGTGGTGAACACCGATCGCAAGGCCCTGCTGGACATCGTTCCGGAAGGGCAGACGATTCCGGGCCGCGGGCCATTTGATCCTCGCGCCGCGTTGACGCAAGCCACCGGATTGCTGCCGTCCGCCCAGCAATCATTGGATCAAATCCGTTCGTCGTTTCAGAAATTCGAAAAGGTCGCGCCCCAAATTGAGGATGCCGCCCGCGACTTTCGCGATCTGACTCGGGCCATGCGCGAAGTGGTGCCGGAAGTGCGGCGTGCGGCGGAGAGCTACCGAGAATTGGCGGACATTGCCCGTGCCGCTGTGCCCGAAGCGCGTCGAACCAACGATGAAATCCAACTCACCGCTCGGCAGTGGGCTGCCGCCGGCGAGCGTGTCAATATCATGCTGCGGACCAACGAAGAGAAACTTGTCAAAACGTTAGACCAACTCAATGACACTCTGGACCGAGCAAAGATGGTTTTCAATGACGAGAATCAGAAGAACTTCGGCCAGACGCTGAAGAATGTCAAGGACGCCTCGGAGAATCTCCAGGCCATTTCGAAGTCGGCCGGCGAGACGCTCAAGGATGGCAGCGACGCGTTCAAACGAATCAATAAGTCTCTCGAGTCGGTCGAATCGATCATCGAGAACGTCCGCAAGGCGACCCAGCCCTTGGGCGATCGCAGCGGCGCGATCGTGCAGAACATCGAGACCACGACCGTGGAACTCCAAAAGGTCATCGGTGAGTTTCGCGAGGTATTGCGCATGGTCGCGCGAGGTGACGGCACGGCCCAGCGCCTATTGTCCGATCCGTCGCTCTACCACAACCTGAATGAGGGGGCCGTCGGTATTGCGAGACTGATGCCCCGCATCGAAAAGGTGCTCAAGGATCTTGAAGTCTTCGCCGACAAAATCGCCCGTCATCCTGAGTCGCTCGGGGTACGCGGCGCCATTCGACCCGATAGCGGTCTGAAAGACTCTCCTTATCAGCCGCAAGTCCGACCGAGGTAGGATCAAGGGCGGAAGATCGCATCTTCGAAGCGGGGCGGGAAGCTGTACTCGGCTTGCGTCCATTCGAGGAATTTGCCGTTGCTGCGCGTTTCGAGTTTCTTGGTCGGCAAAACGACCCCGCCGAAGTCGCGGTGGCCGGAGAAAGAGATCTCCCGCGTAAACGTGACAAAGGCTTCCGTCCAACGCGACGAGATTCGAGTCAGTAGCGACGATTGCTTGTCAAAGTAGAGGTTCAGCGTCGGCATGTCCTTCGCGCTGACCTGGATGCCGAATAGCGGTTTCTCGTCAACCTTGATCTCGTCAATTGGCCGAAGGGCGATCTGTTTCTCCTTCAGGCCGAGGCCGTAGGCGATATCGAGAAGATAGACCTCGTTCCGGGCCGCTGACAATTGAGTGTCGGTCAATTGCGTGACAATGCCCAGGCTCATGGACCAGCCATCCTTGCCGTTGAGAATCTGGTGGATGGTCTGCTTCGTTGCGAGGAAGTCGACTCGCATTCTCGCACGCTCGGGAAACTGCAAGTGCCATTCTTCCTGACAAATCGCATCGGAACCCTGGCTATGAAAAATGCCCTTGGTAGTGAC
This sequence comes from uncultured Alcaligenaceae bacterium, assembly GCA_964515185.1. Lineage (GTDB taxonomy): Bacteria > Planctomycetota > Planctomycetia > Gemmatales > Gemmataceae > CAZESP01. The sequence continues at coordinate 48,039 of CAZESP010000015.1, forward strand.
ATGCATGTTGCGCGTCTTGATGAGATTGGCGGCCCCGCCATGTGCCGCGATGGCCCTGTCGGCGCGACGTCGGGCCTCGGCGATGTCCGCCCCCGTGAGGTCTGGCGTTGTGGCGTTGGTCTCGACCCTTTTCGGCGAGGTGATGATCGGGGCCGGCGGAGTGGTGTCGGGGCAACCCGCGACCACAACCACGATCAACAAGACCCAAGCAACGCGGAAAGCCTTAAACATCGAAAGAGTCTCCGAAGACGAAACCCCTGCCATCGGAGTGTTGTAGGCAACGCGGGGCGCTATCGTCCAGAAAGGGCCGTGCGCGATAACGCCGGCATCGTTAGACGTCTTTGCCGACGAGTGGACCCAGAACGTCGCGAAGTTGCAATCGCGCTCGATAAAGGAGGCTCTTGGCAGCCTTGGGTGTCATGTCGAGGACGTCGGCAATTTCCGAATACGTGCGATCCTGGAACTGCAATTCAATGGCAGTGCGTGACCGGTAGGCCAAGCGTGAAACGGCCTCGCGAATGACCTGAGCGGTCTCCGCGCGATCCAGCCGGCGACTCGGAGAATCACTCGGATCGTCAGCGATTTGGGCTTCCATCGACTCGTCATGGTCGAGGAACGCAAGCTGACCCATCGCAACGACGGGCCGACGATAGCGGCGGCGCACGGCATTGCGAGCGACGTTTCGCGCGATGTGGAACAACCAAGTGGCGAATTGTGCGCGTGGCTGATACCGGTGACGATTGCGATAGACCCGTAGAAACACATCCTGTGCCAAGTCTTCAGCCTCTTGGCGGTCGCCGAACATCCGATAGAAGCGTCCATAGACGCGGGGCCAAAATTGATCGACGAGTTCCGCGAAAGCGCCCGGTACGTCGTCCCGAACGCGCAGCATCAATGCGATGTCCGGTGTCTGAACGATGCGTGGAGTTCGACCCCGCACTTGTTTCGACTGTCTCTTAAGGACTGCTACAGCCATTTCAACGACTCGATCGAAGAAGTTCAGAATCGGAAACCACGTCTGTGTATGAATGGCTCAGCGGCAGTTCCGGCAACCAAACCCGAAACCGACTACCCTTGCCAAGTTCACTTTCGACGGAGATACGACCACCGAGTTGTTCGACATAGGCTCGCACGATCGACAACCCAAGGCCGGCATGGATGCCGACATCATGCCGCGATGGATCCGCCCGGAAGAATCGCTCGAAGATCCGGTCGAGGTTCTCTGGGGCGATACCCTGGCCTGTGTCCGAAACGGAAATCGCCATGCCGGCTTCTGCGGGTTCAACTACAAGCTGTACTTTTCCGCCCGGCCGATTGTACGAGACGGCGTTGTGCACCAGATTCGTGACGACCTCGCGCACTTTATCCGGGTCGGTATTCAACTGACACGGGCCGTGGCAATCGACTTGAAACTCAATTTCACTGGCCCTGGCGAGCGGCTTCATTACCAGACCTACTTGGTGAGCCAGCGAAGCCATATCGACTGATTCGACATGAACGGCATCGGTCTTGGCATCGAGATGAGCGAGCGTCAACAATCGCTCGACCAATTGGCTCAACTGACCGACAATGTCGATGCACTCTTTGATTGTTTCGCGATACGATTCGGGGGTTCGAGGTCGTTTCAACGAAACCTCGAGACTGGTGCGCAATCCAGCAAGAGGAGTTCGAAGTTCGTGAGAAATGTCAGCCGTGGCACGCTTCTCGCGTTCGAAGGCACTTTGTAGTTGGGACAGTGTCACACGCAATCTTGCCACGATCGGGACGAGTTCTCTTGGCAAGTGCGTGTCGTCAAAACTCAGATCGAAGTTCTGCTCGTTGACTCGGCTGACGGCATCGGAAAGCCGTTGCAACGGGGAGAGTCGCTTGCCGATCAGGAGTGATCCGCCCAAGAAGGTGGCGCCGAAGGTCCCGAGGTTGAGCCAAATCAGGCTCATGCGCAAGTCGCTCAGTGTTTCCTGATACTCAGTTTCCAGTTCATCAAGCTCCCCGGCGAGATTGGCGTCGAGGCGGGCGATCGCTGCATTTCTATCGTCGGTGCGGCTTACGCTTTGGATGAGCATGTTCGGCACCATGCTGTCCACAGGGCGCATCGGCGCTACCGCGGCGCCCATTCCGCGTTTTCTCGTGTCCGGGCCACGTGTCGAGTCGAAGCGACTTGATTCCGAAGGCCATATGCCGCTTGGCGGTGGCCCGAATCGAACCAACTGAAATCGCGAGATGGGAGCCTTCAAGATGACGCGGCGAAGCACGACGCCCGAAACCAACGTGACATCGTCGTGTTTCCATTCGAGGATCGGCATCGCCCGAAACTGGGCCAGGTCAAACGGAAGAGTTTCGGTTGCGAGCGATTGCGAACGGCAAACGTTTCCCCATTCCGTGTTGATCTGAAAATGTTCCACGGGTCCGTCGATGTGTCTTCGCAGAAGCTCTTCGTCGAGCTTGATTCGGGTCAACGTACTTCGGTGAAGTCGAAAACTCGTCGGGCTTAGCTGCATCGCGATGTTCGCGCTGGCGGCGACATGAGAATTCGGCATCAGCGATGCTGCCAGAAGCCCCATCGGCGGCAATTCAGCTCCATAGAGTCGATGACCTTGATATTGTGACTGAGCAGCGCTCGCGAGGATCCTCGCCTGGGACAACAGTTCGTTATCGAGTCGGGATAGTTCTTCTCGCGTTCTTTCCTTGAATTGGGTTTGGAGCAATTCACGATTGGTGGCTTGCTTGGCAAGAAGTGCTTTGCCGGTTGTCCGAAACACCAGCACGCTAATGGCGCCAAGTGCCAACGCCAACAACAACAGAAAGTAAACGATGATCGAAAAACGGATCGATTTCACGGAGCCTCCCTGGGAGCTGCGTCGACTGCCGATTCATCTCCCCGAAGCATGTACCCCGTTCCCCAACAGGTTAGGATCAAGGGCAGACTATAACCCTTGTCGATCTTGTTTCGCAAATACCGAATGTAAACATCGACGACATTTGACGTGCTTTCGTCGTGTTCGTCGTAGAGATGGTGCCAAATCTTGGATCGCGTCACAACTTGGCCCTGATGGAACGCCAAGAACTCAAGCAGCGAGTACTCCCTTGGCGTGAGGTAGATCGGCGTATCTCCCCGTTTGACGGCATGGGACGCGGTATCGATCGTCAGATCATGGACCCGCAAGACGGGTGACTTGGTCTGGTGCTTCCGCCGGATCAACGCACGGAGCCTCGCCAGCAATTCCTCGAGCTCGAACGGTTTGGTCAGATAGTCATCGCCGCCGAGGTCGAGTCCGCGGACCTTGTCGGACAGCCCATCACGAGCGGTCAGAATCAGGATGTGACTCTCCATTCCCGCCGCGCGCCATTTCCTCAGCAAAGCTGTCCCGTCACGCTTGGGTAACATCAGATCAAGGACGATCGCGTCGTAATGAGTTGCCATGGCTTTGAAATCCGCTTCGTCGCCATCGAAGGCGACATCCACGGCATACCCTTCTTCTTCAAGGCCCTGCCTTAGTGCTCGCACCAAGGGGCGATTGTCTTCAACGATCAGAATCCGCACAATTGCCTCGCGTTCTTGGTCCACGCAAGCCAAAAGGCTGCTTTCGGCTGTTCACTCTGTCGATGCTTTGGCAGCTTTCATGAACATCAAATCCATGATGTATCATAACGCGACCTAATTAAGGGATTATGAGAACCGGCCAGATCGGTCGCTTTGGCATTAGAGACGCGGCACCAGCGACATGGCTCCAATTCCGATGATACTGGTGCTCAATATGTTACGCGGCCAATTATTCGATTTGTGTCGCGCAATGCTGGTGTTGTTTCTTCACGCTGTTGGCGGTTACTTGGTTGACTGACTTCAACGCGATTTAGGGAATTCTCATGGGCTATTGGTCACTTCAGCAGTGCGTGATCGACCTCGAACGGACGGGGCAACTGCGGCGCGTCAGCATCGAAGTCGATCCCCGACTCGAATTGGCCGCGATTCATCGTCGCGTCAATCAGGCCAAGGGACCGGCTCTGATGTTCGAAAGAGTCAAAGGGACGTCATTCCCGGTCGTGAGTAATTTGTTCGGTACGCTGGAACGAACGCGGTTCCTATTTCGGGACACCCTGGACTCCGTCAGGCAGTTGGTTGAACTAAAGTTGGATCCGTCGCAGGTGTTTCGCCGGCCGTGGAAATTTCGCTCGCTGCCCATAACGGCGTGGCATTTGCGGCCGAAGTTTGTCCGTCGCGGGCCAATCCTGGATCGCCTGACGCGAATCTCGCAGTTGCCGCAAGTCGTTTGTTGGCCGATGGACGGCGGCGCCTTCGTCACATTGCCCCAGGTCTATACTGAAGATGCCGACCGGCCCGGGTGGCGGTTCTCAAACCTGGGGATGTATCGGGTTCAACTCACCGGCAACGACTATGCGAACGACGAGCAAATAGGGCTTCATTATCAGATTCATCGAGGAATCGGATTTCATCACGCAGCGGCCATTCGGCGCGGCGTACCGTTTCGTGTCGTCATCGGAGTTGGTGGCCCGCCGGCTCTTCCTTTTGCCGCCGTGATGCCGTTGCCCGAGGGGTTCCCCGAAGTCGCTTTCGCCGGCGCTCTCGGTGGGCATCGAATTCGCCTCATTCGCCGCGACAATCACCTTCCTCTTTTGGCCGATGCCGATTTCTGTATCTCGGGCACGGTGGACCCCGAGAAGCTCCTCCCGGAGGGGCCGTTTGGCGATCACCTCGGCTACTACTCGCTTAAACACTTGTTTCCGGTTTTGAACGTGGATGCGGTCTACCACCGGCGTGATGCGATTTGGCCGATTACTGTTGTTGGTCGCCCGCCGCAGGAGGATACATCGTTCGGAGCCATCATCCACGAGCTAACCGGACCGGCGATTCCCGCCGTTCTTCCTGGCGTGAAGGCCGTGCACGCGGTCGATGAGGCTGGCGTTCACCCGCTCCTCTTGGCCATTGGACGTGAGCGCTATGTTCCGTACGCGGCCCGGCGGAAACCGCAGGAATTGCTGACCATTGCCAATGCCATCCTGGGTCAAGGGCAACTATCGCTGGCAAAGTACCTCATGATCCTGGCCGAGGAGGACGTGCCCCATCTTGAAATCCACGACGTGGCGGCATTCTTCCAGAGAATGTTGGAGCGTGTTGACTGGAGATTCGATCTGCATTTTCAAACATGCACGACCATCGACACGCTGGATTATTCGGGTACGGGTTTGAATGAAGGGTCGAAGCTCGTGATCGCTGCCGTTGGGCCCAAGAGACGACAACTAGCGGCGACGATTCCCGACGGCGTTCGCCTCTTGGACGGATTTTCCGAGCCTCGCGTCTGTTTCCCGGGAGTGCTGGCCGTCAATGGTCCGCCGGCGAGCGATCCGGGTTATTCCGCCTCTTTGCGTCGATTTGCCGACTTTATCAGCCCGACCGACCCAGTCAATCAGTTTCCTCTGATCGTCGTCGTCGACGATTCGGAGTTTTGCTCTCGGACACTCAGCAATTTTCTATGGGTCGTTTTCACGCGGTCGAATCCGGCAGCCGACATCGACGGCGTGGGAAGCTTCACAGAGCACAAGCACTGGGGCTGCCAAGGTTCTCTGATCATTGACGCGAGGCTCAAACCTCACCATGCGCCGCCTCTAGTCGAAGATCCCCGAATCGAAAAGCGCGTGGACGCCCTTGCGATTCGAGGCGGGCCGTTACAGGGAATCGTCGAATGACCACGGGTCATCATCGCGACAATCGCTAAGCCCCGCGATCATGGTGCCGAGGATTCCGCCAAGAAAAAAGCCCCCGCTGTGCATGGGAAACTCATCAGGATCGGGTGGCGGGCGGCAGCCGATCGGTACGTAGATGGGAACCGCATCGGGTCGCGAGTCGGTGACATGGCGCTCGATGATGGCCAATTCTCCGGCATCGAGCCAAATCAGTTTGCAGATTGCGCAAGTATCAACGACAGCATTTCCGCCGCCGAAGTATGGATGTGTCTCGAACCGCCCTCGGCACCCCGGACAACTGAGGATTCGATTGAGTTCCTTCGGGTCGAATTGAGCCGTGATTCGTTCGTGCGGGGCATGTTTCGCGCGGCGCTTGTGGACGATCTCAACAAACGATTCGTTGTTGGCGAGAAATCCTCGGCATGAGGAACAAAAGGCGACCTTGGCTGTCTCGATCAGTGCCCATTCCAGAGGAATATGGCAAACCGGGCACGGGATGTTGGTCATGTCACCGATGGGCCGAACCCCGTCGCCGACATCAGTGGGGAATTGGAGCGTCCCGCAATAGTCGCAAGACAAGTGTCCGCGATTGCCAACAACCGACATGGCGGCGGCACAGTTCGGACAGTTCATCGGCGCGTTCTCCGAATGGGGCGTCGGGAGTGACTGCCCAACTCTAGAACGGCGGGCGCCGGCAGGCAAATCGGGAACCACGAGAATAAAACACCGCCTCGACGACCGTCATCCAATCAGGTCGTCGAGGCGCGGTGAGTTCCGGGACAGGCGATTAGGCGAGCCCGTCGCTCACATTTCCTCGCGTTTTTGCTCGGCGAGGGTGCGGATGCGTTCCGCGAGGAGGGCGATGTCAAACGGCTTCTTGAAAGTCTCGTTGAAGCCATGAGTCGATTTCAGTCCGTCGGGGTCAGCCTCGTCTTCGCTGGCGAGGGCCACCATCTGGGACTGTTCGTACTGGGGATTTCGCCTCAGATTGGCCGCGATTTGCAGAGCTTCGCTTCGCCCCAACGACAGATCGATGATGATCGAGTCGGGGTGGAAGCTCTCGGCCATGATGCCGGCTTCAAAGCCGCTGTTGGCGATTTCGTATTTAAAGTCCTCGTCCTCGGGAAGCAGTTCCTTCAGCCTTTCGATGAACAGCTTCTCGGCTCCGATGACGAGAATCTTGTGCCATTCTTCTTCTTCAAGTTCACCCAGAGGCATCCCGTGCTCTTTGAGGAACTTGATCAACTGTTCGCGGGGGATGCGCCGGTCTTGGCTGCCCGGAATTCGGTAGCCACGAAGCCGGCCACTATCAAACCATTTCGAAACTGTACGAGGCGCAACCTTACAGATCTTGGCGACCTGTCCGGTTGTAAAAACTTTCTTCATTGCGGGCTCTCCAGTCTCAGATTCGCGTAGCCCCATCCCGGTCCGGCTTGGCCGGCCGGCGCGGCCTTGGGGGGTAAAGGTCGCGCCGGATGATCTCGTGGGCCTTCGTGACGCTCGCCGCAGTGGGTCACTGCGCCGGAAGACACCGTCCCGGGGCATCCTGCCGGGACCGCAACTTCTGGACACTCAGGCGGAGATCGCGATCAGCTCGTTTAGGCGGATCAATGCTCTCGCCATACCGGCCAGAGGCACTTCTCCAACTCAAACACGCCGTCGCTGGTTTCAGTCACCGATTACATCGGCCGCCAAGCTATCGATCATTGAGGAATATCACTCAGTTTGGGGAAGCTCTGCGATTTACCATCCCTGTGCTTGTTGCTCACTTTCCCCGGGTCGCACCGCTGGGCGCACCCACAGCGCAGGGTCGTGCCGTACCGTTTATTATTTCGCCACGGTATCCACCGAACCTTCACAAAGATTCTCTTGCAGTCGAGGCACCGTACCGGGTAGACATGCCGGTTCTGCCGGCCACGGTGTTCAGGCGATTCGCTCGACCCGTTCGAATTGTAACGGTCAAGACAAGCTCAGAACGATTATTAACGCTGGTTTTCCACCCATCGCGCCGTAAGACGGGAAGACCTTTCCGCGCACGAGGGATCGCGAACGAGCGAAACTCAGAGAATGATCAGATTAACTGTTTCCGAAATACCACCATGTCGTCGCCGGCGGCATAGAACTCCCGCAGCACGGCCTCACGCTCATAACCGTGCTTCAGGTAGAATCGGCGTGTTGCGTCATAATGCGGCAACGCGGAAGTTTCGATGAAAAGAACGCGACCGCCACAATGTCGAATGTCTTCTTCGGCCATCGACAATAGCTCGCCCCCGAGACCCTTGGCCTGCAATTCACGCCGCACCGCGATCCAATACACGTACCATGTGCCGGCGGTCATGGGAGCCGGAGCGTAGTAGATAAACCCGACGATTTCTGAGTCGGCTTCGGAGGTGAAGCAGCGGTGGCCCAGAGCCTGGTTGGCCGTGTGATAATCGTCAAGAACCTCTTGGAGAGTCTCAATCTCCATTGGTTTGAAGACACCCGTCGCCGTCGCGAGCGCCAATAGTGACGGTGTGTCGGAGGGGACGGTCAGCCGGATCATTTTATGGTCGTTTCATCTCAAAGAGGTCGGTGCTTCGGCAATAGTAGTCTCCACCAAGACGAGCAATCGATTTTAGACGCCGGGGGTCAACGCGGCCGTTGTCTCCCAGGATTCGATCGTCCAGGTGAATCATGACGACTTCGCCAATAACGAGATTCGCAGCGATCGGCCCGGAGCCAATCGGGACAATCTGCCTCACGCGGCATTCCATGTTGACGGGTGACTCCGTGAGCCGCGGCGGTTTGACTTTGATCGACGGCATGACGTGTAAACCCGTCAGAGCCACTTCGCTCTCGCCGTGCGGCAATTCCCGCGACGAGAGATTCACTTGCTCTGCCAATGACTCGACGGCGGCATTCACGACGAACTCTCCAATCGCTTCGACGTTTTTTAGAGTGTCCTTTTTTGTGCCGTCGCGGCGCAAGGTCGGCGAAAACACGACGACCGGCGGGTTGGCGCCAAACGTGTTGAAGAAGCTGAATGGCGCAAGATTGACGTTTCCTTGTGGGTCGATGGTCGTCACCCAAGCGATGGGTCGCGGAGCCACGACGCCGACCAACGTGTGATAGATGTCAAGCACATTTGCGGTTGCCACGTCGATTTGCATATGAGGCCTTCCAGAAGGCATGCCGGTATCGGGTCATCCCCAACTATTCCAGCCAACTGTATGGATAGTTGCCCTCATCGAGCAGCATGGCTTGTTGCGTCAGGAACAATGGGCGAAATGTGTCTACCATCACGGCGAGTTCATCGGTGTAGGTCACGGGCCGGCTCGCCACGATCGTTCCCGGATGCGGCCCATGGGGGATCCCGCGAGGATGCAACGTAATCGACGCCTCTTCCACGCCGCGGCGACTGCCGAATCGTCCGCGGACGTAATACAGAACTTCGTCCGAATCGACGTTTGAATGAGCATAGGGAACTTTGATCGCTTCCGGATGTGTGTCAAGCACTCGCGGCGCGAACGTGCAAACCACGAATCCCGATGTCTCAAACGTCTGATGGATCGGAGGCGGCTGGTGGATCTTGCCCGTGATCGGCTCAAAGTCGTCGGCGTTGAACGTGAACGGATAGACCATGCCATCCCATCCGACCACGTCAAACGGATGCGACGCCAGGATGTAGCGTGTCAGCCGTGATCCATCTTTGATCAGAACAGGTGTATCCTCGTCCCGATCCACAACGAGGGTCGTAGTCGGCCCATGAAGGTCACGCTCGTAATACGGCGCTCCGAGTCGAAGCTGGCCATCGGGATTCAAATACCTCGGAGGGATGCCCACGGCCCCACGTGACTCGATCACCAGCAGGTCGGGTTGAACGGTCGCGTCGAATACGAGTTGATAGGTTGTGCAGCGAGGAATCACCACATAATCAAACGGATTGATCGGGAGCGTTCCAAACATCGACACGAGTTGACCCTGCCCGTGATGGAGGAACAGTATCTCGTCAGCGTCGGCATTTCGATAAAGCTCCGCCTGCGGCTGATCGGGCCGGCACCGTAAGAGCGTAACGTCATCGTTGGTCAGCAATGGAATCCGTCCGCTGATGGGGTCGCCGGTGGCTGGGAGTGATTTCGTCTTAAGTTGATGATGACGCAATGTCGTGGTCGCCACGCGGTCATAGGTGACCCGACCCGCTGATTCCACCCGGTGCACTCGCGTGGGAGGCCGAAGGTGATAGACGATGCTGTACGCACGACTGAATCCCGCGGTCGTGACGACTTCTTCGTAGTAAATTCCCTCACTTCGAAAACCAGGATCCTGTCGATGAACGATGTGTCGCTTTGGCGGAATCGAGCCGAGTTTCAAATATGGTGGCAAGGTCGAGGCCCCCCGTATGGTTCATTTCCTAATGCATGCCGCGTGCCCAAGTATGACCGGACCGCCCTTGACGAGGCTTGGTGTCGGTAGCCAGCCATGTTTCAATCGCCAATCCAACAGTTGATCCTCAATCGGTCGAGCATTCCAAACGGCGACCGCCGTCACTTCTCCGAATCAGGTAAGACCAAAGGCTAGTGCTCTGTCACTGCTAAGAGTTCGGGTTGGGCGTTTGCGTGGGACGGGTTTCCTAACCCGTTCTGAATCACGTAGGACGGGTTAGGAAACCCGTGCCACAACCCGAAGATTAAGCTGTGACAATGCACTAGCCAACGACTGCTATCGCACAATGGCACGAGGAGGTCGTACGAATATTCGTCTTGAGCAACGAGGTCGATTCGTGACAACGGTATCCCGCACTGCGGGATCCATGCCAAGAGCTGCTCGAGGTTTCGCAGTGGGGCGATCCGTTCGGCGAGACACGGATCATGACACCGCAATTCAGCGATCGTATCGGCGAGGCTCAAAGGCTACTCCGGTCGGGGGATGATGAGATTTCGGAGAGTTCCAATGCCCTCGATGGTCAATTCCACTTCATCACCGGGCTTCAACCATCCGCCGACGGCATCAGGTGTCAGTTCCAAGATACAGCCGGTGCCGACCGTTCCCGATCCGATGACGTCACCAGGGCGCAACAGAGTGTCACGGCTAGCGTGGGCGAGAATCTGAGGCCAGGTCCAATACATGGTCCCGGAATTCCCTCGCGAATAAACCTTTCCGTTGACGGCGGCGGTCATGTCGAGATGAAACCTACCTTCACGATAGAGACCGCTGAATTCGTCCGTGGTCACCATTTCCGGGCCGAGCGACGTCGCAAAGTCTTTGCTCTTACTGGGCCCAAGCCCAACGGCCATTTCGACTCGTTGGATGTCGCGAGCACTCCAGTCGTTCATAATCGTCAATCCGGCGACGCTGGCCATCGCTGAATCATCGGGGCGGAGGTTGATGGAAGGCCGGCCAATAACAACGGCGAGTTCCAACTCGTAATCGAGTTCACGACATCCCGCCGGCGCCCAGACCGAATCGCCGTCACCTATGACACATACAGGATTCGAGAAGTAAAAGACCGGAACCTCGTACCATTGCGGGATCATCTCCAATCCCCGATGGCGACGGCAAGTCTTGACGTGTTGCTCAAAGGCGTAGAAGTCTCGCAGGCTCGCCACGGGCGGCAGTCGCATGCGCATCGCTGACTCTCCCGTGTTGAAAACAGCCCAGCGGATTCCATGCCATAGGAGTGCGTGCGGGGAACTACAATGTCCCACGGATAGCCTGTTCGCGCTCAATCGCTTCAAAGAGTGCTCTGAAATTCCCTTTTCCGAAACTCTTCGATCCTCGTCGCTGGATGACCTCGAAGAAGAGCGTCGGTCGGTCGGCGACCGGTTTGGTGAAAATCTGAAGCATATACCCTTCGTCATCGCGATCAACGAGAATGCCGAGGTCTGCCAGCTCGGAAATGGTTTCCTTGATCGGGCCGACCCGTGCCGGCAGCATGTCGTAATAACTCCGGGGGACACGCAGAAACGACACATCATTGTGGCGCATGGCTCGAACGGTGCCAATGATGTCGCCCGTCATCATGGCGATGTGCTGAACTCCCGGCCCGCCATAGTAGGTCAGGTATTCCTCGATCTGGGAACGCCGCTTGCCGTGAGCCGGTTCGTTGATCGGGAACTTGATGCGCCCCGTACCATTCTGAACCACCTTCGACATGAGCGCAGAGTATTCGGTGCTGATGTCGCGGTCGTCGAAGTGAACCAGTTGCTCGAATCCCAAAACTCGCTTGTAGAAATCGACCCACTCATCCATTCGGCCTTCTTCAACATTCCCAACAATGTGATCGATGGCCGCTAGGCCGACCGATTGGAACGTGGTCGGGCTGTAACGTTCCGGATCGATCGGCAGATAGCCCGGCGCGAAGACGCCTCTGTACCGATCACGGTTGATGAAGCTATGGGTCGTATCCCCATAGGCCCGAATGGTCGCCGTCTCGAATGCGCCGGTTTCGTCTTCGAGGACGATCGGTTCGCGAATGCCCTGGGCGCCTCTCGCAACGGCTGTCTGATAGGCATCGACGACATTGTCAACCTCGAAGGCAATGTCCTGAACGCCGTCGCCATGTTGGATCAGGCGTTCGCTCTCGGGATGATTCCGCGAAAGGGGGGACGCGAGAACGAAGGTGATCTCGCCTTGCCGCAACACATAGCCGGCCTCATGGCGAACGCGAGTTTCCAGCCCCGCATAAGCGACGACATCGAATCCGAAGGCGTTTCGGTAGAAATATGCCGATTGCCGTGCGTTCCCCACGAAAAAGCGAACATGGTCGATGCGGCGAAGCCGCAACGGGTCATAGCTCATCGTTACATCCTCCGTTCCCGGTGCCCCCTGTCCAATTCTCCTGAGTTCAAGCGCCGACTACAGTAGAGTCGTGAAGCCCGCGACGCGATCTTCTTCAAGTCCATCCCAAAAGGCTGCCACTCCTTCGAGAATCTCGCGACCACCCTGCATGAATTTGAGGCGATTGAAATTCTCGTCGAAAAAGGTGTCTTCGAGTTCCTCAAGGGTATGTCCGGCGTGCTGGCCTTCGACACGATTGTGCCACGTGAAAAACGCCAGTGGAAGATCAGGGTACCGCGTTGACTTGATACGCATCAGTCCGTCTTCGAGTTCCTGCCAGAAGCCTGCCGCCGCCCAATTCTCGACCGCGAAGCTGGCACCCTCGGCGAATTGAGCGTCGTCGCTGCCATAGGTTCGTTGGAGCATGTCACAGAAGAACAGCGTTTTGGGGCGCCCATGGCGTCGTTTACCCATGTCGTTGAACCCCAATCCGAGCCGTTCGCCGATTCGCAGCAACCACTCAAAATGTGCGGCGCGAAACCGGAAAATGCCGCCATCGACTGTGCCCTCGGTACTCACTAAGTCCGGGTCACCCTCGCGGTCTTTATCGTCGTCACTGAGGGTGCTTCGCTCGCCGGGGACTCGATCTCCTTTGCGATAGATCACGCCCAGCTCATTCATGAGGATCTCTTTGCTGGCCCTCATCTGATCGAGGCTCTCGGCGTTGATGACTCTGAGGAGGGCGGCAATTAGGAACTGGTTCGAGAAGACGCTGAATTGTTGAACGAACATCTTCAGTTGGCCATCGGAAATCTGCCCTTTCTGAAACCAGCGCGTGTAGCGGTTATCGGTGATGGTTCGGTGTTGCATCAGGTCGCGATCGACCTCGGCAAGGAACTTGCGGAAATCGTCGACTTGAGCCGCCGTCAAATCACCGCGGCGTTGGCGATCAAGAATTCGGTCGGAGACATGCAAGCGCCCAGCGGTCGGGGTCAACGTGGCGGACATGCGATTTTCCACCTTTTCACTAGAGACTTCGGAGAGGTCAGTTGCCGCCAACGTTTCGCAATATGACATTGTTGGAACGAAGCGTTGGCATCGTCTGCCCGTTTTGTGTATTCTACGAACTCATGAGGTTGCGTCTTCGGAGTACCGATCATGCATGCAGCATATTACGATGCCCCAGGTGGACCGGACGTCATTCAATACGGCGAATTACCGGTGCCCGAGCCGAAGACAGGCGAGGTACGGGTTCGGGTCCGAGCTGCTGCCGTCAACCCGATCGACACCTACATTCGTAGTGGTGCGGTCGCAATGCCTCGACCCGCGCCCACAATTCCCGGCTGTGACCTCGCCGGTGTTGTCGAGGCGGTCGGCCCCGGCGTGAATCGATTTCGCGCTGGGGACCGAGTTTGGGGATCCAATCAAGGCTTGCTCGGCCGGCAAGGGACCCTTGCTGAATTTGCCTGTGTCGAGGAAAACTGGCTCTATCCGACTCCGCCGCTGGTCAAGGACGCTGACGCGGCTGCGGTCGCCCTGACCGGGATCACCGCGCACCTTGGGTTGTTTCGATGTGCGAAGTTGCGACCGGGCGAAACCGTTTTTGTGAATGGCGGCACCGGGGGCGTTGGGTCCATGGTCGTCCAAATGGGCCATGCGATCGGGGCCAAGGTCATCGCTACCGTCGGGACCGACGAGAAGGCGGCACTTTGCCACGAACTCGGCGCCGACATGACACTGAACTATCGCGATGACGACATTGCCGCCGCCATCAAGTCGTTTACCAATGGGAAAGGAATCGACGTTTGGTATGAGACGCAACGCGAACCCGACTTCGATCGAACCGTGCCACTCATGGCTTTTCGTGGGCGGATCATCATCATGGCCGGACGACAGGCACGTCCCACATTTCCTGTTGGCGCGTTTTACACAAACGACCTGTCCCTGCATGGTTTCGCTATGTTCAAAGCATCACCCGACGAACAGCGGGCGTGTGCTGATGACATCAATCGATGGTTGGGCGACAAACGCCTGCGAGCAATCATCGGCAAGGTATTCCCGCTATCGGAAGCCGCCGCCGCGCATCGCCTCCAAGAGGACAACACACTGCAAAAGACCGGCACACTCACCGGAAAGATCGTCGTCGTCCCAAGCTGACTTGGCGCGAACGTCGACGGCTCACAGGCTGCCCGCCGGGCGAACACCTTTGCCCGGCTGTTTCGTCGTCGTGTCGCCCAATTCCTCGCGAGCCTTATCGGCTAGCGCTTTCAGCTTTGCGACCACTTCGGGATTCTGCGAGGCGACATTGCGTGTCTCGCCGATGTCGGAATTCAGATCATAGAGCGATTCACCGATGGCCTTCTGCGTATACGGCGCCGGTTTGCCGTCACGGCCACCGGGCTTCCCATCGAGGCTTGTGTGTTGATGCGCGAAGTGGAATTTCCATGGTCCACTGCGAATCGCTTGAAGTTGCCGACCCCAATAAAAATAGAGCGCCTCGTGCGGTGACTTCGCGCCGTCTGGGGCCGTCACCAGCGACGTAATATCGCGTCCATCGATCGGGTGTTTTGGTAATTCCGCGCCGGTTAGTGCTGCAAGCGTCGGCAGAAAATCAATTGTCATCGCCGGTTCTTTGCAGATGGTGCCAGGCGAAATACGTCCGGGCCAACAGGCGACGCAAGGGACACGGACGCCACCCTCGAAGGTCGTGCCCTTACCTTCGCGAAGCGGCCCGGCACTACCGCCATGGTTTCCGTAACTCAGCCACGGGCCATTGTCTGACGTAAATATGACTAATGTGTTCTTCTCCAGGCCGTGGCGTTTCAAGGCACGCATGATTTCACCCACCGACCAGTCGATCTCTTCGATCACGTCACCGTAGAGTCCGGCCGCCGACTTTCCGTGATGGCGCTCGGATACATGCAGCGGTACATGAGGCATGGCGTGCGGAACGTACACGAAAAACGGTCGCCCTTTGTTCTTCTCGATGAAGGCCACCGCGCGTTCCGTGTAGGCCGTCGTCAGTTTCGTCTGGGCGGGGTTCAGAGCAATGGTTTTTTCGCCTTCAATCAATGGCAGGTCCGGGAACTTCGCGGTCGGGTGTTGAGGCCACATATCATTCGAGTACGGCAAGCCGTAGTAGTCATCGAAACCGTGATGAGCCGGAAGGTATTTGGAGTGATGTCCGAGATGCCACTTTCCGTAGATCGCCGTGGCATAGTCTCGCTGTTTGAGAAGTTCGGCGATGGTCATCTCGTTCTCGTGTATGCCATGCTTGGCGCTTGGGCCGAGAGCGCCGAGGATTCCGACCCGATTTGGATAACAGCCCGTCAGCAAAGCTGTGCGGGACGCAGAGCATACCGCTTGTGCGACATAGAAATCAGTGAAACGAATGCCTTCCGCCGCCATGCGATCGATGTTTGGCGTGCGGATCGCCTTGTTGCCATAGCAACCCAGATCGCCGTAACCCAAGTCATCGGCGTAAACGATCACAACATTCGGCAAAGGTGACTTGGGCGTCGAATTGGCTTGGGTATCCAAGATCTTGATGCGGGCATTGCGATACTCGACTGCCGTGCCGTGATTCTGCAGTCCGATGAACCCTCGTTTCGGTCGCTTGGACATCGCGGGATTCGATGTCAGATCAGCATCGATGACTCTTTCGCCGTTGTAAACAACCTGGATTCGCTCGCCGCGACAGGTGATTTCGAACTCGTTCCATTGGCCGGCGCCTTTGAACATCTGCTTGGTTGGTGCCAGAAAATGGTAAAGGCCACCGCTGAACTGATATGGCTTGAGTTTGCCTTTGTACTTTGGGCTGTTGTCATCGAGGACCTGTATTTCGAATCCTGTCGTACTCGGTGAGTCCTTAGAGTTCGTGTCGGGGACTCGCAGAAATACGCCGCTATTGCCCCCTTCGGCAATCTTCCATTCGATTCGCAGGACAAAGTCGCCATACATCTGTTTCGTCCCGAGCCACCCGCTGCCGGGTGTCGCGCTGACGACGCCGTCCTTCATTGACCAGGTGCTTTCCTGGCCTTTTCGCGCTTGTCGCAACTGCCAGCCTTCAAGATTCTGGCCATTGAAAAGCGGCTTGAAACCATCGTCGTCGGCAATGGCGCCGCAGACGATGAGCAGACTCATGGCTGAAGCAAAGAGAGCTTTCACGATAGACCTCGCGGCCGAGAAACGAAACGACTTTGGCGGGGGAACGAGGAACAGCTTACCGAACCCGGCGCCGACCGGCACGAAAAAAGTGGCATCGATCCGGCGGCATTACTTGCGCCGGATGCGCCATGGAAAAAGAGAAGAGCGGGTGGAACACCCGCTCTCTGAGGAGGTATCCGGGTCGTTCAAGTCGAAACTAGAACAACTCATCGATGGCTACAGGATCCTCGAGAGTCGCATTCGGGCGGCCCGAGGGGTCAAGGATGTGCAGTTTCGGGTCAATGCCCAGCACTTGATAGATGGTCGCGTGAATATGGCTGGGTGTAACAGGTCGCGAGGCCGGCCTCATGCCAAGGCGATCCGTCGAGCCAATGACTCGCCCGCCCTTGACGCCGCCGCCCCCGAGCAAGCAGAACATCGAGTGACCCCAATGGTCTCGGCCCGGCGTGCCCATACTCCGCGGCGCGCCGCCGTTGCCGCCGTCGTTCATCTTGGGCGTTCGGCTGAATTCCCCGCACAGGACCACCAGCGTCGTATCGAGCAATCCGCGATCGTCAAGGTCGTTGAACAGCGCCGACACGGCATCATCAACCTTGGGCAAGTAGTTCTCCATTCCCTTTTGCAGGTCCCAATGATGGTCCCAGCCACCGAAATGAACGGTCACGAAAGTGCAGCCGGCTTCGACAAGCCGGCGCGCCAGAAGGACACTTTGTCCCCAACTGTGGCGCCCGTATTGATCGCGCAGCCGAGGATCTTCTCGGTTGATGTCGAAGGCTCTCCGCGCGGCTGGGCCACTCACAAACTCAAACGCCTCTTGATTGAACCGGTCCATGGCCGGCACGCTCGGATGAGAGTCAAATTGTCGCCGAGCCGTATCGAAGTGCTGAGTCAATGAACGCCGGTCCTCAATCCGCGAAAGACTCAGGCCAGAGGCGAGATTCAGGTTCTGAACCTGGAAATTAGGTGTGTTGGGATCGGCAACGGTCTCCAAGGGATTGAACTGAGCGCCGATCATGTGTCCGCCGAAATACCCGGGGCGCAGTCCGATGCTCATCGCATACGGGATGGCCACTTGGGCGGGCATTCCCGGTTTACGGGGCCCGCATTCCCGAGCTGCGATGGCGTTGATTCCCGGAAACTTCTGGCCGGTGTTCGCCCCGCTTACGCCCATGTCTTTCGTCGTGAGCATGCGATGCCCGCCGGCAAAATGGTCGCCCGTGTCATGAAACAGCGATCGCACCATCGAGAACTTGTCGGTTATCTTCGCTTGCTTCGGAAACAACTCGGTAATCTGAAACCCGGGGACCTTCGTTCGTATCGGCTTCCAGATGCCGCGATACTCTTCGGGCGCCTCCGGCTTCATGTCGTAGAGGTCCATGTGGCCCGGCCCGCCATCGAGCCAGAGCAGGATTACGGAGGTGTCTTTTCGACTCGATGCCGTATTGCGTGCCCGCAACACCTGCGGCAAGCCAACAGAGGCCATCCCCGCGACGCCAAGTTGGAGAAAATGGCGCCGGCTCAAGCCATCGCAATATCGGCCCGTCGTACCGATCGGCAATCGGAACATGGTCGCCCCTCATGTGGCTGGCGGGTAATACGGCGCGCAATGGTAGACGTTGCACGCGGCAGGTTCCCCAAACTCTACCACGTTGACCGGAGATGGTCTAGATAGAAAAACGACATAATGTCATTTCCAATCAACGAGTTCGATTTCGTGCTGGTCCACCAGTACGAACCGTGGTAGACTCTCCTCAGCGTGTTTGCGCTCGAACGCGTCCCACCCTTTGGTTCGATTTTCAATCAATTAGGAGACGATCCATGAATCGCCGGGGGGCCGATCGCATGGGTTGTGCCGATTTTCGACACCACGTTTCCCAGCCGTCGCGACGGAGTTTTCTCAAACTCGGGTTGCTCGGCACAAGCGGACTGGCGCTGCCGCAGTTGCTTCGTGCTGAAGCGCGCGCCGGGGTTCAGACTCGATCCTCGGACCGGTCGCCTTCCGTGATCATTCTTTGGATGCGAGGCGGACCAAGTCACATCGACATGTGGGATCCGAAGCCAAGCGCGCCGGCCGAATATCGCGGCGAATTTGGAACAATCGGCACGAAGGTCTCGGGCATCCAACTCGGCGACCTGTTGCCGATGTGTGGCCGAATCATGGACAAGTGGTCCATCGTTCGAAGTTTGAATCATCACGACGCGGGCCACTCGACGGGCGATCAGATTTGCTTCACGGGCTACAACACAGGGCCGAACCCTGATGAGAATAACATGCCCAGTTGCGGCTCGATTGTCGCCAAGCAACTCGGTCATCTGTCGCCGCAATTACCCGCCTACGTCATGATTCCGCGAATGGTCCCCGGAACAGGTCCAGCACATCTTGGCGTCGCCTACAAGCCTTTCGAGACACAGGCGGACCCCGCTTCAACGGGGCCGTTCAAGGTTCCAAATTTCGACTTGCCCGCCGGCGTAACGCTTGAGCAAGTTGGAGATCGTCGCGACATTCTCGGTGCGTTTGATCGGATTCGCCGCGACCTCGATGCCAGCGGACAAATGGAAGCACTCGACCGTTTTGGGCAAAAGGCTTGGGATATCTTGACGTCGCGATCGGCCCGAGATGCCTTTGACCTCGACAAAGAGCCCGCCGCAGTGCGCGAACGATACGGTTTCATGCCGGCATTCGATCCCAAGGCGGCGAACCGCTGCGGCGCGCCGGCATGGAGTCAGCGAATCTTGTTGGCGAGGAGACTCGTCGAAGCCGGTGTCCGGTTGGTTACCGTTGACTTGCGATGGTGGGATACGCACGTCAAAGGTTTCGAGTCGCTCAAGCTCGGTTTCTTGCCACGATTCGATATGGCCTATTCGGCTCTCATCGAGGACTTGTCGGCGAGGGGTTTATTAGAATCGACGCTCGTCATTGCGTGGGGCGAATTCGGCCGGACGCCGCGCGTGAACAACGACGCCGGCCGCGACCATTACCCGAACGTGTTTAGCGCGGCCCTGGCCGGCGGCCCCATTCGCGGCGGGCGCGTTGTTGGGTCGTCTGACGAGAAGGGCGCGTTTCCGAAGGCAAACCCGAAATCGCCTCAAGACGTGCTCGCGACGATTTATCATCACCTCGGTATAGACCCGACCGTACAGTTCGTTGCGCCCAATGGCCGGCCAAGTCCGATCCTGCCTCACGGAAAGCCGATCGAAGAACTATTCTGATTCGTCAAGCCGGCCCGTTGCCTACGAGCATCGGGCCGGCTCTTTGCGAACTTTATCTTTCCACAACTTCGATTTGACCCGGATCGGTCACGACAATCTGAAACGCCTCGCGGAACTTCGACACGGTTCCCGTCACGCGGATCCGCTTGTTCGCAAAGTGTTTGGCTGGCTCGTCGATCTTCTTTTCTTTGAACTTCGCACCGGCCTTGTCAGTCTCAATGACGATCGTGAAGTTCTTCTCGTCATTTCGATTCTTTTCAGAATTTAGGAATACACGCGTCTTGCTGCTGCCCGTCGCCCGCACGGTCATTTCGACTGTGACCTTGTCTCCGACCTTCTTCATGGCATCGGCCGTTGTGATCGCCCCGGCGCCGACCCGTTCGTCCGCCTCAGATGATTCGCGAGGAGTGCCGCGTGGCTGAAGTGCGCTCAATGGCACCTTGTGGCACAATGCAATCCGCCCCGCCTCGTCGCGAATTTGCAAGCCGATCAAGGGGTCGCTCACCGTCCAGTCAATCTCGATCCAGCCGAAATGGTGCCCCCAACTCATCGTGGCGACCCGGTGCCGATTCTTCTCGGGGAGCCGGAAAGACGTTGATGCTTGGTTGAACCCGCTGGCGGTCAAGTCGTGGAGAGGATACCCAACGCCGCCGTCCATTACCGACAAATCCGCCAAATGGCGATCGCCACTGAGGAATAT
The DNA here is from genome assembly GCA_964515185.1 of uncultured Alcaligenaceae bacterium. Classification (GTDB taxonomy): domain Bacteria; phylum Planctomycetota; class Planctomycetia; order Gemmatales; family Gemmataceae; genus CAZESP01. The sequence continues at coordinate 68,572 of CAZESP010000015.1, forward strand.
CACACCGCTTGCTTTCGTTTCCCGTATCAACGCAAAGAGTCGTTGCCGCTCTTTGGGAAAGTTCATCCACTTTTCAAAGATGTGATCTTCGCTAATCACTTGAATCCCCGAACCGATGAGGCGCACTTCCGCGGGTTGCCTCAACTGTTCCTCGAGCCATTTCCATTGATTCGCTCCGAGAAACGTGGCCGATTCCGAATTGTCCGCAACATACGGTTCGACCCGCGGGAAGCTTGGGTCTTGTCCACGCCGGCCTTTTTTCAGGGCGCTGCGATTGTAGCGCCCATCGAGCATTATTACTTGCACGCGTTTGCCAGGCGGGCCGAAGATTCTGGCGTCGTAGATTCCATCCCGCTTCCACCGCGGAGAGTCCTTGGGTTCGCCGAAAAACTCCAGGAATTGTCGTTTGGAATCTTCCTTGTGGAGGTACTCAACACCCGCATCATTTAGCCCGTAATCGTGATCGTCCCAAGTCGCCACGATCGGGCACATCGAACGAAGACGACCGAAACCAGGTTGAGCCGCCAATCGAGAGTAGGCTTCCTTCATGACTGTCGCCTTGGGGACATCCGCATAGATGTTGTCCCCAAGCATCAAGAATAACTCCGGCTTGGCGGCAACAATTGCGTCCCATATCGGTTGCGGTTTGTCTTGATGAACGCATGAGCCGAAACCTACGCGGGAAACGGGTCTTGCCTCGTCGCCCCACGTCGTGGGAACGGCTAATGTAAACAACAACAATGAACACATTCGCGCCTTCATTGATGCACTCGCAATCTAAAATGGGGTGAAACTCGTCGGAGATTGTTGAAGCTCTGCGGGGCGGTTTGTCAACCGAGGGCAACGAAAAACTGCAAATCTTCATTCAACGGTTTCGGGGATTCGCGCATAGAAAGACGGTGAACGGATAGCCCATTTCGTGGGGGTTGCCATGCCGAACATCTCGATCGCCTGTATTTGCGGCCGCACCTATTCCGTGGACGCCGGATTGGCGGGCACCGCAATCACTTGTCCGACGTGCGGGAAACAACTGAGCGTGCCGGCAGTCGATTTGCCGTTGGCAGAGACACTACCACATACGCCGTCACCGAAACCTATCAGCGATCGGCTGCCCGTCGCCGAAGCCCCTCGCGGCCGAAAGAAAAAGGTCCCGACATTCCTTTGGGTCGGTCTCGCCATCCTTTCAGTAATTGTCGTGGCCGTGGGGGGGCCGTACGGAATCCAGCGATACCACGAGTGGCGACTGAATCAGACGACGCAAACTTGGAATCAGTTGCCACACGATCAACAGGCAAGGCAGCAATCTCTGGAGCGAGAGGTCAGGGGCAAGCATCTTGTCCTCACCGTGACGGGACCTCGGTCGATCCAAGCCGGCGCTTCCAATCGATACCTCATTGAATCGCGGTCGTTGGAAAACGAACCCGCGAAGGCGAATCTGGTTCTTGCGGTTCGTGATAAGACTGGGAAGCCCATTGTTCCCGAGACGAAAGTCGAATCGTCAGGGAAGTTCCAATTCACCGTGCCGATGCCTGCTGCGGTTCGACCCAACGATGAATGGACCCTGGAAATCTCCGCGACTCGCGAGGGAGATTCCGGCAAACCCGTCACCGTTCGTGAATCGCTGCCCCTCGAACGGCCTGTTTATTTGACCCACCTCGTAACCGACAAGCCGCTGTATCAACCGGGCCAAGTTCTGTCATTCCGGTCGCTCACGCTGCAGAGATTCAGTTTGCAACCGCCCGAAGAGGATCTTCAGCTATTGTTCACAATCACCGATCCGAGCGGGGCAGTGGTTTTTCGGCACGCCGGGTCGGCTCAGTTGTTGGCCGGCGACAAAGAGAGCCGGCTCGTCACGGGACCGGACAACAAGGCGATTCGCGGCATCGGCGTCGGCGAATTCGCAATTCCCCCAAGCGCTGCGGGTGGCGAGTATTCGCTTCGCGTAACGGAATTGGGCGATCGGTTCCCGCCGGCGACTCGTAAATTCCTCATCAACCGCTATCAGCCGCCCCGACTCCATAAGGAACTCGAGTTCACTCGAGCCTCGTACGGCCCCGGTGATGAGGTTCATGCCGCGGCGCGAGTCGTGCGCATCGAGGGCGGCAAGCCGCTTGCGGGTATTTCCGCAACGGCGACGGTTATCGTGGACGGCAAACGGTTGACGGCCGATGGCACGCCTAAGGACGACGCCACAATATCGCTGCAAACGGACGCGAATGGCGCCGTCGCACTCCGTTTTCGCCTGCCCAAGGAGATTGACGCGGGCGAAGCGAGCTTGTCACTTCAATTCAACGATGGTGCGAATGTCGAAACGATGATCCGGCCCATTCCGATCGTCGTGCGTCGTCTACGAATTGATGCGTATCCCGAGGGCGGCGAGCTTGTTGCCGGACTGCCGAATCGTGTCTATTTCGAAGTTCGAACACCGTTGGGGAAACCAGCCGACATTGTGGGTCGACTCGTTGATTCCAAGGGTCAGACGGTCGTGGCGATCAGGACATTGACCGACCCCAGCACGAGTGGCGTTAACCGTGGATTGGGCCGCTTTGAGTTCACGCCGCAAGCGGGGCAAGAGTACAAGATCGTTGTCGATTCGCCGGCGGGCCTAAAGCTCTCCTTTCCGTTGCCGCCGGTAAAGTCCGACGGCGTGACCTTGCAAGTCGATTCCGGCGTGACCAATGATGCCCAGCCGATTCGCGTCTCGGTGGGGAGCGCCGGTGCCAATCGCAAGCTCGTGGTTGCGATTTACTGTCGAGGGCGTCTTGTCGGCTCGGAGTCTCGTGACGTGAAGTCTGGCACAAAAAGCGACATCACCGTGATGCCCGAGGCCGGTGTGGGTGGCGTTCTGCGGGTAACCGCCTTCGACGAGCGCGGAACCGAATTACGGCCCGTCGCGGAACGGCTGGTTTATCGCCGGTCCGCACAACGGCTCAACGTCGCCCTCACAACGGAAAAGGCGAATTACACTCCTGGCGACAAAGTTCGACTTCAGATCGTCACCACCGACGAGACGCTGAAGCCCGCCCCGGGAATTGCTTTGGTGTCCGTCATTGATCGAGCGGCGTTGAGCTTGGCCGATGACAAGACGATTCATGGCATGCCGGCGCAGTTCCTGCTCACCAATGAAGTTTCAAAGCCCGAGGACCTTGAACACGCCGATTTCCTCCTCTCCGATCATCCCCAGGCGCCCATTGCCGTCGATTTGTTGCTCGGAACACAGGGCTGGAGGCGCTTCGCGGAACAGAACCCGTCGGAGTTCCGAGAACGGAATCCCGGCGAGGGTCAGCGCCTGATCGCTTTGGCCGGCGCCGCGCCCGTGGTTATTTCCAACATTGCGATCATCGAACGATCGGCAGCACCACAGTTGGCCGAAGCGCGACGACAGGCGTTGAACGAATTCGGCGAACGCCGGCGACTTCTTGCATCGCAACGCGAGGAGCATCGCGATTTGGCCCAAAAGTGGAAGTCTCGCACCGAGGATTTCGCGATTGCCGGCGGCTTGGCAATGGGCCTTCTCGTCGTAATCGGAGGGCTAGCTGCTGTCATCGCCGTCATCGATCGCCGGCTTGTCGAAACGAGAGTTGCTGTGGCGAGCGTTTTTGCATTCATGGTCGTCGCGGTCGTGTTCGCGGTCGTGGGGCTTCGTCAGTGGAGCTCCCCGAGTTGGAAATCGAACGATGCCTACCGGCAAGATGGTGTCTTTCCGCCGCCCAAGACCGCCGAAGCGTCCGTGGCAACGCCGGCCCCGGGCGGGATGGGGCGTGCCGGACCCGGTGGGCCTAGTCCCGATGCAGCCATGGCGACTCGACCGGATCAAGGCCGCGTCGATCTCCCCGCGGCGCCCCCCGGAGTTGATGGCGGCGACTTCAAGGGTAGTCGCGACGAGGAGGTTTGGTTCGGAAAAAAGGTGGAAACCGAACGGCGTGGGGACTCAACATTGCCCAATGACCGACGTGACGATTCAGGATTCACAACGGGCTTGTCGAAGGCCGATCCGGCGGCTTCCGCCCGTCGCCGATACGCGAACGCGAGAGCTAATGCCGGCCGAGCCACCGGAGCCGGACCAGGGGGCGCGGTCACACCCGGAACCCTGTCGTTCGAGCAGGTCGATCGTTCGAATCGAAGCCGGATCGACACGAATTCGCAACGGCCTTTCATTGTTCGCGAATACGCCCATCAGAACACGAGCGATCGCACGGGCACTCGCGCCGATTTCACCGAAGTGGTCTATTGGCATCCGGTCTTGGTGCTTCCCAATGGCGACGCCACGGTGAGCTTTGATCTCAGCGACTCCATCAGTAGTTTTCGGGCGTTGGCGTATGTTCACACGACCGATGGCCGGTTGGGTGCCGCCGAACTCGTGTTTGGGTCGAGGCTACCATTCAGCATTCAGGCCAAACTCCCGCTCGAGTTGTCGAGTGGCGACGAGGTTCATTTGCCCGTTTCGGTTGCCAATGACACCAAGACAAACCGGGCCGTGCGTCTGCAGGTCGATGCACGCGGCATGACTCTGATGGGCGGCGAAAGGGAGGCGAAACTCGATCTGCCAGCCGAACAGCGTTCCCGCCGGACCTTCAAATTCAAACCGGCGGCGAATCGTGGCGACGCCAGGATCGTCATCACCGGCACCGGCGATGCGCTCCAAGACCGCGTCGAGCAAACGCTTCAGATCGTCCCGGAGGGCTTTCCCGTCGTCGGCGCCCGCTCCGGCACGGCCAAAGGAGAATTGACAGCGAAGTTCGAACTTCCGGCAAAGTGGACGCCAGGGTCATTGAAGCTCCGCGGCGAGGTGTACCCGTCAGTTATGGCCGACATCGTATCGGGCATCGAAGGAATGTTGCGGGAGCCGACCGGCTGTTTCGAACAAACTTCAAGTTCGAGCTACCCGAATCTGTTGATCCTCGATTATCTCCAACAAACGAATCAGGCGCGGCCCGACGTGACGCGACGTGCCATGGACTTGCTGGCGAGAGGTTACCGGCGATTGCTTACGTTTGAATGCCAATCACCCAGCGGCCAACGCGAGGGGTTCGAGTGGTTCGGACATTATCCTCCTCACGAAGCTCTGACGGCCTACGGCCTCGTTCAATTCCACGACCTGGCGAAGGTCTACCCCGGCGTCGATCCTCAACTGATCGAGCGGACTCGCAAGTTCCTGTTGTCGCGTCGGGACGGCACCGGCAATTTCATGCGAAGACAAGATCATCATGCCTTCGGCCGTGTGTCTCAACAAACGTTTAATGCCTACCTCTGTTGGGCTTTGACCGAAAGCGAAGTAGACGCCGACTTGAACAAGGAAATGTCCCGACTGATTGAGGATGCAAAGACCGTAGATGATCCCTACTTCCTCGCCCTGACGGCGAAAGCCTTGCTCAATCGCAACGAGCGGGCCGAGGCTGAGAAGATCCTGGCTCGATTGGCGAAACTGCAAACAGCCGATGGTTCGTTGCCCGGCCGAGAGAGCATCGTGGGCTCGTATGGTCGGGAACCGGCGATCGAGGCCACCTCGCTGGCGATCGTCGCATGGCTCAAGGCGCCCGATGCATTGATCTACCGGGAGCCAATTGCCAAGGCCTCACGCTGGCTGACATTGCAGCGAAGCCCATACGGCTCGTTCGGATCAACGCAGGCCACGATTCTCACGTTGAGGGCCTTGACTCAGTTGGCCAAGGACAGCAAGAAGCTGACCCCGGGAGATGTTATTCTCTCAATCAATGGTAATCCCGTGTTGCGCACCGCGTTCGCAAGTACGAGTCAGGATACGCTTCGACTCGAATTGCCCGACGCGGAGAAACTGCTGCGGCCGGGAGCCAACGAAGTTCGGCTCGAAGTGACGGGTGGCGCGGAGTTGCCGGCGAAGATTAGTTGGCAATATCACACGCTGCAACCGCCAACTGCTCCCAACGCGCCGGTTACCCTGGCCACGAAACTCGACAAAGAAAAGTTGGCCGAGGGAGATACCGTGCGCCTTACCGCGACGGTGGTGAACAACACCGGCAGTGACACATCCATGGCTGTTGCGATTATCGGTCTTCCCGCCGGATTGTCCCTGCCCGACGACCTGAAACAATTGCAAGAATTGGCCAAGCCGCGAACGCCGCTGGCCGGCCGCGACATCCCCGAGCCGGGGGTCATCAGCTTCTTTGAAGTTCGGGGGCGAGAGGTCGTGCTTTACTGGCGCGGCTTGGAGAAGGGCCAGCGCGTTGAAGTCCCGATCGACCTCATTTGTCGCGTTCCGGGTTCCTACCGGGGACCGGCGAGTCGCGCTTACCTTTACTATGGGGCCGAGTCGAAATCCTGGACGGCACCGCTCACGGCCGTCATCGCGGCGAAATGAAACTCGACGAACCAGCAACGGTGGAGCGAAATCCCATTCAAGGATTCTCGCTCCGCCTGAGCAACAACGAACCGGAACCCGATCGCAATCGCTCGGCGAGGACATAGAAGACCGGAACCAGGACGAGCGTAATCAAGGTCGACAACACGATGCCGCCAATGATCGAACGCGCCATGGGGGCGCGGGTCTCGGCTCCCGGCCCCAGCCCGATCGCGGCGGGAATGGCGCCGGCCACGGTTGCAACGCTCGTCATCACGATTGGGCGGAGCCGAACGGGGCTTGCCGCGAGGACTGCGTCTGCCGGTGTCAGATTCTTCTCTTCCCGCAATTGATTCGCGTAATCAACGAGGATGATGGAGTTCTTCTTGACTAGGCCCATCAGAAGAATCAACCCAATCATACTCATCATGTTCAAGGTATCGCCTGTCAACCACAGCGTTGCCAAGGCGCCGGTCAGGGCGAAAGGCATCGCGAGGAGGACCGTCAGCGGATGAATGAAAGAGTTGAACTGAACGCCGAGGATCATGTAGGCGATTGCGATACCCATGAGCAACGCGAATTCAAGGCTCACAATTGTCTGCTTCATGGCTTGGGCGTTGCCCAGTTCGATGACCTGAAACTCGCTCGGCAGAATCCGGTCGGCGATCTGTTGCGCGGTTGCGATGGCGTGTCCTTGCGAGACTCCGGGTGCCGGGCGGGCCGTGATCTCGATCTTGCGTTGATGGTTGTATCGCGTGATAACAGGCAGTGTCGCGACGACGCTCCGGGTCGTCGCGTCGGCGAGGGGCACTAGGCGATCGGGGCCCGTTCGCACGCTGAGCGGTGCCAAATCATCCGGCGAGCTGCGATGGGACAACAACAAACGGGCACGAACGTCGTAGCGCCGTCCACGGTCCGTGAACTTGCCAACACGCTGGCCTCCGACAAGGAGGCTCAGGCTGTCGGCGACGCGGCCGACCGGAACCCCCAAGATTGCGAGCTTTTCGCGATCCGGCCGAATCTGCAGTTCCGGCATCCCTGGCCGGTAATCGCAATCGACGTCGTCGATCATACCGCTTGCCGACATTTCACGCATGAGACTCTCAACGAGCTTCGGCAGTCGATCCCAGTCACCTTGAATGGCAAAATCAACGGGATCGCCACGCTGAGCGGTGAAACCTTCCGTCGATAAATCGCGCATGACGATTCGAATATCGCGGATTCTCGCCATCTCGGCGCGCACTTCCTCCATAATCGCGTGTTGTTTCAGCGTTCGCCGGCTCTGAGGAACGAGGTGAACAAAGATGTCGGCTTCGTTCATCAGTTGCCCGGTTTCGGTTCCCGCAGTGGTGAGGATGCCCGCCACATCGTTCCGGTCCACGAGAACATTCTCACATTCGAACAACAGTTCGCTAACCTCGCGAAGGCTCGAGCCGACGGGGCAAACCACATGGATAACGAAGCGGCTCTGATCTTCGCTCGGAGTCAGCTCGCGCCCGAGCACGTCGAAGGTCAGCATGAATGCAGACACAGCAACCAACCCAGCGCTGGCAATAATGACGACGGGCCAAAGTCGCAGCGACCACCGAAGCAGTCGTCCGTAGACGCGCGCGAGCCGATCCATGATCCAATCAGTCGGCCGAACCAACAAAGGCGTCAACACGAAACGATCAACGAATCCGTAGGCGACGCTTCCATACCGCACCAGGATGAACCCCGCGGTGAATTCCGCAACGATGGCAACGATCCACCACTGAATCAGGTTGTCGCCGGCGGCGGGAGTCTCGAGACCTCGAATCGCCCAGCCGATGCCTTGAAGCGCGGGGTACGTTGCCTCCAGCAGTCGAAACGCCGACCCAATGACGCCAGCCGTGACGCCGGACACAATTCCCAGGGGGATGCCAAACGGTCTCAGCCGCGATTGCCTGTCGTGTTGACGCACGTTTAAGAAGAACGCACAGAGCATCGGGGTCAGCGTGAGGGCACAAATCAGCGAAAGAAACACCGCGACGCCAACGGTGACGCCAAACTGAAAAAAGAACTTGCCGATGGTGCCCGTCATGAAGGCGACAGGGAGGAAGATTGCCATGATCGAAAAGGTCGCGGCTGCGGCAGCGAACGTAATCTCTCGCGCGCCGAGCAATGCCGCCGAGCGCCGGTCCTTGCCGTTTTCACGGTGCCGATAAATGTTCTCCAATACCAGGATAGCGTCATCGACAACCACGCCCACCGAGAGTGATAGTGCCAGCAACGTCATCAGGTTGATGGTGAACGGTTGCATTCCAACGAGCCGCATCCCGTGATTGACGACGAAAAAGGTGCCAATGAGCGACGTCGGAATCGACAAGCAGATATTGATCGTCGTACCGAGCGAGCCAAGAAACAAGTAGCAGACGACAGCCGTCAGCAGGATTCCCAGGAACAAAGTCAGCTTCAGTTCTTCGACGTTCTCACGCACGAATAGCGAGTAATCGACGGGGGTATTAAGCTCGATGCCTTCGGGAAGGGTCTTTCGCAATCTGCCCGGCCGTTCCGGCGTTCCGATTTCTCGTTTGACATTCTCGCAAACCGAGACAAGGTTGCCGCCGATGGCCTTGCGCACGCCGATAGCAACGGCGGGCAGGCGGTTGTAACGGGCGAGGCTGCGCCGGTCCTGCAAACCGTCCTCGATCGTGGCGACGTCGCGAAGATAGACGTTCTGGCCATTGCGATGGGCGACGAGAAGCCGCTCGAATTCAGCGATGGAGTAGGCTTCACCCATCGTGCGGACGTTGAGTTCTCGTTGCCGGCCCACGATGATCCCGCCCGGCAATTCGGCGTGCTGGCGGCGAATCGCATCGATCACATCCTCGGCGGCGAGATTATAACCGTGGAGTCTCTCGGCATTGATCCAAATGCGAACGTTACGTGATTGTAACCCGCCGAACTGAACTCCGCCGACATCGGCGATGGCCGCGACCTGCTGTTTGAATTCTTTCTCCGCAAAGTCGCTGATCTGATGCAAGGGGCGCGACCCCGAAAGCGTCATCCACATGACGGGCAAATTGTTCGGGTTAACCTTGGCAATGACCGGCGGATCGATCTCGACTGGTAATCGCCGACGAGCTGCTGCGACGGCGTTCTGGATCTCTTGCATGGCGGCGTCAATGTCGCGACTGAGCCTGAAAAACACCGTGACCACGCTGGCGCCTTCCATGCTTTGCGACATGATGTAATCGACGCCTTCGACGCCTGCCACGGCATCTTCGACGACATCGGTGACGTCGCCGTCCATCACTTCCGGTGAGGCGTTTTCATTGGAAATGAATACGCTCACGACCGGAAAATCGATTTCCGGAAACTGGCTCACGCCCATGTCGCGATAGCCTAGATAGCCGAAGAAGATCATGGCAGCCGAGAGCATCACCGCGAAGACCGGGTTCTTGATGCTGAGATCCGATAGTGACATGCAAAGCCAGGGGTCTAAGTGTTAGACAACGGTCGCCGGCTCGCGTGTAACGAGCGGTACGTCGTGAGTTGAAGGAATAGGCGGCAGTTTGTCGCCCTGATCGCGCCGCACCTGCCGAACGAACCACTGAGCGAGGCGATCGATCTGCACATAGAAAACGGGAACCACGACCAGGGTGATCAGCGTCGAAAAGAAACTGCCACCGATGATACTCCGAGCCAACGGCGCGCGAGTCTCCGCGCCAGGTCCGAGTCCCATCGCGAGCGGGATGGCCCCGGCGATCGTACAAAGGGTCGTCATAAGAATCGGTCGCAGTCGAACCGGACCAGCGGTGAGGACCGCCTCATAAAGCCCCTTTCCTTCGTGGCGCAGTTGATTCGTGTAATCGACGAGGATAATCGAGTTCTTCTTCACGAGACCGGCAAGCAGAATCATGCCGATCATGCTCATCATGTTGAGCGTGTCACCGCAGACCCAAAGTGTCGCCAAGGCCCCGGTCACTCCAAACGGCACTGCCGCCAGCACTGTGAAAGGATGGACGAACGAATTGAACTGGGCACCAAGGATCATCGCCGCGACCACAAATCCAAGCGCCAGACACCACCAAAGACTGTTGAGCGTGTGAGCCATCGCCTGGGCGTTCCCGAGCGTGACAAAGCGATAGCTCAGCGGGAGGTCCATTTCGGCGCGAACTTGATCGGCTAGGTCGAGGCAATAACTAATCGCTTCGCCTTGCGAAACGCCAGGCGCCGGGTTGGCCGTTAGTTCGACCTTTCGAAGATGGTTGTAGCGATTGATGATGGGTAGGGTCGAAACGATCTTCCGCGAAGTGACGTCGCGCAGCGGCACGAGCTTGCCGGTGGTCTCCGACCGAACATAGAGGTCGTCGATTTTGTCGGGCGCGTTCCGGTCGTTCTGAGCGTAACGCACGCGAACGTCATAGCGTCGACTCTCGGCGGTGAATCGCCCGTCGCGAAGTCCGCCAACCCCGATCGCCAGCGTGAATCCCAATCGGCGCATCGACACTCCCAACTCAGCGGCCTTATCTTTGTCCGGCACGATTTGAACCTCCGGCATGCCGGGCCGGTAGTCGGAATTCACGTCGGTTACCATGCCGCTGTCGATCATCCGCTGACGAATCCGCTCCGACAATTCCGTCACCCGCTGCCAGTCAGGCCCTTGCACCGCAAAATCGACGGGATATCCGCGCGTGGGAGTGAAGCCCTGCGTCGAAAGGTCAAGCGTGATGACTCGGACCCCCGGTATCGGGGCGAATCGTTTGCGGACTTCATTCATGATTTCGTTCTGCGTCAGCGAACGAAGCATCGTCCCGTCCGTATCGTATCGCGGAATCAACCGCACAAAAAGAATCCCCTCACTGAGAAGGCTCCCCGGACGTATCGAAACCGAAGCGAAAAACGTGGCGATGACCTCGCGGTCAGTAACGGGATCCTTGAGGTTCATCAAGACGTCCTCGCCCTTGGCGAGCATTTCATTGACGTAATGGATGCTGCTGCCGACAGGGCAAATGACATTGACGACGAAACGATTCTGATCCTCGCTGGGAACAAGTTCTCGGCCGATGGGTTTCACCGCCAGCGGATTGGCCCGACCCGGTACCGGAATCCGCAGGCCGGTAACGAAGATCCCGGCCGAAGCCGCCAGGAGGAATCCGGCAAGAATGATTTTGACCGGATGACGTAGCGCCCAACCCAAGACTCGACCGTAGAATCTCGCGAGGAACGACATGGTCCAATCGACCGGCCTCAGAATAACGGGTTCGAACATCCAACGATCCACGACCCACAGGATGCGGGTGATGATGGTCATGATCGGCCCGAGTAGACCGCGATAAGGGCGCGGGCAGGGGCGCCTCATCTGGCGAACATTGAGGAACAACGAGCAAAGCATCGGCGTAATGGTGAGCGATATCACCAGTGACAGGGCGACGGCGACGCTCACGGTGATTCCGAACTGGTAGAAGAACTTCCCGATCGATCCTTTCATGAACGCGACGGGAACGAAGATAGCGGCGATGGATAGGGTCGCCGCCAGGGCAGCGAAGCTGATCTCGCGCGCTCCCACTAGGGCGGCGCTTCGACGGGCTTCGCCATGTTCCCGCCGACGATAGATGTTCTCAAGGACAAGAATGGCGTCATCGACGACGACGCCGACCGATAATGACAACGCCAGAAGCGTCATGAAATTGACGGTGAATCCAAACCACTTCATGGCGATGAACGTGCCGATGAGCGACGTTGGAATCGACACACAGACGTTCATGGTGGTACCGATCGAACCGAGAAAGAAAAACGTCACGAGGGCCGTCAAGGCGATGCCGATGAACATGGCCATCTGCACTTCTTCGATATCGTCCTTGATGAACAGCGAATAATCGGTCGAGATGCCGATTTCCGTGTCGGGCGGTGCCATCTTCCGCAGTTCCGGCAATCGACGTTTCAACTCATCGCAGACCTGAACGACGTTGGCTCCGGTGGCTCGCATGACGCCGATGCCGACGTTGGTCTGACGGTTGAACCGGGCAAACGTACGATAATCCGTGAGCCCGTCTTCGACTTGCGCGACATCGCCAAGTTTGATGATCTTGATGCCGTCGCTTGATATCGGCATGTTGCGAAACTCATCTGCGGTGCGAGCTTCACCCATCGTGCGAACGTTCATCTCGCGGCGGTCGCCTTGAACGGCTCCAGCCGGCTTTTCGACATGTTGCTCCCGCAAGCCTCGCCAAACGTCAAAGGCATCCAGGCCATTGGACTGAAGCTTCACGCGATCAAGCCAGACTCGCATGTTCCGCGGGCGCAAGCCACCGTACATGACGCCGCCGACGCCGGGGATCGTCTGGATTCGTTGCTTCAGATGGTCATCAACGAAGGCATTCAGCACATGCAACGGCTGCCCGCCGTGGATGCTCAACCACATGACCGGGAACTTGTTGAAGTTGACCTTGGAAACAATCGGTGGGTCGATATCGTCCGGCAAGCGAAGAGCGGCCGCGGCCACGGCGTTTTGCACGTCCTGCATGGCGACATCAATGTCGCGGTGGAGATGGAAATACACTGTGACGACGCTGACGCCTTCGATGCTCTGAGATTGGATGTAGTCGATACCTTCAACAACGGAGACGGCGTCTTCGACAACGTCGGTAACGTCGAAGTCCATGGTCTCCGGGGACGCACCGTCGCGATAGGTCGTCACGTTCACAACGGGAAAGTCGAGTTCCGGGAACTGACTGATGCCAAGGTCCTTGTATCCCAAATAGCCAAAAATGAGCATCGCGGCAGAGAGCATGACCGCGAAGACCGGATTCTTGATGCTCAGGTCCGAAAGCGTCCATGACGTTCGGCCGTCACCGGTAGGCTGCGACGATAGAACGTGTCCGTTGGCTTCGTGCGTCCCGCTCACGATAACTCCTACTTGTCAATAAGACGGAGTTGCTCTTCCGGAATTCGAATTGGGGTTAGGCCGTCTTCGTCCAGGGCATCGCCTCCCTTTTGGACGATCCACTCACCAGGATACACACCATCGCGAATCTCGACTTTGCCCTCGCCGCGATAACCGGTCTCAACACGACGCGGGCGAGCGATCCACTCGGTCTGTCCATCTTTCGCCGTGCGCTTCTCGGGGACAAAGACGAGCCAACCGCGCTCGGTCGTTCGGACGGCCTCTTCGGGAGCCAACAGAGCTTCCGGCTTCGTTTGCAAGGGAATTCGCACCCGGGCGGTGAAACCGGGGAGCAGGTCGTCATTCGGTTGGCGATTGGCAATCTCGGCCTTGCACTCAAATTGATGAGTCGTTGGATCGCCCACGGTACTCAGATAAAAAATGCGACCGCGAAATGTCAGTTGAGGCATGGGCAGCACGGAGAAGACGGGGTCGCACTCCCAAGGAATATCGTGCGGCTTAAGCCCCACCCAGGCCAGTCCAGCCCAACCGGTCGCCCCGCAGAGAGCCTGCGAAACTCGCAACGATACGTCGCGTCGGGCCAGGGATCGCCTGACGGTCGAACTGGCCGATTCGGGAACATAGGTGACCAGCCTCAGTTGAGTGAGGTCTGCCATCGTCGCGATGATGGTGTTCTCTTCGACATGACTGCCTTTGGTGACCAGACGACGATTGATGCGGCCGGCATATGGAGGGCGCATCTGCGACCGTTTGAGGTTATACTCGGCCAATTCGAGCTGCGCCCGCGCGGCGCTCAATTCCGCTTTGGAAACCTCCACGCGGATTTCCCGTTGGGTGCGCTCGGCTTCCGAGATACTCGAACTGGCTCGCTTGATGCGGTCTAACTCGAACTCCGCGTCCTTCAGATTGCTGATCGCGCGCTGTACATTAAACTGCGCGACTTTAACCGCCGAACTGTAGAGAGGCTGTGAGATCAAGACGAGCGGCTCACGCTGTTCCGGCGATACGTCGTCCCCTTCGCGGAAGTTGATTTCGTCAATGAGTCCCGCGACGCCTGCTTTCAAATCCGTTTGACCTTCCGGTTCAAGGACGCCCACGGTCTCGACAGAGTAGACCAACGGCTTCTGTTCGATTCGAATCAACGAGACGTTTCGGGAGAGGTTGACCTTGGATGGCGGCACATCGGATCCGCCGACGGGCGCCGGCTTGCCTTTCGGCGCGCATCCAATCGTTAGATAGATGAAACCGAGAAGAACAAACGACCGGCAAGCGTTGCTCATGGAGGAAGCTCAAGTGGGAGGGCAGCGTTCGGCAGGTCGAGGCAATTCCCTACAGGTTATTCTGGCGATCGCGGTCAGTCAACAAAAGTGATACTTGATCCTGCCCGTTTCGGTGAATCCACTAGGAATCTTCGATGGAAACGAACGATGGACGGCTGCTGTCGGATTTGTGGGTTACCGTGGGAGTAAAGCGTCGTGCGGCGTCGATGGCCTCGAGCCTGGGCACAATTCCAAGCCCGTTGGCAATTTGGATGGCAAGTCCAGGTCGAGCGTTGGCCTCGAGCAGCAACGGGCCAAGGTCGCCATCGAGAACAACATCGACGCCGACATAACCCAAGCCGACCGCCCGCGCTACCTTCCTCGCTAATTCAAGCACCTCGCTCCAACACGGAATGCGATGTCCAACAAGAGATGCTCCCGTGTCGGGATGCCGGCTAACCACTTTGTTGAACTGAACGGCGTGGCTGGTCCGGCCAGAATCGATCTCAATGCCTGCCCCGATCCCGCCCTGATGCAGGTTGGCCCTACCGTTGGATGCTTTCGTCGGAAGCCGGAGCATCGCCATGGCCGGCTCGCCTCGGTAGACAATTACGCGAATGTCGGGTATCCCTTTGAATGAAATCGACTCGAATGATGAGTGCAGATGCACTCTATATTGAAACAGCGCCGCGTCGGGGTGACCCCCAAGGGAATACATTCCCGAGAGAATGTCGGACGTGTGCTGTCGCAACAGTTCGAGACTCAAGCGATCACCATTGTTTCGCACAAAGTCGTCGCCGGCACGACCCGTAACCACGACGATTCCGCGACCCGCCGATCCACGATTGGGCTTGAGAACAAAGTCATTGACACCGGACAGGAATTCGGGCAGGCGACGCAATTCTCCGTTCGCGGATACGTGCGCGAACACCGGTGGGGTCGGCACCCCGATGCGTCTGCAAAGATCGTGCAACGAGTGCTTGTCGTCCACCAGCGGGAACAACGCGCGCGGGTTATTGTCAAGAATGCACTCAGCGTTGCGACGGTTAATCCCGAGTATGCCCAATCTCCTGAGTCGCGCGGCGCCGAAGAGCCAGTGCATACGAAGTTCCCTGATGGTGTCCAATGCGTGAGTCAAAATCGGCCGCTGAAGGGGCGCCGATCTTGGAACAGAACCGGCGTCGGCTCCGGTGGCACCGGCGGACGCAGAAACTCGCGAAATCGATACAGCTCCAGAAGCCGATAGCCTGTGTATCGGCCCAGGAGCATCTGAACCGCCATGACCACCCCGAGCGACTCGGGGTACGCGAACAAGAATCGAATGAGGAAACCTCGGCTCACCACAACGCTGATGACGCCCGCGACGGCCAGCGTCGAGAATAGGGTGCGAAACGAAGTCCCCGTGCTGTCTTCTTCCTCGAGCGTCCAGAATCGTTCGATCATTCCTGTCAGAATCACCATCGGAAACAGCGAAATGTAGCGGGTCGCCGTGACCTGGAAACGATTCGACAACATGATGAACGTAATGATGACGAGAATGACGAGCGTCAACAGCATGGCTGTTCGCGGTACTTGTAGCAGATGGAACCGATTTAGCGATCGCCGCATGAGCCAGCCGATGAGAAGGATGCCGATAAAGACAAGAACACCAGGCAGGCTTCGAAGATCGCGGAACGCCAGTCCGATGAGCGCAGGAGCAAACGTACCGAACGTTGAAACGCCGACGACGTTGCGCGTGACGCAAATCACAAGAGCCGCGACGGGTAACAGCAGAAGGAACTCGACAAGTTGTTGTTCGGCCGGTGGGAGGAAATGGAACGAGATCGCCCGAAACCAACGCTTGATCCGGCTCGGGGCACTCGCTGCGGTTTCGGTGTGGATGACTCGTTCCACGCGATAGGAGTAGTCGAGGCCACGAACATTCTTTCCGCGAACAGGAAAAAGGTCGCCGAATCCCAGAATGAGATAGTTTCGCGGAATCCTGCCGTAGTAGTGATGAAACGGACAGGCGGGGATCCAATGGCCTCGGAGCCAGAGTTCGGCCCAGACGTGTGGAGTTTGTTCGGTGTCGCGAGCCAACGTCAGCCCCGTGACCAGTCGCGAAGGGATGCCGCGGTTTCTCATTAGGGATACCAACAAGCGACACTTGCCGAGTGAATCGCCCGCTTCGAGTTTGAGACATTCCGCTGCCGTCGGTGAATGTCCGGCAAGGGTTGGTTCTCCGTGAATGTGCTGATCAACGAAGCGAAAGAGCGCTTCGGCCTGATCCTCGATGCGGCTGAGGTCGGTAACCAAGTCTCGGGCCTGATCCGTAATCTCGGGGTGGGTCGGCGTAATCCCTGCTTCGGTGCCCAGATAGTCGCCCGATTGCGGCGCGACGTAGAGGCGATCGGATCGCGTCGCGGCGTCGGCATTCGGCTTTTCAGCGTGCATGGTGACAACGCATTCGTACTTCGCCCGGATTTTTCCCGTGTTCGCCTGTGCTTTCGGGGACCAGTTGATGAAACGAGTGCCGGCGGGGCTGTTGTCAGCGACGCGTGAGTTCAGCTCAAGACTCTGATGAGATTCTCGGAAAACATGCTGGTTGCCGATCTCAAGAGGCGCCATGGTGTGCAGGCGTGCGTCGGCGTTCGCGGTGCCCGTTGCGAGCAGCGTCACTTTCCATGTGCCGGGCCCGCCGGGTAGGTAAACTTCGTCGCCCATCACACGATGGCGCATCGCCATGACCGTGACCGAAACCGCCGCGATCATCATCGCCGAGAGTCCACATAACGTCGTGCGAGACATCCTTGCTCCGCGTTAGAAATCGGTTCACTCAGATTCGTTCCGCGAAACCCAGTCAACATGAAACCGAATCGGACCACGGTCCTTGGCTCGCGGCGACATAATCAGATAGCCGACGCGTCGGTTGGCGTCCCATCGGAAATGCCAGTTCGCTTCAGGCATGCTGCTTCGCAGTTGCGGTGACTTGTCCTCAGGAGCCGAGTCGAAGGAGATTTCGTGAAACAAGAACGGAACGAGCTTTTGTGATTCACCGTCGGCGACGCCACTTTGGATGAGTCCCGCGAGTCGAATGTTGGGCCGCACGGCCGCCGTGTATTTGCCGCTGCGAATCGGCTCGTAAGTGGTATCCGGCAACTCTAACGAGAGCGTGTGGGTTTGCCCGCCTTGCGTTGACCGCGACGATCGCATTTTCAGGCGAATGGCGGACAATTCGGCTTCGTTTTTCGGCGGTTGTGGAAGTCGGACCGTGGGGTCGCCCCAGAGCGTGAAGGCCCATGCGGCCCGTGTGCTGGCGCCGTTGAGGCGCGGTTTTGAGCTGAGCCGTTTCTCTTTGAGGTCTTGGTAGAGGACGAGGAAGTTCTTGGCCTGCCGTAGAGCGCCGCCAAGTGTTTGCCCGTCGTAGAGCATCGCGTCAAGAAATGCCAGTGAAAACGCGCCGCCCGATGCGGAATAGCTACGCGTTGATGTCCCGACCAC
Source organism: uncultured Alcaligenaceae bacterium (assembly GCA_964515185.1). GTDB lineage: Bacteria > Planctomycetota > Planctomycetia > Gemmatales > Gemmataceae > CAZESP01. The sequence goes on from CAZESP010000015.1 coordinate 86,498, forward strand.
CGCGATAGCACCCCGATGAAATAGCGGTTGAGCTTTCTCTTCGGCCAAAGCGAGGCAACTTTGCAAGACGATTAGCGAAGGCTTCAATGGCTCATTCCATTCAGCGAAGCCATACTCCTTCATCAGCGTGCTGTGATGACCCTCCCAGAGGAACAGATCGCATTGAGGCAGTTTGCATCGCATTTCATCGCGATCGACCTGTTCTCCGAAACAAGCGGTCGTCAGGTAACCGCGATTGGCGAGTTCATGGGCCGTGAGCCGAGAAAACGTCTCCAAGAGCGGCAAGCTCCCACCGGCGTTGCTAACCACCATCGCTGTCTTGGGGCCCGATTCCAACAGGTGCGAACGGGCCAATTGGAGCGAGAGTAATCCAAGATCGGCGTCGAACAGTCGACCGGTGGCATAGCGATACAATTCGCTGCCTTCGGGCGTTAGAGGCTCCATCTCGATTTTCTCGTCCTTACCGGCGATGGGGTTGTCGCGTTTGAGTGTCGGCAATGCGTTGAGATCGCCTACGAGGATGAGGTTGTCCGCCCGACGGAAAACCCGTTGGCGAATCACCTTTCGGACGAGTTTCTCGACGTTTGTACCGGCATGGTTTGTCAACAGAAGTGCCGCGCGATGATTGCCCGCGACCATGGGAGCTAGGAGCGACAACGATTTCTGGTCGAAAGGATTCGCGACAACAAGCGCATCGATTCGATCGTTCGCTGCCAGTCTCCGAAGAACCTCGGTTTCGAGTGAGGACTCATCAGCGTATCGCGCGACCGTTGCGCTCTCGGGTATGTGCAGCCGAGAATCGCAACCTCCAATGGCGTGGACTTCAGAGACTTGCCATCTTGCGAGGATGTCTGTCAACTCAGCCGATTGGGGGCCGTTTTCGCCGACGGGGACGAGGGGAGCTTTTAGTAGCTCAGCGAAGTGGGCGGCACGCAAAAGTAACGACCGCGGGGATGTCGGACTTAGGACGACTCGCTTCAATCGGGGCGTGAGTCGCTTCCACAGTTCGACGGGTTGACTGTTGTTCCACGAAATGGTCGTGACCTTTTTCCCTCGAAATGACCGATCATCCTCTCGCGCCAAGCCGCGGCCAATGAGGACAATCTCCGCTGGGTCAAACTGGTCGATAAACGTTGCAATGAATGGTTTCGATCGCTCGGACTCAATCAGCACCACGCCGCGGCAATCGGCTGCACCCAGAAGGGTTGTAACTGTGAGCATCTGCCCATCATTGGGGGCTGCCACAATGACAATCGTTCGCGGAGCCGGCGCCGTGTTCCCTTGGCCAACGCAGAGAATCGCGACGATGAAAGCAGCATAGAAATCGTGACAACCTCGCATACACGCGACCTCCTCAATTCCGACCCTGTTCAACGGGGTCGGTATTATGGCCGCGCGAAGTCGAAAAAGGGAAGCCGACTCGCAGAGTGGCTGAGATTCGGGTTGCGTTGGGCGACGCCTGTTGTTCCTCGGAGTTTCGTCGACCCTCGGGAATGGGAGTCCACCCCGAGAGCCAAAACGTGACTCAACCCCGCGATTCGCTAAAAGATCTCGAGTCGGCAACGACCCAGCTTGAGTGAATCGACCTTCCCGTCCTGAGCCGTGTAGTATTCAGGATTCAGCGAATAGGCGACAAAACGACCGTGCTTTTGGTTGATGACCACTTTGCGCCGTCGCAAGACGCTGAGGTGATGCGATACGTTGACAATTTCGATGCCAAGCAGTTTCGCCAATTCGCCGACGTTTTTTGGCCCCTCGCGCAGGTACATGACGATTCGCAGTCGGTCCGTGTCAGCAACGGCTTTGAGCATGTCGGCTGTGCGTTCCGCTTCGGCGGCAGTCGTCTTTTTCGGCTTCTTGGAAGCAACCTTCATGGGAGATCCTTTTCACCTCGAATCGTGAAACCGTCCGATGTTCGCCCGCGGCGAATCACCAACGTTCGTTTGATGGTTAAGTGTTTTAACGTCCCTGTTTGCCCCAGGCAAGAAAAAACTCAAGTATTTGTCTGGTTATCTTGAGAGGCCTCGCATCGTTGCCGGGGCGTTCGCTATAATTGCCGATTATCGGCGACGCGGGATTCTATGGAGATTAGACGTGCGAACTCGCTGGCCTCTGGGCACATTGCTCGTCGTCCTGCTTCTCGGGACGGCACTAGGGCAAGACAACAAGGCGACCGACAAGAGTGAATCCAAGCCCAAAACTTCGGAGAAGAAGAAAGCGACCAAGGAGCCGGTTCCCAGCTACAGTCTGAGAAAACTCGAAGGGTTTCAGGTCTTGGTCAGCGATGAGACGATCAAGTTCTTCGATGACCCCATGCCCGAGCTTTCGCCCAAGGATGTCCTGATCCTCGAATTGCAAGAAGTCGCCAAGGTGATGCCGCCGAAACTGTTGAGGATTCTTCAGACAGTTCTCATTTGGGTCGAATGGGACAATCGCATCGACGCGAAAGCCCTTGGAAGCAACGGCATCGTTTTGGCGAGATACTTCGGCGGGTCGGCACTGGGTCTTGCCCAACAGGGCGGCGACCCCCGAAAGGCCAATACTGTCGAAGTCGTGACCATGAAGCGAATCACCGAGATTCGCCAGCCCTCGAGGAATGCACAGAAGTGCACGATCCTTCATGAATTAGCCCATGTCGTCCATCATCGATTCTTGAATTGGGACAATCCGGGGATCAAGACGAGTTTCCAGCAGGCCGTTGATCGGGGGCTTTATCAAAACGTGAAGCACGTCAGTGGTCGTGAAATGAAGGCCTATGCCGCGACGAGTGACGCCGAGTATTTCGCGGAACTATCCTGTGCCTACCTTGACAAGTGCGACTACTTCCCGTTTGGTCGCGATGACTTGAAATCGTACGACGCCGTAGGATATAAGCTCATGGAACAGGTTTGGGGTACTCCCGACAGTCTTGAGGCCGCGCGCAAAAAAGGCAAGCCTCGAACCACGGCGAGCGCGAAGCCAAAATCTACGTCTGGCGGTTCTCCCAAAGAAGCAAACCCAACTGAAAACAAGCCCCTTGATCCCGAAAAGGTCGCGGCGACCAAGCTCGAGTTGATTCAGTCTCTGATGAAGACATCGAAGACGGTGTCGATCCGCGAAAAGTTACAAGATTTGATAAAATCCTACCCGGATACGAAGGCAGCGACACAGGCCAAGAAGCTGCTTGAGACTGTGAAAGATTGAGTCACGACGATTGCCCTCCCCCCAACGACCTCGTCGATGATGAGGTTCCCGCCGTTTGAGGTGATTCCCATGATTCGTTGTTATTGTTATTTGTGCGCCGTCGCCCTTGCACTAGCCGCTCTTGCGTTGATGCTTGCCGATCCCGCAACGGCCCACGCTCAAGGGAAACCCACGAGCTTCATCAATGATGTCGCGCCGATCTTCAAAGAGAATTGCTTCGCCTGTCACGACGCCAAGAAGCGAAGCGGTAAGCTCGAAATGACGAACTATGTGAAGTTTCGTCAAGGGGGCGCGGGTGACGATCCGGTCGTGCCGGGCAAACCCAACGAGAGCCTCTTGCTCGAATTGATTACCGCTTCGGGTACCAAACGAATGCCGCCGGAAGGAAAGGGTCAGAAGCTCACTCCCGCGCAGGTAGCCATCATCAGCCGCTGGATAGAGGAAGGGGCGAAGCTCGACGCGGGAATCGATCCCAAAGCCGATCTTGTTCGCGAACTCCGAATTCGTTGGAAGCCGCCGGCCCCGCCCACCAACTACGCGTATCCCTCGATTATCAATGCGCTGGCGTTCAGTCCCGACGGCCAGAAATTGATTGCAGGCGGGCATCACGAATTGACCGTTTGGGATGTCAAATCGAAGCGACTCGAAAAGCGAATTCATACCCGCGCCGAGCGAGCCTATGCCATGGTCTTCCTTCCCGACGGCAAGCTCGTTGTTGCCGGAAGCCGGCCCGGACAAGAAGGCGACGTGCGTGTCTACAATTGGCAGGCCGGACCAAAAGAAGCCAAGGATGTCGTGGTGTTGAATGGAGTCAGCGATCCGAAGATCATGTTGAAACAATTGCTTGAGTGTGACGATTCGGTGTTGGCGCTCGCACTTTCGAACGATGGCAAGAAGCTTGCCGCCGGAGGCTGCGATCGCGTGATTCGCGTGTGGGATTTGTCCGCTGGATTTGCAAACGCCAAACTCGAGCAATCAGTGGAAAATCATGCCGACTGGGTCTTTGGAATCACGTTGGCCGCGGATGGCAAACATCTGCTGACGGCCAGCCGCGATAAGACCGCGAAGGTTTGGGATCTGGCCACGAAAGAGTCGGTGCTTACGTTCCCCGATCACCAAAACACCGTCTACAGTGTTACGGTAAAGCCCGACGGGAAAGTCGGCGTCTCAGTCGGCGAGGACAAACAGATTCGCTTCTGGAATGCCGCCACGGATGGCAAACAGCTTCGAGCCGTTGGCGGTCATGGCGAAAAGATCGTCAAGATTGTGCATCACCCGAAGGAGCCTCTTGTCATCACTGCCAGTGCCGATAAGACGGTTCGAGTTTGGAACACCGACAAGGGCGCGGCGGTTCGCACTCTTTCAGGGTTGACCGATGAGCCGATGGCCCTCGCCGTTAGTGCCGATGGGACCATGGTTGCCGCCGGATGTTACGACGGTGAGATTTTCATTTGGCAGATGTCCGACGGAAAGCTCGCGAGTCAGTTCAACGGCTCACCGGGGTACGTGAAGAAGTAATCGATCTATGCTCGAACTTGTCGCAACGCCAGGGCCAGAATCTTGTCGTGGTCGAAGGCGAGTTTGGGGAGATGGTCGACCGGATGCCAGGCGACGGCTGCGGCGTCGTCGGCCGCCGAGGGGCTGAGCTTGGCGGCATCGACTCGGCCCAAGAATGCAATGCTCACGACCCAGCCTCGCGGATCGCGGCCCGGGTCGCCGAATGCGTGCAACTGTTCCAATTCGGCGACCTCCACAGTCGTTTCCTCAAACAGCTCACGTCGAGCCGCTGCCTCCAGCGGCTCGTTTTCGTTGACAAAGCCGCCTGGCAATGCCCATGACCCGGCGAATGGATCATCCTTCCTCTGAATGAGGAGCACGCGAGGGCGAACTTCGCTCGTAATCAGAACGAGGTCGACCGTAACGCTCGGCCGCGGATAATCGTAGGTGTAACGCCGTTTGTTGCTCGTCATTTCGACTCTCTGACGTTTGACCTGTTTCTAGGGCGTCTCTGGTAAATCGTTTCGATCATACTGGCTGTGCCCCCTGTGACAAGTCGTGACGGCGAGGGGCAACTGAGAATCTCGGACCGAATTCAGTGGAAAGCCCGATTGAATCGGCCATAATACTAACAAACCCGCCCGTGACATTCCTTGCCGTTTCGAGCCTATGGTCACTTTTCGAAAAACCCTCTCGGTTGCCTTTGTTTGGTTGTTGTCGGCTGTGACCGCTGGGTTGGCGGCGCCACCGGAACCATCGAGCGTTGAGTTCTTTGAAAAGTCAATTCGGCCCATTCTCGTCGAGAATTGTTACTCTTGTCATTCGGCCGCTGCCAAGAAGAAAAAGGGCGGATTGCATCTCGATACCCGCGACGGCCTTCGCGAAGGCGGTGAATCGGGGCCGGCAATCACGCCGGGAGATGTTGAGGCCAGCCGCCTGATTCGCGCCGTGCGATACTCTGACCGCCATTTGCGGATGCCTCCGACTGGCAAACTCTCCGCAGACTCGATTACCGCTCTCGAAAAGTGGGTGGCTATCGGCGCTCCCGATCCGCGTGATCGAGCCTCTAAAACCGTCTCCCCATCGAATCCGGTGCGAGATGCCGCCGCGACACATTGGTCGTTCAAGCCAATCCGTCAGCATCCGATACCTACGGTGGTCGATGGCAATTGGCCGCACACCGATGTCGATCGATTCTTGCTGGCAAAAATGGAAGCACACGGTTTGATTCCAGCCCGAGATGCTGATCGGAGGACCTTACTGCGACGAGTTACGTTTGATTTGATCGGCTTGCCGCCGACTCCCGACGAGATATCCGCTTTTGTCAATGATCAGTCGCCGGACGCATTGGCAAAAGTCGTCGATCGACTACTTGCGTCGCCTCATTTTGGCGAGCGATGGGGCCGACATTGGCTTGACGTGGCGCGATACGCTGAATCCAGTGGTGGTGGCCGGTCGCTGTTGTTTCCCAACGCCTGGCGGTATCGCGATTATGTCATCGAGTCATTTCAAAAGGACAAGCCGTATGATCAGTTCCTGATGGAGCAACTTGCCGGCGACTTGATGCCATACGACTCTGCAGATCAGCGACGCGATCGCCTGACTGCAACGGGGTTCCTGTTGTTAGGACCGACGAACTACGAGCGCCAAGACAAACAGATTCTGGAAATGGATGTCATCGATGAGCAGCTTGACACAATCGGCCGTGCCGTGCTCGGCATGACGATCGGTTGTGCGCGGTGCCACGACCACAAATTCGACCCGATTCCCACTCGCGATTACTACGCTCTCGCCGGCATTCTGAAAAGCACGAAAGTGATGATTCACGACAATGTGTCGAAGTGGGTTGAGCGGCCGATTCCTCTGCCGCCGGATCAGGAAGAGACGATCAAGAAACATGAAGATCGCGTCGTGGCCCTGAAGAGCAAGATTGCCCAAATCCGTGGCACGTTGGCGAAAAACGTCAGCCGCAGTGGTAAGAGCATCATCGCCGTGAAAGACCTTCCCGGAATTGTCCTCGATGACACGCAAGCCAAAAAGGTCGGCGATTGGACGCTGTCAAAATTCTCCGGCAACTACATCGGCGATGGCTACTCGCATGACGCCAACTCAGGTAAGGGGTCGAAGACGCTCACATTCGAGCCGGATTTCCCCTCGTCGGGACGTTACGAGGTTCGCCTGGCTTACACCGAGGGATCGAATCGCGCCGACAAGGTTCCGGTCCACATCTTGGCGGCTGATGGCGAGCATGACCGGGTCGTCAATATGCGAAACGTTCCGCCAATCGACGGTCATTTCGTCTCGCTTGGGACATTTCGTTTCGAGAAGGGCAATCAGTGGCACATTATCATCTCCAATGAAGGGACGGATGGTCACGTTACCGTCGATGCCCTTCAGTTGATCGCGGAAGCCGCGGATGCCGGTACACGGGACGGCGGCGAAAAAGCGACGACGCCCAATCAACAACTCGCAGCGCTCGAGAGCGAGTTGAAGAAGCTCAATGAACAAGGTCGATTCCGACCCATGGTGATGGCCGTTACCGAATCGGACGCCATCGGCGATTGCTACGTCTGTATCCGCGGTAATTTTCACAATCGCGGGCCCGTGGTGCCGCGTGGGTTCCTGACGGCCATCGCGACTGCGGAACGCGCCAAAACCGTGCCGGCGAGTGTCAGCGGTCGCCGCGAGTTGGCCGCGTGGATTACTCGACCGGATCACCCGTTGACGGCTCGCGTCATGGTCAACCGCGTCTGGATGCATCTATTTGGCAACGGGATCGTTCGCAGTGTCGATAACTTTGGCAGGGCAGGGGAGTTGCCTTCGCACTCGGAATTGTTGGACCATTTGGCGCTGACATTCGTGAAGGATGGTTGGTCCGTCAAGAATCTGATTCGGAGACTCGTCTTGTCTCATGCGTATCAGATGGCGAGTGATCGACCTGCGCCGGATAGCCGTGCGTTCGCGATTGACCCAGACAATCGATTGTTGACGCGCATGCCTCGACGGCGACTTGAAGCCGAAGCGATTCGCGATGCGATTCTGATGGTCAGCGGCAGGCTGGACCGGTCTATTGGCGGCGCGAATATCAAACCAGGGACGAACACGGAAACAGGCTACGTCTTTGACGACAACCGGCGAAGTATCTACGCGCCGGTGTTTCGCAATCGACTTCTCGAACTCCTCGAGGTCTTTGATTTTGCCGATCCGAATTTGGTCGTTGGTCAGCGAAATGTCAGCACTGTGGCCACCCAGGCGCTCTTCATGGTAAATAGCCCGTTTATTTTGGAACAGTCGAGATTCGCGGCCAAGCGGTTCATGGCGCTCGAAACGAACGACGACCGACGATTGGAGCGAATGTACCTCGAGTCGTGTGGGCGGGCGCCTTCGGATGCCGAGCGAGAAATCGCGATGAGATTCTTGCGAAACAGCAAGGACCAAGCCGAGTCTTGGGAACGCATCGCGCAGGCCGTGTTCGCCAGTATCGACTTTCGGTATGTGAGGTAGTTTCTCGAAAGCCGGAAAGGTGACGATCGATGATTCCCTCGTTGACGCGGCGTCAGGCACTTGGAACGGCGGCCTGTGGGTTCGGCGGCCTTGCCTTGAACGCTATGTTGGCCGGCCGTTCACCTGCGTCCTCGCCCGATCTTATGGCCGCGCGGCCGCCATTGGAATCAGCTCGGGCAAAACGGATCATATTCCTCTTCATGCAAGGCGGCCCAAGCCACGTTGATACGTTCGACGAAAAGCCGCTGCTCGCACGCCAAGATGGCAAGCAAATGCCATTTGACGATGCCCGAACCTTTGCGAAGACGAGGCAAGTTGTCGCCCATCGGGTCTTCAAGTCGCCTTGGGAATTCAAGTCATACGGACGATGTGGACGTCGTGTCTCCGACTTGTTTCCCTTGATCGGCCGTCATGTGGATGACATTTGTTTCCTCCATGGAATGCACACCGAAGGCATTGCCCACGGGCCGGCTACTTTGTTCCTGCATACCGGCTCGATCAATCTCATTCGGCCTTCGGTTGGGTCGTGGGTTCTCTACGGGCTTGGGTCGGAAAGCGAGAACTTGCCGGGATTCGTAACCATTTGCCCATCGATGGGGAATGGCGGTCCCCGGAATTTCTCAAATGCGTTCCTGCCGCCGGCTTTGCAAGGCACTGCTGTCGGCCGTGCCGGGATCTCCGCGGCCGAAGCACGTATTCGCAATCTCGATAATGGCCGGCTAAGCGCATCGGCACTTCGCGAACAATACGACATGCTTCATGCGATCAATGCCGAGCAGGCACGGGCCATGTCGGCCGATGGCGAGTTTGATGCTGTGATTCGATCGTATGAATTGGCGTTTCGAATGCAGAAGTTCGCACCAGAAGTTTTCGACCTTTCTCGAGAATCAAGATCGACTCTCCGCGATTATGGCGTCAACGAAAAAGGCACCGATCACTTTGGTCGCCAGTGCCTGATCGCGAGGCGATTGATCGAAGCCGGCGTGCGATATGTCCAAGTCAATTACGGCGACAACACCGCGAATCCTGCCTGGGATCAACATTCAAATCTGACGAAGCATGCCGAGCATGCCTTTGCAACCGATCGGCCCGTGGCGGCCTTGCTCGGCGACCTCAAACAACGCGGCTTGCTTGAAGACACCATCGTGTGGTGGGGCGGGGAATTTGGCCGGACGCCGTATGCTGAGAAGAACGGAACCGGGCGAGACCATAACCCCGGCGGCTTTACGATGTGGCTCGCCGGTGGCGGAGTCCGACGCGGATTCGCACACGGCTCGACCGATGATTTTGGCCATCATGCCGTACAGGGCAAAGTTCACATGCACGACATGCACGCGACCTTGCTCTATTTGTTGGGCCTTGATCACGAGCGGCTGACGTATCGATTTGCGGGTCGAGATTTCCGATTGACGGATGTGTCGGGAAATGTCGTTCGCGAGATCTTGGCCTGAAAAAGGAAACCGGCCCGAGATTGAACTCGGGCCGGTAACACAACCTCACCCCAACAGTCCATTAGCGTCGAGCAACTGTCACGTTGCGCTTGATCGGGTCGAACGCGGTCGTGACAATGTCGCCGGCGCGGATGACGACCTGACGTTCCTCGACCATCGGCTTGCCGCCACGAGCGACCTCAATCTTCACGTCGTAAAAATAAGTCTCTCGCGGATCAAGATTCGGCGTGACGAAACTACGACGGGCGTCGGTTCCCTTCATGAGCTGGCCGTCGATGTAGATCTTCGCTTCAGCCGGCACCTCGAACAGCAACCGGGCCGCCTTGCCTTCGCCTCCCTTGCCTTTCGGTTCCCCTTCTTTCGGAGCGCCCATCGGTGCTGGATTCATCACTGGGGGCAACGCATGGGCGCCGCCGAACGGCACGCTATGCGAGTAGCCGTAGACCGGATACAGATTGGCTCCGTAGTTACTGGCGCTGGCGCCGAAGCATCCGTGGCAAGCGATGTAGCCGATTGGCGTGTGGATAAAGGCATGCGGGTGATAGCACCCGCAGCCGCCGCAGCCGTAGCAAGCGCATCCTTGACAGGCGCCGCATCCGTAACAAGCGCACCCATGGCAACCAGCACATCCATAGCAGGCGCAGCCGTGGCAACCGCAGCCGTAGCACCCGCAGCCGTAGCAGCCGCCGCACCCGTAACAGCCACCCCATCGTCGATGAGCGATCGCTCGGAAAAGCCCAAAGAACGCGGGCGATTCCGCAGGGGCCGTCGTCATGGCCGCCATCAACACCATGCTGTACATCCCGTTACCTCCCCGATTGGTGTACACAGTTTGGTTAAAACATATCGTTTAGTGAAAATGGTAAAAGTAGATTGGCAGGGCGTCAAATGCAATTTGTGTCGCTCAGCAAAGATATGGCGACACCTCAAACAGAATCATGAATACGACTGGTATTTTCGTTACTGCCAACCGTATCGCCGGAAGGTGAATACCGCGACGACATTCCAGACTCCAGCTAGGACGACGGAGCAAATGAGGCTGAAAATGTGGTCCGGTTCGATGGTCCGCGATAGGGCGGCATGCATTAGGCGCGGCCCGTGGAATTCAAGGGCGAGCCTGGGGAGCCAATTAATCTGGTTCTGTTGGCAGATCAGCAACAGCATGGAGATAACGAGCATGTAGCAGAGGGCGCCCATACTCGCCGATCGTTGCGTTTTCGCGATGCACGAAATCGTTAACCCAATCCCAAGAGAACCGATGGCGAGAACGACGACTGTGAACCAGAAGAAGGGCAACTTCAACGACTCGGGGCTTGTGAAGCCCCCCAGTAGAGCCGCGAAGGCGACGGCAACTGTTGGGTAGAACAGCAACTTGGCGAAGAGAATTTCCAAGGCTGATGCCGGCGAAAGCGCTTGAGCCAATAAGGCGCCTCGCTCGCGTTCCTCGCAAGTGAGCGATGGCAACAAGTAGACACAGACGAAGAATAGCGAGAACAAGACGAGAGCCGAAGCCACCGTCGAGCGCCCGCCGGGGGGCATCTTGTTCAGCGTGGATCGCTCAAGCTCGAGTGCGGGAACGACTTCGTTTGCCGTTGGCAGCAATCGTGCCATTTCGGCTTGGAACTGTTGATGCGATTCGCGCCAAATCCAGGAGTCGTCATCCTCGAGCGGCGGGAAAGTCTGAGGTTGACCGTTGCCTGAATTAGTGAGCCGCTGGCCTACTTGCTCGCGAAAGAACGAGCGCGATCGGCGCCAAAACCAATTCTCGAAAGGGGCCATCACGCTGCGATCTTCGCCGGGATACCAGCACCAGATTTTGTATCGCGAGCCCGCATCGGCCGAGGGTAGCGGGCGTATCTGAATGGCGCAGGCGCCGACCGGGTAAACGATCGACGCGCCCGGGGGCAAGGAAATCGCCGACGGTACGTGACGGAAATGAACCTGCCCGCGAAGCACTTCCGGGACCCTCGCCCGAAGGTAGTCGATCCAAGGCCCCTCTTCCCAATAGTCGATGTAGCAGTGTTGCACGCCACCGATCATGCTTCCGCCGGCCTTCACAGCCGCGGTTCGGCCGTAGGCGCCGAGCAAAAGGGCCATCGCCGCGAGCAATACGGCCAGCGCGATCCCGCCTCGATTGTTGAGGTTTCGTCGGGCTTCCTTCGCAACCAGTGTCCGGAGGATATGCCAACGCATGCGGTTTGACACTCAAGTTTGGGGTCAATCGAACGCGGTTCCGGTCAGTTTGAGGAAAGCCGCATGGAAATCAAATTCACGAGTCCGAACAGACGCTACGGCACCACCAGCAACGTGCTTCGCAAGTTCAGCCCGTTGGGCGTCGCAGTCGAGGTCGATGACGAGTTTGGTCCCGTCATTGAGTTCGACGTCGGCTTTTCGTTCGTGGTGCTGCTGCCGGAGCGAGATAGGCGTATCCAGTGCCACGAGTCGCCCTCGACTTAGGATTGCGACTCGCGAGCAAATGGCTTGAACTTCATCCATGTCGTGAGTCGTAATCACGACGGTGCGACCTTGAGCTGCCAAGTTGCGGAGGATTCGGCGCACCACTTCGGCGGAATGCACATCGAGGTTTGCCGTCGGTTCATCGAGGTAGAGCAGATCGGGCTGATGGAGTAAGGCCCGCGCCAAAAGGAGCTTTCGGCGCATTCCCAAGGAGTAGCCGCGAACCCGAACGTGGCCCGCTTCATCCAGTTCGACGAGCTTCAAACATTCGTCGATACGATGTTCGTTGACGCCATAAAGACCGGCATAGAATTTCAGATTACCGCGACCGGTGAATTCTTCGAAATGGTTTTCTCGGTCCGGGACATAGCCAAATCGCGGCTTGATCGCGTGCCAGTCGCGAATCACGTCCAAACCAAGGATGGAAGCCGAGCCCGAGGTGGGTTTTCGCTGGCCGATGAGCACACGCAATGTGCTGCTCTTGCCGGCCCCATTAGGGCCCAGAAGCCCGAAAAGCTCACCGCGACAAATTGTCAGGTCGAGTCCATCCACTGCGGTAAACGACCCATAGCGAATCGTTAGCCCTTGCAGTTGAATGACGGCGTCCGTCCCCATACCGACCCTCAGCCCGTTGTTGACGCCGCCGCGGCCCCCCCGACGTGAATGTTGAAATACTTCGCCTTCGGGTGATGCACGATCAACGCGGTCGTCGATTGCTCCGGTTCCAGTTGAAACTGTTCGCTCAAAGATAGCCCGATTCTCTCCGGATGCAACAATTCAAACAATTTCGTCTGATCCTCCAGATTGGGACAAGCCGGATAGCCAAAGGAGTAGCGACAGCCGCGATACTGTTTCTTGAACAATCGTTGGACCGTGGGACCGTCACCCGATGCGATGCCCCATTCGCGGCGAACTCGCTGATGGAAGTACTCTGCCAGCGCTTCCGCCGATTCGACGCCCAGACCATGTAAGAAGAGGTAGTCGGTGTATTGATTCGAGCGGAAAAGCTCATTCGTCCGCCGACTGATCTCGTGGCCCATGGTGACGGCCATCATGGAGACGATGTCCGGCTCGCCATTCATGTTGGCCCGGAAATAATCGCTTAGGCATAAATTGTCACCGCCGACCTGTCGCGGAAACTCGAAACGCAATGATTGCGTCATGGCGGCGTCCGTGAACACCATGAGTTCGTCCCCGTCGCTGATGCAAGGGAAGAATCCGTAGGCCACGGAGGGTCTCAGGATATTCTCGTCGAGGCAAAGCTGCTTCAAGCGGTGCAACGCCGGAACGGCGACCTCGTGAATCTGGCGTTCGTATTCGCGCCGCGGCACCCCCGCACGCCGGAACTGCCATTGGGTGCTAAAGAGAGTTCGTTCGTTGAGAAACGCGAAGATGTCCTGAAGCGGGATGTCGGTGACGATTCGAGACCCAATGAAAGGCGGTGCCGGCACATCGTCACTGGCGGCGATCGCGGATCGACGCGAAGTGGCATGGTTTCCATTGGTCGATGAATGCACGGGGCAACACGCGAGGGCATTATCGTCCGAGGCGGCTCCATTGGCGACATGCACCGGCGGCGCGGCTCGAAGATCCACCATGCGACCGCCCATGAGCATCTTCTGAGAGGGGCGTCGCGCAGCTTTCTGGGCGACGATCTGATCCATTAGACGAAGGCCCTCGAACGCATCTTCGCCGTAGTAAAGCGATCCTTGATAGAGTTTGCGAAGATCGACTTCAACGTACCGTCGCGTTAACGCGGCTCCGCCAAGGATGACGACCGGCTGCAACCCGCGCTGGTTGAGCGTGATCAGATCTTCCTTCATGACCACGGTCGACTTGACCAGAAGCCCGCTCATTCCAATGGCGTCTGCCTTATGCTCCTCGAATGCCCGAATCATGTTCTCGATCGGTTGTTTGATACCGAGATTGACCACCTTGTATCCGTTGTTGCTCAGAATAATGTCCACAAGGTTCTTGCCGATGTCGTGAACGTCACCCTTGACGGTAGCGAGAACAATTTTGCCTTTTTCGATGCCGTCGATTTTCTCCATGTATTGCTCGAGGTACGACACGGCGGCTTTCATGACCTCGGCCGATTGCAGCACGAACGGTAGCTGCATCTGGCCGCTTCCAAACAGTTCGCCCACGACCTTCATGCCATCAAGCAAAATGGTGTTGATGATCGTGAGGGGAGAGTATGTGCTCCGAGCGTTGTCCAAGTCCGCGATCAGGGTCTCACGTCGGCCTTGGATGATGGCCTGTTTCAGGCGCTCCTCGACGGTGTCCCCGAGGCTCGAATTCACCTTCGCCGACTCGGCCTTTTTGTCGCCATAATGAGCAATCAGTTGCTGAAGCGGGTCGCCTTGATCGCGTTCGTTGAACAAGAGCCGGCGCGCCAATTCGCAACCAACCTCGTCGATTCTGGCCAAGGGGATGATCTTGGCGGCGTGGAGGATTGCCGAATCGAGTCCGTATTCCAGGGCGTAATGAAGGAAGACGCTGTTCACCACTTGGCGGGCATAGGGGCTGAGGCCGAAGCTGACATTGCTCAAGCCGATATGGGTGAGAGCGCCGGGGAGACGCGATTTGATGAGCCGGATCGCGTTCAAGGTTTCCAACGCGCTCGTCCGCAGGTCTTCCTGCCCGGTCGTCACGGGAAACACCAACGGGTCGAAGAGGAGGTCGGTCGGCGGAATGCCGTATTCTTGGGTGCAGATTTTGTAGATCCGCTCGGCGACCTGAAACTTCCAGTCGGCAGTCGTGGCTTGACCTTGCTCGTCGATGGTAAGAGCAACCAAGGCGGCACCATAGCGCCGCGCCATGGGTACGACGACGTCGATCTTGGCGCGACCTTCCTCCAGATTAATGGAATTGATGAGAGCCTTGCCGGAAATCCGTTTAAGCGCCGCTTCGAGAACATTCGGTTCGGTGGTGTCGACCATCAGCGGCTTGCCGATGATCTCGTTGTAGCGTCGAACGACTTCGACCATGTCGCGAACTTCGTCGCGGCCAACGAACGCGGTGCAAACGTCGAGGACGTGAACACCCTCTCGCTCTTGGTCGCGACCCATTTCAACCAGGCCGTCCCAGTCGTCGGCTTCCAACAGTTGTTTGAATTTCCGGCTGCCGTTGGTGTTGGTTCGCTCACCGACCAACAACGGCCGCGGTTCTTGGTGCAGCGACACTGATCCAAGCAGGCAGGTGACCATCGGCTCGGAAGTTGGCTGTCTCGGCGTCGGGCGAACGTCGCGAAGAAGTCGAACAATCTCCGCGAGGTGTTCGAAGGTTGTCCCACAACACCCACCGACAATGTTGACGCCGTATTCGCGGACAAATTTGCCGAGCCATTCGGCCAGTTCAACCGGTTTCAATGGAAAGACGGTATGACCGTCGACGTTTTCGGGGAGTCCGGCGTTGGGGAGGCAACTGATAAAGCGTTTGCATTGCTTGCTCAGTTGCTGGATGTGGCCGACCATATCGGCCGGCCCCAGAGCGCAATTGATGCCGATGACGTCGATTCCCTGGAGTGATTCGAGGGTGGCAATGGCCGTGGCCATGTCGCTGCCGGCGAGCATCTTCCCTTGTTCGAGTATGGTCACCTGGACCATGAGGGGTAGTTTGATGCCGGCGGCGTTCATGGCATCAAGGGCACAGATGGCAGCACACTTCGCCTGCAAGATGTCGAAGCAGGTCTCGATCAAGATGGCGTCGCAACCGCCTTCGATGAGGCCCCGCATCTGGGGGGCATAGGACTGATACAAGTCGTCAAAATCGATCGCGATACTGGGATTGTTGATCGACGGCTGTTTCGTTCCCGGACCCACGGATCCGATGACGAATCGTGGACGTTCGCGGGTTGAGAATTCCTCGACGGATTGGCGGGCGAGCCGCGTGTTGAGCCGATTCAATTCAAAGGTCTGATCACCGAGTCCGAATTCGGCCAAAACGTGCTGGCATCCATTGAAGGTGTTTGTTTCGACGGCATCGCAACCGACAGCCAGGAATCCGCGATGGATGTCGCGAATCCAATCGGGATGGGTGACGCCCACGTAATCGCACAGATTAACCTTGTCGCGGCCACCCCAATCGGCGTCGGAAGGGTTGTACCGGTGGATGTTGGTACCCATCGCGCCATCGAGGATGAGAACGCGATCGCTTAGCAGCGGCAGCAGGTTGGTCGCCATTCGAGAGATTCTCGGCTTAGCAGGTTCCAAGATCGATCTAACAGTGAAGATAGGACAGTTCGGGGAAAGGTTCTAGGTGACACTGCGGAGTTGGTGGCATTCCGTGGCGATAAGCAAGGTGACCGGTGGGTCTCACGTCCATGTGGACCCACCGATCCAATCGGCCCCACGATCCCTGCAGGGCACCGTTGTCGGCACAGGCCGTCAAGGATCAAGCGCTCGTACGCAGCGCAAGTCCCCGCCATCCTGGCACCATGTTGGGGTCGAGTCCATGACCCCGGCAGGCCCGTTTCTTGCCGACAAAACGGTTTTCGATGACCACATGCTCCAAAAAGGAGCCGGGTCAAGTTATCCATGATTCAAATGGGCAATCACAACTCAAGACTGGGGGCGACGCCAAGGGTCGGTCTCACGAGTCAAAGATCAACACTCGCATGACAGTGATTGGCTCGGGAGGAGCACCCGGGCGCGGGAGAGAATTGCCGGGCGCGGCAGCGAAATATCGAACTTCGTTTAGCATCATGCCTCGTCCAACCGAGTACCCCGCTGGGCGAGCGGGAAATTCCTCGCATGGGGCATCAGATTAGCCGCCCAGGCCGAGAAGTCAACTCAAAAAAAACCAGAGCAGCTCGCGATAGCCTTGCGCCATAAATGCTTGCCATTGATAGATTTAACACACTCTGACATGTTAAAAAACGTTGTAGCCTAACGTTCGTTCGATTGTTTGGATATCTGAATGACGCCGCAACTGGCCGATTCGCTAAGAGGTTCCGGCGACAGCGTTCGGACCAGACCCGGGCGCCAAAAAAAAGAAAAAAAACCTCCGCCTGTGCCGTGGGGGATGTTTTTGAGAACCCGTATACCAAGGGGGAGCCTGCGTCCGGTTTTTGGATCCCACTGACATCCTCGGCGAGCGAGGTGGTGGGCATGCAAGCCCCGGAACGACTATATCCGGCCCCCGTACGGGTTAACATCGGTTCGTCAAAATTTTACATCCCGCTCACGAACACCGCAGAGGTTGCCTTCGGCGTTATCGGCCGACGACATGCGCACTATAACCGACTTCACGATCAGGTCAAGGTGCCCATGCAGTGACATCACTTGGGCCTGACCGAATGCCTTAGAAAACAGAGGGAACAGAACATGCCGACCATGACCATTCTCTTCGGACTCATCCTCGCGATTTTTGGATATGTCGGGTATACCGAGTCTGTGACCGCAAGTAAGACGGCGCTGATCCCGTCCTATTTTGGCCTCGCCCTTATCGTTTGCGGGGCGATCGGGCAAAAGCCGAGTTTGCGCAAGCATGCCATGCATGCCGCGGCTATGATCGCATTGTTGGGATGCATCGGGGCCGCCTATATGGGCATTCGCAAAGTTCCCGGATGGATGTCGGGAGAACTCAGCGACGTCGATCGAAACAAAGTACGGTCGCAGGTGATGACGGCACTTTTGCTTGGCTTATATGTCGCCGTGTGCATCAATTCCTTTATCCAGGCGCGGCGTGCGAGAGCCTCGCAATCAGGCGGAGGCCCCGCGTAGGTCCCGAAATAGCTCCGTCGAAAAATATCGCTCCATGCGATCGGGTAAGACCGTGACGATTCGGGCCGACGGTCCCAGATCTCGGGCCACTTGGAGGGCGGCAAGGAAATTGAGACCCGAGCTAGGGCCGACGGGAAACCCCCGGGCAATCAGTCGACGAGCTGTCGTCATCGCGCCGCGGTCGTCGATCTCCAACTCTCGCAGACCGGGTAACTGATCGGGGCGATAGAGTTTGGAGATTCCGTCCACCACGCCCGGGATGCGTGTGCTGAAGCTGCAACATTCCAGATCGGCGAATGTACCACCCGCGACGGGTTTGGCGGCCACCGGCATGACCTGACAGCCATTCTCCGATAGCCCCTGAAACAAGCCAACCAAGGTGCCGCCGGTGCCGACTCCGCTTACGACCGCGTCGACGTTTCCGCCGGGGATTTGTGCGAGAATCTCCGTGGCGGTGCGAACCCGATGGGCGGCGGCATTGTCGGGATTCTCGAACTGGCGCGGCAAGAAGAAATCGGCCAGGTCGGCGAATGACTCCACCCGATTGATGGCGCCGAGAATTCCGTCGGCTCGCGGCGATAGTTCGACCTCGCCTCCTAAGGCCCGGATCATCCACGCCCGTTCATCGCTGACGCCCTCAGGCATTACCGCACGAAACCGAATGCCGAGCTGAGCACAAGCCAAGGCCAAAGCGATGCTCGTTGAACCACTTGAGGCCTCAATCACGGTGGTTTGCGCATGAATCGCTCCTCGACGCCAAGCCTTTTCGAGAATGTAACTGGCGATTCGGTCCTTGGTCGATCCACTGGGATTCAGAAACTCTAATTTACACCAGATTGTTGGCCCGCCCGGTTCCAGCGAAACCGGTACCAAGGGAGTTCGCTGAACATGATCCAAGTAGCGACCATCCGTGGGGAGATCCGCGGGCGTGTTCATGAGGCTGCCCCTACCAAGGACCGAGCAATTCGCACGGCGCCCTCCGCGGGATCGTGGACCAGAGTCACCGGATCAACACGGAGTCCTCGCGCCGCAACCGCGTCGAGAAACTGTTGCCGGTAGTTGGCGTTGCCCAAGATGGCTCCGCCGGTCAATGCGAGAGGAAGACCGGTCCGCGGCAGATCGAGTTTGCGAGCAGCCGCCAATGCCGTGTCGGCCAGATCCGCCGCGGCTTTCTGAACGATGATTGCCGCGACATTATCCGACTCAGCCGTTTCGAGAACCAGCGGCGCCAGCGTTGCGATTTTCTGGCGATCCCATCCTCCGCGATAGACGGCAGGGATCAGCTCAGCAGGCGTTTGAAGCCCGAATCGCTTCAAGATCGCCTGGGTCAGTTGAGTCGGTGGCAGAACGCCATCCGATGAACGTGCCACGGCGCGAAGCGCTTCGATAGCAAGCATGTACGCGGAACCCTCGTCGCCCAAGGTGTAGCCCCATCCTCCCGCCCGATCAATGCGCCCATCGGGAGTCCGGCCAAAGGCAATTGAGCCTGTCCCCGCGATGATGGCTAGCCCCCAGCCGTTGGGAGTGCCGGCAGCCAGCAACAACGTCGCGTCATTTGCCACCTGGATTGAGCCGGCAAGGCCAACGCGATTGGCCCAGCCATGAATGACGTCTAAACCTTCTTGCCGATCAATGCCAGCGAGACCAAGACCCGCGCCCGCGACTCGAGACCGCTCGATGCCGGCCGCGGCAAATGCGCTCTCGATGCAACGGTCCAACTCGGCCAAGGCACGTTCGACGCCTACCGATTGAATGTTCGATGGGCCTGACTCGCCACGTCCGAGGATGGCCCCACCGGCGTGGGCTTCGGCAAGCAACGCGATCGTATGGCTTCCGCCGCCATCGATGCCGATGACCAGAGGTGTCGTCGCACTTCGGATGGGCCGATCTTCACGGCGAATCCCAAGGGCGTCACGCACACGGCCATCGACCGAAGCCAACCGCTTGCGAGCTTCTTCGGGATCGATGCTCAAATGGTGCGAGACGATGGCGGTTTTGACCTCGCCTCGGCATCGTTTCAACAGCTCGGCGGCGGCATCAGCGTCCATTCCGCTGACCTGGCGCACGATCCGGTTGGCCCGTGCCAGCAACTTGATGTTGGTCGCCTTGAGATCGACCATCAAATTGCCATAAGTTTTGCCTAACCGAATCATGGCTCCGGTAGTGATCATGTTGAGCACGAGCTTGGTCGCCGTGCCGGCTTTGAGTCGCGTCGATCCGGTCAGGATTTCCGGTCCAACGATGGGCGAAATCGCCAGATCAACTTCGGAATCGAGTTCGGAGTCGGGATTGCACGAGAGACCGATCGTGAACGCCTGGAGCTGTCGGGCGCATCGCATGGCTTCGAGGACGTAAGGGGTCCGCCCACTTGTGGCGATTCCCACCACGATGTCGCTATTCGACACGTTGACGGCTCGCAAGTCATCGGCGGCGAGTTTCGGCCGGTCTTCGGCTCCTTCGACGGCTTGGGTCAACGCTGGCGGACCGCCGGCGATGAGACCGATTACCTGACCTGGTGGTGACTGAAACGTGGGGGGGCACTCGGTCGCGTCGAGAACACCGAGTCGACCGGACGTTCCCGCTCCGACATAAATCAATCGGCCGCCATGACGCAAGCGATCGGAGACCACTTCAATGGCACGGGCGATTTCCGGCGCGACCGCGGCCACGGCAGGGGCAACTCGGGCATCTTCGGAATTCATCAACTCGACGATCTGAAGCGGCGAGAGTTCATCGAGCCGTTCCGACGCCGGGTTCCGCGATTCGGTGGTCAGGTGGTCCATAGCGAGATAATACCAAGTTGGCCAGGAGTCCTGCGAGTGCAGTGACGCCGGCTCCGATGGGGGCGAACCACGGCCAGGCAACAACCGGGTGCCCCAATTGCGCCGGAATCCAAAAGCCGGCGACGGCGAAGGCACCGGCGCATAAGCCAATTAGAGCTGCCGACGATCGAGGGCGACGACGCAGGCTTCCCAGCAAGAACAGCCCCAACACCAACCCCGTCGTGTAACCGGCCACGGCAAGGACTTGATTGACGATGGCTTGGTCGCGGTGCAATCGCTGAGTGATTAACGCAATGCCGGTCTGGGCCACGCCAAAAACCATCGTCAATCCTCGGGAGACGCCCAGGTAATGTCGCTCGGCGCGATCCGGCCATTGCGGGCGGTAGAAATCGCTGACAAATGCGGTCGCCGAACTGTTCAACGACGAGGAGAGAGTTGACATCGCTGCCGCCAAAACCGCCGCGATGACCAGCCCCATCAAGCCGGACGGCATCTTCTGAACGATGAACGCGCCAAAGACTTCGTCCGGCCGGGCGCTCGACGAGAGATCGAGTCGGCCATGCTGAACCACGGCATGAAGCCCGATACCAATCAGCAAAAACAGCGAGAACTGCAGGAGAACCACAAACCCGCTCAAGACCAGGGCGGCTCGGGCTTGGTTCAGCGATCGCGAGCAAAGGTAGCGCTGGACCATCAACTGATCGGCGCCGTGTGATGCCATGGTGAAGACCGCTCCGCCGATAACGCCGGCCCAGAATGTGAATGGCTCCGTCAGTATTAAGCGTGGCTCGATCAGCTTAAGCTTACCGGCGGCTCGCGCCTCGTCGGCGATCACCTCGATTCCGCCCGGCACCTCGCCGATGAGAAAATACCCCGCGAGGACCGCTCCGATTACGTAGATGATGAACTGAATCAGATCGGTCCAAATGACGGCCTGCATTCCGCCCAGATACGTGTACGCCAGTGTAAAACCCGCTGTCACGACGATTGAAACGTCGATGCTCAATCCCGTGAATTGCTGAAGGAGTAGCGCCGTCAAGAAGAGCCGAAGCCCGTCAGCGATCGTTCGGGTCACCAGGAACAGTCCCGAAGCGAATCGCTGAACACCGGGACCAAATCGTTCGCGAAGAACCTGGTAGGCAGAAAATAACTCGCCTCGCATGAACTGGGGCAACAGGAACCACGCGATGATCGCTCGGCCGATGATGTATCCAAATGATAGTTGTAGGAACGTCAGGTTTCCGCCGGCCGATTTGTACGATAGACCCGGCACGCTCAGGAATGTCACCGTACTCGTTTCCGTGGCGACAATCGAAACAAGAACGAGCCACCAACTAACGTTCCGGTCGCCGACGAAATAGGTGCGAACATCGCGCTGGCCCCGGGCGAACCAAGCTCCCAGTAGCGTTGTACCGGCGATGTACAATGCCACCACCAGCAAGTCCAACGTTGAAAGGTGCGACATAATGAGACGGCCACTGGGTGCGGAATGCAGCAACGCTACGGTATCTCCGCGTGGGGCGACCGGCCAGCCGCGCCAATGATCCCGACCGTCATTCCATTCAGATGCCGCCGTGGATGGAACTTTCGTGTCGGAGGCAGGGATGACGTCAACTCGTGAAGGTCGGAATCGCGCCGAACGAAAACCCACGCTGCCGTTTCGAGTCCAGACGCGGCCTGTTGTGACGACAGGACGCGAACGTCATTTCGGCGAAGGTAAAAGCTGACGGCATTATTCTCTCGGCCATAAGAATATGCCGGCATTCCTGCGGCAACGTGTCGGTCACTCACAATCAACTCGGCCGACGAAAACCTCCCAGCATAACGTGGAAACACGACTCCAAGGCCGACGACGGTCGCGAGAAACACGGCAATTCCAATGCCACCGGCGAGCCTCCGGTGCGAATCACCAAACGATGCGATTAACGCCCCGAGTACAAACGCCGACATTGGGTAGATCGGCAACAAATATACGGATCGTTTGCACCCCGATGCCGAAAAGAACAGAAACGTCCATGCGATCGCAACGACGCACAGGGTCAGCGGTCCTCGCAGAAAACCCAGTCGGTATTGCCGGGATCGCCATCCGGCAATTACGACGACGGGCCACGGCATGATGCCGACGACCAATTGTGGCAGGTAATACCAAAATGGTTTGGCATGATCGAACGGCGTTACGAATCGCTCGACGTGATGAGTCCAGAAGAAATACCGTGAGAAACCAGGCTGAAGAATCATCGCAGCGATAAACCACGGCGCGGCAACCACGCCGGCGATCACGCAGTAAACAAGCCAATCGCGCAGTCTCGTCCGTGCTATTTCCGCTCCGACGAACGGATAGGCAACCATTGGCAACGCGATGATGGCTGCGGCCACCGGACCCTTCGACAGAATTCCTAGACCCGCCGCGGCTGCGGATACCACCCAAAGCCGTCGATTCAAACGGACGCCGTGTTGAGCCACCTGCGCGGCGGCCAACGCGATGGCAACGAACAGCATGAGCGGTACGTTCATGGTGACTAATCGGGCGCGATAAACGAAGTCCGCCGACAAACACAACACCGCCGCCGAGGCGCATCCGGCACGCCAGCCAAAAACAGCGCAGCCCCACCACCCAACGACGGCAACTGTCGCCCAGGCCATTAGGGCCACGGGTAACCGTGCGGCCATTTCACTGACTCCGAAGAGCCGATAGCTGCCCATGATCACCCAATAGAGCAACGGAGGCTTATCCAGGTATGGCTTTCCATCGAGGTATGGAACAACGAATTGGTTCGTCTCGAGCATCTGTCGCGAGATATCGGCATACCGAACCTCTTCAGGTTCGAGTAAGGGCGCATCGAGCGAAAGCAGAAGCACGAAGGCGGCGGTAGCAAGGACCGCGAGCCGGCAGAACGATTCCGTTCGGGGCGATCGTGAAAAATAACCAAGAACTGCCTTTGGCAACGGCAACTGCACTCTCATTCGGTTGCCCCCATCCGTAGACCGCGATCCAGGAGAAATGGAGTCTACCCAAGAGTGGGTTTTCTCGCCTATGCCGAATTCGGGTGACTTTTTTGGGTGGTTGGAGAGATATGCCGAAGGTGGGACTTGAACCCACACTCACTTGCGTGAACCGGATTTTGAGTCCGGCGCGTCTGCCATTCCGCCACTTCGGCAACTCGTTTTACCATAGCCGTCGCGGCGATTGTGGGCAAGACCGGACAGCGTTGACCGCCACGCATACATTGATCCGGTCACCAATAAACCCAAACCACATTGAGACCTCCGATGTTTCCCGAGACGATTCTGCAATTCGGAACCGGGCGTTTCTTGAGAGCCTTTGTTGATCATTTCGTGCATCAAGCGAACGAATCCGGCCAGAACATCGGCCGAATCGTTGTCGTTCAATCGACGGGCGACCGAGAGGCTAACTTGCTCAATGCAACGCAAGGTCGTTTCCATGTCGTTGTGCGTGGACTCCAAGATGGTCAGACGATTGATCGGGTTGACACGGTAGCGAGCATCAGCCGAGCCATCGCCGCGGCCCATGACTGGAACGGCGTGTTGGCGGTCGCAACTTCGCCCGTTTTGCGATTCATCATCTCGAACACGACCGAGGCAGGCTACACCGTTGAACCCGGCGATCGAATCGATCGCGCTCCGCCGAATTCGTTCCCCCTGAAATTGCTGGCCATCCTCGGCGAGCGATTTCGAGCTGGTCTTCCAGGCGTGACCATCATTCCCTGTGAACTTCGCGACCAACAGGCCGATGAGTTGTTCGGTATCGTGCGGACATTAGCCGAGCAGTCCGAATTGCCCGCGGCCTTTCGCGACTGGATGACGACCGAATGCGTTTGGCTCAACACGCTCGTTGATCGGATCGTCGTCGGCGCTCCGAAGGACCATCCACTTTCGGCGGAAGACCCGTTGCTCATCATGGCCGAACCATTCTCGTTTTTCGCGCTTCAGGACAAACCCGGCGCAAGGCCGTTCGTGGTCCATCCCAACATCGTTCGTGCCGCGGATGTTCGGCCCTATTTCTTGAGAAAGGTCCGCATCCTAAATGCCGCCCACACCGCTCTGGTCACTAAAGCGATCCCGAAAGGATATCAGACGGTGATTGAGGCCATGGGAGACGTCGAACTTGCGTCCTGGTTGGAACGGCTCCTCGTCGAAGAAATCGTGCCGACGCTCGATGACCGTGTTGATGGCCCTCTGCGATTCGCTCAACAGACTTTGGAGCGATTTCGGAATCCCTTTTTGGAGCATCGACTCGTGGACATTTACCAGAACCACGAACTTAAGCGGAAGGTGCGTCTTGAGCCGACGCGTGTGGAGTTCGTGACCCGTTTCGGTCGCCGGCCGCCGTTGCTGGATGAGCTACTCGGAACCTAGTCTTCGAGCAGTGGACCGTACATGTCCGGGCGTCGATCGTCGCGGCGGTGAAGTTCGTACTTGCCTGGGATTCGGACAATTTTCTTGTTGCGGGCGCGGAGAGGATCGATCTCCGCCGTAAGAATCTCTTCGTTCTCGGAATGGCCCATCGCCAACAGTTCGCCGTTGACATTGACCAATTTACTTTGGCCAATGAAGCGAGTCGATCGCTCGCTACCGACCCTGTTGACGGCGGCGTAATAGACGTGATTCTCCAAGGCGCGACATTGGACAAGGTGGCAGACCGTGCTCTCGGCTCCGACGGGCCAATTCGTGGGAAGAACGACGAGATCAGCGCCCTTTAGCATGAGGATGCGAGTCGTTTCAGGGAATCCGCCGTCGTAGCAGATACTGAGGCCGACGCGCAAGCCGGCAATATCGTGAACGGCGAACGGCTGGTCGCCGGGAGTCGTGAACCGGTCTACACCGAGGAAGGGTAGATGAATCTTGCGATAATTGGCGACCAATCCCGTTGGCCCTATGAGTACCGCAACGTTGAATAGCCGCTCGCCATCCCGTTCCAGCATCCCGCAGACTGTCCAGATTCCCAAGTGGCGGCAGGCGGTGATCAGTGCCTCCGTCGTTGGACCGGGAATCGTCTCGGCAAATGGCAAGGCTTCCTCCCTGCTCTCATACGAATAGCCGGTGATGACGCATTCTGGGAAAATCACCAACCGAGCGCCAAGGGCCGCGGCCTCGCGGAGTTTCCGTTCGACCATGGCCCGATTGCCTTGAACGTCGCCCAGCCTGCAATCCGCCTGGACAGCGGCAATTTTCCAGGTATTCATAACGGCCTCACCGAAGTTGACGTAACCTTTCGCGGGTCGCTGGGGTATTGTTATAAGAGTGCATGACCCGACGTGAAATTGAGAGGCCATTCGATATGAGGCGATCGCTACTCTGGGCGTTGATGACGGCAGCGTTGTTCGCGGATGTTGGCCGTGCCGATTCCAACAAGTCGCCGGCGACACGCGAAATCGATCGAGAGCGCAATATCGCGTATCGGACGGATAAGGATGCCGACCCCATTCGGCACAAACTCGATGTCTACTTTCCCAAAGGTGGGAAGGATTGTCCGGTTCTGTTCTTCGTTCACGGCGGAGCCTGGCGTTCAGGCAATAAGAACATCTACACGAAGCTCGGCGAGACGTTGGCGGCCAACGGGATTGTGACAGTCGTCACGAATTACCGGTTGTCGCCGAACGTTGCCCATCCGGCTCACATTCAGGACATCACGCAGGCGTTCGCGTGGACCTGTCGCAATGTCGAGAAATACGGCGGATGCCGCGAAAACGTGTTTGCATGTGGGCATTCGGCCGGTGGTCACCTGGTGGCCCTGATGGCAACGGACGAACGCTACCTGAAGGCCGAGAAGCTATCCTTGTCCCAAGTCCGCGGCGTGATCCCGATGAGTGGCGTCTACAACATTGAGCAGATTGGCCCGCTGTTTCGCAACGTATTCGGGGAGAAGCCATCTCAGCACAAGGATGCGGCTCCTCTGTCGTATGTGCGCTCCAATCTGCCGCCGTTTCTGGTTGTTTACGCCGATAAAGAACTGCCGTCTCTTGACAAGATGGCGGAAGAATTTACCGATGCGCTGAAGAAGTGCGAATGCGATGTTTGTTGCAAGAAGATCGACAATCGCACGCACATCAGCATCATCATCATGGCGATGGAAACCGAAGACCCGGCAACGCAGGCCATTGTTGAGTTCGTGCGGAAGAACAGCGTCGGAAATGGAAAGGACAAGGCCAAGCCATGAGTCTCGATCGACGCCGGTTTCTGGGCGCGGCCCTGGCCGCGGGTACGATGGCGGGCGCGCGCACAGCCGTCGCCATTGAGCCGATTCGACGTGACGGCAAATCACGGATGCGATTGAGCCTGGCGGCTTACAGCTTCAATCGCTACCTGAGCCTTAAAGCCAAGACCAAACCGTCGATGACTCTCGATGATTTCGTTACTTTTGCCGCCGATCAGCCGATCGATGCCATTGAGCCGACCGCGTACTACTTCGCTGATACCTCAACCAAATACCTGGCGGCCCTCAAGAGTCGTTGCACGCGATTGGGCCTTGATATTAGCGGCACAGCCGTCGGAAATGACTTTTGTCATACAGATGCCGCCAAACTCAAAAGCGAATTGCAATCCGTGAAAGAGTGGATCGAGCGCGCATCGCTACTTGGTGCCAAGACGCTGCGCATCTTTGCCGGAAGCCTCAAAAAAGGCGACACGGAAGACGCCGCTCGCTCGCGGTGCATCGCAACGATTGAAGAAGCCTGCGATCATGCCGCGAAGTACGGCGTGATCTTGGCACTGGAGAATCACGGCGGCATCGTGTCGACCGCAGACCAAATGTTGTCGCTGGTGCAAGGCGTCAAGCACGAGGCGTTTGGCGTCAATTTGGATACCGGGAACTTCCACACGCCCGATCCCTATGGCGACCTGGCGATAGTGGCACCCTATGCAGTGACGGTCCAACTCAAGACCGAGATTCAAGCGAAGGGACGGGCCAAGGAAGACGCCGACCTGGCGAGGCTCATTGCGATCTTGCGCAAAGTGAGCTACAGCGGATATGTCGCCCTGGAATATGAAGCCGCGGAAGACCCTCGCGTCGCCGTCCCGGGGGCTTTGGGGGCACTTCGGAAGATCCTGGGCTGATGTATCGCCGGCACAGTTACCGAATCAACCACGTCAGCAAGGGAACTGCCTCGCTCATCCCGTTACGCTTCTTGCCGGTGGCGTTCAATCAGAACCACCGACGTATCATCATGGCGGCCGGCTCCATCCGTGAATTCACGTGATCGCCGGAATAGCGACTCGAGCGTCTGTTCCAGAGGTTGATCGATGGAGTCTCGCAGCGTGCAAGAGATGCCATCGCAACCGAACAACGTGTGCGGCACTTTTTTCGGAGAAAAGGCGTCGGTCAGCCCGTCGGAGAAGATCAAGACGCGGCTGTCCTCCGGCAATTCAACGGTGGACGATGTGTACTCATAGTCGCCGGTGATGCCTAGAGGCAGACCACTATCGTCATTGGTGCCAATCGTCTTGACGTTGTTTGCCGTGCGGTCGTGGAGCATTGCCAACGGGTGACCCGCCGAGGTCCACGTCATTGTGTTTGTTAGAGTGTCGATGGTCGCGTAAAACAGCGTGATGAAACCGCCACCGCTCTGAACGAGCGAGTTTTCGCACAGTCGCCGGTTGATTTCAGTGACGAATTCCGACGTCTTGCGAAAGCGATCGGACGACACCATGCGGATAAGCGTATGCATGGTCACGATCGCCATGCAGGCTTTCAACCCGTGACCGGAGGCATCTCCCACGAGCACCGTCAGCGTATTATTGTCGATCTTAAAGACGTCATAATAATCGCCACCGGCGAGCACTACGGGTTGATCTCCCTCGATGGTGACTTCGGATGGCTCATACCGCGCCACGGTCCGATATCCGGTATGGGACTGAATATCGCGAGGGATAATCGTCTCTTGAAGCTTGCGAACGCCGTCCATCTCCTCCTTGAGCCGCTCGGCGAGCTTTCGAGCGCGTTCCGCCCGAACGGCCTCCACGGTCGATTCGAGGCTCGACAAGATGAGAAAAATGAAGTCGCCTCGCTCATCGCGAATAATGTAATTGCGTAACCCGTGCGTCAGAAACTTGGGCAGCGAGATCATCTCGGAAAGGCGACAGGCCAAGACCAGCGGGATTTCCGTGCTGAACTGCATGATCTTCTGGAATACATGAAAACCATCTTCAGTCGTGGGAAACGTCTGCGAAAGGAGAACAATGTCCCAACGCTCTTGCTCCAGAGCCTGAAGCAGCGTTCCGGGCGAACGACATATTGTCGTATCGTTGTTGCCGATCGTGAGATAGAGCTGAAGCAGTTCCGATTCTTTCTCGTCGTCCCATCCAACAAGGGTCTTCACGTTGTTCGTCTCCGTGGCGGCGATGCAGTCAACGAAACAGTGGGGACTCTCGTTTCGCCGAACCTCCTTACCATAAGATACAGGCTCGCATGGATTGGATTAGGCAGATTCAGTTTTTTTGGTTCTTGCCGGCTCGATGAGACGCAAAGGGACTCGACCGTTTCGCGGGAGTTCAACCGCCTTCGCACACCCACATCCGCCGTTACATCCTCCGGCTGATCCGAGCCATGATCGAACTTCCCGGACCACGAGAAAGGCCGCGGCCAAGGCGATGATCGCGTATACGACAATGAGTTGTGAATCCATCGGAGCCTCTCGGAATCGCCTGAAGACCGCGATAACCCGTCCTATCCACCGAACCAAGTGCCCAATTGGTAAACGATCATCGCGCCGGCATAGGCCAGAAACGTCATGTAAGTGAAGGCGAAAACGGGCCAGCGCCAACTTCGTGTTTCGCGGCGGATCACTGCCAACGTCGAAACACATTGGCAACAAAGGGCGAAAAACACCATAACCGAAAGTGCCGCCGGTATCGTAAAGACCTTGCGCGTTGGGTCGTCGTCCCAAGTGGCATCCGACAAGGCTCGCCCGAGACTTGTTTCGGCGACCTGCGGCGATTCGCGAATTTCTTCGGCGCTAACGTCGCCCTGATTATAAATGATGCCCAACGTTCCCACGATGACCTCTCGCGCGGGAAAACTGGCGATTGCGGCCATGCCAAGGCGCCAATCCCAACCCAACGGTCGCACGGCAGGGGCAATGGCTCGACCCGATCGTCCTAGCCAACTTTGTCGTTGCCACTCGCCACGGATGGCGTTGGCACGGTCATCGTCTTCGTTGGCCTCTGCCTCGGCCACGCGAGTCTCATAGGGCACTCCATCTGGTGCCGTTCGCGGAAAATAGAGCAAGGCCCATACCACGATCGTTGCCGCCAATATCAAAGTGCCGGCTCGACGCAAGAACGCCCAGCCAGCCTCGAGCATTCGCCGCACAACCGTGCGAATTGAAGGCCATTTGTACGTCGGCATCTCCATGACGAACACCGGGGCTTCGCCACGCAGAAACGTGCGACGGATGAGCAGTGCCACAATTGGCGCTGTTACCAGGCCAATCGCATACATGGCGAACATTGTGAATCCCGGCACCCACCACGGTTGGCCAATGGTCAGAAACGTCCCGATGAGCAGCAAATAGACCGGCAATCGAGCCGAGCAACTCATGAGCGGAGCGACGACAATGGTCACAAGCCGATCGCGACGGTTTTCGATCACGCGCGTCGCCATGATCCCGGGGACGGCACAGGCCATTGACGAGAGTAACGGAATGAATGACTTCCCGCTCAGTCCGCAACGGGCCATGAGCTTGTCCATCAGAAACGCCGCCCGAGCCATGTAGCCACAATCTTCGAGAATCGCGATGAACCCAAAGAGAATCAGAATCTGAGGCAAAAACACAACCACCCCGCCAACGCCCTTGACCACCCCGTCCGCGATCAGGCTCTTCAGCGGGCCATCGGGCATCGATCCCGTTACTTGCGCGCCCAGCCAGTCGATTCCCTCGCTAATCAGATTCATCATTGGCTTGGCGCCGCTGAAGATCGATTGGAAAATCACAAGCATCACCAACATGAACAGAAGGGTGCCCCAAACACGGTGGGTTAGGACCCGGTCGAGTCGGTCAGTCCAAGTGACAGGTCTCTTGGCCGGTCGGCGGATGCAATCCTTGGTGATGTTGTGAATCCACGCAAATCGTGTCTTGGCTTCGATTGCGGGAATGGGACAACCGGCTTCCGTCAATCGTCGCCGAGCAGATTCCACGTCGTCGCGAAGCCCCTGACCGTGGCGCTCCGCGAGTCGCCGCTC
Source organism: uncultured Alcaligenaceae bacterium (assembly GCA_964515185.1). Lineage (GTDB taxonomy): Bacteria > Planctomycetota > Planctomycetia > Gemmatales > Gemmataceae > CAZESP01. Next base: position 117,297 of record CAZESP010000015.1, read on the forward strand.
CGTATGGCCCCCGATATCGAGAAGCAATCGCTGAATGAGGAATGGCTCCTCGCCATTGAGTCTCGTTGCCAAAGTCTTGACAGCTTGATTGAACGGCTCGGGAAAAACGGGGTAACGAGCCGGAGCCGCCGAACCCGCGGCGATCAAGATCGCCTGGGTCAGTGCATCCAGACCCACTCCCTTGTTCGCGCGAATCGGAACAATGGGGATTCCCAGCCGCTCGGAAAGTCTTGTCGTCTCGATCTCGACGCCAAGTTTCGCCGCAACGTCGATCATGTTGAGGGCGACAACCACCGGCACGCCGAGTTCCAAGAGTTGCGTGGTTAGATAGAGGTGGCGTTCCAAATTGGAGGCATCGACGATGGTAACGATGACATCCGGCCTTGGTTCGCCTGGACAATGGCCCAAAAGCAAATCCACGGAAACCATTTCGTCAGGGCTTCGAGGGGCAAGGCTATAAGTTCCGGGCAGGTCGATCAACTCGATGGTTGATCCCCCAAGGACGATTCGCCCCTTCTTCATCTCGATAGTGACGCCCGGATAGTTTCCGACTCGTTGGCGCAGTCCAGAGAGGGCATTGAAAAGAGTCGTCTTGCCCGTGTTCGGGTTTCCGACAAGGGCGACCGTGACCGTACGCTGGGTCATGGGACCCCGTCCTTACGATGGCGGCGAGAGATGAACCGTGACATTCGAGGCTTCGCGCCGCCGAAGGCTGATGCGACTGGAACCACAACGAATCTCAATCGGGTCACCCAAGGGCGCCACCGCCAGCAACTCAACCGGCTCGCCATCAATCATTCCCATTTCCATGAGTCGTTGCACCAATGCCGGTGACCCGTCGATCGAGGCGATGACGGCTTGCTGTCCGGGGCGGAGTTGGTCCAATGTGGTCATTGACTTAGCAAGCGTCGGAGGGCCGAACAAGAATGCATGTGCATTCGTCGCCACGAATACAGAAACGGGATCCGCCAACCTGCAACAAACACGGACTACCCGATCGCACGACAGTGATTTGGGTTCCAGGCCGCAACCCAAGCTCGGCCATGCGACCGACCCATGACGGTTCCCCAAAAACATCAACAATCTCGGCTGATTCGTGACAGCCGAGGAGTTCAAGGGGAAGGACCATGTTAAGGCTCGCCTGGGGCGTATTGCTGTTGAGATTCAGTCTCAATAACGATTATCGTACACGTTTCACACGCAATGTCAACAATTCCTGGCGAATTTCGTAAGTTCATTCTGGGGGACTCGAGTTTCCCGTTTC
>CAZESP010000016.1:0-101546 GCA_964515185.1 uncultured Alcaligenaceae bacterium
CGGAGAGGGGGGGATTCGAACCCCCGGTGACGTTGCCGCCACACCGGTTTTCGAGACCGGCCCAATCAACCGCTCTGGCACCTCTCCGTCACGGGTCCTTCCGTGACTCATCCAATCCTAGCAGTCTGGTCGCGATCCGACAACGTCATGCCGAAACATATGGCAGGACATAAGGACCTTTCGGTATGACTGCCAACCGAGCCGTTCGCCCGTAACGATTCAAACAATCGGCAACGGCTTGCTCAACAGACGGCATCGGCTCGACGTGACACATCCGGAGCGTTTCAGGGGCGAGCCCATCGGTCACGACTTGCACCCGACAATGCTCCACGACCTTGCACAGTTCCTCGAGTTGCCACTGGTCCATCACGAAGTAATCCGACCCCATGATTCGTTCTTTGAATCGAGCTAAGTCGGGATTCTCGGTTATTAGTCGTTGAAACTCTGGGCTGCCCAACCCCTCAGTGAGCGATGCCGCCAAAATGATGGTGCCGCCTTTTTTTACGATTGGAAGCGCCCCCGTCAGACCTTTCACCGCTTGGTACCACGTCGTATCCAACGGATATCCAGCACAGCTGGTCACGACGATATCCAACGGTTCAGGCACGGGAACCTTGACCACGCTTTCAACGAACGCGACGCCCGCCTCCCAGGCGCGGATCATGTCGCCTGCCCCCGCCCAAATAAGCTGCCTCTTCCCGTCGATGCAGACGTTGACAATAAAATCGCATCCGGCCATCTGAGCGATATGTGTGTTTTCCTCATGAACCGGATTGCCAGCGACGATCCCGGCGTCGGCCTTGGGATGCTCCAGGAACTTCGGACCATGCCAGACTTTGACGGTCTCTAGTGCAGCGATTCCGGGACAAATGACCTTGCGTCCGCCAGAGTAACCGGCCATCAAGTGAGGTTCGATCAACCCCGTCGTGATCTTGAGATCCGCCCGGACATAACGGCTATCGAGCCAAACAGGCACGCCGTTGGCCGTGGTCCCGAGATAGTCATGTTCGTCGAGGTTTTTGCCGTGATGATTCTCAACGCGATAGTTGGCGGCAATCTCGGGCCCAACAAGTTCTTCCAGCTCGGCGCCTTCGTTGGGTCGGTGTAACCCCGTGGCAATTAAGATCAGAATGTCCTTGCGCGAAATGCCGCTCGCTTCGATGGTCCGCAGCACGGGCGGCAGAATCAGTTTGTTGGGCACGGGCCGCGTGATGTCGCAGATGAGAATGCATGCGTTTTTTCGCCCCTTCGCGATATCAGCAAGCGATTGCGAACCGATGGGCTTGCGAATCAGTTCCTCAATGGCCGCCACGGGATCGGGCAAAGGTGCGGTTTCTCGAATCGCAAGTGGTCCTACGACGCGATCCCCCGGAAGGTCTACGGTGAGGCCGGTTCGACCATAATCAAGAGTAATCTGCATCGGATGACCTTCGTGTGATGACCGGAACGGACGGGGGCCTCAATCAACTTGCTTCGCAACCGACTCCGCCATATTATGACTTCTTGTATCGAATGGGAAATGGGCATAGAAACAAGGATTCGGAACGATGTCGATCGACAAAAGCCTTAAACGACGAAACCAATTGGCGCGTGCGCGAAGTGTGCTAACCCGCGCTGAACGAATCAAGACACTGATGCATCAAGAAAAGTGGACTGAGGGACGAAGTCCTTTCGGTTTGCCCAAAGTTCGTGTTATTAAACACGTCGTCAAGAAGGCCAAGAAAGAGAAGGCCGCGGACGCCGCCGGGGCCGAAGGCGGACCCGCGCCGGCAGGCGGCGAGGCAAAGAAATAGCGACTACCCGTATGGTCCGTCGCTGGAGTGGCGGCGATGGCGTTTGTTGCGGTATGTCCGTATTGCCATCAAGGCAAGGTCCGCGCTTCGAACGAGCATTTGGGCCTGAGTGCTACGTGTCCGAAGTGCGGAAACTCGTTTACGCTCTCAAAGCCCGTTGATCCCAAGGCAAAGCCGGCGCTGTCACCCGTAGTCGTCAGCCCGGCAATTGCGTTACCCAAACCCCAACCCCACGGCAGCAAGTTAGTCGCTGACGCCCCACCGTCACCACCAGCGCCATCCAAGACCAGTGACCGTGTCACGCCGCCCGAGCCTGTAACCCACGCCGAATCGCCGCCGGTCGACATTGACGAATCAGACGACGAGGTTGACGAAACGCCGCTCGATAATTCGAACCGGCAACGCCAATCGCCCTTGCCCTCTTTGATCGCGATCATCCTCGCAAACACTGCACTGGTGGCATCACAAACCCCATATGTGCGGCTGCTGACGATCCCACTGGCTTTGGCGGCTGGCATCTACGGGTTCCGCCGCTGGCTCATTGGCGGCAGGCCAAAGAAGTATCGCTGGGTTCCCGCTGCCGGCGCCGTGTGGAGCACGATGGTCGTCGTCGTCGTCGTCCTTTGGCCAAGTCTGCTGGGTGTGACCACATGGTGGGATTTTCGACGCGTCAGATTGGCCGGAGAGCCGACGGTCGCGGTGCGGCTCGGCGACAGCGGGCATTCAATGGCGATTCCGACGGACGGCCCTGACGAGTGGTTGGATTCCGCAAAGTCCGCTTGGCAACAAGGCGACTTACGAATCCGGATCAACACGGTCCGATTCGGCCCGATCGAGACGAAATCCCCCAAGGGAATTCAGTTTTCGAAAGAGACATTCCTCACAGTCGTGGTCCGCATTCGCAACGTGGGGGCATCTCGCGCGATCGACTACCACGGCTTGGTCGCCGTGGGTGCCCCTCCAGAAACGGTTCGATTGACGGACGCCTCGGGTATGGAATACCGGCTTCGCGTCGCCGGCGTGGGTGGATCGACTCCGTCGAAATCCTCGACGGTGGGCATTGCCCCCGGGAAAACGCATGACGAGACTCTTGTATTCCTGGTACCCCGTGCGTTAGAGTATTTTCGACTGGAGTTGCCGGGTCCAGCATTGGGACTCAAGACGCCCGTTCGATTCAAGATCCCCAACTCCATGATTTCTGAAGGCAGCATCGGAGCACCCAAGTCCGCCCCCACGGGAGGAAAGTCGTGACGGCATCAGTTCCACGCCGCCGGAATGCGTTTACGCTGATCGAACTTCTGGTCGTCATCACGATCATTTCGATCCTCATTGGACTGTTGTTGCCCGCCGTGCAAAAGGCTCGCGAGGCAGCTGCACGAATCAGCTGCGCTAACAACCTCAAACAGATTGGCCTGGCAATCCACCTTTACCACAACACGTTCGACTCGCTGCCACCAACTCGCACCGAGGAGAAAAAGGCCACTTGGGCCGTGCTCATCCTTCCTTTCTTGGAGCAACAGAACCTTTACAATCAGTGGCGACTCACGGAGACCTATTACAACCAAACTCCGATTGCCCGTGAGGGGACGCTGAAGATCTATTTTTGCCCGACGCGTCGCTCGGCTGCCTCCGCGGGTCTGAGCATCTTTGGGGATCAGAACAGCCCGGTGGATCAGAACACACCCCATGTGCCCGGGGGACTCTGCGACTACGCGGTCAACGTCGGCACGACGGGCATGGACGGGCTTTGAGACGGTATGCCGAACGGGCCGTTCCAGTTAGGAACCCTCGGCCGCGTCTCGTTCAACTCCTTCCTGGATGGGACCAGCGACACGATCCTCGTTGGTGAGAAGCATGTTCCAATTTCCAACCACGGATATGGCTGGTGGGATTGCTCGACGTTCAATGGCGACTATTTCGCGTGCTCGTCGCGATCGGGCGGTCCACAATATCCGTTGGCGAAGTCTCCATTCGACACGGGCTGGCTTTTCGGTAGCTATCACCCGGGAATCTGCCAGTTTTGCTTTGCCGACGGCAGCGTCCGCAACCTGCCCAACTACATCAGTCCTTACACACTCGGGCTGCTTTGCGACAAGGCCGACGGTCAGGTGATTCCCAATTATTAGTGGGCGACGATCCTTGGAAATCGTCCGCAGAAAACGGCTCCCTTCACCGCCCGTCCTGAATCGCGGGCGGTTCTCTTTTCAGGTCGAGCATGTCTGAAAGCGCCTACATCGCGATTGGAAGCAACTTGGGCGATCGGCGGGCAACCATTGAATCCGCATTGAACGCCTTGCGTGATTCCGGGCGAGTCCGAGTGGTTCAGGTCTCCACGTTCTTGGAGACGGCACCGGTGGGCGGGCCTCCTGACCAGGGCAATTATTTGAACGGGGCTGCCGAACTTGAGACCGATTTATCCCCCGAAGGATTGCTGGAACTGCTACTCGAAACAGAACGGCAATACGGTCGCGTTCGAACGATTCAGAATGCACCGCGTACGCTTGACTTCGATCTGATTCTGTTCGGCAATCTCGTTCGCGTTCGTTCCGACCCAATCGTTCCGCATCCTCGAATGCATGAGCGACTGTTTGTGCTTGAGCCGCTCGCTGAGATTGCCGCCAACGTCGTTCATCCAGAGTTCGGCATCTCGGTCGAGTCGCTGCGCCGTCGGGCCATTGGAACTCGATGGCTAGACGGCGTCATCGCGCTTGTGACTGGCTCAACCAGCGGCATTGGCCGGGCCATTGCCGAGACGTTGGCTCGACACGGTGCCTGGATCATCATCCATGGCCGGCGCGAGATCGTCGCCGCCGATCTTGCCGATCAGATTCGCCGGCATCATCAGGTCGCCACGAGCCATGTCGTCGCCGATCTTCGAGACTCTGATTCGTGTGATCGTCTCGCGGACATAACTTGGCAGCGGTTACGGGGTTTGAATGCACTCATCTGCAATGCCGGGGCCGACACGCTGACGGGCGATGCCGCCCGATGGACATTCGAGCGGAAGTTAGAGGAACTTTGGGCGGTGGACGTTCGGGCGACGATTCGTTTGTGCCGGAATCTTGGCTCGCGAATGCGAGAGGCCGGATCGGGCGTCATCGTCACGATGGGATGGGACCAGGCCGAAACCGGAATGGACGGCGACAGCGGGCAGTTATTTGCGGCGAGCAAGGGAGCCGTGATGGCGTTTACAAAGAGTCTCGCCGTCGACCTCGCGCCGCGCGTGCGAGTGAATGCGGTCGCGCCCGGATGGATCCGCACGGCATGGGGCGAAAATGCTTCGGATCATTGGCAGCAACGCGCGATTAAGGAATCATTACTCAAACGATGGGGCACACCACAAGACGTCGCAGACACGACCGCCTGGCTGGTGTCGCCGGCAGCTTCGTTCGTCACAGGTCAGATTATTCGGGTGAATGGTGGAATGGCGAGATCATGAACCGCATTGATCGACGTCATATTGGTGCCGGAGACGAGCACGATTGATGTTGATGGCTTCGAGGATGTGATAGAGGGGTTCTCGCGGAACGTTGCAACTTGTCGCCCAGATGACAAAGTCAAGATTCTCAAAACCTGCCTTCAACCTGGCGACAATACTCTCGACAAGATCGGGTTCGTTGCGAAAGACGCGTTTCAGATATCCAAAATCGTTATTGTCGAGTTCAACCCAAAATCGCACGCCCAGGAGATGCTCCAGCCACCTCGCCCGAACGAAGCCATGCCAATGCTGTTTGACCCAGCGTCGAATGGCCAGTTCGCCGAGGTCGTAGCCCACTTTTTCGCTCTCGATCCACTTGTCGCGGGCAGTCTCAGCGTCGCAGTCGACGAAAATGCTAAAGCGTTCGTCCGGCACGACGACACCTTCTGGATCGGCAACGAGGACCGAGTTCTCGTCCATCCGTCCGCCTCTTTCGCATCGCGACCAAATCGCTGACTGCCATGTCCGCATTATCATGTCTCCGGCAAGTTGCTTATAAGTAATCCTACCACTGCTTACAACGGCAGACAAGATTCCAAACCCCCAGGAATCAACGGCGATGGAACCGGGTAGGCAATTTGGGGGATTTATAGCGTCACCGCAAAAGATATCCCCCGTCCACGACGATGGTCTGCCCTGTGATGTAGCTTCCCGCCTCGCTCACCAACAAGAGTAACGGGCCGACCAGTTCTTTCGGATCGCCCCAACGATTCATGGCGGTCATTCGAGCGAATGCCGCTTTCTCGGCATCGGAAAGTAGCCGGCCCGGTAAATCCGTTAGGAACGGACCCGGCGCGATGCAGTTGACCGTCACGCCCGACTCACCCAAATCCAACGCGCTGGCACGAGCAAAACCAATAAGCGCCGATTTCGTCGTTGAGTAGATATTGCGGCCTTCCTTTGACACAAAGCCCATGATCGACGAGATATGGACGACTCGGCCCCATTTCCGGTCGCGCATGTTCGGAACCAACGCCCGCGTCAGTGCCATGATCGAGTTCAGGTTGATCTCCATAACCCGATCCCAGCTATCGTCGGTGATACGATCGATAGCCTGCGGCTCGTTCGTACCGGCATTATTGACGAGGATGTCGATGTGCCCAAATTGGGCCAGTGCCTGCTCTGCTAATCGCTTCGAATCGTCACGGCGGCTCATGTCGGCAACAAAGTAGGCCCCTCGGCGACCCGTGCCCGCGAGGATTGTCTCCATGGCCGTCTTGAGTTCGTCTTCATGACGGCTCGAGATGATCACGTCCGCGCCGGCCTCGGCCAGACCACGAGCCATGGCTAACCCAAGGCCCTTGCTGCCGCCCGTCACAAGTGCCGTTTTGCCGGAGAGATTGAACAGATTTGCCGCGGTCATCAGTCGCCTCTGGGTCGATGGGGTCGAAACAAAAGGAGACCAGCAACCGTCGATGCTCGTTGCTGATCTCCGCGAACAACTCTTCAGCGATCAATCGCTCATTCTCGTGAACCGGCCTCGCGATGCAAAGTCAGGTCAACAGTGTAGGTCACGACGCGCACCGACCCATCGCAGTAGCACATGTTCAAACCTGCCGGATGGTTGCTTCCCCATCGCAGCGTATCGGTCAGACCTCGCCGATCCTGCAACGGCAGCGAAAACGAGACTCGGCACACATCGTTGTTGAAGCCGGTGTACATGTTCTCGTTGTCCGACGGATCGGCTCCGGTCGTGTAGTTGTCGGGATTCAAGTACTTCTCACCGACCATGTAGACATTGCTCGTGCCACGAATAATGCTGGCGAATCGAATCGCACTTCGTTGGAAGACGACTCCATTGAAGCCATCAGTCGCGGGCCAGCCGTAGCTGGGGTTAAGACCTGTCGCCAAGTTGGGGGGACCACCGAAAATCTCGTTGCGATTCTGGCTGCCGGCATTGGCCGCATAATCGGACCGAGCCATGACCGGAACCGGATTCTGCGTTTCGCCATAGGTGTATCCACGGCTATTCGGATACGGGCCGCCGGTCCGGCGTGATGGACAGTTGAATAGCGAAAGCGGCGTCCCAATCCGCTGAGCGCTGGCCGGAAGGCGATTTGTTCCCAAGCCGAGCCGATGGAGATTATCCTGCTCGACAAACGGCAGAATGTTGTAGACCCAACCGCCCGGCTGGTCTTTTCCGCCATAACCCGGAACGCCAGGCCAAAACCAGCCCCAGCCGCCACTGGGGAAAGCGTTAAATGTGTCGTGGTGATTGTGAAAGGCCAATCCGATCTGCTTGAGGTTATTCTGGCACTTGGCTCGGGCGGCCGCCTCGCGGACTTTTTGTACCGCCGGCAACAGCAAGCCAATAAGGATCGCGATAATTGCGATAACCACCAGAAGCTCAATCAGCGTGAACCCACGCCGGCTCGGCGGCCGCGATAGGTGACGAGAATACATGACGACTCCTTGAACAAGAACAGAAAAATAGACCCGAAACGATTCGGGTTATCGACTCGAGAGCTTGATGTTCGCAACCGTCTCGCGCATGTCGCCGGATATCTCCTGCCCAAGGGTCGTGCGCGAGTTGTACTTCTCCGGAATTGTCTCACTTCCCTTCGCATTTCGCAACGAAACTTCGACACGATAAAGCCCAAGTTGGATTCCGGGCAAGGCCATCCCGTCGGCTCTTAGTTCGACGCTGCCATCCCGTTCCGTTTTTCCCTCAGCGCTTTGAATGACATCGGCCAGAAACGGCTCGGGGACAAATCGCACGGTGGCGCCACTCAGCGGCTGCCCATCGCGCGTGACGCTGCAAACAATGCTCATCAGGCCAATCCCGGAAGATCGATACGAATTCACGCGAGCGGCAATCTCGTCGGCGCTCAGCTTCCCGTCGCGGTTCGTGTCGATCGCGCTTTTCGCGACCAACAATCCGGGGGATGCCGCCAACTCAGCATCATCAAGGAGACCGTCGCCATTCTTGTCGAATGCTTCGAGCGCTTTCTTGGCGGCACTTGAGCCGGAGAACGATGGCGATTGAATACGCGATCCCGAGCCTCCCGAACACCCGGCCAAGACTGCCAGGACGATAAGCCCGATGCACAATCGGACCCGTAACATGACCATGTGGAGCTGCCTTTGCGTCGCGTAAGAAGCTGAGGACAGGTTGACCACCGGTTCGCGAATCCCCAACTCCACTCAAGAAACGTGTACTGCGAGTTGTCTTGGATATATCCGAACCGCTCCGCAAGTCAAGTATCACGCGCACATTCGGTATAATCACGTCAGATGGTTCCGAGAATCTCGACGGCAAGATGTCGGGCACCTTGCCACGCGGTCCGTAACTCAGGTAGGCTGGGTGAAATGATCCAAAGAAAACGCTCGCCCCAAAGTAATGAAAGGTAAGATATGCAACGATCAGTCCGCTATTGGCTTTGGTGGCTGTTAGTGCTAGTCATTCCGGCCGCCGGGCTCGCCCAGCAGCCGAACCCGGAAGACGATCCGGTCAAGAAATTTGGTGACTTCAGCAAGGTCGTTCGCGGTGCCAAGGTCCACGAAGGGCTCTTCACCCTGCATCAAAAAGACGAAAACGTCTTCATGGAGATTCGCCCCGAGCAGCTCGATCGACCACTGCTCGTTCCGGCGGCCATCGCTCGTGGCGCAGGTATGGGTGGCCACACTCTAAACTTTGACGAACAATGGGTGATGCTCTTCCGCCGAGTGGGTGATCGCGTCCATCTCATTCGCCGAAACGTCCGTTTCACGGCCAAGCCCGGGTTGCCAGTCGCGAAAGCGGTCGAGACGACTTACACCGACTCGGTCGTGATGGCGCTTCGCATTCATGCGATCAATCCGATGAAGTCGAGTGTTGTCATCAACCTCAACGAGATCTTCTTCACGGATTTTGCGCAAACCGGCATGGGTCCAATCGACCCCTCGCGAACGTCGTGGGCCAAGATCAAGGCATTTCCAAAGAATATCGAATTGCAAGTTGCCGTGACGTTTGCCGGTAGCGGTCGCCGGGGCCGTTTTGGCGGCGGCGACGATGTCATCGACTCCCGCGGCAATACGGTCCACATTCACTATGGTCTTGTGGCCATGCCCGATCCCGGATACCAACCGCGAGTCGCCGATGATCGTATCGGCTACTTCCTGACGGCCTTGAAGGACTTTTCCAGCGACAACAAGGACACCGCCTTTGTCCGGTACATCAATCGCTGGCGTCTCGAACGCGCGGACGGTTCGTCGTGGAAAGAAGGTGGCAAGCTCGTTCCGCCCAAGAAGAAGATCGTCTTTTGGATCGAAAAGTCTGTCCCCGATGAGTATCGCTCCGCGGTTCGCGATGGCATCCTCGAATGGAACAAGGCCTTTGAGAAGATCGGGTTCCGCGACGCGGTGGAAGTTCGCCAACAAGAGGATGACGCCTCCGGCGACTTTGACCCGGAGGACATTCGTTACTGCACGTTCCGCTGGATCGCCAGCGATCAAGGCTTCGCCATGGGGCCTTCGCGAGCCAATCCACTCACGGGCGAGATTCTCGACGCCGACATTATTTTCGACGCCAGCATGGTTCGCTTCTACAAGATCGATCACACCATGACGCGAACGGCTCGCGGTTGGGCCGAACCTTCGAGCGATATTCAGGCCTTCAAACGAGGCGATTTTCTTGCCAGGCCCGAGGTGATGATGCCCGGAGCCGGCTGGAACGCGACCCCCGAGAAGGTGGCCGCTCTGCCACCGGAGGACAAGCTTCGCCTCTATTTCAAGACGTTACAAAACGGGCTTTGCCAATGCGCCTCACACAAACGCAACGAACTGAGCGCTGCGGCCTTCGCAACCTTGGCCCGGTTCCCGGGCGAGAAGGTCCCCGAAGAATTGATCTTCCAGGCCGTCAAGGAAACGACGATGCATGAAGTGGGCCATACGCTGGGCTTGCGCCACAACTTCAAGGCCAGCACGATGCTCAAGAATGATCAGCTCCACGACGTGGCCCTGACGCGAAAGCAAGGATTGGTCGGCTCGGTCATGGACTATAATCCGGTCAACTTGGCCCCGAAAGGCATCAAGCAGGGCGATTACTTCACCACCACCATTGGCCCGTATGACTATTGGGCTATTGAGTACGGTTATAAGCCGGTCGGCGGAGGCACGGAAGGCGAGCTAGCGGAGTTGCAAAAGATCGCCACACGTAGTGCCGCCGCGGGGCTTGACTATGGCACAGACGAAGACCTGATGACGGCCGACCCCCACATTAATCAGTGGGATCTCGGGGCCGACGTTCTCAAATTCGCGCAGGACCGCGTGAGACTCGCCCAGGAAATCGCCAACGGTCTCGCCGAACGGGTTGTGGAGAACGGCGAAGGCTATCAACGAGCACGCCAGGCCTTCAGCCTTATGCTCCGTCAATATGGCAATGCCGCCACGCTGTCGGCCCAGTACGTGGCCGGCGAACACATCAACCGCGACCATCGCGGCGACGCAAACGCTCGCGACCCGATGGTGCCCGTTAAAGGTGCCAAACAACGTGAGGCGTTGAAGTTTCTCTCGGAACAGATTCTCACGGACAAGCCCTTCACGTTCTCACCGGAGCTCCTGCGGAAGTTGGCGCCGGACCGCTGGCTCCACTGGGGAAACGAAATGGCCCTGATGTCGGGAGTGGATTACCCGCTGAACGAGCGAGTATTGCGGATCCACGCGACGGCCCTCGACCAATTGCTCTCGCCCGCCGTGCTGAATCGCATGCAAAACCTGGCGAGCAAGGCCGATAAGGATGATCAACCTCTTCAGGTCGCAGAGGTCTTCCGATGCCTAACTGATTGCGTTTTCGCCGATTTGCCGCTCAGCTCGGACAAAGCCGGTGCGGCCAAATCGACGATCATTCGCCGCAATCTCCAGCGTGAATACTTGCAGCGGCTCACCGATCTTGTAGTCGGCTCCAAGTCTAGCGGCGGCGGCATCGTTTTGATGGGCGGCATGATTATCATCGGGGGCGGCGGCGACGCTCCGCCAGACGCCAAGAGCCTTTCTCGCATGCACCTGCGAGAAATCTCGAAGAGAATCGACCTGGCTCTCAATGATCGGAAAAGCCCGCTCGATGACACGACACGCGCTCACCTTGAAGAAACGAAAGAGCGCATCGCGAAGGCGCTAAACGCCTCCATGCAAATCAGCGAATAGGGCTCGACGATTGACGACGCCCCCGATGGGATCGGATTCTCATCGGGGGCGTTTTCTTTTTGCTCGCCGCGGCGACGTCGGAGTTGCTCGAACGCCCGCTCGCCTGACTTGTCCATCAGGTTGAGTACGACAAAGGTGCCGGCAATCACCGCGACACCGGCACCAAGGGCGACGGCAGCCCGAGTCTGTACCTAGCGAGCTTTTGCGGAAGACCCAAAGGAGCCAACTGCCCCATCACTGCAACCGCTGCTCCCTCAAGCCGCCGATGCCACCCCGGCGAATCCAAGGTGCAATCCGACCAAGGCGGCCGAAAACAACACGTCACGGACGATGCGACTCATGGTTGACTCCCAAAAGGGGAACGGGACAATCTGAACAAGAATAGACCAATTTCGGGTCAATCGACGAGAATGTTCCTGTGTTCGTGTCGGGCTATGAAATTCGGTCGTTGTAAGAATGACAATGAAAGAGTCATTCTTGCAAACACTTTCAAGATCGGGACTTGCTATTGTGGCGGGCGAAACGATACGCTAAAGCCCCGCTCGTTCGAGCCGCCACGACTCGCAGCGGCTCAGCCCATCGCACGGTGACGTTGAAATACCTTGGAGGCACTCCACCATGCGCAAGGACGCGCGACGGTTGGGTTCGCTCGTGGCTACCGTATGTTCGCTGATTGTCGCCGTACCGGGCCGGTGCGGTGCGTCCTGAACGCCAGGCGGGGTTTGCACAACCCCCGGAATGATCGGCGGTGCGCCGACCATGGACCCGATGATGATGCCCGGCGGCTTTGAAATGCCTTTGGCGCGGCAACAGATGCCGATCATCATGGCCCCGCACAATCAACGACCGATGCTGCCGGCTGTGCGACCCGCGCCGCCGGCGACGGTCCGACCTGTCGCTCAACGACCAATCGCCCGCGCTCAAAGCGACGAACTGCCCCCGGGTCCTCGCCCCGCCGCGCCGGTTCTGCGAATGCCATCGCCCGAAGAACTCGGCGTCGCGCTCGCAAACCGCTCGCCGGATGTCAACTGGACTACCGTTCGCCGGCGACTCGATCGCCTCGGCGTCACGGCTTTCAACCTCGAACGCTCGCCGCGAGGTTGGCATTTCAGTTTTGCTCTGCCGGGGACCTATCAGCGATTCGAAGCCGAGGCCATAACCGAGGCCGACGCGATTGATCGAGCCTTGGCTCAAGCCGAGAAGTAAAGCCATAACAAGAACGCCGCACCGGCATCGTGGGATGAGTTCCCATGCCGGCGCGGCCTTTTTCGTGACGAGCGCCTACTGATACTTCGGGTGTTCTTTCTCTTCGATGAACTCCGATTTGAGAAGGGCGTTGATCTGGCGCTTGATCGCGGCTCGCCGATCATTCTGATGATAAACCATGCGAGCCACATCAATAAAACGCTCATCGAATCGATGGTCCCGTTCGAAGGCTCGAATCGTCTCTTCAGCTTGCCAAATCGCCTCGTTGACTTCCTTTAATTGCGACGTCAATCGCGACAGCGCATCGCTGGATGCCACCCTTTGCTCTTGAACTATCAGGAGCGCCTTGAGCTCGACGTTGACATTGGCGAGCTTCGCCGGGTCACGCATTCGCTCGCTCTTGATTTGCAAGATTGTGATCTTATCGATTAGCTCGCCGGGCGCGATCGGTACCATGATCGAACGAGAATTCGCCGCGGGCATCGTCAGCTTTCGGAGTTCCGAAGCCATTCTCTCGAATAGCTCGTCCCACTTCAGTAACTCTTGCTGGCGAAACAGGCGCATGGTTGCATACCACGGCGTGTCGTCGCGGTTGGTGAACCATCGCCAATCGGGAGCGGCACACAAGGCAACCCAGACGGGCACTCCCAAGGCTCCCGCGACATGGCCGATCGCCGTGTCGCAGGTAATCACCAAGTCGAGGTTCTTCATGACCGCAACCGTGTCGAGGAAAGCGCCGCCGCTCTGATCCAAGCGCGAGCCGAGATCGATAACCGAAAACGCCGAACCCAACTCGCGCAAGCTATTCGTTCCGAAATCCTTTTGAAGGCTGATGAGCTTTGCGCCCTCGATCGCGGCCAGTCGCCCGAAGTTAAGCAAAGGTATCGAGCGAATCCGATCGGCACTCTGTTTTGGGTTGCCCTGCCAAGAGATGCCTACCTTGAACCCGGGAACGGCGGCCAGTTGAGACTTCCAATGCTCGACGCGGTCTGGCTCCGCGTGAATGTACGGCTGCGGAACGCTGAGGTCATCCATGGTTGCATTGAGCAAACAGGGAAGGCTCGCCAAAGGGGCGTGAGCGTCGAACGCCGGCAACGCATCACCCGTCGGCACAATCTGATCCACGCCGGGGACGCCGCGAAGCAATCGCACTAATACCGGCGGGCACTCGAATACGACCTGGCCCACCAACGGCTTGACACGGGCCGCGAATCGGATGAACAGAATCGTGTCACCCAATCCTTGCTCGGGATGCAGCAAGACCGTTTGACCCGGCATCGGTTTGCCATCCCAGCGCGGCTGACGAAACGGACGCTCGACAAAACCGGGGCATTTCCAGCGATATTCAAATTCAGGCCAACCTCGCTTGAAGTCACACAGAGTCAGCCAAGAAATCGCACGATTGCGCCGATAGATTGGCTGATCCGGTTTGATGCGAACGGCTTCGTTATAGTGAGCAATCGACTCATCAAACCGGTTCATCTGTGCCAGGGTCACCGCAAGGTTGTTGTGAGCGTCCGCGTGTTGTGGATCGAGTCGAATGGCCTCGCGAAGCTGGACCTCAGCCTCATTCAGATCGCCGAGAGATTGAAGCGTCAGACCCAAGCTGCTCCGAATTGTCGCATCATCAGGTCGGAGTTCCGCGGCCCGCCGAAGATGCTCGGCAGACTCTTCGAGCCGGCCGACTTCCCGCAACGCCGCGCCGTAATTCATGTGGCTGTCGGCACGATTCGGGCGCATCCGCACAACCTGCTGGAGCGGTTTGATTGCCTCTTCAAACCTCTTGTTTCTCGCCAGGAGCAGTCCCAGGTCCGACAGCGCCTCCGCGAAATCGGGCTTTAGTTGGACGGCTCGTTCGAGATGGGCTCGGGCCTCATCGGTCCTGCCAAGTGTTTCGAGAGCCAGCCCGAGATTGTGCAGGGCATCGGGAAAATTCGGGCGAAGGCGAAGCGAGTGTCGCAGGCGTTCGACGGATTCATTCAACTCGCCGTGTTCACGGAGCGCGTTTCCGAGATTGTTGCAAGCATCGGGATCATCCGGCCGCAACCTCACAACGTGCCGGAAATGCGTGACGGCATCGACGCGCCGGCCCATGGCCGCGAACGCCACTCCGAGGTTGTTATGAGCCGCCGCGTAATCAGGCTTGAGGCTCACCGCCTGAAGCAAACACGCCACGGATTCGTCGATCTGGCCAAGGCGCTGGCAAACCGTCCCCAACATGAATAGCGCTTCGGGGTTATCCGGCGCCGCTTGAACGGCCTTGCGATAACAGGCTTGGGCCTCTGGGTAGCGGCCCCCCTGCTGATATCGCCAACCTTCCAGCAAGTCATCGTGAGCCGTGGGCATGGACATTACCCTAATGCCGAAACGAATGCCCCCTTCCGGCTCGATCGCGAACGCGGAAGGGGCAATGTCGTTAGTCTAGCTTGTAGAAGCTGTCGGCGTGTTCTTCATGGCGAATCTCGTCAACCGGGTCCTTGCGCCCCCAGCCCTTGTAGAGTCGATTCGGACAGTTAAAAACGATCCCGTGATCGGTGCCGACATTCTTGTAGGCATGGACGACGCCGGCAGGGACAATCAATGCCGCCGGTTCGTCGATTCCCACGATACGAACGTCCTTGTGCATGTAGGTTGCCGACTTGGGGCGGTTATCCCAGAGATAAACCTTGAAATTCGACGGCCCGATAAAACAGAAATAGTCGGCCTGATCGACATGTTCGTGTGGACCGCGGGCGACCCCCGGAAGCGTCTCCGAAATGTAGGCCATGACCGGATGGAAGACCGCGGGGATGTCATCGTGCCGAAATAGCTCGCACAGCCAGCCGCGCTGATCCGCGAATTTCTTCAGCGGCTTCCACACGACATCCTCAATTGGGCCGATTCGAAACTCCATCGTGGTTCCCTCCAGGAAAAACGAGTCACTTGCCGTTGTTGTAATCAATTCGCATTTTCCCCACTAGCCCATTGCGCCCCGAATCATGCGGAGGACCCATGCCACCGCCCGTTGATAACCTCGCCGCCAAGATTTCGCGATTGGTGCAAGAACGGGGCTGGAACCAAGAGGATTTTGCCCGCATCGCCAAGCTCAACCGTCACACGGTCCGCCAAATTCTTCATCAAGCGGAGAATCGCCGGCTTCGCAATGCCACCGTCCTCGCCTGTGCCCGCGCCCTAGGGCTAACCGTCAGTGAATTGCGAACCCTGCCGCTTGACCGGCTCTTGCCGCGAATGCATGGCAGCCCACCGGAAGGCGGAGACGACAACCTGAATCGACTGACCGAAATGGCCACGCAGCTCGAATTGCGCGCCTGGGTCGAGCGCAACCCCGACCGCGCTCGCCGACTTATGCCCGTTGAAATTGACGAATTGCTCGCCCTTCAAGGCGACGATGGCCCCCTTGCCCGTTTCGGTGTCGATCAATTTGTTGAACGCATGGAAAAGACCCGCGCCCTCATCACGAAGGTTCGAGTGGTTGCCGGCTCGGAGTATTTGGGCCTGCTCGAGCAATTCGTCACCCTCCTCTACGAAAAGATTCAACCCTAGTTTGTCCCATCGCCAAAGGTCCCACCGAATGAGCTTCTTCCTCACTCCACGAACGTGTATCACCGTTGTCATCGTTGGTATTTTGGCCGCGATGGGAGCCGACTGGCCAGAATTTCGAGGCCCCACCGGCCAAGGAATCTACTCAGGCCCGCCGCTGGTCAAGGAATGGGGACCCGAACGCCATGTGACTTGGAAACAGCCCGTACCGGGCAAGGGATGGTCGTCGCCGATCGTGTTTCAGTCACAGTTGTACTTGACCAGCGCGGTCACCGGCAGCGGAAACGACCAATCGCTTCAGGTGATGGCCTTCGACACCGTAACCGGCAAGTCGGTTTGGAACACCGAGGTTTTCGTTCAGGATGGAAAGACCGCGCCGCGCGTCCATAGCAAGAACAGTCATGCCAGCCCGACTCCCATTACCGACGGTTCGCGAGTCTATGCCCACTTCGGGCATCAGGGAACCGCCGCGCTCAGCCTCGACGGGAAAATAATCTGGAAATCGTCAGAGCATCGTTACAATCCCGTCCACGGCAATGGAGGATCGCCGATTCTCGTCGATGACATGCTCGTATTCAGCGTGGACGGCAGCGACAAGCAATACCTCGTCGCTCTGGACACGTCCACCGGCAAGACGCGATGGAAGACCGATCGGCAATCACAAGCCAGCAAAAAATTCTCGTTCGGCACGCCGCTACTCATCGACGTCAACGGTAAAAGGCAGTTGGTCAGCCAGGCGAGCGACATGGTTTGCGGAGTTGAACCCAAGACGGGCGTACTGCTCTGGAAGGTTCCGTACACCGGCTATTCCGTCGTCCCGCGACCTGTCTTCGGTCATGGGTTAATCTTCGTTGCGACGGGCTACGACTCGCCGACGCTCATCGCCGTTCGCCCAGATAACGGGAGCGACGCTAAGCTCGAACGAGTCGCGTGGACCATGAAACGCGGCGCTCCGCTGACTCCGTCGCCGATCCTCGACGGCGACCAACTTTACACCGTGTCCGATAATGGCATCGCCAGTTGCCTCGACGCGAAGACCGGCAAAGTCCATTGGCAGGAACGAGTTCCCGGCGCCTATTCCGCGTCGCCGATCTTGGCCGGAAAACTTGTTTATCTCACCAACGAAGCGGGACGCACAACCGTCGTTCGAGCAAGCTCGAAGTTTGAAGTCGTGGCCACCAATGATCTGAAGGAACTGACATATTCCTCAATAGCGGCCGTCAACGGTGTCGTTTACATTCGCACCGAAAAGAACCTTTATCGCATCGAGCCTAAGCAACCCGCTCCCTGAGTCGGCGGATTTCTCGCTGGAAGGATTCATCCTTTGAGCGAGAATAGGCCGATGCGGTTGTGGCCCGCGGTGACGATCATCTCGTTATTGACCAAGGCGGCGTCGTGAACGTGCGTCGGGACCTTTTCTTGCCGCAGAGTCGTCTTCGCTCTTACATCGAAGAACATCAGAAAGCCGTCATTGGCACCCCCGGCGGCAAGGAGCCAGTCGCCGCTGGAATGGAATTCGAGATGCTCGACCAACCCGTTGAATTTGTCACCGGGAAACTCGTGAGTTCGTTTGGCCGACGCCCAATCGAAAATCTCAACGCGGGCCTTGCCCTCAAGGTGGTCGATGTTGCCGACCTTCCCCATGCCTCCGACGGCAAGGGTCTTGCCATCGGGTGAGAACGCCAACGAACGAATGCCGCCAATGGAATGGCGGCGCTGCGTCGGGTCCCAGGTATACATGATCGGAGCTTCAATCTCACTCTGCTTTTTTCCTGTCGCCATCTCCCAAATAATAACGCGGCCGATCTTGTCGCCTGTCGCGACGAAATGCCCATCAGCGGAGACCGCGCACGCATAGAGCATCGACTGAAAGTAATGGGGCGTTTTCTCGGCGTGACCGCGCAATTCGTGGATGAGTTTGCCGGTACTCGTATCCCAGACCCGGGCAACCATGTCATCGGCGACGCTCACCATCGTCTTGCCGTCTCGGGTAATGCATAGATCTCGCACCCATTTCTTGTGACCATCGACGGCGCGAATCTGCGTTCGCTTGGCCCGATCCCACCAAATGAGCCGGCCATCATAGCCGCCGGAAATCACCGCCGAAGGCGTTGCCACGACCCCTGTGACATACGCCCCATGCACGCCTAGTTCCGCCGGTTCGGACTTGGGCGTGGTCAGGTCGAAGTCATAAACCTTGAAGTCGGAACATCCCAGAAACGCGCGGCTGACCCCATCAACGGCAACGCGCAAGAAAATATCACGCCGATTCGATTCTCGCACAAGTTTGAACTTGTCGATGCTCAGTGGCATTGGCCGACCCTCTAAAGTTCGCCGTGACTTCGCCGGACGCCCGCAAACGGTTTGCTCAAGCCAAGACGGACACAATCGGCTTGGTGCCCGGATCGGTGAGCGGAACGGGTCGCGCACCGACGTAGTAGTTTTTCTGGGGATTGATGCCAAGGGCTTTGAAGATTGTGGCGAAGACTTCAGCGGCGCCCACCTGTCCATCGATGACACGATTGCCAGTCGGATCGGTTTTCCCGTAGAGCGCCCCGCCCTTGATACCGCAGCCTGAAAGCGTCATGCTCCATGCACTGGCAAAATGGTCGCGCCCAAGACTGGCGTTGATCGACGGAGTCCGACCGAATTCCGCAAGCGTGATGACAAGCGTGTTGTCCAGCAACCCACGTTCCTTGAGATCGTCCAGCAGCGTGGCCATCACATGATCGAGTTCCGGGACCATTTCCTGATGCGTTTCGAAGTTCTGGCCGTGGCTGTCCCACCAGGCGCGGGCGACACGGACAAAGGGAACGCCGGCCTCGGCCAGACGCCGGGCAACCAAGACTTGCTCGGCAAACTGTGTGGGGCCGTAGCGGTCTCGTACCTTGGTTGGCTCTTTGCCGATGTCGAATAGATAATCGCTGGCCATCAGTCCACGAACACGTTGATACGCCTCGTTATGACTGCCGACGACCGCATTGTGCCGCCCTTCATTGAATCGCTTGCTGAGAAAGTCGCGAAGCTCGGCACGCGATTGATGGTCAGCATCGGTTATTCCAGCCAATCGTTGAATGTTCTCGGGCTTGCCGCTGGTCGAAAGTTCCATGGGAGCGTAACGGGCGCCGAGGAATCCCGACGCGCCGGGGGCAAAACCCCGGCCTTCCGTCTGGGAGTAGAACCAAACGTAGTCGGGGACTTTGCTCTCCGCGTGGCCTAGTTCCTTGGCAAGGACCGCGCCGAGGTCGGGATACCGAAGATTGGCATCATCGCGGCGTCCGCGCATCATCAGTTTCGCGCCGCCACCATGATCGCCGTCCTTGGTATTCAGCGAGCGAATGACACAGGTGGTGCCCATCCGTTTCGCCATCTGTGGCATCAACTCGGAAATGTGTGTTCCTGGCACATCGGTCGCGATTGAACGAAACGGCCCACCGGTAGGAGCGCCGGGTTTGGGGTCCCACGTTTCTAATTGGCTTGCACCACCGGCAAGCCACAACATGATACATCGCTTTTGTTGCTTCTTGAGTTCGGTCGCCATGACCGGAGACATCAACGCTCGCAGGCCGCCAGCGCCTAGGGCCGCGCCCGCGATACCCGTCGCCATGTCGCCGAGAAATGTCCTGCGGTGAATTGAGTGTTCTGGCGAACCGCAATACTGTCGTCGCATGTCAACCCTCAACCGTTAATGGTTGAAACGAAACTCCGAACTCGTCAACAAAGCCCAAACCAGATGCCGAGTGGCCTCGGCCGAGCGATCGAGACGTTGTCTCAGATAGTCCCCAAAGACTCTCGCCTCCTCAGCATCGGGGGCACGGTTCAGAATAACCTGGAACGCGAACTCGATTCGTTTTTCCGGCAATGTAAGCTGCTGAAGTCGAGTCACGAGCCGATCACCACCCTCGGCGAGAACCTCTTTTTGAAGTCGATCCGAGTTACTGAACACCAACGCTTCGCCGGCGCCAATCTGAAAATCCTCTCGTGGAAATTCAAAGAGGCCCGACACCCCTCGAGCGCTGTTCTCCATCGTTTCGAAGAATGACGGACTCGGTGGAATCCTCCCCGGATCGAGCGTCGCGACCTTCAGCGACGTCGCGAGCTGCATGGGCGTCAACGCCCGAGGAATTGCAACGGCAAACAGCGAAGGCTTGGGCGGCTCGGTGCCGGTCCATTTGCTGGTTCGCGAGTAGGCTTGGCTCATGGCGATTCCGCGAATCAAACGCCTCAAATCGAAGCCGTGCTCTTTCGTGTCGCTCGCCAACCACTCGAGCAACTCAGGATGGCTCGGGGGGTTCTCCGAGTGCATTTGATCCATCGGCATGACCAATCCGTGGCCGAACATCTGATACCAGATGCGATTGACGACTGCCTTCGCCAGGTAGTTATTCTCGTCTGACTTCAGCGCGAGATTGACGAGAGCCGTTCGAGCGCTGAACGAAGGAGGCGGAGGCGGCTTCTTCTCG
Organism: uncultured Alcaligenaceae bacterium; assembly: GCA_964515185.1. Classification (GTDB taxonomy): domain Bacteria; phylum Planctomycetota; class Planctomycetia; order Gemmatales; family Gemmataceae; genus CAZESP01. The sequence goes on from CAZESP010000016.1 coordinate 20,604, forward strand.
CGCTTAAATCGTTCGAGAGTTTCGCGTTCCCGTTTCTGATCCTCATTGCCTGGTTCCTTTTGCCCCGACGCTTCCACGACCGCCCCGGTGATGAACATCAGCTTCGCCTGCACTTCTTTGCCACCCGTCGTCTTGAACTTGACCGAGCCGTAGCCTCGCTCACCGATGAAGCCGCCATTGTCAAACGTGCGACTGAAGAACGATTTCATGCCGTAAAAATGTTCCTGCTTCCAGGCTTCGACTTTGGGATGATCGTGACATTGAGCGCAACTGATGTTAACTCCGAAAAATGTCGATGTCACATCCGCCGTCAGGCGATCAACGTCTTTTAGTCTCGGGAGCAAATAGGCCGAGGCCCCTTTCTGTTTTGGGTCGCTCTCATCGGGCAGCATCAACTCGCGAAAAATGCGGTCCCAAGAACGATTCTCGCCGAACGCCTTGACGAGGTACTCACGCAACCCGCCGCGATTACCTTCGGAAAGTAACGAGTCCCATTGATTGGCAAGGTGCCTCGCCAGTGCCGGCGACGAGATCAAAGCGTCGACTAAGTTGGCTCGCTTGTTCGGATCAGTCGAGTTGCTAAAGGCTCGGGTCTCCGGCTCCGTCGGGATTCGACCGGCGAGATCAAGGGTCAACCGCCGGATCAGCGATTGATCGCTGATCTGAGGGGCCGCGGCCACACCGGCGTCGCGCAGTTTCTCATTGATCGACTGGTCGATCACCGACTCGATAGGCCGATCTTTGGGGAGAATGGCCTGTTGCGCGGGCAATCCGGTAGTAACGATCAATGCGGCTGTAAGAGTGAGGCAGGCAATCCGCATCGCAGTCTCCGAAATCGGCATCGGCCGGCGGACAAAGGAGGGCATTCGACGGAAGGAATCATTAAGGAAGGCGTTTTTATTCTGACATTATTCAAGGAGACGATCAAGCGAAATCGGGCGAAATTGGGCGACGCGGACGGGCGTCACCCCACACGCTTGCGGGCATGATTGCGGACCAATTCGTCGATCTCGTCCTTGGACAATTCTTCGCGTTTCAAGAGCAACTCAACTAACTCATCCAATAGGAGGCGATTCTGAAGAAGGATTTCGAAGGCGGCTTCGTCGGCTTCACGGAGCATTCTTTGAACTTCTTCGTCCACGACAAGCATCATGCCTTCGCTAAAATCGCGCGCGGACTGAATTTCCTTTCCGAGGAAAACGTGCTCTTCGCCAACGCGAAGCGAAATCGGGCCGAGCCGTTCGCTCATACCCCAATGAGTCACCATGTACCGAGCTAGGCGAGTGGCTTCACGAAGATCCATCTCCGCTCCCGCATACGGCTCTCCTAGCACAAGGCGATCCGCCGCCCTCCCACCCATGAGGACGAGCAGTTTGGCTTTGAAATAACTCAGCCCGCGATCGTGAAAATCCTCTTCAGGGATCGTGATCGTGACACCCAGCGAACGACCACGGGGGATAATTGAGACCTTCATGGGGCGATCGGCGCTCGGAACGAGCCAACCGACCAGAGCATGGCCGGCCTCATGATATGCAGTGCGGCGTTTCTCCTCGGGCAAGATGATCTCTTCGCGTTTTGGCCCTCGCATCACACGATCGATGGCCTGTTCAAAGTCCTCGCGCTCGAGTTTCTTCTTGCCCTGTCGAGTAGCCAGCAGCGCCGCCTCGTTGGCAAGGTTGCGCAAGTCGGCCCCGGTCATGCCGATCATCTGCCGTGCGATTGCCTCGAGATCAACGTCATCGGCCAAGGGCTTGTTTCGCGTGTGAACCTTTAGGACAGCGAGGCGCCCCTGCCAGTTTTGGCGATCGACGACAATGTGTCGGTCGAAGCGCCCCGGGCGCAGCAAGGCCGGGTCGAGCACGTCGTGTCGATTCGTCGCGGCCAAAACGATTATCTGATCATTCGGGGTAAAACCGTCCATCTCACCAAGAATCTGATTCAGTGTCTGTTCACGCTCATCCGATCCACCGCCCAGTCCCGCACCTCGCATCCGGCCGACGGCATCTATTTCATCGATGAATACGATACACGGCGAGTTTTCTTTGGCCGTCTTGAACAGGTCGCGAACACGGCTCGCCCCGACGCCAACGAATAGCTGAATGAACTCCGCGCCGTTGATGCTGAAAAACGGGACGTCAGCTTCTCCCGCGCAAGCTCGCGCCAACAAAGTCTTCCCCGTTCCCGGTGGCCCCACGAGCAACACGCCTTTTGGAACTTGAGCCCCCAGCCGCGTGAATTGCGAGGGTTCGCGGAGGAACTCGATGACCTCGCGCAGCTCCGACTTGGCGCTCTCCATGTCGGCAACATCATCGAATGTCACTCGACCCTTGGTCTTGTCGAACTGCCTCGCGGGACTCTTTGTGTAATTGCTGATGAAGCCGCCGCCCATCGGGTCGCGCATCCGCGGAAGTATCAGGAAGACGAACACACCGATCAACACCAGCATCGGCAACAGATTCGCCAACAAGGGCACGATCCACGACGAGGGGTCCTCGCGCCGGCTGATCTTCACGTTGGCTTCGCGCATGGCCTTCGCCAGCGATTCGTTGCTTGCCGGAATCAGATCCGTCACGAATTCCCGGCGAGTGATTCCCTGCTGCCTTAGCGCCGCCATCTCCTCCTCTTTGAATTCGCCCTCCAGGCGATCATTGCCAACGAAGGTGACCTTGCTCACTTTCTTCTCTTCCACGAATCGCCAAAGGTCCGTGTAGTCGATCACCTTGGGTGTGTTGACGACCCAGAGAAAAAGGACGGCAAGCCCAAATAGAATGAGCAGGGCAGCCCAACCGAGCGGGGCCGACGTCGTCGGTCGCCGTGCAGGTCGTGGGGTCGGGCGTGAGGCCATTCCGCGTCCTCTCGATCATTCCAGGGATGAGACCGGAGCCGATCCGGCCGGGCTGTCTTTGTTGACGTTTTCAAGATAGCGATAACGGTTCCGCACGGCGACTTTCGAGAGTTGTCCCCATGTTCTGGTCGTGGTCTAAACGTCGCCCTCAAACCGATCGCCGAGTCGTGCTCTACACACGGACCAATTGCCCACTCTGCGACGACGCCAAGGACTTCCTCACACGCGAACAGCAGCAGTTCGGCTTTGTGTTTGAGATTGTCGACATTACTTCGAATCCGGCATTGATCTGCGAGTTCGGCAACTGGATTCCCGTCGTCGCGATCGATGGCCAGGTTCGATTTCGCGGGAAGATCAACCCCGTGCTTTGGCGAAGGATCTTGGAGTAGATGGTCTCGAGTCAAGCAAGGTAGCGCCTCAGGACGTTCGCCGTTATCCTCGATAGTGCGTCGTCAACCACAACAGAACTCGGATAGCAGATCGACCCCGCGGAAAACACCGAACCTCCGCTCGGTGTGTCGTAGATCACCATGTCGGCGCCACCATTGTTCGGATTGGTACCCTTGGCGAGAAGATGAATCCCAGCAGGCGAACTCGCTGAAATCTTGTCCGTCTCGTGACCGGAAGCTCCTCCCGGGCACCTCATGTGCAACGACTGGATTCCGAATAGATCGCCCGCCTTTAACCCTGTTCCGTTGAAGACCCAATGCGTCGCGTCAATCACCCGATACGGCGCTCCGGTCATCATACCTGCCGGATTGAACACAACGCCGAGCAGGTTGGCTTCCGATTCGACCCGTTTCGCGAATCGACTTTCGGCGCCGCCCATGTCGGCGGGCCAAAGGCCATTGATGGCTGTGTTGTGAATAACCATGGCGTCGGAGCCAACACGCTCGACCTCCGCATTCAGCCCGTTGCCACCCAAATACATCAGATGCCCGCCCTCCGCGAACACCCATTGCTTGACTCGCTCGTACATTCTCCGAGTCCAATACTCAGGGTGAGTGCTCAATATAAGCACTCGGTATTGCGAAAGGTCCAATACACCGTCATCGAGTTGTGTCTCCGCATACAGGTCAAATGCAAATCGTTCGCGATCGAGCCAACCGAGAAGCCGCCATTCGGCCGGGGCCACGTGACAGGCACTACGTCCCTCAATCGGATCGGTAATCGCTTCGTTCAACGCGATATCGTTGATGGGTTCGGGGCGTTCAAATGAAAGTGGGGCATACGAATTGGATCCCCAGGTATGGTGCTTCGGGTCGGTGTATCGTTTTAGTTCTTGGCGTGAATTGACCGTCGGTGTCGCGGGCAATTGATCGGCATTGATGTAGTTGCTGCGGCCTCCGAAGCTGTTGTACGCATTCCAAGTGATGTTTGACGCCAAGACAGCAACGGGCGACTGCGGCGCGAAAGGCGCGACTATCCAAGGGAACGCGAATCGCTCACCCGCCGCCGTCGATGCATGAAAGTAATACAGCCCGGATCGACTTGGCGCCGTGACGAGCTGTTGGTGATTCGGGCTTCCGTATCCTTCCCGGTTCCAATTCGCGCCGACTTGGGTGTAATCGCCATCGGGGGTAATCTGCATTGTCGCTCGCGGCCCGTGCTCGTCGTGCCAACCCAGGCCTTGCACGAGTTCCTTTTGCCACCCATAGCGCCAGAGTTCGATCTTGTATGCTGCAACGGAATGAACGCGAAACTCCGAGGTCTCGCCCGCACGGACCCATTTCGGCCAGGCGTAACCGAGTAGGCAGTCCGACAACAGCCGGAAGTGATATGGCTCGTTTTCGCGAATCGTGAGTCGCACTCGCTTTGATCCGAAGCCGGCCCGCTGCAAAGTGGCTCGATAAGATCCGGGCAACAGGTCGGCGTGGACGGCACCCGAGGCCCGTGAACGCACGTCCCACGATCGGCCCGCATCGTCGCTGAATTCGATGCTAACATCCGACAAGGCCACGTATCGTTCATCGCTGACGAATCCGACCAGCATGGTACCACTCTCGCTTTGTCAAGACATGGCCGTCAGAATCAGGCGCCGGTTTGTATCGATCGAAATCGTCGAGCTTAGCGACAGACAATGATTCTCACCGGCAGCCCAGGCTGCCAACTGATCGCCATAGTGCGGGCTGCCGGGATGACCGGACGAGCCGCTCACTTCAACCGCCCAAATACCAGCAGCCGGATCGGCGAGATCGGCGACCATTCGATAGCCCGCACCGAGCCAAGCGTTGAACGAAACATCCGGAGTTCCACTATTGAGCGTCGTGCCATCGCCCGGCGCCGGGAAACCGTTCCGATCGAGTAACTCGCCGAGGTCACCGCGACCGGAAAGAAAGTGCTTCTGAAGCAGCGGGTGAATTCGCCCCCAACTCCATGACGTGACTTCCGGCCCGAGCCGCCGCTGCAGCGTTTCCATCGCGGCAATGAGTGCCTCATGCATCACCGTGGCACGGTCTCGCTTCAACCAGCCCGCACCGTCGTCCCCGAGCAGTGTGAGCGCGAGCCCTCCGGCATTGGCACTGACGAATGCCGCCGTCGAACGGTCGAATCTTTCGGCGCAGACTAGAAACGACCAGTGCGCGAAAAACACATTGAACACCGCCGCGGCCGCTGAATGAGCGTCGATTCGGCAATCCCAACGGGACAACAAGTCACAAGCGGCTCGGATTTGTGGGTCGGCGTTACCCGCCAGCGTCTTTAGGACCAACGGCACGGCGATCGCGGCCCGGCCTGAATGCGTATCGAGTTGGAATTTGCCGCAATCGTCCGGCGAGATCTTTCCGCCGGCTTCAATCAGGTCACGAGCGCGACGAGCGCGATGGCCGCTGTTCCACGTTCCCGATAGGGGCATCGGGTAATCGTCGGGAGCGAGCCGATTGTTAGCCGTCACGATGAAACCACGCGGAGGGTCAGTCAAGCGCGGCATGCCATCGAATGGTATGACGCCTTGCCATTGATGGTCTGGCTCCCATCCGGGACGGAACCCTCGCTCCCATTTCTTGCGAACCGGAATGCGGCCCGTCGTCTGGTGTCCGATGTGTCCGTCACGATCGGCAAACACAAGGTTGAATGTCGGACAAACCCAAGGACGCAGGGCCTCGCGAAACTCGCTGCAGGACTTGGCGCGATTCGTGGCGATCATCGCATGTAACCATCCGCAATATTCGGAGCCGATCCAGCGCAGACTCACCGGGCCAAAATCGCGGGCCAGCTCGGGCAGCAAGTGGTTGACGATGGGGCCGTTTCGCGAGAACCTCACAACATGATGGACCGGATCTGCGTCCCGAACTTCAATCGTTTCGAGCATCTCTGAAGCCGGCTCCCACTTCTTGTTGAACAAGAAGCAACCTGGATAGGCTGCGTCTGCCTTCTCCAAATAAAGGTCCCGCACCGAGCAGATGTTGTTTGTAATCCCCCAAGCGACGTTTTCGGTGCGGCCAATAACGACCGCGGGGACACCGGCCAGCGCGACACCGGCGGCACGAATCTCGACTCCTCGAAGAACCACTTCCTGCCAGATGGAGACGGCCGAGAACGGAATGTGGGGGTCACTGGCCACAATGGGCTTCCCGGATATCGAACGACTGCCGTCAAGAACCCAGTTGTTCGATCCGCCGTTGTCCCCTCCTGCCCCCGGCGGCCGGAGTTTTTCTAGCTCGACGCCCGTACTTGGGTAATCACCCGGTAGCAATATGCTCTCGTCGTCAGCCTCACCCGTGAGAAAAGCGCGATAAAGGGGGCCGTCGCCAAGCACTCGTTTGGCAATCTCAGGAATGCAGATTACCGGAAACCGACCTGTCAGATACCAACGAAACTCCCCGAGAATCGCCAAGCTGTCCGCAGGCTCCCATGGGTCGGGAAAATAGTTCAGAAGGTCAAACTCAATGGGAGGATTCTTTCGGCAATGCGCCATTTGAGCGTTGATGCCCTCAGCGTACGCCGTCAGAAGCTCGCGTGTCCCGGCCGGGAGCCACGCCCACTCCGCGTCTGCGATTCTCCCCAGGCCCAACGTCCGGTACATGACATCGGAGGAGATCGCGCTCTTTCCCATGATCGCGGCTAATTGCCCTCGCGCCTTTCGGCGTGTGAAGTCGAGTTGGAACAAACGATCCTGTGCGGTCGCATAGCCGAGCCCAAGGAATAAATCGCGATCATCAGTTGCCGTGATATGTGGAATCCCCCAACGATCGCGATCAATGGCAATTCGCGCTTGGCTGCCCTTCACACGAACGTCGCCCGAGAACGGCGGAACCCGCTGGGCGGTTTCCTCCTTCCACCATTGGCGGAATCGATCCAAAGTCATGCCGGCGGCTTGGCAAACGGCCTCGATCCGATCGCCACGGCCGAGCCGATGCAGAATCTCGCTGCTGTTAATCATGGCTGTTTCAGTTCCTCGACAATTCGGCGAATTAGAGTCGTCGTGCGCTCGACATTCAAGTGCATCGGGTTGATTGTCAGTGTCTGCTTGTGGAGAAGCCCATGCCCAACATAGACGGGCGGATCACCCAGACGCAACGCGCGACAAAACTCCAGCGCCGATCGATTTAATCCTGATTGGAGAGTGATTTCCAACAGAGGTAGAGTTTGGCCGTCGCCGGATGCGATCAGATTGCACGTAACCGGATAGGAAGCAAGGGCCGCCACCACGCGTTCAAGCTGGAGACTGGCTTCGGCAACTCGCCCGTCGTAGGCGCCCTCTTCAAAGAGCCGAAGCGCCGTCAGTAAGGCCGCGATTTGCTCCTTCGAGACTTTCATCGAACGGCCGATGCCATGACGCGGGATTCCGCCTAATCGAGCCTTGGCGATGAAATCCTGCGGAGGCTCCCACAGTTCGTAGTGATCGTCCATGTCGAGAAACTGCACGGCGGCGGACGCGATTAAGTCGTTTCGGCCGCACAAGATTCCGCTGGCTTGGGGGCCCCGAATCGCTTTGCCGCCGCTGAAAGCAACGAGATCGGCGCCCGACGCAACTATTTCACGAAGATTTGAGCGTGGCGGCAGTTCCCCCGCGGCATCGACGAGTACCTTGAGTCCATGGTGGTGTGCCATGCGCACGATGTCGACAAGCGGAGGCTGAGCGTAGCGATCGAGTACATAGAGGATTCCCACGGTCTTGTCATGGACGGCGCTTTCATATTCCCAGACTTCCGTCCGTCGAACGCCGGCGCCGGCGATAATCTCATTGAATCCGACTTCGACCAAGCGTGCGCCGGCGGCTCGAACAGCATGATCGTAACCGTTGCGTTGCTCGCGCGCTACGATAAATTCATTCGGAAACGAGTCGGTGAATGGCAGGCGTTCCATGCGGCCGATGTCATTCTTGCAGAGAATGGCAGCCGCTCCGAGCGTTAGCCCCGCGGCGGCGCCGGCCGTCACCAAACCGGCCTCGGCGCCCGTCGCACGGGCGATGACACGCGAGGCGGCGGCCTGAAGCTCATCGAGTGGCACCGACTCCGCGGCTGCGTCGGCGAATGCTTGCAGCACTTGTTGGGGCATCGGGGCGCCGCCGAGACGAGTCACGGAGCCGGACGCATTAATGATCGGTCGCACGTTCCATTGTTCAAAGATGCTCATGCCGACCAGCATATTCAGCGGGACAACATTTCGGTATTGCTTTCCACGGAGATCCTGTAAACTTGTCTCCCATGCTCGACTTCAAACCCGGCCACGACCCGCGTCACGCGCGGCGCATCGTTCTAGCGCTTCTTTGTTCGATGTCGTTTATTCTGTACCTCGACAGAATCTGCATGGGGCAAGCGATACCCGCGATCCGTGCGGACCTCGATATCTCGAAGACCCACATGAGCTTCGTGGCCATGGCCTTCACGATCGCCTATGGGCTATTCGAGGTGCCCACGGGGCGGCTGGGCGACCGGCACGGGTCACGCTGGGTCCTGACGCGGATTGTGCTTTGGTGGTCGCTGTTCACGGCCCTTACAGCCGCCGGATGGGATCTCTTTTCCCTGATCTTCATTCGATTTCTCTTTGGCGCGGGGGAGGCGGGGGCGTATCCTAATGCCGCCCGAATCATCGCACGCTGGTTCCCAGCCGGTGACCGTGGCCGCGTTCAGGGCTGGATGATGATGACGGGTTTGCTTGGAGGTGCCGTCTCGCCAGCCGCCGTTGGCTATATCATCGAGTTCTTTGGCTGGCGAACCGCGTTTCTCGCCTTTGGAGCCATCGGCATCGCTTGGGCCTATTGGTTCTGGACCTGGTTTCGCGACGATCCGGCAACTCATCCTGACGTCAGTGATGAGGAGCGTCGCCTCATCGGTGCCGGCGCGGCACCGCCGGGCCATGAGCCGATTCCCTGGCGGGCCACGTTGCGGCACCCGACAATCTGGCTCTTGGGCACCATCGTTACGTGTAGCGCTTTCACAACCTATCTGTTTTTCACGTGGTATCCGACCTACCTGCAAGAAGCCAGGGGGCTGAAAAATGTCGCCTCGGGCCACATGGCGTCCCTGGCCCAACTCGGCGGCGCTTGCGGGGTCTTGCTCAGCGGCTACATCACGGACTACCTCACCCGACGATCCGGCAATCTGCGTCGATCTCGACGATGGCTTGGAACGGCCGCGCAAGGAACCGCTGCCATGCTTCTCTTGGTTCAGGCTAAATGCGGCGACGCCTATCTGTCGGCCGTCATCGCCACGGCAGCCTGTACCGTGCTCTTTCTCCAGCAATCGACGTGGTGGTCGTGCGCGACGGAAGTAAGCGGCCGGCATGTGGGGGCGTTGTTCGGTCTACTCAACGGGTTGGGTACGGTTGGGGCTGTGGCGTCGCAATACTTCTTCGGCTGGTTTGCAGACTGGCGGGAGAGACTCGGATACAGTGGTCGGGATCAGTACGATCCCGCCTTCATGATTTATGCCGCCGTCCTGGTCATCGGCGCCGTTTGCTGGCAGTTCGTCGATTCGTCTAAACCGGTCGCGAATTCGGGTGTTGAACCGATTGCGTCCGATAGCAAAGTCGGTTAAGATTCCAGCACCCACCCAACCCCCGCCGGCTGTATTGAGTCTCGCGAATGTTGCGTTTCATTTTCTTCTTAACCTTTGGTGTCACCGTTGGAATCGCTGGTCCAGCGATACCGGCAGAGAAGTCGGCGTCCACGGGGCCACCCCATTGGGCCTTTCAGAAACCGGCGAGACCGGCGTTGCCAACGTTGTCCGACGCCAATTGGTGCCAAACCCCGATCGACTATTTCATCGCGGCTCGTCATGAATCCATGGGTCTCAGGCCGGCGCCGGCCGCTGACAAAGCATCGTTGTTGCGCCGCGTGACGATTGATCTCACGGGATTACCACCGACTCGCGAACAATTGCACAGTTTTTTGAGCGATGTTGCGCCCGATGCTTATGAGCGTGTCGTTGATCGGTTGCTGGCGTCGCCTCAATACGGCGAACGCTGGGGCCGGCACTGGCTGGATGTTTGGCGCTACAGCGATTGGTATGGCCGGCGGTCGGTGCCCGACGTGATGAGCAGTTACCCGATGATCTGGCGATGGCGTGATTGGACCATCCGATCGCTCAACGAGGATCGCGGCTATCACTGGATGGTCGCGCGGATGCTCGCGGCCGATGAAATCGAGCCTGACGATGACAACGATCTCGTAGCCACCGGCTTCCTCGTGCGAAGTTGGTTCAAGTGGAATTACAACAATTGGATGAAGGATCTGGTTGAACACACCGGCAAAGCGTTTCTCGGACTGACGCTGAATTGCGCTCATTGTCACGATCACAAATACGACCCCATCACACAGGACGAGTACTTTCAGTTTCGAGCGATTTTTGAGCCTCTGGAATTGAGACATGATCGCGTGGCGGGGGAACCCGATCCCGGGCCATTTAAGAAGTACGTCTACACTCAGTCCTATGGCCCCATCACGAGCGGAATGGTCCGAGTCTTCGACGAGAAACCCTCGGCGGAGACCTTCTTCTACCTCAAGGGCGACGAGAGACTCCGAGCCGAAGGAAAACCGGCGGTTCTTCCGGGAACCCCGCGATCGCTGGGCGGCGGACGGCTCCAAGCCCGGCCAATCGCTTTGCCTCCTCGGTCTGCATATCCCGGCCTGAAGCCCTTTGTCCGAGCCGAGGAAACGGAACAGCGAAGGAAGGCGATTGACGCCGCTCGGCACAATCGAATTGCCGCGGCAGACAGTCTCGCGCGATCGTATCGGCGTCTGACGGATATCGAGTCCTTCGCCGATCGACGTTCTCCACTGGCCGATGCCGCCCTGTCCGCGGCAAAAAGCGACGCCGAAAAGGCGGAATTGACGATCGCTCTCACCGATTTGCAGTTACGAGCCGGGGAGGCGGAATTGGCTTCGCTTCAGGCACGGATTGCCGCGGATGACATCAAGTATTTGGGAAAACCCGGAAACGTCGCCGAAGCGTCACGATTGGCCGCAAAATCCGAGAAACTCGCGACGATGGCCCAAGCCGCCGCGAATCGACTCAAGGCTCAGGTCTTGTTGGAAACTGCAAAACGAAACAACGACGCGAAGGCCATTACGGACGCCAACAAGATGCTGGCCGCAGGCCAAACCGCGGTCTTGAATGCCGAAAAGGCGCTGGCCACCGATTCGACCGACTACACGCCACTCAGCCCCATGTATCCGGTGACAACAAGCGGTCGTCGCAAGGCACTCGCAGAGTGGATTACGTCGCGTGACAACCCGCTCACCGCTCGCGTTGCCGTCAATCACATCTGGGGACGGCACTTCGGTATGCCTTTAGTCGAAACAACCTTCGACTTCGGCCGCAACGGGAAACGGCCAAGTCATCCCGAGATGCTCGATTGGCTCGCCGTCGAGTTGATGGACTCGCATTGGCAAATGAAACGAATCCACAAGTTGATCGTCATGAGCGCGGCCTACGCCATGTCATCGTATTCGACCGATGCTCGCAACGAGCTGATCGACCGAAACAACGTCAGCCTCTGGAGATTCCCGCAGCGGCGAATGGAAGCCGAGGTAGTTCGGGATAGCTTTATCTATTTGGCGGGTGAGCTGGATCCAACTCTCGGTGGCCCCGCAATCGCGCAACAGCACGCCTTGACCTCGCGACGGCGGAGCCTTTATCTCGAACATCATGGCGAGGAGCGTACCGAGTTTCTGGAACTCTTTGACGTCGCGAACCCGTGTGACTGTTACAAGAGGATGTCGTCGATCCTGCCTCAGCAAGCCCTGGCCCTAGCCAACAGCGACTTCGCTCGAAACGCCGCTGTCGCAATCGCTCGTCGCCTGACGGCTGATTCCGCTCACCGATCCCGCAGCGAGCGCGAGTTTATCGTCGCGGCCTTCGAGCTTGTGCTGTCGCGGCCACCGACTGCGAATGAAATTGAGCTTTCCGCGGAGTTCCTTAAACGGCAGTCGGCAACCATCGCCCAACGAACCCCGCCCGCCCCCGACGCGGGCTTGGCAGCGCGGGGGAGCTTAGTTCATGCGCTCTTCAATCACAATGATTTTGTGTCGATTCGATGATGTTTGAACGTCATGACTCGAGTCCGGAGAGTAAGTCCATGAATGGTTTCGGTTGCTCCCGGCGTTCATTTCTGAGCGATTTGGGACTGGGCTTTTCGGGTCTGGCCCTAGGTGCGATGCTCCATCGCGACGGCGTTGTTCGGGCGGACGCCGTTTCTCGCACTGCCGGAGCGCGGCGGCGCCCCCGGGCCAATCGCGTTATCTGGATTTTCCTTTCAGGAGGCGTGAGCCATCTGGAGTCATTTGACCCCAAGCCGATGCTAAACAAGTACGCCGGCAAGACCTATGACCAGCAGCCGTTTCCGAATCCTCAGAAGCTGCCCATTTATCGCGAACGGTCGCGCTCGGTCGTGGGCTTCGATCGCGAGCTGATTTCGACGATCTTTCCACTTCAAGTCGGTTATCGCAAACACGGGCGCAATGGCATCGAAGTAAGCGACTGGCTCCCCCACTTGGCGACTTGTGTCGATGATCTGACATTTGTGCGATCGATGTATACGACCGACAACGATCATGGCGCCGAATTTCAAATGCACCATGGTCGCCATCGTTTGGACGAAAAACAGCCGGCGATCGGCTCATGGATCAACTACGGGCTGGGAACCCTCAACGAGAATCTGCCACAATTTGCGTTTCTCGGCGAGTTTCGCGACACACGCGTCAAGGAAAACTACGACGCCGATTACCTAGGCCCGCGGTTCAACGGGGTGAAGCTATCGCTTGATCCGGCGCGGCCACTGCCGTTTGGTGTGCGACCCCGGGACGTCCTGGAGCAAGAGCAACGGAATCAGTTTGACTTTATTCGCCAACTGAATCGGCTCACGGAAACTCGTTTCCCCAACGATGCGGCACTGCGGGCGCGAGTCGAGTCATATGAGCTGGCCTTTCGGATGCAGCGATCGATCCCGGAAACACTCGATTTGGCAACGGAAACCGAGGAGACGCAACGACTCTATGGTCTCGACAATCCCGTGACGGCTCTTTACGGCCGGCGATGCCTCGCGGCGCGGCGGCTCGCGGAGCGAGGCGTTCGGTTCACACTCGTGTATCTCAGCGACTACGGCGAATGGGATTCACACAGTAACCTCAAGACTTTGCACGCCCGATCATGTGCGCGTGTCGATCAGCCCGTTGCGGGTCTCATCAAGGACTTGAAGCGCCGCGGTATGCTCGACGATACCTTGGTCGTGTGGTGCAGCGAGTTCGGCCGAACTCCCGCCGTGGAAAACAACAGCCTAAACAAGGCAGCAACCGGCCGTGACCATCACCCGCACGGGTTCACCGTTTGGCTCGCGGGCGCCGGTCTCAAACCCGGCTACATTCATGGCGCGACGGACGAACTTGGTTTTCATGCCGTCGAGCATCCTCACTATGTCACCGATCTGCACGCAACCTTGCTGAATTTACTCGGGCTTGATTCACGCGAGTTAGAGATTCCCGGGCGCAAGCGGCTCGACCTCGATCATGGGACGCCGATTTTCGACATCATGACCTGAGGCGAGCCTAGGCCAGTATCTCGTTAATGACGCGAGCTTTCCCCTCGGCGCCTATCAGCCGCTGTTGAAGCCCTTGATATGGGTATCGCAATCGCCAGGCGTCAATACCGAGTAGGTGCAAGATTGTCGCCTGGAGATCGTTAATGCTCGTCTTTCCTTCGGTAATGAAGTAGCCCAGGTCATCGGTAGCCCCGAAGCTAACTCCGGGCTTGATTCCCGCGCCGGCAAGCCAGATCGTGAAGCAATGCGGGTGATGATCCCGACCCAGGAAGGTCGAGCCGCCCCGCGCTTCATTCATTGATGTGCGACCGAATTCGCCGCCCCAAATGAGTAGAGTTGACTCGAACATTCCACGCCGTTTTAGATCGGTGATGAGAGCGGCAATCGACCGATCGACTTCTTTACACTTTCGCGGCAGCGCGTTCAGAATGTCGTCGCCCGCGCCCGTGCCGTGGATGTCCCATCCCCAGTCATAGAGTTGAACATAGCGGACGCCTCGCTCGACAAGCCGCCTCGCGAGGAGGCAGTTGTTGGCGAACGAAGACGCCCCGGGTTGGGCCCCATACATTTCGAGGGTCGCGGCGCCTTCCTTGCTGATGTCCATCACTTCCGGGACGGCCAGTTGCATGCGGAATGCGAGTTCATATTGTTCGATTCGCGTTAGAGTCTCTGGATCGCCGAGTTGTTCGAGTTCCCACTCGTTGAGTTTTTTCAGGGCATCAAGACTTCGCCGGCGAGACTCGCGGTCCATTCCGGCGGGATTATTCACATACAGAATCGGGTCGCCTACCGTTCGACATTGCACGCCCTGAAAAACCGTCGGCAGGAATCCGGTACTCCAAAGTGCCTTGCCGCCGGTCGGGTCGGTGCCGCCGCTGATGAGGACGACAAAACCCGGCAGATTCTGACTTTCTGACCCAAGTCCGTAGGTGACCCAGGACCCCATGGCGGCGCCGCCGTTTCGCGGCGATCCCGTGTATAGAAACAACTCCGCCGGCGCATGATTAAACTGATCGGTCCACATCGACCGAACAAACGCAACGTCATCGACGTGCCGGGCGAAATGCGGAAGATGTTCACAGACCCAGGTTCCGTTCCGGCCATGTTGGTTGAACTTATAAGGCGTCCCCAGCAATTTGGGGTGGCCTTTGATGAATGCGAAGCGCTGGCCCTCCATGAGTTCCTTGGGGCATGGCTTCATGTGATGTTCGACGAGCTTTGGCTTGTAGTCGAATAGATCCTGCTGAGGCGGCGCCCCCGACATGTGCAGGTAAATGACGCTCTTGGCTTTTCCCGGCAGAGGTGGCGGTTTGGGCGTTAGGGGGTTTTCCACATGGCTCGTCGCGGCGTTAGCCCTTGTTTCAAGCAACGACGCAAGGGCGAAACTGCCGATTCCGGCCGCGCTTTGCCGAAGGAAATGCCGGCGAGTCTGCGCCTGGGTTACGAGTTCATGAATGTTCATGATGATGATCCAATATATTCAAATCGACGTCGATCCAACAAAGGTTTACCCTTTGGTCAGAACAGCATCGAGATTCAACAACACATTGGCCACAACGGTCCAGGCAGCAGCCTCGGTAACATTCATGTCCTTGGGCAACGGACCAATGACATCGGTGGCAAGGGCTGCTGCGGATTTCGCGTCCTTCGCGAGTCGGTTCAATTCCTCGCGATAGAGTTGCAGCAACGGTGTCTGTTGGGCCTCGGCAGGAGGCCGGCACAGGACCAATCGAAGGGCAAAACGGACTCGCTCTTCCGGGGACTTTCCGCCCTCTCGAATAATGCGCCGAGCCAGCGACTGGGCGGCTTCCACGAACACCGGATCATTGAGCGTGACGAATGCCTGCGATGGAGTATTGGTTCGGCTACGGCGAATGGAACAGGTCTCCCGACTTGGAGCATCGAAAGCAGTCATCGAGGGATACGGCACGGTGCGGCGCCAAAAGGTGTAAAGCCCCCGGCGATACTTATCCTCACCCGTACTCGTTGGGTAGCTCCGCTGACCATTGAACGCGGCCTGCCACAGGTTGGCCGGTTGCGGCGGGTACACGGATGGACCGCCGATCTTGCGAGATAATAGGCCGCTCAATGCTAATGCCTGGTCCCGCACCATTTCAGCCTCGAGGCGATAACGTGGAGCACGAGCCAGAAGGCGGTTGCGTGGATCGCGAACAAGTACCTCTGGGGTCGTTTTCGCCGACTGAGCGTAGGTCGCCGACATAACGATCAGTCGAATGAGTGCCTTCGTGTCCCACCCCAGTCGAACATACTCGGTCGCCAGCCAATCGAGCAACTCGGGATGCGTCGGCGGCTCTCCTTGGGTTCCGAAATCTTCCTCAGTCTCGACGATTCCCGCGCCGAAGAGTTGCGCCCAGATTCGATTGACAGCGACTCGCGCCGTCAAGGGGTTATTGGGATGAACCAGCCAATTCGCCAAAGCGAGACGGTCAACTCGTGACTCCGTCGATCGGTGAAAGGCCGCCGGCAAACTCGCCGTGACTTCCTCGCCCGGATTCAGAAAGTCACCCTTAATCATGATCCGCGTCTTTCGCCGATTGGACGCAGCCAGCTCTTGCATGACGGGTAGGCGATCAACTTTGGGCCGCGATTTTTCCAGCGCGGTGATCTCGTCGCGAAGCGGCTTCAGGGACGGAGCCATGGCAAGGAATTGCTTTTTCAGACGCGTCACTTGTTCCACCGTTCGCGTCGCCGCGGGGATATCGACAATCGCACGAACGTCCGAGGGTTCCATAAGCCGCTGACCGATTCGTGGGTCGTTCACAGCCGCGATTTGCACCTTGGCGACACCCTGAAAGGCAATCCGAAGCGTGATCTGGGTATCTTTTGTGATCGACAGGGGCTTGTCCAAAGCGAGAATGAGCGCCTGACTTCCCTTCGCCGCATCAACTGTCCAGCCGTTGGTATCGTCATTTGACGCCAATACCCTGCCCGGCGAGGTACCGGCTAGTTCCGTCCAAGCATCGGCGAAGGGAATCGACTGCGGCCCGCTGATGTGAAATTCCCGATTCGATTTTGGTGCTGGAACATCGGCCTGCTGCCACACGACGCCGCGTTTCTCATCGAGTACCAAGACTCGAAAATTCGTCAGACGATTGCCGACGTTGCCGTCGGTCCGATTCCAAACAACCACACGCTCGACCGGCCCCGAATCGGCTAGCTTCACCTCCCACCACGGATTGGATTCACTACGCGTGTGTGTCACGGATTTCGACCGATTGAACTCCCCATCGGTTTTCCCGTCGATGGCAAGTTTGGCCGGGCCGTTATAGTCGGTGGACGATTGTGTTGCCTGGCCCTTGCCGGCGATGTTCACTCCGTTGCGAAAAACCTGGACCTCCGCCAATGACAGCATGCGGTCATTGCCCGGCAACTCGATCCGAACATACCGACCGATCCGCGACCGTCCTTCCTCTCCGGTTACCGCGCGAATGCGATGTAACTGAAACGGTCCCGACTCAGGCGCGACCGTCACTCGAAGTCCATTGATCGGCTGGCCATCGGCGCGAATGACGATGGGCGTTGCGGTGTGGCCCGGCGAAGCCGCCAGTCGATTATCAAACATGACTCGTTGTGACGAATGGCCGAATGTGGGACGCATGCGCGACAGCCAATCGGAAAACTCCTGCTCGAATCCCGGCGGCGTCAAATCAAGTTGTTTGCGTAGAGCCGCAACGCGATCGTCAATCCGCTGAATTTCTAGAGCCTGGGCTTCGGATGGTGCCGGGAGTGTCGGCGATTCGTCCGGCTGATCGTTGTCGGCGGTCTGATTAAAAACCGCAAACAGCCGATAATACTCGGCGTTGGTAATGGGATCATATTTGTGAGTGTGACACTTGGCGCAGCCAAACGTCACGCCCATCCACACCTGCATGGTTGTGTCCACACGATCTTTGACGGCGACCACGCGAAATTCCTCGTCGTCCGTGCCGCCTTCGGTATTCGTCATGGTGTTGCGATGGAATGCGGTCGCAATTCGCGTTTCCAGCGTCGCATTGGGCAACAGATCGCCCGCGATTTGCTGAATCGTGAACTGGTCATAAGGCAAATTGCGATTAAAGGCGTCGATTACCCAATCGCGCCATCGCCACATGTTCGGCCGCAACGGGTCGGAGCCATAGCCTGCTGAGTCGGCATATCGTGCCAGATCGAGCCAAACCCGCGCCCATCGTTCGCCATAGGCCGGATCGCTCAGAAACCGATCGACCATGCGTTCATAGGCATCCGGTCGGGCGTCGCGAGAAAACTCATCGACCTCCGCCGGTGTCGGAGGCAATCCGCGAATATCCAGACTGGCACGGCGCAACTTCACGAATGGGTCCGCGGGCCTCGCCGGCCGCAACTTCTCGGATTCGAGGCGAGCGAGGATAAAGGCATCGATTGCGTTCTTTGACCAAGTCGCGTCATTCACCTTCGGCGGTACGGGCCGAACGGGCGCGACCCATGCCCAATGAGGCGCGTACTTCGCACCTTGCTCAATCCATCGTTTGAGTATCGAGACCTGGTCGGATGTCAGATGATTGCCTGTGCTGGGCGGGGGCATTCGGTCGGCAGGATCGGCGGCCGTTACGCGGGCAATGATCCGGCTGAGTGCGGGCTTGCCCACAACGATCGCGGGGCCGTTCTTTCGCGGCGCCACTGCCGGTTCCCGTTGATCGAGACGCAAACCGGCCTCGCGATGACCGTCATCGGGGCCGTGGCAAGCCAAGCAATTCTTGGCGAGAATTGGCTTGACGTCACGATTAAAATCAACCTCGGCAACAAGGGCGAGGTTGGAAAACAACGTCACGACAATTGCCAAGAGTTCCCATCGCATGGAATGTCGTCTCATGAGGCAAACGAGGTTTATGGTGGGAATTGTAGTGTACCGAATATTGAGGTCCGAAGACAATCTGTTTTTCCGACCGAGCCGACCACAGGCTGGCTCGCATGCCCGCTTCATGCCAAGCGATGGATACGGCCGTTGAGATAAACATCGACGCCCGAAGGTTGGGCATGAAAATCGTCGATCTGAAGACTCTCGGCGATTGTTGCGATGCCATGTCCTGCGACAGGTGACAGCGCCCCGCGACCGCCGACAAGTTTCGGAGCGATGAAGACATGGACCTCGTCAATCAACCCCTCGTCGGCAAATGATCCGATGAGGCCGGCGCCGCCTTCCAACAACACGTTCGTGAATCGCAGGCGTCCGAGTTCGGCGAGAATTGCTGCCGGATTGCTTGCGATCAGCAGCTCGCAGCCAGCCTCCTTGAATTCATGAAGTCGCTCCGCGACAAGCTCACTCGGAACGACGATCGTCACGGGAACTTCTCGAGCGGTTCGAGAAAGCTGAAGATCGCCAGGCAATCGCCCGGTTCGGGTCAAGATCACACGTAGAGGTGAACGGGGGCCGGGTGGCCGGGGAGTCAACAGCGGATCATCGGCGCGCACGGTTCCGGCTCCAACGATGATGGCGTCCATTCGGCCGCGGATGACGTGGACTCTTCGACGGGATTCTTCGCAACTAATCCACTTCGAGTTGCCTGTCGTCGTGGCGATTTTTCCGTCAATGGTCATCGCCCACTTGGCATGAACGTATGGCCGGCGTTGATTGATCAGGGTCAGATACGGCGTGTTGAGGCGTCGGGCCTCAAGCTCGCAAAGGCCTGGCGACACCTCGATATTGGCAGCTCGAAGCCTCTCGAATCCCCCGCCCGACACTTGCGGAAATGGGTCGGCCATGGCGGCCACGACACGGGCAACGCCGGCAGAAATCAGGGCCTCGGTACAAGGCGGTGTCTTACCGTGATGGCAACATGGTTCAAGCGTCACGTAAACTGTTGCCCCTCGAGCGGCCTCTTTCGCGACGTTGAGTGCGTTGACCTCGGCGTGAGCCGACCCAAATCGTTCGTGATACCCCTCGGCGATGATGACACCATCGCGAACGATGACCGCTCCGACGAGAGGATTGGGTTCAACGAAGCCGCGGCCTCGCTCGGCAAGTTCAAGTGCCCGGCGCATGAATTGGTCGTCGGTCATAGCGAACCGTCACGGTTCATCGGGATCACGCCGCGTATCGCCCCGGCCTGGAATGCGAGGCAAGACGATCGAGGGCGCCACTTGATCCGGCGAGAAAAGCAACAAGTGACGCCTCCCCGAAACTTTATCGGCATCGACGAACACCTTGTCACGCTGACCAAGCGCCATCGCCATGGTCATCCAACTCAGGCGAAAGTCGACGAGGGCGGCATTCAAGGCAATGCGTTCCCGGCGCCGGCGTTCAAACAAGGCTTCGAATTCGCTTGCGCTTGAACCCGGCTTCAACTCACGAGCGACTTCGGAACGAAGCTGCGACTCTTCCGAGGGCGCCAGCCGTGTCCGAATTCGATGCCACGCCAAGAACGAGTCACGGTCTGTCTCGGCAGCCCTTACGACGCGAGCAGCATCGACGGCGGCGGCGTTCTCGGTTTCCTTTGCGTCCGTCTCGGCTCTTCGCTTCAATCGGATCGCTTCGGCCTCCGCGTCTTTCAGCTTGCGATCACGCTCTTCGGCTGACTGGGCCACTCGATGAAAATCCGGCACGACATCCGCCGGCGGATGGAGGTCACGCAGCGCCAACCCCTCCAGCTTCACACCCAGGCCTCGCTCGCCGAATACACTCAAACGTTTGTTCAACCGTGCGAAAGCCTCTCGCTGAACTCGGTCCCGATTCACGGTCAACAGATCTAGAAACGGCTCGGCGGCGACCGACTCGCGAAGCGCCGTCTCCAAATTGGCACGCAAAATCTCGTCGGGATCGCTAACCGCGAGCAAGTAGAGTCGCGGATCAACGACGCGAAAATGAAGCGTCGCCAGCATTTCGACAAGGTTGCCGTCGCCGGTTGGCATGACTGATTCGCCCGGCACTCGCATGATGCCTTCGGATTCATGCCGGCTCATCCACGACTGCGTGGATCGTTTCGTCGCTACAGGAACCGCCGAAGGGACTCGAAAGCCCATTTCGACAACGCGAACCTTGCTCGGCTGAATCTTCGTGACGGTTTCAACGGGATTGGGCCATCGGTAATGCAAGCCCGGTGTGAGATCGCGATCCCGCGGCCGGCCGAAACGGCGGACGACGGCAACCTCATCGGGACCAACCTGCGTGAAACCGCTCAACGCCATCGCGGCCGCGACCAGGAGGGCAATCGAAAATGCGATTGGCTTGATATGGTGACCCATCTCATGCAAAACGCTATCGAGATCCGTCGCACGATCGATGTACCAATCAATTTTCTCCAAGGTTGGCCGAACCTTAACGGCCACCCGTTTCGGTCCCGATCGCTCGAATGCCAACAGTCGCATCGAATTGAGAAGAACGAGCAACGAGCTGAGTTGATGATAGATGACGCCGGCCAAGGGCGCTCGCTCGAACCAATCCTGTGACGGCGCCAACAGCGGCCAAAGCCACCCAGTAATGGCGATGCCAACGAGATTGGCGCCGAACGCGAAGACGTAGATATTCTGACGAACGATTCGAACGGTCTCGCGTGACAATCGCAACAACAACGGCAATGGCCGCAGCGGATCGCTCATCAACACGATGTCGCCGGCCTCGGCTGCGATTTCGGCCCCTGACCCCACGGCGATGCCAACCGCCGCCCGCGCCAGTGCCGGCGCATCGTTGATGCCATCGCCCACGAATGCGGTCGCGTGCGGCTCTGACGCAATAACATCGGCCTTCTGAGTTGGCAATAACTCGCCGTGAAATGCGGTGATCTCAAGTTCGTTGGCCACGGATCGAACCGCTGCGATTCGATCACCCGAGAGCAAGGCGACTGACTGGATTCGATTGGCTCTCAGGTCGGCAACGACAGACCGTGCCTCGGTGCGGACACGATCGCGCGCTCCAATCAGCCCCACCAGTTGCCCGTCGCGCGCCACGAGCAAGACAGTTTGGCCGGTCGCATCGAGTTCCAGAAGCCGTTCTTCAAGAGTCCCCTCAACCCGGATTCCCTGTTCAGCCGCGAAGCGAGGAGTCCCGACGAGGATCGTCGCCCCGGCGGAGCGGGCGGTTACTCCCCCTCCTGGAAATGCCTGGAACTCATCGATGGGATCGAGCGAACCCTGTCGTCGCCGTGACTCATCGAGTATCAACTTGGCCAACGGATGCTCGCTTCGTTGCTCGGCCGTGGCGGCGATTCGAAGCAGTTCAGATTCTGATATTCCGTCAACCATTGGAATGACGCTACCGAGTACGAGCCGACCTTCGGTGAGGGTGCCGGTCTTGTCGAACGCAAAGGCCGTCACGCCGGCGAGCCGTTCCAACGCCGCGCCGCTCTTGAGCAAGACTCCGGTCCCAGCCAGCCTTCCGAGGGCGGCAATGACGGCAGCGGGTGTCGCGAGGATCAACGCACAAGGGCAGGAAACGACCAAGACGGCCAGAGTCGGGAAGACACTCTGCCGGGCCGCGAGTCCGATCGGCAACCGCCCGGTCGATCGAAATGGGCCGGCATACCAGGCGAGGTTTGCCAAGAACGTCGCCACGGCAAGTGCGAGAACGATTGGCAGAAAATAGCGGGCATATCGATCCGCAACACGCTCAACCGGGGCCTTTTCCTTCAACGCTCGAGCCGTGGCCTTTAGCACTTGCCCCGCGATTGTCTGTTCGGCCGTGCGGCTCACTTCGAACGTCAACGCGCCGTACTGGTTGATACTGCCCGCGAGAATCGGATCGCCGGGGCCTTTGTCGATCGGCATGCTTTCGCCGGTCAATGCGCTGACATCGACGGATGATCGTCCATCGCGAATAACACCGTCGGCGGGGACCTTGGCCCCTGGTTTAACAACGACGACGTCACCCGCTCTAAGCTCTTGAACGAGCGTCCGGATTTCCTGGCCGTCTCGCATGACCCAACAACGAATCGGGAACAACTCGCCGAGTTTGCGAATGGCACTCTGCGTCCGCGAAAAGGTGAAACTCTCCAGGCACTCTCCAACGAGTCCGATCACAACGACTTCAGCGGCGACAAGCGGCTCGCCGATCAGAATGGCTGCGATGCAAGCGATCGCCATGGCCAGATCGGCGCCAATCTTTCCCTCAAACAATCGTTCAATCGATCCGAATAACGTGCGGGCGCCACCAAGTACGGCTGCGATAAGGGCGTAGCGGAAACCGTAAAACTCGCGAGAGCTTCGAGACACTTCGAGGCCGGCCTTGTTGATCCACAGCGCGAGGTCTGGCCACAAATCGCGACCGACGAGGAGAATCAACAAGCCGGTAAAGAAATACAACCCCGCGACGCGAGGTTTCTCGAAGAGCTCATCGACATGACTGATTTCGCGATGCATCGTGAGGATAACCCGGATGAAGCCGACGTCATTCTATCGTTCTTTTTTCTGTTGGCCGGACGATGAATGGGAATCAACCACCGATCGAAACAAGGTTCTCAGCTGATCGAGGGCCGAATCGACGAGCATCTCTCCGCTTCCGGCGCCGCAACGGGCGCTGACCACCTCATAGTTGCCTTGCGGGTAGGCGACGCGGTTGGGAACGTAGCCGATGCTCCCGTTGGCAAGTGTGGCCACCATCGTCTGCCGAAACGGGGAGCCGGCCTTGATCGCCAATCCGAGGTCGCAGAAAATCTCGCCCGGCAAGCTGACCCACGCGATCGAACTTCCCAGGGATATTACCTGAACTTCGACCTCCCACGGTTGCCCCAAACGGCCCGCGACGTCAAGCACCTTGAAGGCGTTGACCTGATCGAGAAACGGCGGTTTCGTCTTGTCTTTCATGCGATCGACAACGGCCTTCGCTTTCTCGATTTCGCCTGAAGCAATGGGAGGCAACGGCAGTTTGACTATGCGCCGACTAACCCGCAACGGGCCGTCGCCGAGCGGCTGGAGTTGCTCGAAACTGCGAAGAACATTCGCGGCAAGGAGGGTTCCGATGCGGCTGGCCTCGGCGTGCCCCTTCTGAGGAGTCGGACTCGTCACGTTGATATGGTTCAAATCACCGGCCGTTCCGATGGTAAAGAGCGTGACCATGCCATCGCCTTTCGCGGCACTCAATTGCTTCGCCAGCGAATAGGGATAGTCTGCCGAGACCTGCGTACCGCCGACCGTATCGAGATGCATTGCAAAGTTGACGTATGCGGCGAACGGCTTGCCATCGAGGGTGTTAAACACAACGACCGGCACAGCCGGATCCGTTGGGCCAGCCGGGCGAATGATCTTGGGATTGAGTTTGCCGGGATTCCAACCAACCGTACCATCGGTCATGTGAAACCGGCGATTGAATGTCAGATTCTCTTCGCGGCCGGCCGCAAATGAAACCGCCGTCGGCGTCCGTGATTCCGCGGCTTTGCGAACACTCTCGGCGATGCGCCTCGGCAACAACTCCATGTACTTGGCGGCGGCGTCGTTCTTGCCGCCTTGCAAGTCATATCGCTGCGACATCCGCGCGAGTATCGGCCCAGTATGGCTATGCGTCGCGCTAATCATGACATTGCTGCCTGGAATGCCAGTCACGAGTTCGATCTCCTTGCGTGACTCCTCGATTAGCCATCGGCTCGTGGTAATAAGATCAAGAGCAACCAAAGCGGCTTTTGCGCCGCGGTCCTCGATGACAATCGCCTTGGCATACAGATCGTCGTGGACACCATCGGCGAATCGTTCGGAATAGTATCCCGCCATTGGCACACCTTTTTCGGGCGTGATGTTCACGACTCCAACGCCACACTTGGGAGGCTCGGCTCGTGAAGTGCCGATCACGAGGACGAGTAGGATCCATGCAAGACGGTCACGATTCTTCATCTTCCGTTTCCCCGGCAAAATGACGGCGGCGAGTCGGCCCGATACAACGTCATTGTGGCTGCTGAGAGCTTCAAGAAAAAGAGGCATCGGCGATATTTGCCGTATGCGATTCGCGAGACACCGACACCATGCCGCATCCGATTCGCCGAGCGTTGTTGAGCGTCAGCGACAAAACGGGCCTGATCGAATTCGCCCAGGGTCTACAGACTTTGGGTGTGGAGCTGATTTCGACGGGCGGCACCCGCAAGACCCTCGCCGGCGCCGGCCTACCCGTGAAAGATATTAGCGACGTCACCGGCTTTCCGGAAATCCTTGATGGTCGGGTCAAGACGTTGCACCCTCGCGTTCACGCCGGAATCCTGGCAATTCGCAACAACCGCGAGCATCGCGACGTCCTGACGGCTCAAGGGATCGAGACCATCGATCTGGTCGTCGTCAACCTGTATCCGTTTGAAGAGACGGTTGCAAGGCAAGGAAGTAGTCACGAAGAAATCGTTGAGAATATCGACATTGGCGGCCCGTCGATGATTCGAGCAGCGGCGAAGAACTACCATGACGCCGCAATCGTCGTCGATCCAGGGCAGTACGACGCGGTATTGACTGAGCTTCGAGACGGTGGCGGGATTTTGTCGTCGGCAACCCACGAACGCTTGGCGGCAGCCGCATTTGAACGCACGGCAGCCTACGATCAAGCGATTGCCGCGTATTTTGCCCGTCGCAATCAGCAAGGTCCTTTCCCGAAGACTCTGATGCTGCGATTCGATCGCAAGCAGCTTCTCCGATACGGGGAAAACCCGCATCAACCAGCGGCGTTTTACATTGAACCGGGAATCGCGAGGCCAACTGTAGCAACGGCCGAGATTCTGCACGGCAAAGAGTTGTCCTACAACAATTTGCTCGACCTCGACAGCGCTCTCAGCCTCGTTCGCGAGTTTGCCGCACCGGCAGCCGTGGTCCTTAAACACAACAACCCCTGCGGAGCCGCGACGGCGACGAGTCTCGACAAGGCCTTTGAGGCAGCTTATGAAGGTGACCCGCTCAGCGCCTTCGGCGGCATCCTCGGATTTAATCGAAGCGTTGACGCAGCGACGGCGACGCAGGTCACGGAACCGAATCGATTCATCGAGTGCATCATCGCTCCGGGGTTCAGTGATGAAGCGTTCCAAATTCTGACGACTCGCCGAAAGTGGGGCTCAAACTTGCGTCTGCTCCGCGTTGGAGACTTCGGTCCAGCGGAACAAACGCTGGACTATCGCCGTGTCGATGGTGGGTTGCTGGTGCAGTCCCGCGATGCCGGTGGCGACGATTTCGCGCAATCGAAGGTGGTCACAAAGCGCGCTCCTACGCCGGAAGAACGCGTTGACTTGGATTTCGCGTGGCGCGTGTGCAAACACGTCAAGAGCAACGCCATCGTCCTCGCTTCAAATAGTCAGGTCGTCGGCGTGGGTGCGGGCCAAATGAGCCGGGTCGACTCGGTTCAGATTTCGATCCGAAAAGCCGGATCGAGGACCCGCGCAAGTGTCATGGCATCGGATGCATTTTTCCCGTTCCCGGACAGCGTCGAGTTGGCGTCAGCCGCCGGGGTTTCCGCAATTGTGCAACCGGGCGGGTCCGTCAAAGACGCCGACTCGATCGCGGCCTGTGACCGAGCCGGCTTGGCTATGATCTTCACGGGTGTCCGGCACTTTCGACATTGATCGGCATTTGACCCGAATGGCCTGTCCGACCAAAGACTATTCGGTCACCCGAACCGCGTAGAAAGCCGCCTCGCGGTCGATCAACTTCGAGACACCGGCCATTGCCCGTGCATCACCGGTAAAAACGTATCCCTCAAACGAAGGCTCCGTCTGAGGGAATTTGATCGTGAAACGAATCTTGTGAGCCGGATTACCGGCCGCTCCTCGGACCTCGTACTCGGCCCCGTCGCGGTCGGAGATAAACGTACCCGTGACATCATTGTCGGCATTCACTTTGAGCCGAAGTGTTCCAGCCCGGCGGCCATCATCGAAAAGCCGGTACGTGCCCGCGATGTGCTTCGCCTCGAATTTTGAACCGGGTTGGAACTTCTCACTCTTGCCGGGTTCCAGGCCGGGAAGCGGTTTCGCCACAACATAGGCCTTTGCTTTGCCCAAAGGCTTCGCGACGAATCGCAGAGGCTTTGGTTCGGCGACGACAAGGTCTCCACCAAGTTTGTCGGGAACCACTTGTCCGAGATCCAGATGCAATTGAAACCCGGCGAAGAGGCTGAGGTTCTTCCCTTCCGCCTGAATGGCCCGTTCGGTGGCTTCGCGATAGGTGACGTATCGTTCGACTCGGAGAACCGGCACCAATAGCGGCTCGGTGCCCGGGGCGCCAGCGACCTTTTGCCGCCCTGCCTTTACCAAAAGCTTGGACCATCGATCCTGATTCGTGCGAATGACGAGCAACGTGCCACTGATATTTGGAAGAACGCCGTCGTGGTCGGTTATCAGCTCGGGCGTAATCTCGCCCACTTCCTTAAGCCCTCCCCCAGCAAGCGCCTTGTCGAGAATGGGGTTGGTGTACTCGTCAAAGGCATCGGCTCTCAGGGACGACATACCTGGAAGCATTAACAAAAGTGCCAAACCTGCCGAAGCACAGCGCATAGGCCCTACCTCATCGAGTCTTGAGTCGATCCCCCGCGGTTGTTGTAGCAGACGCAAGGGAAAATGGGACAGGGGCAATGCGAGGCACGGGTGAGCCGGTCGTTTCGAGGATTCGTACAATCCCTCTCAAGTTCAATCTTGAATGAAGGGTGATTCGATGATGCGACCAACCGCTGATCTTGGCCTCATTGGCTTGGCCGTCATGGGCGAGAATCTGGTGCTGAACATGGAAAGCCACGGTTTCACCGTTGCCGTCCATAATCGAACGGTTCAGCGTGTTAACG
Organism: uncultured Alcaligenaceae bacterium; assembly: GCA_964515185.1. Taxonomy (GTDB): domain Bacteria; phylum Planctomycetota; class Planctomycetia; order Gemmatales; family Gemmataceae; genus CAZESP01. The sequence continues at coordinate 48,128 of CAZESP010000016.1, forward strand.
ACTTTCTCGCCGGGCGTGCCCAGGGGAAGAAGATCATTGGCGCCCAGACAATAGCTGACTTGATCGCGTCGCTCAAGCGACCTCGCAAAGTCATGATGATGGTGAAAGCCGGCGAGGCCGTCGATCAAATGATTCAGCAAGTGGCGCCTTTGCTCGATCCTGGCGACATCTTGATCGACGGGGGAAATACACATTTTCCCGATACGACTCGTCGATGCGCGGAGATGAAAGCGCGTGGCATTCTCTACGTCGGCACAGGCGTATCCGGCGGCGAAGAAGGCGCTCTGCGCGGGCCTTCAATCATGCCGGGAGGACACCCCGACGCATGGCCTCATGTGCGGTCCATCTTTCAGTCGATCGCCGCTAAGGTTGACGACGGCACTCCGTGTTGCGATTGGGTCGGACCCGATGGTGCCGGGCATTACGTCAAGATGGTTCACAACGGCATCGAATACGGGGACATTCAACTCATCTGCGAAACCTATCACCTGCTCAAGTCGGTCCTCGGCTTGACCGCCGACGAATTGCAAGCGACGTTTGACCGTTGGAATCGAGGCCCGCTGGACAGCTACTTGATCGAGATCACCCGAGACATTTTTGGCTATCGCGACCCAGAAACGGGTAAGCCAATGGTGGACTTGATCCTTGACGCCGCCGGCCAAAAAGGGACCGGCAAATGGACCGTGTCGTCGGCGCTTGATTTGAGCATTCCGCTGACGCTAATCGCCGAAGCCGTGTTCGCGCGAACATTGTCAGCTCAGAAGGACAAGCGTGTCGAAGCCTCGCGAATGTTGCGTGGCCCGACGCCGACGTTTGACGGCAATCGACAGCAGATGATCGACGATATCGAGGCGGCTCTTTATGCCAGCAAGATTGTTTCGTATGCTCAGGGATTCGCGTTAATGAATGCTCAATCGCGCGCATTCCAATGGTCGATCAACAACGGCGCCGTCGCCCTCATGTGGCGCGGCGGTTGCATCATTCGCAGCGTCTTCTTGGGCAAGATCAAAGAAGCGTTTGACCGTAATCCCCAGTTGACCAACTTGATGATCGACCCCTACTTCGCCGGGGAACTCCAACGGTGTCAGGCCGGTTGGAGGCGAGCCGTGGCGTCGGGTGTGATGAATGGGATTCCGCTACCGGCGATGGCCACGGCACTTGCTTACTTTGACGGATATCGGAGTGCGTGGCTACCGGCGAATCTGCTCCAGGCCCAACGAGACTATTTTGGCGCTCACACCTTCGAGCGCATCGATCAGCCCCGAGGCAAGGTTTTCCACACGAACTGGACCGGACGCGGCGGAACAACGGCGTCCACAAGCTACAACGTTTGAATCGAGGGTGAGGCTTCCATCAATGCACGATGAGTCGTTTGCGTTTCTGAATCGGCTGCTCGATACGCCGAGCCCTTCCGGGTATGAGCGTGCCATTCAGGATGTCGTTCGCCAATGGGCCGCCCGGTATGCCGATGCAGTGACGACCGATCGTCACGGGAACGTCATTGCGGTTCGACATCCGGTGGGCGGCCCTACGAATGCGACGCCGCGCGTGATGCTCGCAGGGCATTGCGACCAGATTGGTCTGATGATCCAGTACATCGACGACTTGGGCTATCTTTATGTCCAGCCGGTCGGCGGCTGGGACATGCAGATACTGTTGGGGCAATACCTAACCGTTTGCGGAAAAAACGGACCCATCACGGGCGTTGTGTCCCGCAAGGCGCCGCACTTACTGACTAATGACGAACGCAACAAAGTGCCGCAATTCACGGATATCTGGGTAGACATTGGGGCGAAGGATCGAGCGGAAGCCGAACAGTTGGTGAGGCCCGGCGATCCGATTGTAGTCAGCCTCGGACTCCGAAAACTCCGTGGCAGCCTTGCGGCGGCGCCGGGAATGGACGACAAGGTCGGTGTTTGGAGTGTGTTCGAGGTGTTGCGACTCTTACATGGCAATCCAATTCAGGCGTCTGTTTACTTTGTGTCCACGGTTCAAGAGGAGATCGGATTGCGAGGAGCAACGACGAGCGCCCACGGGATCAATCCTCACGTGGGAATTGCCGTCGATGTTACCCACGCGACGGACACACCCGGCAACGACAAGAAACAGTTAGGCGATACGCGCATCGGAGCCGGGCCGGTCGTGTATCGTGGGCCGAACATCAACCCGAGAGTCTTCGAGCGACTTGAAGAACTGGCCCGCGCTCGCGAGATCGCAATTCAAGTTCGGGGCGCCCCTCGAGCGACTGGCACCGACGCGAACGCCATCCAACTAACCCGCGATGGAGTGGCGACAGGACTGATTGGGATTCCGAATCGGTACATGCACAGTCCGGTTGAAACGGTTAGCCTGGACGACTTGGATCGAGCCGCTCGTTTGCTCGCCGAGTTTTGCGCTTCAGTTGAATCGACCAACGATTGGACGCCATAATTGACGGGACGGTCATGAATCTGGTGTTGCCCTTTACAAGCGTTGCCGCGACCGCCAAGATGATGGCTTACGTGTGTTCGCCCTGGTAGGAGTGATGGAACGATGGCCGAAGAACGCATCCCAATGACGCGGGAAGGATTTGACAGGAAGAAGGCAGAACTCGACCGCATGATGAACTTCGAGATGATCGAAGTGACCAAGCGAGTTGCCGCCGCGCGCGACCTCGGCGATTTGAGCGAAAACGCCGAGTATCACGCCGCTCGCGAAGATCAGGGAATCCTTCAGGCCAAGATTAACAAACTCAAGGATGAACTGACTCGGGCGTTCATCGTCGATCCATCCTCGCTGCCTCGCGATGTCGTCGTCTTTGGCGCTCGCGTTCGGGTTCGTGATTTGGACCTGGAAGAAGAAGAGGTGTTCATCCTCGTCGGCCCTGGGGACGACAACCCGGATGAAAACCGCATTCTGACGGGCAGCCCAATCGGGCAGGGGCTATTGGGCAAACGTCCCGGCGATATTGCCGAGATCCGGGTCCCGCGCGGAATGATCCGGTTTGAGATCGTGGAAATCTCGCTCGAGTTTTCTTAAAGCGCAATAGGATTGGCGCCAGCCAATAATCTTGACATTTGTTGACAGTATTATCGGAAAAATCCGAATTCATATCTTGACGGGACAAAGCAATCAGTTTACACAATTGATAAGGGGCCAGTGCGCCAGTTCTCGCAGGTACCCATGAACGATCCGCGATTCAACAGCATACACCTCGACGCCCAACCAAGACGGGAAGATTACCGTCGAGCAAGAGAGCGTCTTTTTGGTGCTTGCGGATCACACACCATCGCGATTGACTTGGAACGCCTTGCCGAAGACCCCCATCCACATCCGCACACAATCATTGAAAGCCCGGACAACATCCCCACCACGGTCAAGTTTTGGCTGATCGACAAAGATACCGTTCTGCCCCTGCGACCGGGTGTGAACAGCATTGGCCGAATGCCGGATAACGATGTCGTCATTGCCGATGGCAGCGTCTCCCGAAGACATTGTGCGATTGTGGTTCACCAAAGCCGCGGTTGCGAGATTCACGACACGGCATCGAAAAACGGAACGTTCCTCAACGGAAAGAAGATCGTCGGCCCAACTCGCTTGGTACCTGGTGACGAGATTAGGTTGTGCGATCACACAATTGTGTTCCAAGGTGGCGACGTCATCCCTTCGCCGTTGGCGGCTTCCGCCGTTGATTCCGGTTTCGCACAGACGATTGGCTAACATTTCCCTCGGTTTTTTGCTTCCCATCTGATACCAAACTCCTATGCTGCCGGGGTGATCTCTCACAACCCCGCTGGAGATTCTCACCATGAAGTCGATCCGCCGAATGGTCGCCGCACTCGTCGTTTTGGGCCTATCGACGGCAGCCTTCCTGGCGCAGCCGGAACCCTCGGCAACGACTCGGATGATCGAGTCCGCTCAGAGTTTCTTGGATGCGCTTTCCGACGAACAACGGAAAGAGGCTACGTTCGCCTTCGACGACAAAGAACGCCTGCGGTGGTTTTTCGTCCCCATGCAGGACGCGCAGCGCAAGTCCACACGTAAGGGCGTCCCTTTCGAGCGACTGACGGCCGATCAGAAAAAAGCCGCGCTAAGCCTTGTTCGGTCTGGAACAAGTGAGAGCGGATTTCGTCAAGCGACGACCATCATGAGCCTCGAAGCGATTCTTCACGATCTCGAAAGGAACGGATCCATGGTGCGAAACCCGAATTGGTATTTCGTCTCGGTATTCGGAAAGCCCGCCAAGGTCGGGAAATGGGGATGGCGTGTCGAGGGCCATCATCTGTCGCTCAACTACACGGTCTCTGACGGTAAAGTAATCGCTGCGACGCCGGCGTTCTTCGGTGCGAATCCGGCGATGGTGAAAGACGGTCCGCGAAAGGGCCTCCGGACACTCGATGACGTTGATGACCTTGCACGAAAGCTTGTGGCCGAACTCGACCCGAAACTGAGCAAAGTCGTAATTCAGGCGAAACAGTTCCCCGAAATCGAGCAGATTCCGGCGGCGAAGATCGGTGCCCCGTTAGGGGTGTCAGCGGACCAATTGAACGACAGCCAGTTTGAACTACTGAAAAAGTTGCTCAAGACCTACACCCAGCGACTCCCCGGAGAGATCGGAGCCGCGCAGTGGGCCGAAGTTGAGAAGGCCGATCGGTCCAAGATCTACTTTGCATTCGCCGGCGAGGCCGAAGTGGGCAAGCCTCACTCGTACCAGATACAAGGACCGACGTTCCTGGTTCAGTTTTTGAATGTCCAAGCCGATTCCGCGAAGAATCCAGCCAACCACATTCACAGCGTGTGGCGCGACCTTCCGGCCGATTTCGGCGTGGCCCGAAAATAGTTCACACGGCGGCGTGAATCGGAGAGTCTGGGCCTGAATTTTACGATTCTGCACACCATGCCGAGTTTGCCAGCCCCGACGGATTGACCTACGGTTGATAAGCGAACGAAGGCATCAGATTTTTGTGATGCCTTCGGGGGCAAGTCACGCCGTCCTCGCCCGGGTTCAAACGCCTTTCATCCTCGAAAGGGCAAACCCGTTCGAAAGACGGGGACGCAAAGCCATGGGCCTTCGGTTACCCCCCTGCTCTTACGAGCCGGTGGTCGCCAGGCTGCCGAAGGGGTGGGCAGGTGAGACACCTTCCATCCCCGGAGGTCGATAGATCCGGTCGATCCTCTGCCGAATCTGGGGACCGATGTTGAATCGGTTACGGCGTGTCTTGCCCCGCTAATCTTCTCCCTTTCGTTAAACTCATCCCTGCTTAACGGCCGAACTACCTCGATAAGGGATCGTCGCGCTCCGGTCCCAAATGGGGGATGAGCCATGCACCGCGGCATACCATGTTGGAGTTTGATTGCTTTCTTGGGTTCGTCGATCGCACTTGCCGATCCTCCGCGAATTATCGAACCTCGTGAGCCGATCAAGCCGACACCTGGGCTGCGACCCGCTTCCGCGACGACGCCCGGTGCCAATCAACCCGGCTTGTTGCCCCAAAGCCTGCTCGAATCGACGACTCGATTCGATCCACACTCCGTCGAGGTTCGCCGTGTCGAAGGCCGTTACCAGGTTTGGTCCGGGCGCGTGCTGCTCAAGGACTTTGGCTCCAACCAGGAATCAGCGAACGAGGCCAATCGTGTGATTCGTGAACTCGGCCTAAACGAGTATGGGGCGATTGGCACGCCGCGACCCGTCATGGAATACTGGCTTGTCGATGGGCAGTCACCGCCGTCGATCACACGCAGCCGCACGGTCGTTCCGTTTAATACCGCAAGCCTTCGCGTTCAAAAATCCGACGGCAACTGGTTGCTGCATGACGGCAGGCAGATGTTGTTCAACTTCGGGCCGACGGAATCCGACGCCATTCGCGCTTTGGCGATATGCAAACGCCATGACTTCAACCAAATCGGGTACATCGGCCGGCCCACTCCCACCATGACGTTCATGCTCCACGACGATACGCCTCGCATGGGACAGACAACGGCATTCAATCATCTTGGCGCCGTTCGACCGTTACCGCAGATGTCGACGTTTCAGTCGTTGCAATTGCCGAAACTCGGTACCGTCGGGACGCGAGTACCATTTGACCCGTATCGTCTGGATGTGCAGAAACAGGGAGGTGCGTGGCGACTCGTCGTGATGGGCAAAGAACTCGCCAATCTCGGCCCGAGCGATAGCGATGCACGCAACGTGTTGAGAATTGCCCAGGATTATCCCTTTACCGAACAATGTCGTGTCGGACCGGTGGAGTTCTTCCTTTCAAAAGGTCGAGCGCCAACAGGCGTTCCCCTTGGGACGCGATCGATACAGTTTCGGCCGGAATCGTTGACGAGCCACCAGGTCGATCAACACTGGGAAATTCGCGACGGCCGGATCACTCTCGCCACAGCGCGGACGGACGCCGAAGCCAAACAGACGATCCAAACGTTGCAACATTTTCACTTCGATCGGGTCGCGGAGATTGGGCGCGGTCCCGCGCTGAAATACTTTGCCCGCGACCATTGATCGGAGGCTGCCCATGAAGTCGCTAACTCGATATTTGACGTTCCATCTTCCGCACCGCATGGCCTTCGTGAATATCACCGATGAAGTTGAAGCCTGTGTGCGCGACAGCGGCGTCCAAGAGGGACTGTGTCTGGTCAATGCGATGCACATCACCGCCAGCGTCTTCATCAACGATGACGAATCCGGCCTGCATCACGACTATGAGCAATGGCTCGAACGACTGGCTCCATTCAACGCGGACCCAGCCGTTTACCATCACAATCGAACCGGCGAAGACAACGCCGACGCCCACCTCAAGCGGCAGGTCATGGGCCGGGAGGTGGTCGTGGCGATCACCAAGGGGAACCTCGACTTCGGCCCGTGGGAGCAGATTTTCTACGGCGAGTTCGACGGCCATCGCCCCAAGCGGGTTCTGGTCAAGATCATCGGCGAGTAACTTGACGCTCGCGATACGATTCGCCGGCACGAACTATTTCTTGTTATCGAACGAAACGATCTTGAATTTCGCCTTGCCGAGCACGTTAAGCCAGGTCATGTCGTCGATGTTATTCGCGAAAACAACGTGGGTCGCGTCCACGTACAGTTGATTCCACGTTGGATCCACACTGACCCATTGATGGCCATCGTGAATCTCCGCCCAGGCATGCCAACCGAAAATAGGCTCGTCCTGCTCGACATAGGCAACGCCCGTGACTTCTCGCGCAGGAACACCAGCGGCTCGGGCCAGTGCCACGAAGATCAGAGAATGCTCGGTGCAGTCACCGGCTTTTTGATCAATCACGGCCAAAGCGGTGGTCGCGTTCGCAGCCATCGTCTTGCGGATATTCCGATAGACCCAGCGTCGCAACACGTCCGCCTTTTTTAGCTTATCCTTCTCGTCACCGACGATCTTCTTTGCCAGAGCTTGGATCGCAGGATCGGTGCACTGAACTGTCGGCGTCGCCGCCAGGAACTTTTCGCGTTCATCCTTGGCGAGCGGCGCGGGTTTCTCGATCCTAAAGTCTCTTCTCAAGACCAGCGTCAGTGCTGAGCCATTACGAGTCGCCTTCTGCCGATGAGACGATGGAAAATCGAACTCGCCGGCGCCGGTGACCTCCAAGGTCATGGACGTAACGCGCGAGGCACGTCCCAACGATGGCCCCGAGGGCTTGATCGAAGAGATTGCCATCATGTCCACGCGGGCATTGGCGTCGATTTTCTTCGCAATCTCCTCGGTCTCGGCGCGGATCTCGATCAGCCCGCCAATTTTGGCCTTCAGAGGCGTCCCGTCGGCCAGGATCTCACTTTCAAGCTCTGCCCCGTTCGCGTTGATCGACACGTGATACACGACAGCCGGCACTCCACCCCACACGATAGACCGCTTGTCCTTGAACGTGACGACTTCCTTGACATCGACCGCTTCCTTGTCCCAGGAAGTTGTCCAAGTCTCAAACTTAGCTCCCTTTGCGGGGATCGCCGACAGCCAAGCGTCGAGACGGCGGCTGATTTCGAGTGTCTCTTTGGGGATCGAAACGCGGCGGACATTCTCACGATTGTTCGATTTTTCCGTGACCTTCATGCGATTACCGTCTCGTACCGCGACAAACTCCACCACGGCCTTGTCTTCCTCGGTCTTTTCCGATGCATAAACAATCGAGCCATCGTCAAGCGAATGGACCGTCAGGCTTTTCCGGCGAACGTGGTTCGATTCTCGATCCGAACGGAAAGTCAACTCCATCTCGGACGTACTCAACGCGACTTCCTTGCCGTCATGCGTGCCGAGCCTGGATTCGATGACGATCCAGCCCACTTTGCGGTTGAGCAGATAGAGGCCCGCGGCATGCCGCCGCGCGTTCTTGGCAACGTATTCGCGAAGGGACTCGGCCGGCTTCGGATGAGCGTGGGCGATCGGCGCCAAGATTGACGATGCGATGAGGACGATTAAATGACGATTCATTGGCAGTTCCACGATTTCAAAAGACTTCCCGAATTGGCTCACCATGATCGAGGACGGGTCGAGGACGTCCCGTCGGATCAAGATAAGTTATATCCAAAGGCATGCCCATATGCCGATAGATCGTCGCCGCTAAGTCGCCGGGAGTGACAGGCCGCTCTTTGATGTTGCCCCCATCGTGCTCGGTTGCGCCAATCAATTGTCCATGGCGAAGCCCGCCACCTGCGAGAAGCATCGACATCACAACCGGCCAATGGTTTCGGCCATCGGTACTTCCTTGCGTTCCCATCTGCGGAGTGCGGCCAAACTCACCCATCGCAATTACGAGTACGTCGTTCAAGGTGCCGCGTTGTTCGAGGTCGCTCACCAGCGTCGTAATCAGGTGATCGAATAATGGAAGCAGTGGGCCAAGGCCTTTCTTGATGCCGCCATACGGCGGGATATTGTCGCCGTGAGTATCCCAAGTACCGGAGGCCGTGTGATAACTCAGATCAATGGTCACAAACGCACTTCCGGCTTCGACAAGCCTCCTCGCCAAGAGCGCCTGTTGCAGCCAAAGATGCTTGCCGTATCGCTCCCGAGTCGGCAGCGGCTCACGAGCCAAGTCGAATGCGTCGCGAGCCTTTGCCCCCACGAGCATATCCACTGCCTGCCGCTGATATCGATCAATACTCTCAAACACGGCCGCAACATCCACGTCGCGATTGAGTTGGTCAAATGCCGACAAGAGTGACGTCCGTTCGCGAATTTGTTGAGGCGACAATGCGGCTGAGATTCGGAACAGGTCGCCTTGTGTCACCTGCCCAGAATCTTCGCCAACAAGGGAGTAAATTGGTAGTCGCGCCGCGAGGTTTCCCGGAAAGGGATCATACGCCCTGCCCATGTAGCCGCCAAACGCGATATGCGAACGCGATCGGAAGAAGCCGACGTAAGCGGGCATCGCTGGATGATTCGCCCCACGATGCTTGGAAATAACCGAACCGATGGCCGGATACATCGGAGCTTCGCGATTCTCACGAGGCTCCGCGGCGCGGTTGGCCGTTTGGAATACGGTATTCGGCTCATGATTACTGTGGCGGCAGTCGACCGAGCGAATCACGGTGAACCGATCCAGCATCGCAGCCAGTTTCGGCAAATGCTCGCAGATTCGCACGCCCGGCAGCCGTGTCGCGATCGTGCCGAACGGGCCGCGATTCTCCAGCGGTCGATCAGGTTTGGGATCGAGCGTGTCGATATGGCTCGGTCCACCGGTCATCCATAACAAAATGACGCTCTTGCGGCTGGATATTCGCGGGTTCTTCTCGCGTGCGTGAAGCAACTTGGGCAGCGTCAGCCCAGCAAGGCCCGAGAAGCCGACCTTGAGCAAATTGCGTCGTGAAACGAGTGACAAGCCTTCCGACGCGAATGGATCGAATCCACCAAAGGCATGACCATGCGAATGAAGCGACATGATGAACTCGCGAGGTAGGATTCCGGCGGGACTCATCACAGTTCACCACGAACTCTCGACCGCGTCAATCGGATTCGTCAGGCAGCGGCGCAAAAGCGGACTGCGACGCGAGCATAGAGCTTCGCGACACGTACCATATCGTCGATGTCAATCCACTCGTGCGTGGTATGCTGGCCCCCGGCACGGGCACCATGGGTAATCGCGGGAACTCCGGCTAGTCCCCAAAAACTATTTCCATCATCCACGAACAGTTTCGGCCCGATCGGTAACGGTTTGCCGACCATCTCCGTGAATGATTGCTGAAAAGCACCGACGAGCGGGTCATTCAGATTCAGGCGAAACGCTTCGCGAATGCGAAGGTATTCCAATCGGGCCTCGACGTTCCAATCATCGGCAAAACGTTGGATTCGGGCGCGAAGATCGGCCTCGACCCGATCCGCGTTTCCGTCCGGCAGCCACCGCCGCGTGCCTTCGAGCCAGCATTCCTGCGGGTATTGATTGAAGATCTCGCCGCCGTGAATCTGGCCAATGAAGAGGCTCTCGCGTCCTGCCTGAGCATCGACATGGCGACCAATTTCCGCATCCAACCTCATGAGCCGCGTCACCAAATCGGCCGCGGCGGCGATGACGTTGGGATCGCACTCGTTTCGCATGACTTCGTGAACCGGCGGTCCCGCGCGGCGAATGCGTGCCTTCCACGTAGCCGATCCGCGGCCAATCACCGGCAATCGATCATTGAGAGGCTCGGGAATCAGGACAGCGTCGCCATGGATTCCCGATCGAATCAACTCATTCAGTTGCTGCCCATGTCCCCAAGGAGCCTCGTGAAGGTCATTGGCCGTGAAGAGTATCAACCCCGCCTCGAGCGCATCGGCGTCACGCACCGCACGAAGGGCTTCCACGGCGATCGCGACGCCGCCTTTCATGTCGCACGAACCGCTTCCACGCAAAAGGCCGTCTGAAACCGAAGGGGCGACATACGGCAAGTGAACAACGTCAAGGTGCCCGTTGAATTGAAGTGTCCGGCCAGGTCGTTGTGCCGGCCAGCGGGCAATAACCGCAGGCGCTGCTACATGTCCCGCCTCGACGCGTTGGACGGTGAATCCGTCGTCTCTCAAAATCTCATGCAAGCAATCCGCGACCTCGCCGGCCTCACCCGTCCGACTTGGCACGGAAACCAAGCGGAACGCGGTGTCCAAGAGGCGGTCTCGATTGACGGCGTTGGCGGCACGGTCGGCGAGGTTCATGAGTTGGCATCCTGTTAGTCGCGATGATCGGATTCTATCGACTCGCGCCGGTTGTTGCCTCTACAAACCTCGCTTCGGCCGATGGCGGATATCAAAGAGACTGAAGATCTCGTCCTCGGTCATCCCCAACTGAATCGGAGGGCCATTTTGTCCCAGGAGTTCGTCGAAGAGATCACGCTTCCTCTGCAACACTTCCGCAATTCGGCCCTCGATCGTGTCCTTCGTAACAAACCGGGTCACAATCACTGGCTCGGTCTGACCGATTCGATGGGCGCGGTTGATTGCCTGATCTTCGACGGCCGGATTCCACCAGCGGTCAAACAAGAAGACATAGTTCGTGAACTGCAAGTTCAGGCCGACGCTGCCCGTGCCATAGCTCATCAGGATAACGTGAATACTCGGGTCGTTCTTGAATCGATCAAGTATCGCGGGTCGTTGAGCCGGAGCAATCTTGCCATGAAACTGCAACACGCCCATCGGTCTTAGAATCTCGGCCAATGTCTCGAGCGGTTCGACCCACTGCGAGAAGACAATCGCCTTCCGGCCGCTCTCGGCGACTTCAGCAAGATCCGCCTCCAATTGTTCCAATTTCGCGCTCTCACCCGTTGCCGGATCGAAGTTGCAGATTTGCTTGAGGCGCATCACCAGCTCAAACACGTGCTGGACCGTGATCGTGTCACCCAAAGCGTTGAGCCGAATCACGCCTTCTTCTTCGGCCAGTTGATAACTTGCACGTTGTGCCGCCGTCAGTTCAAGCACGGTATCGCGAATGATCTTCGGCGGCATGTCGGAGAGAACATCGTCCTTCGTTCGTCGCAGGATGCAATCGGTCGTATATCTCGGAATCTGTTTGGCCGGAGTCTCTGGCGGAATGCGATCGGGATCGACGAACGCGAAGAGGCTCACCAAATCGTCCGGGCTGTTCTCGATGGGAGTGCCGGTCAGTGCCCAGCTTCGTGAGCGGCGCAACGCCCTTGCCGCCTGAGCCGTTTTCGATTCTCGATTCTTGATTCGCTGGGCCTCGTCGAGAACAACAACGTCAAACGCAACGCGATCGTCGTCAATTAATACCGAATCGCGCGTCAGGATTTCGTAGTTGACGAGTTTCAAGGGACAATTCGACACGAACCATGAAGCACGCCGGGAGTTCGTATCACCGGTGATCACCTCAAACGGCAAGTCGCTGGCCCATTGTCGCAGCTCTCGGGACCAGTTGAAGACGAGGGGTTTGGGGCACACGATCAAAGCCCGCGTAACCAGCGCGGCATGGAAAAGCAACCTCAGAGCCAGAATCGCCTGCGCCGTCTTCCCCAGACCCATTTCGTCGGCGAGCAACGCGGAATGCCTTGGCATCAAAAAAGCGATGCCTTCGAGCTGATACGGAAATGGCTGAAACGGAACGGGAACCTGTTTGCCGCCAAACAGGTGCTCCAAGGGTGGTTGCAGGAGATAAAGCAAACGGTCCTTAACCATGACCGTCTCGCCGGTTGGCTTTGCGCGGATTCGTTTGGAGCGATGGGGCCGCGGTACCGCTGGCCGATACTCCACACCGGCGACGGCATCGGCACATGGCTCAATAGGAGGCGTTGGGAACTTCCATCCGTGAGTCGGGACATCAATGGTGAGCTTGCCCAACGAGCGAACCCACGGCGTTCCGTCGATCAACCGGGCTTCACGAGCCGTTACCGTCATGCCGCGATCGAGCCGCACGGCGGGCTTCACATCCACGCTCAATGATAGGTTCGGCGTCCAGGTGGCGGTTGAGTCATCCGGCATGGCGCGTCACTCCGAGTTTACGCGCCTCGACGATCGCTTCGCGAATCCTCGCGAATGGTTCGTTCATGTCGAAATGACTGTCGAGGCGATGCAGTACGTCTCGCACAATCGGAAGATCGTCCGCGTATCTCTTCAAGGTAGCTAGAGCGGGTTGACCGTCGCCGGCGGCTCGCACCGTGACAATCCCGCTGGGTTCGGTCTCCTCGGCGGGCACAACCCAGACGACCGGAGTCGCTTGAAAATTGCGGAGCTCAAGTACCGGTTGCCGGTCGGTCACGATGATCGTCGCCGCAGTTGACGTTTTCTCGACGAGCGTCTTGCCTATCAATTCGGCGTGGAGGTATTCGGTGAGGGTCGGCCCATAGAGGATTTGCTGCACGCGATTCGGCTGGACCGCCGTACTCAATCGGAACTCGAGCGGCCGACCCCAGAGGTTAGTCACGAGGTAGCCGCCGAGGAAACCGGTTGCTTCATGGAGGATTGTCAGAAACCCAAGACATGCTGGCGCACTGATTGGCGTCACGGGTGGGAGGCCCTTGTCACCCCGGCTAATGGCCGGTAGCTGTCGAGGCACCAAAGGAATTCGTCCATTTCAGGGTTCGGCCTTCATCAGGTTTTGGCTCCGCACGTCTTCCACGTTAACGCAGGCCGTAATCAGGTTATCGAGTCGGAAGATTTCGCCTGTTGCGATTTCACGGTTTTGGTAAAACGATCATCAAAATCGGTCGAAGATGCAATATCGGTCGACGTTTCCATGAGGAAAGACTCAATGACTGAACCGACGGCGAAACCGGCGCCATCCGCGGTCGAAGGCATCAAGGAAGCCAGCCGGCAATTGCGCGGCTCGATCGCCGACGAGTTGCGATCGGGCGTCGATCACTTTAACGATGCCAACAAGAATCTCATCAAGTTTCACGGCAGCTATCAGCAGGAAGATCGTGACGCCCGCAAGACACGGCGAAAAGAAGGTGTCGGCAAATACTACATGTTCATGGTCCGATGCAAGATCCCAGGCGGAAGGGTGACAGCGGATCAATATCTAGCTATCGACGAACTCGCCGGGAGATACGCGAACGGCACACTGCGATTCACCACTCGCCAAGGTATCCAGCTTCATGGCGTCTTGATGAAAGATCTCAAGGCGACGATTGCCGGCATAAATGAGTCGTTGTTGACGACTCTGGGTGCGTGTGGCGATGTCGAGCGCAATGTGATGGCATGTCCCGCTGCGTTTGACCCCGTCCGCCGGCAGCTTCAGAAACTCGCAGACCGGATTGCCGATTACTTCGCGCCGCGGACTCGAGCTTATCACGAGATTTGGCTCAACGGCAATCGCGTCAGTGAACCCGCCGAGATCGACGAACCGATCTACGGGAAATCCTATTTGCCAAGGAAGTTCAAGACGGGTCTGGGGCTGGCCTATGACAATTGTGTCGATATCTACGCTCAGGACCTTGGATTTCTCGCCAGCGTCGCCGATGGCCAAATCGTGGCCTTCGACGTGCTAGTGGGCGGTGGAATGGGAATGACCCACGGCAACGCGAACACGTTTCCGTTCATTGCGAGGCATATATGTTCGATTCAACCCGATGAGGTCTTGTCCACGGCCGAAGCGGTCATCAAACTCTTTCGAGACCACGGCAATCGGGCAGATCGAAAGCGCGCTCGGATCAAGTACCTCGTCCATGACTGGGGAGTCGAGCGATTCCGCGAGGTGTTGGCCGGCTATCTGAATCGGCCGCCCGCCCCACCGCAAATGCTCCGCGTCACAGATGTCGATCTTCACCTGGGATGGCACGCACAAGACGACGGAAAATGGTGTCGCGGCATTAGCGTGGAGAACGGACGAGTCAAAGACGATGGGGACTTTCGACTGCGAAGCGGGCTTCGAGAAATCGTCCGTCGCGTTCGGCCGAATGTCCGAATCACTCCGCAGCAAGACGTCTTGCTCTGCGACATCGATGCACCCATGCGGGCGGAGGTCGATCGACTCTTAGCAGATCATGGGGTTGCTCCAATTGAGCGTATTTCGCTCGTTCAGCAATTCAGTATGGCCTGCCCGGCAATCCCGACGTGTGGATTGGCCATATCGGAGTCGGAACGCGCGCTGCCGGAGATCATCGACGCCCTCGAAGCCGACCTAGCTGCATTGGGCCTTGAGGACGAGCGGATTTCGGTGAGAATGACGGGTTGCCCCAACGGATGCGCTCGCCCCTATCAGAGTGACATTGGTATCGTCGGACGCAGCGGCGAAAAGTTCACGCTCTTTGTTGGGGGAAGTGTCACCGGGCAGCGGCTCAACTTTGAGTTGATGGACCTGGTCCCGAAGGCCAACATCGTACCGATCCTTGGGCGGCTCTTCCGCGTGTATCAATCAGAGCGGCGGCCTGGCGAATCGTTCGGCGACTATTGCGACAGGCTGGGTCAGGCAGCCGTTCGGGCCAAGATCGGTGCTTCGGAATGATCGGCGGGGATCCTGGGAACGAGCGACCATCTTTCCGAATCGTCGGCTGCGCTCGGCGGCCACTTTCGACGACACAACTCCGAAAGTGTTCCCCAGGCGAAGCCCGTGTGGATAGACAGGAAGACCAACGGGAGCCAGACAAGCGATTCCGGTTGGAATGAGCGTAACGCCAAGGCGACGCTCGTTCCACAGAGAACGGCGGCATAGAGGAGAACGCAACAGCAAAAGGCCGTCGCCATCATCGGGAACCACAATCCCAGGACGCCCGTCGCCGCCAGGAATAGTCCACAGAGCATTGGAGCAATCGCCGGCAACGACAACGCCTCCGCGTGTTTTCTGGCCAATCGGATTCGCCCCCGGCCATAGCGACCCAATTGATAGATCAACGCGATCAGCGAGGCGCGCGGGTGATAAGTAACACCAATGGCCGGCGTGAAAAAGCAAGAAAGTCCCGCTTGATCGACACGGTGATTGAACTCGACATCCTCACACGCATCAAATCGCTCGTCGAACAATCCGACGCGATCGAAAACATGCCGCCGATAGGCGACAGCGACGCTCGACGCTCGAACGAATTGTTCCTGCGATGAGTAGATAAACGAACTGGGGTTGTGTCCCAGCCACGATCGTCGAGCCAAGGCGATGGCCTGCTGAATCGCATTCGGCGACGCGATTTCCAACGGCTGAGGCCGGCCCAGACAATCGGCACCGCTACGGCGAAAGGCTTGAACAACTTGCCAAAGGTAATCGCGGCGGGTGACGTCACAGTGGCCGTCGATGATGACAAAAATGTCGCCGTGCCCGTGCCGAACCCCGAGATTCCTCGCGGCGCTGGCGAGCCGTTTCGGATTGAAGAGCAGCCGCACGTTTGAATGGCGTTCTTGTACGGACCGGACAATGGGCACCGTGTCGTCGGTCGATCGCCCGTCCGCGACGATGATTTCAAACCGCTCGGCCGGATAGGTTTGTCGTAGCAGATGCGTCAGAGTCCGTTCGATACACGCGGCCTCGTTCCGAACCGGGACGATGACCGTGATGAAGGGAAGAGTTCCATCCATGGTGGATCCAAACCGCGAGCGGAGGCGATCCGCTCGCGGCCCGTGTTTGAGAAGGGTTACGCGGCTCGGCGGTTGTTGTTGTTCGGACGCAGCAGAATCTGCGTTCCCAACCGATGCGCCGACCCCAAGAGTCGCCGGTAGAATCCTTGAGGGATGCCGAACATTTTCAAAGCCGTGCAAGCGACGATTTTCAGGTCAAGCCACGGCCCAATGTACTCGATGTACGCCAGGTCAAGGACGAGCTTCCGCTCGACGCTGTCGATGTCTGTATCGGGGGGAAGCTGAATTTGCGCCAGCCCCGTGATACCGGGTCTCACGGCCAGTCGCTCGTCGTAACGCGGGATGAGCCGTGACAATTTTTCGGCAATCTCGGGGCGTTCGGGCCGCGGGCCGATCATGCTCATATCGCCCTTCAAGACGTTCCAGAGCTGAGGCAGCTCGTCAATGTGGGTGGCGCGAAGCAATGCGCCCACGGGCGTGACGCGAGGATCGCCCGGCATCGCCCACCGCGGGCCGGTGAGCGATTCGCAATTGTGTACCATCGTCCGAATCTTGTAGATCGTGAATGGCCGCCCGCCTTCACCCAAGCGTGTCTGGGTATAGATACCGGGTCCACGCGAGGTCAGTCGTACCGCCAGCGCTGCCAACAGGATGATGGGTGCCGCGATAATCGACAAAGCAAGTGCCAAGAACACATCGACGACCCGCTTGACGCCCACGGCATACCCTCCCCGCGACAGCAGATATCCGGGTGTCAATCGGGGTCCGAGTGCCGCCGGCGGCGCGCTTCGAGCGACGCCCGCACGATACTTCTTTCGCCGTGGGGAGGACGGCTTTGCTTGGAGGCCTAAACGATGTACGCTCATCTTCCTGTTCCGTTGGGAGGATTGTTCCGATCGGGTTACGGTTCAGGTCCGACCACGTCGGTTGGGCAACGTCGATCCGTCTATCCCGAGGTGAGAATCGTGGTGGTTTCGTTTAAGAACGATCGCAAGAACGTTTGATAGTTCGTCTCGTCTTCCTTGCCATGAGTCGTCACTCCATGAAGGACGTAGAGCTTACACAATTCGGCAACGCCGGCAAACCTCATTTGCGGAAACTCCGGGGCTAGCCATCGACCATCGGAGGTCCAGGTCCAATAGATGCGTACCGACTCGACTGAGGTTGCTCTTTTCTTCTGAAAATGGGCGGTCCAAAGCTTCGCCGCATCGCGGTCGCCAGCTACGGAAAAAGGCTTGATCGAATCGACCAGTTTGTAACCGCTCCCCAGATAGCAGTACTCTGGGTTATGAATCGACACTCGGCCTCCGCGCCCCAGCGTCAGCGAGACCAAGACCTTCTGGCCTGTCGTCGAATGCGTGTAGCGACGGCTGATGGCGACGGTTTTGGGTTCGGGACTTTCGTCTGTTTCCCAAGCGTCGCCCACCCATTCTCCGATCCGATCGGGAACTTTTCGAACCTTGATGACCATCTGCCCTTCGATAGCGGGATCACTCCATCGATCCGTCGCCACGCCATGGTAGACGCCCACGGAAAGCATGATGATCGAGCCAACCACTAATAACGTGAAACGCTGCGTCATGCGAGGTCAATTCCTTGAGAAAAACTCCATTTTTCCCGACGATTCACCGCCCAGCGCGTCAAGCTGGAGAGTCCCCCGAGTAAACGACACCCACGTGCGGAATACCCAAGTCGCACAATTTGCGGTAAGCCTCATCAATCGGCTCGACTCGGGTGACGAGTCGGCGAGCACAAATGATCGCCGAATCACAATGCTGGGCAAGCTGCAATGTGTCGGCTGCCGGCAATAGTGCGTGGGAATCGATGACGACATAGTCGAAGTCTTGGCGAAGGCGTTCGATTATCCGTTGCGTACGATCGCGAGCCAACGCCTGCTTGGCGGACCCGTCCCATTCGCCGGCCGGGAGGAACCAAAGATTGTCGATGGCGGTGCGCTGCACGACTTCTTGAAGGGCGTTTTCGCCGCGCAAAACCTCGCACATTCCGGGTTGGACGGCAAGTCCGAGGTGTCGATGCATGGCTGGCTTTCGCAAGTTGGCGTCCACGATCACCGTCTTGCGATCGCTTTTCGTCAGGCTCAACGCCAAGTGACCGGCCAACGTCGTCTTGCCTTCGCCTGCCTCCGCACTCGCGATGAGAATGGTCTGCGATCGGCGATTCGGGAGGTTGCGAAGCAGTAAGAGCCGGAGCTTATCCACGGCTTCCGTGTAGGCGTCGCCCTTGACAACCGATCCATCCGGCGCTCGCGTTTTCAATCGGGCATCGACGGCGTTAAGATCCGGCAGTGAGCCAACGATGTTGAGTCGCTCCGGCGACAAATCCTTGCTGCTGAACACACGCCGGATTCGCGATTCGGCAACGACGACCAATCCACCGATAAGAACGAAGCCCAACAGGCCGGCACCACCGGTCGCCATCAGTTGTTTCTTCATCTCGCGCTTGATGGGCACCGCGGCCGACTGAAGCAGCCGAACACGCGCCGGTGACTGAATCTGTACTCTCAGCAGGTTGATTTGGCTCACCAAGTCATTCATCAGGCTGACGCCATGCTGAAAGTCAAAGCGGTCGGTGTCGTAGGCGAGGGATCGTTCCATCGGATCGGCGGCGGCCGCAACGGCGACGGGCGGAATCGCCGCAATCTGACCTTGGAGTTTCTGAATCCGCAACGAATAGCCGGCTGCCTGCTCACGGGCCTTTTCGAGTTCCTTCCCCGATTCGTTTCGGTAGACCGCTTGCAACCGCCTTGTGAGGTCACCTTTGATCTTGCGACGATAAGCGTCGGCTGCGGCCCGCGCCGTTTCCACGCGTTTGAGAGCGTCTTGATACTCGGGATGATTCTCTGAGGAAACGACTTCACGCTTGTACGACGCTCGTTTCTCGGCGGCCTCGAAAGCGTCGATTAGGTTCTTCATTTCCGGGTCCTTGTTCAGGACATCCTCGAGTTCCTGAGTCGAGACCTCGACAGCTTCCAGTCGCAACAACTTTGCTTCGAGCGTGCGAACCCGCTGCAACGCGATTTCCTGCTCAACCTGTGCCTTGCTCAGTTCATCGTTGAGCCGCTGAAATTGAACCATCCCCATGCGGACCTTGACTGAATCCGGGGCGTCCGCACCCTTTTCGCTGGGGTCTCGGGGATCTTTCTTGACCGCAATACTCTTGAGACGGCTTTGCAGCGTGTCGTCGATCTTCTTGCGCACTCCTTCGAGAATCTCAAGTTGACCCTGTTTATTAAGTCGGTCTTTCTCGAAGACCTCCTTCATGTAGGCTTTTTGGACGGCATTAACGATCTTCGCCAATTCCTCGGGCTTATCACCGGTAAGCGCGATTTTGAGGATTTCGGAGTTTTCGGAGAACTCCAATTGCAGATTCTCCTCAAGCCAACGGATGGGATCTTCCGTCTTCTTGAGCATGTCCAGTTCGTCGATCTTGTCGTCGCGGATGGCAGCGTAAAGGACAAAGTGGCTGGTGATGAGCTTTGCCTGAGTCTTCAGATAAGTGACGAATTCGGTTCGTCCGGCAGCGTTATCGTATCGCTGACCTTGCAAGACCACCGGATCAAACATCGAGACGCGAATGATGGCGTAGGTCGTGTATTTTGACGGAATCAAGGTCCAGGCCGCCGTGGCCAGGGCGCCCGACACAAGGCTGCCGATGGCCAGCACCAGAAACCAATGATGTTTGAGCGCATTGGCGACCCGGCGAGGCTCGAAGGCCGAAGTCACCGAGTCGATGGGCGGCCGATCTGGAGATAGCCGGAGAGTGGGTTCGGTCGGAATCGGGCGATCATCGTGGATTGGAAGCATCGTTGGCCCTTCCTTGAGCTACCGGAACATCCTTGTGCCGCTTTCGAAGCATCAGCGAATCAGCATCGGCGCCACCTCTTGAGGCTCGATGACGAGGCGTTTCATGATCCAAAGTTCGATACCGAGAAACATCAAGCAAATCGGCATCATGAACCAACCGGCCATATCATGAAAGAAGCGGTGCGCGAATTCAGAGTTGTATTGGTACATCAGCCCTGTCGCGACGATTCGGAGGATGTTGGTGATGATGGCGATTGGCAATGCGCTGCCGATGATCGTTGCTTTTTCGATCCAACTCTTCTGAATCAACATGGCGACGCCCGTGGCAAAGGCGAAGAACGTCACTAGCATGCGTAACCCGCTGCACGCGTCGACGATCCCCAAGGTCACATCGTTCAACAAGATAGTATTGCCCTCGGCCACGGCCGGTTGCCCGATGGTTTGAAGCAGGAATTCGCTGCCAATCGTGGCGACCCGTTGGAGTGGTGCCCCCAAGGCGCGCTCGAACATGTACGGCAACGGGATCATGAAAAACAAGAACAGGACTCCGGGCCAGCACCATCGGAGGGCCGCGATTCCTCCGAGCAGCAAGGCCAGGCCCGCAGCGGCTGGCAGAATCGCGTAGGCATCCATCCAGGGCCGAATGAACACGCCGCTGACAAGGCGAACCCCAGCCGCCAGGAAGAGGCAACCGAATCCGAGCCAGACTGCCGGTTGCCCCATCGTCACTCGATCGCGTCTCGCCCAGAGCAGATAGGCCGCGAACGGCGGCACCAGAATCCCGTGTGAGTAGCCGGGGTCGTTCATCCACTTGTCGAACAAGTCGCGAAGCGTCGGCCACATTGTCCAGCCGAGGGCGGCTACAAACAGGCCGGCGCCTGCGAATATTCCCATCGGCACCTTGGTCGCCGATTCGGGCTTGATTTGTGCGGTCATCTCTGCCATGAGCGTTCCGTCTAGGACAACGAATTCGGCCTCATCCTGATCGCGCGGCGTTTCCGATACGCCAACGCATTGAAAAACCCGATCGCTGTGGGTGCGTTGCCGAAGTTCTCCAAACGATCGTGTCGGCGAATCGTATTCGGCCTTGGAAATTGTGTCAATCTGGGTTTTTGGGCGGGGTTATCCGCGGAAGCGTTTCATCACGAGCGCCCCGTTCTGGCCACCGAAGCCGAAACTGGTCGAAACTACTGTCTGGATCGGTAGTTCCCTCGCGGTTCGTGGGACGTAATCAAGGTCGCATTCGGGGTCCGCGTCGGTCAAGTTTATGGTCGGTGGAATGGCCCCGGAATCGAGGGCCAACGCCATGGCGACCGCCTCCACGGCGCCGGCGGCTCCGATCAAGTGACCGATCATGGACTTGATGGACGAGATGGGCACGAGCGACGCGCCTTCGCCGAAGACTCGTTTGACCGCTACCGTCTCCATCTGGTCATTGAGCCGAGTGCTGGTCCCATGAGCGTTGATGTAATCGACGTGGGACGCATCCAATCGAGCCTCGCGCAGGGCCTCACGGATGGCGCGAGCTGCCCCTTTCGCTTCGGGGTCGGGCTTGGTAACTGAGTACGAGTCGAAACTGCTGCCGAATCCCGCGACCTCGGCGTAGATCCGGGCGCCGCGAGCCTGGGCCCGATTTAGTTCTTCGAGAATCATGATGCCCGCACCTTCGCCCATGACAAACCCGTCGCGAAAGCGATCGAAGGGACGTGAAACTTCGTTGGCGGGTCGATCGGAACGACTGAGCGCCCCGAGCGATACGTAGGCGAGCAGCATCAATGGCTCGATCCGGCTATCGGCTCCTCCTGCAAGCATGATGTCGGCGTCACCCCGCGCGATGAGCCGGAACGCTTCGCCGATCGCTTGCGTGCCCGCGACGCACGCCGTGGTCACCGAGCTATTCGGGCCTTGGGCGCCAAAGGCCATCGACACATGAGCAGCGGCCATGTTTGGAAGATGTCGAAGCAGCCACAGCGGAGGCAAGCTCGGGCCGTTTCCAAGCCGAGTGGGATCCAGTGAGCCGTCAATCGTCGCGTCGCGAAGCAAGGGCGCGACTTCTCCGCTATCGATGGGAACAGGCCCGGTTCCCAACACGACGCCGATTCGCTCGGGGTTTTCCTGACCAAATTCAAGCTGGCTATCGTGAATGGCCATGCCGGCGGCCGAAACGGCATACCGCGCCGCCCGACCCATGACTTTGAGCGACTTACGATGGCTCACAGGAACGAACGACTCAATGTCATACTCCGGAACTTCGCCCGCGATTCGAACCGGAAAACGCGACGCATCGAACGATCGAATGGGCCGGATGCCACTCTCACCATTGAGGCAAGCGGACCAGAATGCCTTCGCGCCGATCCCATTGGGAGCGACGATACCTAATCCAGTGACGACGACGCGCCGCACGATGTCCCTCCAAGGAAACGCCCTCGGATCCGCATCCTGTCGGCAAAGGAGGCTCCGCCAATTCCGTCAACGGGAAGACATGTTCGACCGCTCACTGAATCCTACAGGGTTGTGCTCCGTGTGATTCCCAGCACTGAAGGCAGTCTCTGAAAGAATTACAAACAATCGGCGTCAGTATCGGTCATTCCCGAATAGACCTCAAAACCGAAGGCCTGATTAGAACTGCCATTTGACAACAATTCGGACGAATCGTTTGCCAACCAACCCGTCCGGCGAGTATCGTGGACGTGAAGGCGGTTCGTTCGCGGACGGTTCGGAGGAGCGATCATGAAGCGAATTATCGTCGTCGGGCTTCTGGTAGCCGGCGCGCCCTGGTGTCCGGCGATGGACCCAACCTCAGACGCCAAGCGGCTCCAGGAACAGCTCGGAGGCAACGATACGGATCGGCTCTTTGCCTACCTCAAGGGGCAAATACTCACCAACGCGCGCCGAGCGCAGATTGGCGAACTGATCCGGCAACTCGGCGACCGCAGTTATCGCGTGCGACAGGAAGCCAGCCGCAAGCTCACGGATCTGGGACCGGTTGCCCTTGGACCGCTGCGGGAAGCGTTTTCCGATCCGGATCCGGAAATCGTCGGCCGTGCCAAGAAAGCCGTTGACGATATTCGAGCCGGAACCCGCTTCGACCTTCCCGTAGTGGTCGTGCGACAGTTGATCCGCCAGCGGCACGAAAAGGCCGTCGAGGGGTTGCTCGATTATTACCCGTCGGCGATCGAGGAATCTCACGCCGCCGCGGTGCGTGATGGCCTCGCCGTGATCGCCGTTTCCGGAAAGGACGTCCATCCTGCCATAGTTCGAGCTTTGAATGACCCAACTGCAGAGCGACGCGAGTTGGCCGTCAGAATCGTCGTCAGATCCGACGATCGCACAGTTCGGCGTCAGATAAAAGGGTGTTTGAAAGATGCTGACGTCCGCGTTCGCTTCCATGCGGCTCGTGGGCTGCTCGAACACGATGATCGTGACGCGGTCCCGGTGTTGATCGCCGTCGTCGCTGAAGGCCCAGTGACCCTTTGGCAACAAGCCGAGGAACTCCTGTACGATCTCGCCGGCAACCAGGCCCCGAAGGCCGTTGTCGGCACCGGGAACAGCGAGGGCCGAAAGAAGGGTATGGAGGTTTGGGCCGAATGGTGGAAGGAAAAAGGCAATCAGATTCTGCTCGGCCGAAAGGAAGCCCGGGCCGTTGAGGTTGCCGTGATTTGCGATGTCACCGAAGGTCGCGTCTGGGAATGGCGTGGAGACGGCACCGAAAGTTGGGGCTTCGGTGACATTAACGGCCCGGTCGATGCTCATGCCCTTTCGGGCAATCGCTGCCTCATCGCGGAGCAACGGTCGAATCGCATCACAGAGCGAGCGACGACCGGCGAGATACTATGGGAAAAAACCATCGAAGATGGGCCAGTTTCCTGCTCGCGAATGCCCAACGGCAACACGTTTGTCGCCACCAACGGCTATGTCGCTGAATATCGTCGCGACGGCTCGGAAGTCTATCGATTCCTTGCGGCCGAGGGTTGTTCCATCGCCGATGCGATGAAGCTCCCCGATGGTCGTGTCGCATGTTCGGGCAGCGAAGGTACGGTTGTGATTCTCGGCGTGAATGGCCGCGAAGAGAACCGTTTCAACCTCGAACACTGGGGAGGCGTCGAGGTTACAGACAGCGGAACCTTGCTCCTACCTCGCGTCCAATCTGGGAAGATCATTGAGACCAATCCGAGCGGCAAGACGATATGGGAAACTACCGTGCCCGGCGCATGGTACGCAACGCGACTGCCCGACGGTTCGACGCTGGTTGCCATCAAGAATAAGAAGCGACTCGTCAAGGTCGGGGCCGACGGGAAAGTTCAATGGGAAAAGGATATGCCCGGAGCGCCTCATGCCATCCACTGGCGATGATTCGCCAAGTTGAATTTCCGTGACCGAACAATCGTCCAGAGGTTCAACAATCTTCTCGTGTGACGGGCCATACCAATAGGAGTCTCAGAATGCGTCGTGCCGTCGTTTCGTTCATGCGGTTGTCGGGCTTCGGGCTACTGGCAATGACCATCTCGGCGACGGTTGCCCGCGGCGATGATTGGCCGCAATGGCTCGGACCGAAGCGAGACGGCGTGTGGCGTGAAACCGGTATCGTCTCGAAGCTCCCCGCGAACGGCCCAAAGGTCTTGTGGCGCGTGCCGGTCGCCGAGGGTTACTCAGGCCCAGCCGTCGCGGGGGGCAAGATTTATGTCACCGATTGGATACGCGACCCGAAAGCGATCCCTCCGAAAAGCCCATTCGTTCGCCCGAAGGGTCTGGCCGGACGCGAACGGGTTCTCTGCCTCGACGAGCATTCGGGAAAGACGATTTGGGAACACGCCTACGAATGCCCCTACACTGTGAGCTATGCCGCCGGGCCGCGCTGCACCCCCACGATCGCCGGCGGCAAGGTTTACACTCTGGGAAGTGAAGGCCATCTGCTTTGCCTCGATGCGGAATCCGGAAAGGTGGTCTGGTCGAAGAACTTCACTGGAGGTTTCGGGGCCAAAGTTCCGCTTTGGGGTTTTGCCGCGCATCCATTGCTCGATGGCGATAAGCTCATTTGCCTCGTCGGTGGCGACAACGACTCGCTTGTGGTTGCATTTCACAAAGACACCGGCAAGGAAATCTGGCGCAGCCTCGCGGCTCGAGAACCGGGCTACTGCCCCCCGGTAATTATTGAGGCCGGCGGAACGCGGCAACTGATTATCTGGTATCCGGACGCGGTCTGTTCCCTGAACCCCGAAACCGGAAAGCTCTATTGGTCGCAGCCTTTCGAATCTCGTGCAGCGTTGTCGATTCCCACGCCTCGTTTGGCAGGTGATCGGCTTTTCATCACGGCGTTTTACAATGGCCCCTTGATGCTTCAGCTTGCCAATGACAAGCCGGCGGCACGGGTACTTTGGAAGGGACGCAGCAACAGCGAGCGAAACACGGACGGCCTTCATAGCATCATGACCACGCCGTTCATTAAGGACGGCTACATCTACGGAGTGTGCAGCTATGGACAGCTCCGCTGTTTGCGAGTCACCACCGGAGAGCGCATTTGGGAGACATTCGCGCCGACTTCCGGCAAAGAGGAGCGTTGGGGACATGCATTCATCGTCGCCCATGACGATCGCTTCTTTCTGTTTAACGAGCGAGGTCAGTTGATAATCGCCAACCTGACGCCAGACGGTTACAAGGAAATCAGCCGAGCGCAGATTCTGGAACCGACGAATCAACTGGTGAATCGGCCGGTCGTCTGGATGCACCCCGCGTTCGCGAATCGTTGCATGGTGGCCCGCAATGATAAGGAAATCGTGCGCGTGTCACTGGCCGCCGAATAGACCAGCAGAAAAGCGAGACATCAGAAAGTTCACTGAAGACCGTGCCGTTGGAGCTTGCTGAGCAACGTGCTGCGTGGAATGCCGAGTGCGCGAGCAGCAATCGTCTTGTTGCCGTTGGCTTCTGCCAGCGCCCTGACGAGTTGCTCGCGTTCTTCCTTCAAGCGATCTTCCTTGCGTTTCTTTCGATCGGGTTTGACTTGAAGCACCGGCTCCGACGGTCTTAAGATTCTCGGCGCCCGCCGCGTGACCTCATCGGGCAAGTCGTCAACCGTAATGATCGGCCCCTCCGCGACGACAATGGCTCGCTCGATCGTGTTTCGGAGTTCGCGCACGTTTCCGGGCCACGAATAGACCGACAACGAAGCCAGGGCTTCGTCTTCGAGTTCCGGCGCGTGTTTTCCCATCTGCTCCGCGAACCAGCGGAGGTAATAACTAACCAACTCGGGAACATCTTCGAGACGCTCTCGAAGAGGCGGAACCGTGATCGGGATGACATTCAAACGATAGTAAAGATCTTCGCGAAAGCGTTCCTGGACAATCAGGCGTTCGAGGTTCTGGTGCGTTGCCGCCACAACCCTCACGTCGACGGTGATCGGTTCGCCCGATCCGACACGTTGAATCGTCTTGTCCTGAAGGACCCTAAGAAGCTTCGTTTGAACATCGAGGCTGACATCGCCGATTTCATCGAGGAATATCGTCCCGCCGTTGGCCATTTCAAATCGGCCCGGCTTGTCGGCGACGGCTCCGGTGAATGCACCCTTCACATGGCCGAACAGCTCGGACTCGAGCAGCGTCGGCGACAAAGCCGCGCAATGAACGGGTACGAAGGGCTTTGCCGCTCGCGGGCTATGGTCGTGGATCGCCCGCGCGATGAGTTCCTTACCCGTACCACTTTCTCCGCGAATCAGGACCACGGAAGGGCTGGCAGCCACCTTGATTACTTGGTCGAGTAAACGACCAATTACGGCGCTTGATCCAACCAACTCGATGCCGCCGGCCTTCGGCCTCTCCGGCGGATCGTTGATGGGTTCGGTTTGCCTTACCAATTGACGCTGAAGTGCCAAGATTCGACCTTGTTGTTCGGCGATCTTCTCAACCTTGGCCTGCAACTCGCGATTCAATTGGTCGATCGTGTGGTGGCCTGCCGCGTTCTGAAGTCCCAGGGCTGTTATCTGCGCGAACGCTGCCAAGATGTTGAAGTCCTCGATCGAATAGAAACCGGTCGTCTTTGGTCCGAGGAGCAAAAACCCGAATAGTCGATTCTCCGTCCCAAGTGCCACGGCAACTTCGCCGCCCAAGAACGCAAGCTGATCGCGCGCAGCACGATTTCCGGACAAAGCCGTCAACGCCGCCTGTTCCTTGAGAGCGTCTACCAGCGGGCATCCCACGGCCAGTTCGGTCAAGCGTGGCGGAGTCCCGATTACATCGGTCATCCGAAACGGCTCGTTGTCCTGATTGCGAAGGAACACGGCGCCCTGGCTCGCCATGAGCAGGTCCCCGGCGAAATAGAGCACCTTGCGAGCGAGTGTCGGTGGATCGATCAGATTTCCAACGGTTGTGCTGAGCTGTTGGAGGGTCCGGTCAAGTTGCCGCTTGTCACGTCGAAAGCCGCGGATTAAGGCTCGCGTAACGGGTCCCCGAAGTAGGTCAAGGATTAGGAGCAAGATGAGTGCCGTGCCGCTGACCCAAAACACTTGGTTGAGCGACGGGCCGGTATTCACACTGCTGCCCACAATGAGCATTCCGGCAAACACTAACAAGTAATAAACCAGTCCCGCCAGTGAACTGACGAGGAAGTAGACCATGCCCGATCCGATAATCTGATCGAGACGCAACAGTCGATAGCGGGTGATGCTGACGGTGAATGCTGCCGTGATGCATGCCGACGCAATGAACATCGGCCACGTCGCGCCCCCGCTGGCAAACAGGCGCGGCTGAAACAAGACGAGGTAGAGCGAATAGCCGACCGGAAGGCTCGCCAGCAAAGATCCGCCCAGAATCCATCGAACTTGATGTCGTTCATTCGAGTCACGGGCCGTGCGATGGCTATGAACCAGGCATCCGATTCCCGCGGTAAACAGGACGGCCGCGACCGCAAATGCGAGATAGATCGAGTATCGAACAAAAACCAGGACGCTGCGAATCACGTCGGACGATTCGCCAGATCGAAACAGAAGCCGGACATAAAGATATCCGATTGCGATCAACAACCCACTGATCACCGGCAGTGCATAGATCGCCAATAGTGATCGACGGGGCCAGCGAAGGACCCACGTTTTCGGTCGCGGATACGTAACGTGGAAGTGAAGCCCGACTGCCGGTAGCAGAACCGCGCAGGCAATGTAGGGAATCATCAACAGGGGCTGGGCTGGGATCTGCCACCAATGATATCCGCCAACATAGGCCCCAACGGCAACCACACACAGCGCAAAGAATGGCCCGCTTGCATGGTCGTCGGGGCGCCGCCAAAATACCAAGGCACCCACAACGAACATTCCCAATTCGAGTGCCAACCACAGAATCGATGGAATCAGTGACTCGAACGGAGGCAGACCGACTTGGCAGACAAACCGAACAACCTCGCCCGTTGCCGGATTGCGTAATTTGACAGGGACCGTGTCTTTGCCAGAAAGGTCCCGCAGCGCTCGAAGGAAATGAGGCCACGTTTCGATACGTTCGCCTGCAATCTCATCAATCGTAAATCCCACGCAGTCTTCAGGACGTGCCCCGTCGATGTCGATGAAGTAGTCGGGATTGATGCGACCCACGGTCGAGCCAAACGTGCAATGGATGCCAATTTCCGGTGTCGTTAGCACCATCGCCAATACACCAGCGGCATAGGCCACGACCAAGAACGTCGTGATCATCACGACGGCTTGGCGGCTTCCAAGTCCGGCCAGCGTTCTCGCGATTTGACGACCGAAAGGAATGATGGAATCCTCTCTTGCGCTTCGAGCATCAGTGCGCCGAAATCTGAAATCGGCGCCGAAAAAATGAATTTCGGCGCTCTAATCATCTCAGTTCGGCGCTTGAATTCAACCCGAAAAACCGAGAAAATCCACATTAACCAAACGATGGGCGAATCAACTCTTGACTGAGTATGTTTTTACAACTAATCCGGCATTCCCGCCGAAATCTCAGTCGCGTTGGTATCGATGATGCATAGAGAGCGGGAATCATAAGTGGTTGATCAAGTTCGAGATAACAACTGAGAACAGCAACTGGCTAAGAAGGGCAAGATATGCTGATTTCGGCGAGTTGGAATAATTCCTATCGCAAACGATCCCTGGAGCTTGACGCCAACGCGCGTTGTGTCCAACTTTCAAATTACACCGCATCTTTTCGCGAGTGGGGGGACGGTCCCCCGTTAGTGCTAATCCCCGGTCTGGCGGGTGGGATGGATCTGGTCTCCCCTCTCGCGAAAAGGTTAGCGGCTCGGTTTCGTGTCATTACTTATCAGCTTCGTGGCGAGGGCGACTGTTTTGCATTGCGACGACGATTCGGAATGAAGGACCTTGTGAACGATCTGGCTGAATTCCTATCGGTCATGGGTCTTGAACGGCCAAATCTCTTGGGCGTCTCTTTTGGTGGGGTGATCGGCCTCGAATATGCCGCTCGTTATCCGCACCAGATTCAGACCCTATGCCTCCAAGGGGTCGGCGCTCGTTTTGAGAGCAATCTGGTTGAACGGGTTACGTCCCTGGTGCTCTCCGGCTATCCACTACCTTCGGACAGCCCTTTCATCAATCAGTTCTTAAACCTTCTCTTCGGGCGCGGCAAACAGTCGCGAGAGATGATTGACGCGACAGCACGCCACTGTTGGCAGACGGACCAGAGCGTTATGACTCAACGCTTTCGAATGGTGAGGCGTCGCGACCTTTCGTCGCGATTGCAGAAAGTCCGCACCCCGGTACTCGTCATCTCTGGCAATCGAGATATCTTCGTGTCTCCACGAAGCCTTTGCGACTTGTGCAGCGGCCTTCCCCATTCGCAGTGTGTTCGCCTGCCAACGGGCGGGCACTTGGCATTCCTGACGGACGCTGAACGGATGGCTCGTGAGGTCGAACGATTCGTGGCCGCGAACAGTTAGACTTCGTTGCCCAAAAACAAGGGTTACCCGTGATTATCACGGGTAACCCTTTTCTTGTGCTCTACAGAATACCCGGTGTGGCGACCTTGATGCCCTTCAAAGCCATCTTCAGGGCTTCGGGGTTGGGTGCAACTTCCAGTGCAGTGGCTCGATCGATGTAGTTTTTCTCGACCAATTGACGCAGACTCTCGGTAAAATCGAGCATCCCTTCGAGGAAGCCGATACGGATCGCGTCGGCAAGTTTTTTGTCCTCTGCTTTGATAATCAACTCGCGGATCGTCGGATTCACGATCATGATCTCGTTCGTCGGAACGCGCTGAACACCCGGCTTGATGCTGGGCAGGAGTTTCTGGGCCACGACTGCCTTCAGGTTGAATGCCAGCGCCTGTCGGATCGCAGAGTGCATCTCGGCGGGAAACAAGTCGAGAATACGGCTCAAGGTCGACGGTGCGCTCGACGCGTGGATGGTGCCGAATACCAAGTGACCGGTTTCGGCGGCGTGAATGCCCGCTTCAAACGTGTCTCGGTCACGCATTTCGCCGACGAGAATGACGTCGGGGTCTTGTCGCACGGCATGCTTGAGTGCGATATGCCAATCCTTGACGTCAATGTAGACTTCTCGCTGGTTGACGATGGCCTTCTTGTCGGTGAACGTGTACTCGATCGGGTCTTCGATCGTCAGAATGTGAACCTGCTCGCGTTCATTGATGTAGTCGAGCATGCTGGCAATCGTCGTGCTTTTGCCCGAACCCGTCACGCCGGCGAGGATGATCATGCCCTGATCGTATTTGCAAAGTCCTTCGATCGATGGCGGTAAGTGAAGCCCCTCGAAAGTCGGGATCTTGTTGCTCACGCGACGCGAGACGAGGCCGAGTTTGCCGCGCTGCCGGAAAAGATTAACGCGGAATCGGCATTCGTCGTTACCGATGACGTGAGCAAAGTCGGCGCCTCCGGTTTCTTCGAGAGTCCTCCAATGTTGATCGGAGGTAATTGGCCGAAGTAGTTTCTCCATTTGCTCGGCACTGATGGGGGGCATATCCATCTTGCGCACCACACCGCGAAGCCGCATCATCGGAGGCAGGCCGACTTTGAGGTGCAAGTCAGAGCCTTCCATTTTCATGACGGCACGGAACAGCCGATTCACATCAGGTTCCTTGCGGATTTCGGCGGGAACTTTTTCGTCAATTGGTACCGATTCGATGTCGGCGGAAGCCATGATTCTACCCCTCAACCGTAGGTCGAACTATCCAAACACAAGGCTCAGGTGAGCCGGATCGGAACGCCGCGTTCCGCAAGATATTTCTTGGTCGCCTGAACGCTGAACTCATCGTAATGAAAAATACTGGCTGCGAGTGCGGCATCGGCCCCAACGCGAAACGCCTGGAGCAGATGTTCCGGATGGCCGGCGCCGCCACTGGCAACGACGGGGATATTGACGGCTCGGGAAACTGCTTCCGTCATCGGCAAGTCGTACCCTTTCTTGGTTCCATCAGCATCCATCGAGGTCAGGACGATCTCGCCGGCTCCGAGGCGTTCGACTTCGCGGGCCCATGCCACGGCCTCCCATCCTGAAGGCACGCGCCCGCCGTTAATATGAACTTCCCAGAACTCGCGTCCATCTCGTTGAACCCGTCGTGGATCGATATTAACGACTGTGGCGCAGCTGCCGAAGGTCTCCGCGATCTGGCGCACCAACAGAGGTTGACGCACCGCAGCGGAATTGATGCTAACTTTCTCGGCGCCGGCCTGAATCAGACGGGAGGCGTCTTCGAGCGATCGGATTCCGCCGCCAACCGTGAACGGCATGAAAAGCACTTCCGAAACCCGCCGCACCACATCGAGAAGGATGTCTCGCCCCTCGTGGGTCGCGGAGATGTCCAACAGGACTAATTCATCGGCTCCGTCGTCTTCGTATCGGCGAGCGACCTCGACCGGATCGCCGGCATCCCGCAGCCCCAGGAAGTGCACGCCTTTGACAACACGCCCCCGGTCAACGTCAAGACAGGGGATGATCCGTTTCGTCAGCATTGGTTCGACGATCTAATCCCGGAGAGGGAGCCATGTCTTATCAATCTAAGCGGATCACGCAACCGATGCAACAGACATGAAAAAAAAACAGAGGCCCCGTTGCGTGAAGCAAACGGGAGCCTCTGCCTCGGTGGAGGATGCCGCCCTCGTCCGGAGGGTTACCCCGGACAGCCCTGGCGCGGGCCAGGCCGGGAGCATGAAGGCCACCGATACGACGCACCGATACGCGTTCGAATCACCGACAACATGATGGTAATGCAGTTCCGATGACTACATTCCATGATTCGCCGCAACCCACATCAAATAGGTAACGCGATCCCGAAGCACGCGATCCTTGCGACACTGTACCTCACGGCGTTGTCGCCAGCAATAATACAACGCAGTGATGAACAATGTCGCCACGTGCCATTGCAAAATGGCCATGACGAGTCTCCTCTGTTCCGATCATCCAGGGTAAGTTGTTTGTTGAGCTTCGGGGTTCCGGTCCCGAACTCACAGCAACCGTAGATCAGCCTTCAAAATTCGTCAACTCATTTCGTCAATATCGGCACGATCGTTAGAATCACCACAACCGGAATCATCAACCGGTGTACAATTCACCTTGTAGGCCGATCAATCCTTCACTTCCGAGCCGAATCACGCGCCCGCCAACCTCAACTTCGAACAAGTCGTCAAGCGGTTCATAATTGACGATCTGCACGACGGCTCCCGGCATGAGGCCATGTTCTTGCCATCGTCTGAGCCGCGAAGGGCTGTCGTCTTGCGCCTCACGGATGATGACTCGAGAACCCGCCGGAAACTCGGTTAGCTCATTGAGTGATCGAGGCACAATTACGCCTTCGCGCGTGGGAATCGGATGCCCGTGAGGATCTTCGACCGGCTCCCCCAAATAGGCGGCAATAGCCTGTTCAAGTCGTGGCGAAATCGCATGTTCGAGCGCCTCGGCCTCAACGTCAACCTCGCTCCAATCCAGGCCAAGAACTTGTGTGAGAAAAAGCTCGACAAGTCGGTGACGGCGAATGACGCGACGAGCTTCGGCCCGACCCGAATCCGTCAGGCGTGCTCCAACTCCGGTCTCGTATTCGACCCAACCAGCCTCCGCGAGCCGGCGCAACATTCCCGTCACCGAAGGCGCTCGGACATGCAGGCGTTCGGCAATGTCCGCGGGAGAGACTAACCGCTC
Organism: uncultured Alcaligenaceae bacterium; assembly: GCA_964515185.1. Taxonomy (GTDB): domain Bacteria; phylum Planctomycetota; class Planctomycetia; order Gemmatales; family Gemmataceae; genus CAZESP01. Next base: position 81,463 of record CAZESP010000016.1, read on the forward strand.
ACCGCCCCCCAAGGCGTGGATGGTTTTCAGATAGTTTTGAACGGCTGCGGTGGGCTGAATTGCCATCGGGAGCCTCGGCCCGCGGTTGCTTCGAAACGCACGATTCCTGGCGTGGAAGAAGATATGAGCTTATTGCGGCGAAGCAACTCGCGACACAAACATGGCCCAAGACGCCCAAACCGAAAGGCCAAATCCAACTCGCAATCCGACCTGCGCCACCATCCACCACAGCGATCGGTTGAGCAGCGTCACCAGCGATAGCATCGCCTTTTGCACTTCGTCGGAAACGATTTTCCGGGGATTGACGTACCCCAAGGTGAGGACGCGCACCACGGGCGCCCGCCACGGGGACAACCATTTCTCCGCTTGATCGAAGTATTGTTCCGCTTCGGTTTGATTGACCCGGCCGATGCGAACGAGGAAATATACATCGACGGCAATCATTCCCAACCCAAACACGACAACCAACGGCAAGAGGGGCCAGGCCACCAAGAGATCGCTCGGATGCAACCGTGCATGGGGCCAGATAAGACGCGAGCAGACCATTTGCACGGCCATCAGCGCCAACGCAATCAACGCAGGAATAATCGTCGTCCGTGACAAAAACACCCCACGATACTGTTTCATCATTTCCAGCAGTTTTGGCCATCGCGAGGGCATGGCCACCATGATGGCGCCGACCGACCTATAGAACTCGAACCGGCGAATCGACCCAACGAGCAACATCACGGCGAGATAGAAGTCGAACAAGTAGATCAGATTGATCTGGTTGAGTCGGCTCATGGCAACGATCAGTGAGATTCCGAATGGGGGCGACGCACTCCCACTACTTTACCGCCGACTTGGCTGCCCTGTCCACGACGACGCGTTGGCCAAAGACAACAAAAAGGGCGCCACGTAAGATACGTCGCGCCCTTCATGATTAATCGGCAGACCGCGTCTGTTCTTAGCGCAGGAACAACATTTCACGGTAAGTCGGGATCGGCCACAGATCGTCCGCGACCAGCGTTTCAAGCTTGTCGGCGGCCTCACGCACCGCATTCATCGCCGGGATCACCTTATCGCGAGCGTACTTGGCGTGATCGCACACATCGCCCTCAGCATGGTGATTGAAGACATGATCGAGCGTGTGCAGAACGCCCTGCAGGTCGGTGATTTCAGCGGTGAGGACCTTGAGCAACCCAAGTTGCGCGGCACAATCGACACCGGCTGCCTTGGTCGCGTTCACGGCGTTTGCAACCTCGGCCTGATAGCGCAAGCACGCCGGCAGAATCATCGTCTTGCCCATGAGCAGGGTCAACCGAGCTTCCACGTTGATCGTCTTGACGTACTGTTCACAGAGGATGTTGAACCGGCTTTCCAATTCGCGCTTGCTGTAAACTTTGTACTTCGTGAACAACTCGATCGAAGCAGGCTCAATGATGACGGGCAAAGCATCCACGGTGTTCCGGAGGTTTGGCAGACCTCGCTTCTCAGCCTCGGCGTGCCAGTCGGCAGAGTAGTTGTCACCTTCGAACAAGACCTTCTTGCTTTCCTTCAGAATGCTGGGCAGCAAGTCCTGAATCGCCTTGTTTAGCGGCTTACCGGCGTCGGTTTCCTTTTCCAGTTGCGTCGCGACGTAGTCGAGCGACTCCGCGACGATGGTATTGAGGACGGTGTTCGGCCCCGCGATCGACTGCGAGCCACCCACGGCCCGAAACTCGAACTTGTTGCCCGTGAACGCAAACGGGCTGGTGCGATTTCGGTCGCCCGCTTCACGCGGCAATTGCGGCAGGACACTCACACCGATTTCCATCACTCCGCCTTGTTTGGCTGACTTCGCGCCCCCATCCTCGAGCTTGGAGATGATGTCGTAAAGCTGGTCGCCGAGGAAAATCGAGATGATGGCCGGCGGCGCTTCGTTTGCCCCGAGTCGATGGTCGTTACCCGCGTGAGCGACTGAGACTCGAAGCAGCTTCGAGTATTTGGCCACCGCGCGAATAACAGCGGCGCAGAAAACCAGGAACTGGGCATTCTGGTGCGGCGTATCACCGGGATTCAGCAAGTTTTCGCCGGAATCCGTGGCCATCGACCAGTTGTTGTGCTTGCCCGAGCCGTTGATACCGGCAAACGGTTTCTCATGAAGCAGACACGCCAAGCCGTATTGCGGCGCGGTTCGCCGCAGGATCTCCATGATGAGCATCTGGTGATCGTTGCCGAGATTCGAATCCTCGAAGATCGGCGCGATCTCGTATTGGCTGGGCGCAACTTCATTATGGCGAGTCTTAACGGGAACGCCGAGACGATACAGTTGCAGCTCGCAGTCCGCCATGTACGCCAGGATGCGCTCTGGGATTGAACCGAAGTACTGATCTTCAAGCTCCTGCCCCTTGGGTGGCGGGGCGCCGAAGAGCGACCGGCCCGCGTTGACTAGATCAGGACGCGCGTAATAGAGGTTCTTGTCAATCAGAAAATACTCTTGTTCCGGTCCGACGGTCGTGAAGACCTTGTCCACATTCTTGCCGAACAGCGCCAGAATCCGTTTCGCTTGCCTCGACAGAGCTTCCATCGACCGTAGCAGCGGCGTCTTCTTGTCTAGGGCTTCGCCGGTCCAACTGACGAAGGCCGTCGGGATGACCAGCGTCGAGCCGTTCGGGCTTTCAAAGATGAACGCCGGGCTTGTCGGATCCCAGGCAGTATAACCTCGCGCCTCGAAGGTGGCCCGGATACCGCCGGACGGAAACGACGACGCATCCGGCTCGCCCTTGACCAATTCTTTACCGCTGAATTCAGCAATCGCTTTGCCGTCGCCGGTCGGAGACAAGAAGCTGTCATGTTTCTCGGCTGTCAGGCCGGTCATCGGGTAGAAAAGGTGAGTGAAGTGAGTAGCCCCTTTTGCGAGCGCCCAATCCTTCATGGCGCTGGCAACCGCATCCGCGATCGACGGGTCAAGAATCGATCCTTTTTTGATCGTTTCTTGGAGCTTGCGGAATACGTTCTTCGGAAGCACCTCACGTTGGACAGCTTCGCTGAACACGTTAATTCCGAATTGTTCCTTGATGTGCGTCTCTTTGAAATTGACGCGATCAAGCTTGTAGTCGGTGGTAACGACTTTCTGAATGGCAGCCTGACGGGGTGTGAGAGAACTCATTCGACGAAATCCTCAGATCGAAACTCGGCCCGCCGGCGCCCGGCAGACCACGGGAGAGGTAAATAGACACATCATTCAAGCAAGAACCGTGTGGGCAACGCGAACCATCATGGCCCAATCGCTTGCCCACCTCGTTCGCCGGTCCGAATGCGAACGCAATCTTCTAATGGCAAAACGAATATCTTTCCGTCGCCAATCTGACCGGTATCGCCCGTGCGAGCCGCATGAACGATCGCTTCAATTGTTGCTTCGGCGAAAGCGTCATTGACCGCGATTTCCAGCTTGAGCTTCGGGACCAATCGCGGTTGGAACTCCGTTCCGCGGTACATCTCGGTGTATCCACGTTGCCGGCCACAGCCGCGAACATCGCTAACGGTCATCAGGTAGACATCGCTTTCGTTCAAGGCTTGTTGTACCGCCTCCAGCTTTTCCGGCCGGATGATTGCCACGATGAGTTTCATCAGACGACTCCAGGTAAGCCACGACCGTCGATCTTGGGTTCAAGGGATGCGGGAAAATGACAGACGACGGAGCGAGGCGCCAAGGGCAAGGCCTCGCTCCGTCGACGATTACACGTCCAGGTGGGTCCGGATCTTCTTGCCATCGAGCCGGCTTTGAAACAGCCGTTCGAGATTCGCGGAAACCAGTGACGGATCACCGCCGCGAAAACGGAACCGATTTCCCTGCACCGTCGTGACATACGGGTAGACTGCCTTGAACTCCGACGGCGGCGGGGAAGTCGATGTTTGGCAAAGATCGGACCAAACATCCATCAACGACTTGTCGTCGGCCCCATCGACCACGACCGAGAACCGGCGGCCGCCATTTGGTGGGACCATCGCGGCACGAGGCTCGGGCATCGGCACTTCCATTTCGCCGGTCAACCCAAAGTCGAAGCCGACTTCGCCATGAGCCGAGTAGTCCAGGCCCATCGCTTCATCTTCGCTAATGAGGCAGAACCCAAAGACGAGGTCGATACCCTTGACGAGAACGATCGTGACCACAAAAGAGAACACCATGGCCACGCCCGCGGCAAGGCACTGCGATTTCATTTGGGCGAGAATGTCGTCACCGGCAGAACCGAGCGCGCCAAGTTCACCGCTTCCGCCGCCGGACTGCCAAAGCTTCATGGACGCCAAGACACCGGTCAGCAACGCGCCCACCAGACCACCGATGCCGTGAACGCCAAAGGCGTCAAGCGAGTCGTCATACTTCAACAGTGGCTTGAGAAACACCATGCCGTAACACACGGCACTGGCGACGATGCCGATCAGCAGGGCCGAAAGCGGAGTCACGTAGCCGGAAGCCGGGGTCACGGCGACAAGCCCGGCGACGATGCCGGTCGCCAGCCCGAGTGCCGTCGGTTTGCCGCGGTGGAACCACTCGATCAGGGTCCACGCCAAGCCAGCGGAGGCAGCCGCCACTTGCGTCGCGGACAAAGCCGCGCCGGAAAGGCCGTTGCTGCCCAATGCGCTTCCCCCGTTGAAGCCAAACCACCCGAACCAAAGAAGGCCTGCTCCGAAGAGCGTCAGAACCATGCTGTTGGGGTGCATCGCGTGTTCGGGATAACCAATTCGCTTACGCAAGACCATTATCGCCGCCAACCCCGAGAAGCCCGCCGCGATATGGACGACGGTTCCACCGGCGAAATCGAGCGCCCCAAATTGCCCGAGCCAGCCGGCCGCGGCGCCTTTCGCATCAACCGCCCAAACCCAATGGGCCAAGGGACAGTACACAACCAACGACCACAGCGCGATGAACAAACAGTAAGGCCCAAACCGGACCCGTTCGGCCACGGCGCCGCTGATCAGGGCCGGCGTGATAATCGCGAACATCCCTTGGTACATGCAATGCACAAAAATCGGGATCTTCGTATTCGGGAAAGGATCGCTCGAGAGGACACCTTTCAGACCCAAGAGTCTTGGGTCCCAACCGATGAAACCAGCGGTTGATGTTCCAAAGGCGAGAGCATAGCCGACGACGACCCAAAGGACGCCGACGATGGAAAGCGCCACGATACTGTGCATCATTGTTCCAAGGACGTTTTTCCGGCGGACGATCCCGCCATAGAAAAACGCAAGGCCAGGAACCATGAGCATCACCAAGCCGGATGAGACCAGCATCCAAGCAGTATCGCCCCCATCGATCGGGCTTGAGGGCGCGGCTGCATCCGCAGGTTTGGGCACATCATCCGCACGAGCGACATTTGTCGCCAGAAACAAGGTTGCGGCTAGTACGAGCAGGGGAGAGGTTCGTCGGCTCGCCACAATTACTCCTCTCATCGTTGAGTGAGGGGGACCCGAAACATCGGTTTGTGTCTCCAAATGCAATTCTCATACCTTTTGTTCACGAAATGACGACTCAGTCGATCGCAACATGATATTCAGAAAATGGTTATGCACAATCCGTACAGGTGTGAACCGCTTCGACTTAGTTCTGAAGTGCCAAAGCCTCGGATAGGCATTGCCTGGAATCTAGGCAAATACGACGCGGTGGCGGGTGACCGCATAGTCTGCCCGATTTGTGCGGTCGATGTATTAAACAAAATCGATGGAACGACCTAACCCGGCATTTCGAGCAAACGCGCTATTTGGCTAAATCTCGCCGCATGGGTCGTCCGAATAGTGAAGGGAATTGGGACGGAACACGATTGATGCCACGATCTCTCCAAGTGTTCACTCGCAACTGCAGGGAATGACCCGAGCGAATGACGACATGTAGTTGGTTGTTTCGGAAAGCGAGATCGCGATGCTGCCGCAGTTGATGATTGTCGTTTCACTCGCGATAGGACAGTCGCAACCATCGCCGCCGACAGTCAAGAGAGGTGCGTGGCAATCGCCTCCAGAGGGCGTGATGCCGGCACGCACGGAAGAAGGAATCCCGTCGGAGGACGAGGAAACGCCGACCGCTCCCCCGACCGAAGAACCCACGGCCACGCCAGGACGCCCGGACCGTTGGATGTTCATGAGAATGATGCAGGGCACATGGCCTGGGTGGCTGCTCGACGGCAACCGCATGCAACTCACCGGATGGGTGAATTCCTCATTCACCGCGAGTAGCAGTGATCGATCCAATTTGCCGGTCGTGTGGAACGATCGCGCGAACGACTTCCTACTGAACCAAGCGTGGTTCCGCTTCGAACGAAGCATCGTCACATCGGGCACGACGACACCGACTTGGGGCTTCCGCTCCGATTGGCTCGTGGGCAGCGACTACCGGTACACGCTGGCTCGCGGGGTTTTCAACGGGCAGTTGACCGCCAACGACGGGGCGCCCAATCTCTACGGCGTTGATCCCATACAGTTCTACGCGAATGTCTACTTTCCCACTTGGTTTCAAGGGACCGAGTTGCGATTGGGCCGGCATTACTGCCCATTCGGCGTCGAGAGCCTCGAAGCGATCAGCACGCCGTTGGTATCGCGATCATATGCGTTCAATTGGGCACCGCCGTTTACCCACACCGGGATCATGGTCAATGCAACTTTAACGCCGACGTGGTCAGTGAATCTGATGCTCGTCGAAGGAAACGACGTGTTCATCGACCCGGCTGATGAGCTGCGGTTTGTCGGCAAGGTACAGTGGACATCGCCGGACAAGCGGCAGTCAATTGCTTTCGGTACATCGGCCGGGCGAGGGAAATATGACGCCGATCGAGCATTCAACCACATCAACGTATTCGACGTCGTTTACACGCGAAACGTGAACGCGCGGCTTGTGTACAACTTCGAAACGATCTACGGCTACCAAACCGACGCGCCGCGTCCGAATGACGGGACAGTTGGCACCGTCAATTGGTGGTCCGTGGTGAACTACCTCTTTTATTCGCTATCGCCTCGACTCACTGCCATCGCTCGTTCCGAGTGCTTTGACGATGTCCAGGGGTCACGAACCGGATTCGAGGGGCTTTATCTGGCCAACACGGTAGGGATCGCCTTCAAGCCTTATAAGTCGGTGATCCTGCGTTCGGAGATTCGATACGACCACAACATCGACTCGCGACCGTTTGAAGATAAACGTGGGCAATTCACGGCAGGATTCGATGCCATCGTCCGATGGTAGAAACCGACGCGACTTGCTGCAATCGTTGTTTTTGAACATATGCCCATAGGAAAAATGGCTTTGGCAAGGAGGCCGCTCATGCGTGAATCGAGTTCAAAACGTCTGGGTATAATATGTCTGGCAATGGCCGCCCTGGTGCCGGTGCTAGCGATGGCGGCCCCTCCGCCGCCGGTGAGCATTAAGCTCGGCAAGCGGACAGCCCACGCCATGCCGATACGCCAAGGGTTCACGCATACCGGCGGTGGCAATATCGATGTGCAGCAACCCACGCCCGATACGATCGTCGTGACGCTGACAGGCGTTGCCGTCGCGGGTGGCCACCCTGTCAAAGAGTCCATTGCCCAACTCACCTACGATATCTGCCAGGACATCGAAATCTCATTCGATGACCCCAAGGTGAAAAAGGCCAAATTGACGATGGAAGGGCGCGTCATTGGCCTGCTGCGTTCACACAAACGAGGCGGGTTGGCGGCGGTTCACGCGGCCTGTGCCAGCGTCAATGCGGACGACAAATCGCTCATTAGTTTCTGTGTCGAAGAACGAGCAGTTCGCGACGGCGACAATTTGTCGATCAACTACAAGGAAGGCCCATGTTCGGTGAGCGTGTTGCCCGGAGTGCTTAGCCTTCATCAGAAACTGTGCATTTCCGCGACCCATCCGCAGCGGCTTTTCCCGTGCAAACCGGCATCGGCGGAATTCGCCCCGGACCCCGCTCTCGATCCGCTTTGGATTAGCTACTGGGAGCCATTCCACGGCGCAGCGAAGAAGGATTTCGGATTCCAGGTGACATTGACGCTCAGCGATGACACCAACGGTGAGGTCGAGGAAAAGAAAGAAGCCGTTCCGGCAAAGCCCGCAACGCTCCCCAAGAGCGTCAGCGTTCGCCCTTGAGGTCGGCGGATCATGGGCGGCAGCGCGGCAATGAGCGGCTTGGCCGCGCCGCTGCCCACGATCGGCGCACGAAGCCTAAATATCAAAATACAGCGAGAATTCGTAAGGATGGGGTCGGACCCGAACTTCTTCAGCCTCTTTCTCTCGCTTATACCAGATCCACGTTCGAATAACGTCCTCGGTAAAAACATCGCCTTGCAGCAGGAACTCGTGGTCGCTCTCGAGACACGCGAGCGCCTCGTCCAGCGATCGCGGCGCGCCGGGAACTTCGGCGAGTTCCTCCGGTTCAAGGTCATAGATATCTTTGTCCAATGGCTCACCCGGGTGAATCTTGTTCTTAATCCCGTCGAGAATTGCCATCACAATGGCCGCGAACGCCAAATAGGGATTGCTGGCGCCGTCGGGGCAGCGATACTCGAGCCGCTTGGCCTTGGCCCGTGGCGAGTAGACGGGAATCCGAATGGCTGCCGAACGATTGCGCCGGGAATACGCCAGCCTCACCGGGGCATCGAACCCGGGCACGAGTCGCTTGTAGCTATTCGTCGTCGGGTTCGTGATCGCGCACAGCGCTTTGGCGTGACGCAGCAAACCACCGATAGCATAGACGGCCATGTCCGACAGCCCGGCGTAGCCGGATCCGGCGAACAGGTTTCGCCCATCACGCCATAACGAAACGTGAACGTTCATTCCCGCCCCGTTGTCGCCAAAGAGCGGTTTGGGCATGAACGTCGCTGTCTTGCCGTGCCGGCGAGCGACATTCTTAACGATGTACTTGTATTTCAGGACATTGTCGGCCATCCGCACGAGTTCGTCATAACGCACATCGATGACGCCGTGACCACCCGTTGCCACGCCATGATGGTGCCGTTCGACACGAAGGCCGCATTGAGTCATCGTCAACATCATGTCGGTGCGAAGATCGTGCGTGGCATCCGACGGCGGGCAGGGGAAATAGCCCTCACGATATCGGAGTTTATGACCCAGATTCGGGTTCTCTTGCCGGCCCGTGTTCCACGCCCCCTCAGCACTGTCGAGAAAATAGTAACCCGAGTGGGCGGTTTGATCGAAACGTACATCGTCGAAGACGAAGAACTCGATTTCCGGGCCAAAGTTCGCCGTATCCGCCAGCCCCGTGGACTTCATGTAATTGACGGCCTTGCGGGCAACGTTGCGGGGATCACGCGGATAGTCTTCTTTCGTGATCGGGTCCTGGATGTTGCAGAACATCGTCAGCGTCGTTTCGCGGCAGAACGGGTCGATGAAGGCCGTTTCGGCAACGGGCAACACCAACATGTCGGCTTCATTGATCGCCTGCCATCCGCGAATGCTCGAACCGTCAAAACCGCGTCCCTCCTCGAAAAGGCTCTCGTCCAGTTCTTCCGCGGGGATGGTGAAATGTTGCCACATTCCGGGGAAGTCCATGAAGCGAAGGTCGATGGCGCGAACCTCGCGCTCCCGAATCAGTGCCAGCACTTCTTTTGGGGTCATGCCGTTGGGTTTCCCGTGGGACACGGCCATGGCGAGCTTACTCCGCGAAAATGCTAACGAGGGGGTTCATTGCCCGCCAACGCAATCCCGGCGAGGCCAAAGGCTCGCAGCGATTCCGGCTGCCATCCATCGACTTCAGAACGTGCCGCGGACGTCTCGCCGGAACGGGCCAGAGCGCGAGCAAACTCGGCCCGCGCCACCGCATGGGCCAACGATTTCGGGTCAATCTCATCCAGTTCCGTTTTTTCCGGCTTGGCCCGGAGACGACTGCGGAAACCCTCGAGCCTAGCCCACGATCGCAGCCCCGGATCGCTGATGCCCGCGGCGAACTTGGCGGCCAATTCGGGTTTGTTTGCCTTGTGGCTCAACTGAGCCAGCCGAATAAGGACCCAAACCGGCACCGGTCGCCCTTTCAGTTCCGTGACGACTATTGCGGCGCATGCGTCGAGGTCCTTAACTTCGCCAGGTTGAACGTCAATGACCGCCGACGCCACGGCGGCTCCGGCGCGAAGGCGATGGTCGGCTTGCCCGGCACGCCATGCCAACGCCCGAGCCTGATCGACTTTGCCCTGCCTCGCCAAGCCCTCAGCATAACCTACTCGCGAAACAAGGGGAACTTCACCCGAACCCGGTTCGGGCGACAAATTCTTCGCAAGACTCAAATATCTGGCTGCCTTTTCCGGCGGTGCGTCGGGCGCCCCAAGCGCCAACCAAAGGGCCACGAGCGAGAAAGCCGATTCGCGCCCTCCATTCGCCAAATTCAATTCGGCCCTCTTCGCGAATTCCTCAGCCGCTTCGCGTTGCCCCAAGCTAAGCAACTCCAAGCCGGCGGCTGCTGTCATTTCGGCCCATTCGTCAGGCGTACACGATGCCCGGATGATGGCGTCGATTCGGCTCGATTGTCCGCGAGCCGCGAGGGACCGGACACAAGCCCGGACCGCCTGCGTCCGCAGGTCCCGACCGTCCTCTGTTCGGTCGCCGCTAAACGCTTGAAACGCGATCCGCATGCCCTTGTCGAGTTGGTCTTTCTGCCAATCGAGCCGCTTGCCCTGTTCGACTTCCTGGGCATCGCCACCGAGTTCCGAATATGTCGCCGCGACTTCCACGAGTGCAGCGAGTCGATCCAGACTCGTTCCCGTTACCAGGCCATTGCGTGCTTCATCGAGTCTGATTTTCGCATCCTTCAGCCGTCCCTGGCTCAGGTATAGGGTTCCGGCATACCACTGAACGATGGCGGCTCGATCGCGCGGTAGTTTCTCGTCGGACTTGCGATCGACAGCCTTGAGGGCCATTTCGATGAGATCACGGTCTTGGCCTTGAGAGCGTTTGCGAATGGCGAACCGGGTTCCTCCAACAACGACAACCAGCAGGAGCAAGCCGGCCACCCCCAAAGAGATTCGCCTCGTCCAACTCATCGGTTCGGTATCAGACGGGTGCGCGGCCTCGGCCTCGACCAAAGCATCCCGACTCACATATGACCGATTCTCACTGCCCCATGCACCATCCAGGTTGTCTTGATCGCGACGTGCGCCTGAGGGGATTTTGTTCGCGGCTGTGCGCCAATCTTTCGGGTCGGCCTTGACCGGAACGGGAACCTTGACGACGCGCTTACAATCGCCGCACGGAACGTTTCGGCCCGCCATGCGACCATCGACCGTGTTCTCGTAGTCGCAGTGTTGGCATTTGAAGGTAACAGTCGTGACCGCATCCGCCTTGACGGTTTCCGGCACAACTTCATTTTCGGATAGAGCCGACAAAGCCAAGTCGTCGGCATCGACGGGCGCTATCGTCGGCTTCGGCTTCGGATCGGGTTTTTTCGTGGGCTTTGGAGCAGCCACTTTTGGCGCCGGCGCGGGTGGAGGTGACGGGCCGGTCGACGACGGGGCCTGCACTAAAAACACTTTGCGGCAACCCGCGCAGGTCACCCGTTTGCCGATCAATTCGTCGCGGAGCTTGAAGGCTTTTTGGCAGTTCGGACAAGTAAACTCGCTAATCATGCTGCATCCCTGTACGGGCACGCGGACGTGTGGCGCCGATGTTTGCCATTATGACGGCCCGTAGACTCTCCGGCAATCATTCAACACGAGAACCTGGGAATCGTCGCGGGCGACTCACTTCTTCAGTTGCGGCGGCCGATCGGGAGTGCGGCCGGTCGAAAGCGTTCGCAAAAAGGCCACGAGGTCGCCCATCTCGTCTTTCTTCAATTCCAGCGGCTGCATGACCGGGTCGAGATGTGGGTTCTTGACGCCGCCACGATTGTAGAATTCGACCACCTCTTCGAGAGTTGCGATGCTGCCATCATGCATGTACGGTGCGGTCTCGCCGATGCCTCGCAAGGTTGGGGTCTTGAATCGCCCTCGATCATTTTCGTTTTTGGTCACTTCAAATCGACCAAGGTCCAGAGGTTCTTTACCCCAACTCACCCCCGTGTTGTGAAAATCCTCGTCAGTCAAATTGTGACCTGAATGACACCTCCAGCAAAGCCCGCGGCTCTGAAAAATCCACATGCCGTGGCGCTCGCGTTCATTCATGCCGCCGACTTCTCCAAGAACGAAAAGATCGGCCTTATTATTCCCCGAGAGTACCGTTCGCTCGAATCCCGCGATGGCTTTGGCGAGGTTAGACGCTGTCACTCCATCGGAGAATGCTCCTTCGAACCGCTTGCGATACTCTTGATGGTCTTTGAGTCGCTTGATCGCTTCGGGGACAGAGAATCCCATCTCGAGCGGGTCTTCAATCGGTTTGAGCGCTTGTTCTTCGAGTGTCGCGACGCGGCCATCCCAGAACATCGACGTCCCATAAGCACGGTTCAACAGCGTGGGAGCGTTGCGCCGGCCGACCTGACCTCGAATGCCAACGGCTCTCGACTCCTTGCCGGCAAACCCGCGATCCGGAAGATGGCAACTCGCACACGCCACGGATCGATCCGCCGACAGGATTGGGTCGAAAAACAGCCGACGACCAAGTTCGGCCCGCTCTTTCGTCAACGGGTTCTCGGTGGGTATCGGACGCTTCTTCTCTAATCCAAGCGGAATGGTGGCAATATCGAGTGAGTCTGGCAGAGTATCCTTGGGCAACGTGGGCGGGCCATCGGCTGCGAGGGCGACAATTGCAAAACCAGTACAACCCAAAAGAAGACCCGACGCGCGACGAATCACAGTGAATCCCCCTCGCAAATACTGTCACCCAGCCACCACCGGTAGGCGCCGCCGGACACCCGTATCCGCTTGCCCATGAGGTCGCTTGGTCGCTTGGTCGCGCTCGAATCGCTCAACTTCTTCAAGAAGCGCGTCGACCATTTCAGCTTCGAGAACGTGTCGAACGATTTCGCCGTTTCGGAAAATGACCCCTTTGCCATTGCCGGCCGCGATGCCAATGTCAGCTTCCTTCGCCTCACCAGGCCCGTTGACAACGCATCCCAGAACGCTGATCTTCACCGCGGTCGTCCGACCTTCGAGGCGTTTTTCGAGTTCAGCGATGATCTTCTCGAGGTCGATCGCAAGCCGGCCGCAGGTCGGGCATGCAATCAACTCCGGGCGGCGAACACGACGGCCTGTCGCTTGCAGAATGTCGAACGCGGCTTGAATCTCGGGTACGGGGTCGCCCAAAAGACTAATCCGAATGGTGTCGCCGATGCCGTCGAGCAAGATCGGAGCGAGTCCCGCAGCCGACTTTACGATCGCATACGGAGGCTTGCCCGCCTCGGTCACGCCGATGTGTGTCGGATAGTTGGCCTGCTTGGCATAAAGGCGATACGCCTCCACGACGGTCATGACATCCGATGATTTGAGGGAGACGATGATGTCATGGTAACCCTCGCTCTCGGCAATCTCGATATAGCGAATCGCCGAATCGACCATCGCAGGCGGACAGGGAAACCCGTACTTCATCGCCATTTCGCGTTCAAGGCTACCGGCATTGACGCCGATTCGCATCGGGATGCCCTTCTGCTTGCACTTGCGAATCACCTGCCGGTAACGGTCGTAGCCACCGATGTTGCCAGGATTGATGCGAATTTTGTCAATGGGGTGATCGAGCGCCGCGAGGGCCATCTTGTAGTCGAAGTGGATGTCGCAAATCAGCGGGATCTTGACCTGTCGCTTAATCTCTCCCAACACCGCAGCGTCTTCCGGCTTTGGGACCGTGACGCGAACGAGTTCGCAGCCGGCCTCTTCGAGTCGACGGATCTCCGCCAAGACCGCCGCCACATTGCTCGTGTCGGGAGTGGTCATCGACTGAACCCAAATCGGGTTGTCGCCACCGACCACAAGCGAGCCAACTCCGATTTCGCGCGTTCGATGCCGTCGAAACGGCGATTGATAGAGCTGTGGGGCGGGATTGGAATCCATCGTGATTCTCTCCGAAACGCAACCGTTTCCGGCTCGACGCTCACCTCTGTAATACCACAACTCATGATAGGCGGTAAGGGCACTCGCCGTCGCCCTTCATTGAAACCGGTGAACCTTCTCTGGTGTTAACTTGTCTCACTCGCCATGACGCCAACGACTCCGATGCAACAATTTATCACCGATCATCGCTACCTTTTAGAACGGGTGGGCCAGCAGATGGGGTTCGCCGATCCGGTTGCAATCGACTTCGACGATTTCGCGGATCCGGTCGTCAAGGCCTCGAAACGTGGCCCAGCCATGCCCATCGACGGCGTCTTGGTCCGCGACTGGATGAAGGGGTCGCGCCGAACCTACTCCGGCATCCGCATCGGAATGCGACGCTATCAAATTCGAGGCGTCGAATTTGCCCGTGTTCAGTTTTCACATCACGATAGCCTTTGCTGTGCCGCGTTCAGTTTCTTCGCGGTCGATCGATGCAACTATCGACGTCTCTATCGAATCGCCCTGGAGTGCCGGCGAGATGCCGAGCCACCGGCCGATCCTCCGGTAATGAAGGATGATCTGTTTCAGATTCTGGTTGCGAATACTATCGGGTTCCTTGAACCGAGCCGATTGCAGCGAATCAAGGGTTATCGGGGACGGGCCAAGCGCGGACTGTTGCTCACGGGTCCGCCGGGCAACGGCAAGACCTCCGCGTGTCGATGGCTGTGGCAGGAATGTCGTCGCCGAAACTGGGAATGGCGACTCGTTACGCCAGACTCTTATGCCGAAGCCAGACGAAGCGACAATGCCGCGACCGCCGTTCGGGAGCTGTTCACTTTAGAACACGTTGGCATCGTTTTCTTCGACGACCTCGACCTGGCACTTCGCGACCGAGAATCATCGAGGGTGTCCGACGATCAGTCCGTTTTCCTCGGCGCATTGGATGGGCTGGAGACCAAGGAAGGGATCGTTTTTGTCTTTACCACGAATTGCCGGATCGAACTAATCGACCCTGCGTTTCGGCGCCCCGGTCGCATCGACGTCACCTTGCCGTTTGAGGTGCCAGATGTCGAGTTGCGTCGCAAATTGATGAGTCGATGGCATTCCGATCTCCATGAGGGAATCTCGATCGATGCCGCCGTGCGTTCAACGGAAGGCTTTAGCTTTGCCGAAATCGAGGAACTGAAAAACATCCTCGTCATGGGTTTTATGGATCAGGGCGAATGGAATCTCGAAGCCGCGCTGATGCAACTAACTGCAAACCGTGCCGAATTGTCCCTCGATCGAAGGCCGCCCATTGGGTTTCGCTGTTCGACAAACGGAAACCATTGCGGGTGACCCGATTTACCAGTTTGTTCCATTTCTTTGGCAAAGTTCGAGATTTGGGGCTGGACATAACTCCCTTCAGCGTTCAGAATTGTGAGTGACGATCAAGCGCCTAGCGTTGAGATTATGAACTCCCTCCCTCCACCGGAGTATCCGCATGCTCCGCGTCCTTGGCTCGCCAAAACGGCTTTGCTCCGGCGCATCCCGTCGCGAATGCCTTCGCGCCGGCGGACTCAGCCTCCTCGGGCTGGGCTTGGCAGACTACTTACGGCTCACCGACGTGGTTGGATCGCCGGCAAAACCGGCGCCGAGTTTCGGCAGAGCCAAGGCCTGTATTCTGCTCTATCTCTATGGCTCGCCGAGCCAGCTCGAAACGTTCGACACCAAACCGAACGCCCCGGCCGAGATTCGGGGCGATCTAAAGGCGATCCCTTCAAATGTCCCGGGCATGGACGTCGGTGAGTTACTTCCCAACATTAGTCGTGTCATGGACAAAGTGACGGTGTTGCGTTCCGTAACGCACCCGTACCCGATTCATGGAGTGGCCTACGCGACGACGGGAGTCGAGAATATCGACGTACCGATGGAATTGAATCCGCGCGACAGCCGCCATTGGCCGTTTATTGGGTCCGTTGTCGATTACGTCTGGCGAGGGCAATCATCGGGCCATCGTGAAGTGCCGGACAATATCGCGTTGCCTTTCCCGATGAGCACGAAACGTGTCGGCGAGGTGGCTCGGGCCGGCCCGTACGCGGCGTTTCTCGGAAACGCCTTCAATCCCATATGGACGGAATTCCACGGCAGCGCCACACGGACGATGACAAAGACGCTGCAGGATCAGATCGTCGATGTCGCCGAACCGTATATGGGCATCGCTCCCGATGGGCGGTTCGAACTAGCCACGGCTACTGACCTGCCGGCTGACATGACCTTGGATCGGCTCAATCGACGGCGTTCGTTGCTCGATCAATTTGACCGTGCCCGTCGCGCCGCGGAGGCCGATTTGGCGGCGAGCAGCGATCGGTATCGACAAATGGCCTACGATCTGATCGGCTCCACGAAGATTCGCAACGCCCTTGATCTCAACCGCGAACCGCGAACGGTTCGAGAGAGCTATGGGATGACCCTGTTCGGTCAGGCCTCCCTTGCCGCGCGCAGATTGGTCGAGGCCGGCTCGCGATTCGTCACCGTGGTCTGGGACGAATACGGGCTTGCCGGCTCAGCGTGGGACACCCATTGGGATCATTACAACCGCATGAAAAAGGAGCTATGCCCCGGGTTCGACATGGGCCTGAGCGGACTGCTGCGCGATCTCGACTCACGAGGGATGCTGGATGATACTCTCGTCCTTGTGTTGAGTGAACACGGGCGGACCCCGCAACTGAGCAAAGCCAAGGGCGGCGGTCGCGATCATTGGTCGCAGTGTTACAGCGTTGTCATGGCCGGCGGCGGCGTGGCCCGCGGGCGAGTCGTCGGCAAGTCGGACAAGATTGCCGGCACGGTTGCCGAGCGACCCATTTCCCCTAAGGACATACTCGCGACCACGTACCATCTCCTCGGCATCGACCCTGAGACCAAACTTAGTGACCGCCTCGGCCGACCTTACCCGCTCGTTCCTCATGCTTCGGTCTTGACCGACGCCTTGGCTTGATGCGCTGCGATGACACACAAAGTCTTGATGCCGATCGGCGACGCCACCGAGGTTCTGGATACCCTCTATCCTTTTTTCCGCCTTCCCGAGGATGGTTTCGAGGTGGTGGTCTGTGGACCTGAAGCCCGCTGGTATCATGGCGTCATGCATGAAATCCCTCCCAATGAATCCATCCCCTGGGATATTACCCGCGAGCAGCCGGCCTATCATGTGAAGGCGACGGTAGCCTTTCGCGATGTGAACCCGGCCGATTACGTGGGCCTGTTCCTCAGCGGCGGACGGGCGCCGGAATACCTGCGCTACGACTCGCATCTGTTACAGATCACGCGTCACTTTTTTTCTGCCAAGAAGCCGGTAGCCGTCGTCTGCCATGGCGTCGAGATCGCCGCAGCAGCTGGGGTCCTCGCGGGCCGGACCATGACGACGGTCGCGAAATGCGCTCTGGACGTCACTCAAGTCGGCGGCACCTATGTGAATCAGCCATGTGTCGTTGATGGCAACATGGTCAGCGCCCGCACCTGGCACGACAACACGGCTTTGCTCAGACAATTCGTGACAATGCTCAAGAACGCCGTCGCCAAGTAACTATCGCCCGCTCATCAGAATGTCCGCAACCAACGGGGGCCAATCATGGGTGGAGTGACACGTCGTGAATCGCTTGCGCTAATCGGCAGCTCCGTCGCCGCTGCATCGCTGCGGGCAACCCCCGAGAGTCTGAAGCTGGCGACGTTTCAAACCGAAGTCACGGTCCCTCTGGGCCACGCGCTCATGGGCGGGGGCATCGCGCCGGCGAAGTCGATCGAGGATCCGCTCTTTGCCCACGGCATCGTTTTGATCGGCGCGGGCAAACCGATAGCCATCGTTTCCGTGGATTGGTGCGAGATTCGCAATGATGCCTATTCCGAATGGCGGCAACGAATCGCGGAAGCCATCGACACCGACCCGAACCGCGTCTTGGTTTCGTGCATTCATCAACACGATGCACCCGTCGCCGACCTCGAAGCGGAACGCTTTCTAATCGCCCATAAGCGCCTCGGGTCCGTTTGCGACCTCGCGTTTCACGACCGAACGACAACGCGAGTCGCCGCGGCCGCGAAACTGAGCCTCAAGAACGCCCGGCCTCTCACGCACATCGGAACCGGCAAAGCCCGTGTCGAAGACGTTGCCTCGAATCGTCGGACGCTGAACCCGGATGGTACGCCGAATTTTGGTCGCATGAGCGCCACACGCGATGCCAACTTGCGATCTCGCCCCGAGGGCACGATTGACCCGTTTCTGCGGTCGCTCAGCTTTTGGGACGGCGAGCAACCTTTGGCGGCTCTGAGTTGCTATGCCACGCATCCGATGAGTTATTACGGCCGTGGCGGCGTTTCCGCGGATTTCATCGGGATAGCCCGCCGCCGATGGCAAGCCGACAATCCGGCGATCTTTCAACTCTATGCGTCCGGGTGCAGCGGAAACGTGATCGCAGGAAAATACAACGACGGCTCGCCCGAGAATCGGCCGCGCTTAGCCGAGAGAATCTATCGGGCCATGAACGAAGCGTTCAAGAATTCCAAGCGAACGAAACTCAAATCGATTTCCTTTCGATCCGTCCCATATCGACTTCCGATTCGCTCAGGGCCTGGCTACTCCGTCGAGGAGTTGACAAAGCGTCTCCAGGCCGACGGGCGCCCGTTCAGTCATTGCCTCGCCGCCATGGGCTTAAGTTGGCGCAAGCGATACGACGCGGGCCACGAGCTGGACCTGCCCGTGCTCGACTTCGGTGGAGCGTTACTGCTCTTGCTGCCTGGCGAATCGTACGTCGAGTATCAGTTACTGGCTCAGAGACTGCGACCGGACGCTTTTGTCGTGACGTTGGGCTATGGCGAGTGCGCAACGGGGTATGTGCCAACGGAAACCGCGTTTCGCGAGAATGACAGCAACTTGCACGATTGGTGCTGGGTGGCGCCGGGGTCGGAAGCGATTCTAACGGCCGCCATGAAGAAAGCTCTGGCGGTCTGAAGCAGATTGACCCACTTCGGACAAATCGCTATCGTCGCCGCCGGTGATGGGGTTCCCCACTGAGGCCGGCTCATGCGACGACGTGCGTTTTTCCAGTCCGTGCTCGTTATTGTCGCGGTGACGTTCCTTGTTTGTTCCACGTTGATTTACCTAGTCCTCGATGAACCCGCCACTTACCAACTCGCTTCGGTCACACCCGGCAAAGATCGTAAGAAGTTGTCGGGTGAATGCGTTTCGCGCTACTTTCGATTGATGGACACAATCAGCAATCGCACCGAGTCTTGGATGGAGTCGTTCTCGGCGGATCAGATTAACAGCTATTTCGCCGAAGACATGATTAAGCAGAATCATCGGTGGCTTCCCGATGAGATTCACTCGCCACGCGTCGCCTTTGACACGGACCGAATTCAGATTGCCTTTCGCTATGGGCATGGGTTTTGGAGCAGTGTCATCACGGTCGATCTGAAACTCTGGCTTGTCGAGAATGAGCCTAATGTCATTTGCATTGAGTTGCGCGGATTGAAAGCCGGCGCTTTGCCGATCAGTCCCCATTTCCTACTCGAACCGGTTGGCGACGCCGCTCAACAACACAATATCGACGTGCAGTGGTTTCGGCACGACGGCAACCCGATCGCCGTTGTTCGGTTACAGGCCGACCAGACCCGCCCGACGGTGCTGTTGCGGCGCCTGGAATTGCAATCTGGCGAGATTATCCTCGAAGGGCTTTCCAACGAGTTTTCGGCAACTCGCGGCCCGTGACTTGTCCTCGTCATTCGGCATGGTGAACCGATTCGAATGTAAGACGCCATCGGACGTCCGCTTCGCGTGCAATCACCACAACACCAGCAAGGTCCTTTCCCCGAAGGCGAACTACGACACGATCAGGGGCATCGGCAAGCCATTCAAATCGGCCGGCATCACATCGAGAGACCATGCCCCGGCCTCCGCTCACCGGGCCTTCGTAATCAAGATAGGCAAGACGGTGGTCGGGAAGCGCCTCGATTGGCAGATCGCAACCGAGACTGAGCATCGCCGGCAAACGCCACGTCCGCAGCGACGATCCTGCTTCCAACATCAAATCCCAATGTTGCTTAGGAAAGTCGTGCGACAGAAGTACGAATCGCGGCATGATGATCGACTGGCCCGTCGGAAACGGGAAACTCGAGTCCCCCAGAATGAACTTACGAAATTCGCCAGGAATTGT
>CAZESP010000017.1:0-100419 GCA_964515185.1 uncultured Alcaligenaceae bacterium
ATCAAGGCTTGGGAGGCCCGGCAAGCCAAAGTGAAATCGGCGCATTTTGTGTGGAATGACGAAATAACAAGAACCAAGGGGTCGATTTCAAAAACTGCACCGCCCATGTTCCGTCCAAAGGGACCAAGCCCTCCCGAAGATATGACGTATCATTCGCCGCGAGTAGTCTACATTGACCAAAGTAAGTTGTTTTATGGTCACCGCACTCGTGATTGGCATGAGCAGCGAGGTTGCTATGTTGACACGGAATGGCAATTCGCGCACAACGGCGACGTGTTCAAGGTATTCAAGCCAATATCATCGAACGCATTTCCCGTAGGACTAGTCCGAAAGAATTGCATCCACTCGGAAGTCACGACAATGCATATTCGCCCAGTTTTGATGACGCTGCGGCCCACGGATTCTTCATTAGCACCATATAGAGAAGGAATGTTTCGTGTAACTGGAAAGCGAGCAATCCTTGACGGCAAGAATTGCTGGGAGATTCGAGTGCCGAGCACCGGAATGCTCGTGGCATACTTCTGGGTGGATCCGACGAGGGGATTTGTATCACCTCGTTTTTCACTGTATTTCGCTGATTCAAATGGAATTGCTTGGAATGTCGACGTTCAATACGAGACGCATCCAGTGGCGGAATGGATACCAATACGTTGGAAATTGGTTCAAAACCATATCGACGGCTCCCTATTGTTGTCGACGAAATCAAGTGTGGTTAGATACGAGATTAATCCGATTCTAGGGGAGTCGACGTTTGACATTGAGTTTCCGCCTGGGACTTATGTTACGGATGAGAGCACTCGATCGCACTACATCCAACTTGATGAGTCTCGTCAGCGTCTGATTTCCAACCGCGAATTGAGTGTTCCGTATGAAGAACTATTGAAAAAGGCGTCAGCCGAAACGTCAGCGCAAAAGCGTCTGTATCGCGTTGTTGGATGGTTAGCCATCTTGCTCCTTATCGTTGGGGGAGTGGTCGCCTATCGTCTTCGACGCGGCCGAACAACCTAAACTCGCCTTAAAGGTTCGTCAACTCTAGGAGGAATCGCTATGCGTCGCTTGTCCAACCAGTCGGTGTGCATTGCAGCAATCGCCGTCGCGCTTGCATGCAGCCTTGACCTCCTCAGTGTGCCACATGAGTGCGACTCCGTATGCCGCGAAACAAGTCGCTACGGGTATTCGACTCAAACGGGGTACGTTTGCCATGAGTTGCAGAACGTCGACTGTGCGTTCTGTGTCTCTGGAAAATGCCGTGACACGAATGGCCCGGGAAGTGGAAACTGCGTTTCGACAAACACCGATCGCTATTACCGAGACTGTTCCTACGCATGCGCTTTCTATTGTGAGACTTCTGGTCAATACACCGAAGTCTCGTGTGGCGGATCGGGAGATTTCGCGATGACAGGAACTGCGGTCCACGTTTGTGCCATACCGTAACGGAAGCTGGCTACGTCAACCGCGTGGCCCCATTTGTTGGGGAAAGCACTTGTGCTAATACGTGGCCGACATTCGCGCTCAGCCTTCTCGCTTGTCGAGTTGTTGGTCGTCATTGCCATCATTGGCGTGATGATCGGGCTAATATTGCCGGCTGTCCAAAAGATACGCGATGCCGCTGCACGACATCGATGCCGTGATAACCTTCGACAGATTGCCATCGCCCTGCATCAATACCATGACTCGCGCCAGAGTCTTCCGCCGGGTATGAGCCTGCGAAAAGGGAAAGACCCGTTCCCCTTCCTCAGTTGGAATGCCCGCATTCTACCATATCTGCAACAGGAATCCCTCTGGCGCGAAATTGTCATGGCCTATGAAAAGGACAAGAACTTCCTTCACAATCCGCCGCACTCGGCACGATCGGCGGTTGTCGCGGCGTTTTCGTGCCCTTCCGATGGCCGCACTTCGTCACCCAGTTTCAAGATGTCGAGTCGTCCCGCGTTTACTTCTTATCTGGGATTGGAAGGCACCGATCAATACCTGACGGATGGCGTTCTTTATCTCGATTCGTCGGTAAGGTTAACGGAGATCTTCGATGGTAGCAGTAACACGCTGATGGTCGGTGAACGGCCGCCGAGCGCCAATGAAGTGATGGGTTGGTGGTATGCCGGCTGGGGTCAGGCCAAGGATGGATCATGTGAAATGGTAATGGGTGTTCGTGAGATTAACATCGGCCCGTATGGGCCCAACTGCCCGCGTGGCCCATTTCATTTTACACCAGGCAAGTTTGAGAATCAGTGCGATGAATTTCATTTCTGGAGTCCGCATCCCGGCGGGGCGAATTTTGCCTTCGCTGATGGATCGGTAAGGTTCTTGCGGTATTCGACGGATGCCATCATGCCCGCCTTGGCCACCCGAGCGGGGCGCGAGTCAGTCGGTGTTATTGATTGATGACGATCAAACTACTTTGAAGCGTTGCCCAACAAGGATGGAAATCGCTATTTGTTCGGGACCGCCAGTTTATCCTCGCGTTGACCGGCGAGGGCGGATCGGACGACGTCATTCATGACCAACTCGGCCAATGGGCGAGTCGCTTCGCCTAACTCCGACACGGCTCGGTGGAGCCGATCGACGTTGCTGCCGTCCATCGCGGCGCGGGTGGCGTCCACCGCCGCGTCGATGCGTTGGCGTTGATCGTGCGTCAACTGGTCGCCGGCTTGGGTCAGAGCTTTCGCGGTGTGGCGCAGGTCGGCGTCGGCCTTGTTTCGCAACTCGATCATGCGCTTCGCAGCAAAATCCTCGTGAGCGTGGGCGACGCTCTCCAACACGAGCCGTTCGACCTCATCTTGATTCAGGCCGTGACTCGGTTGCACGGTCACGGTCGCGGCTTTGCCGGAACGCTGCTCCGTCGCCGTTACCGTCAGGATGCCGTTGGCGTCCACCAAAAACGTCACGTCGATTTGGGCAAACTGCGCCGGCATCGGCGGGATGCCGCCGAGGCGGAACTTGCCGAGCTTGCGGCAGTCCTTGGCCAACTCGCGCTCGCCTTGGAAGATCGTTATATCGACGGCCGTTTGATTATCGACGAACGTCGTATAGCGTGTCGTCGCCCGAGCGGGAACCGTACTGTTGCGATAAATGAGTTTGTCCACCGCCCCGCCCAGCGTCTCGATGCCCAGCGACAACGGCACGACATCGAGCAACAGCATGTCGCGACGCTTGCCCGCGAGAATGTCCGCCTGGATCGCCGCCCCGATGGCGACGACTTCGTCGGGATTCAGCTCCGTGTGCGGGGTTCGGCCGAAAAACTCCCCGACGCGGCGGCGGACGTAAGGGATTCGCGTCGAACCGCCGACCAATACGACTTCGTCAATTTGTTTGGGCGCCAATTGCGCGTCGCGGAGGGCGTTATGGCATTTCTCAAGTGATCGGTCAATGTGCGAGGCAATCAAAGCCTCGAACTCGGCACGGGTCAACGGGCGGCGAATCGACAGTCCGCGATCGGGTAGATCGACAGCGACCAGCGTGGAATCCTCTGACGAAAGCGCGATCTTCGCCCTTTCAGCGGCGTCGCGCAAAGCCTGAAGCAACCCCGGATCGCGCTTCGCCAAGTCGAGTTCTTGCTCCTTGGCGACAAGGGCCATGATGGCGCGATCGAAATCATCGCCTCCGAGATAGGTGTCACCGTTGGTACTGAGCACTTTGAAAACGCCGGCGTCGATGGTCAGAATCGAGCAATCGAACGTACCCCCGCCAAGATCATAAACGGCGACGGTGCCGGTCTTGCGCTGATCGAGTCCGTATGCCAAAGCCGCGGCAGTCGGTTCGTTGACGATCCGCAGCACATCGAGGCCGGCGATGCGGCCGGCGTCACGGGTCGCTTGACGCTGCGTGTCATCGAAATACGCGGGCACCGTGATGACGGCCTTGGTCGGATTACCCGCGAGGCGACGCACCTCTTTCAGGATCATCGCCGACAATTCCTCCGGCGTATGTTCGCGCCCACCGATGACGACGTGCAGCACCTTGCGCCCCGGATCAATCTCGCGTTCGACAATCTGATGCGGAATCAGCGGTAGTTCTTTCTGCAAGTCGGCGAGGGTGCGGCCCATCAATCGCTTCACGCTGAAAATCGTGTGGTCGGGGTCGCTCAAGGCACGTTGTCGGGCAGCGGATCCCACATTCACCGAACCGTCGTCGTGAAGGCTGATGACGCTTGGCACGAGCGCGACGCCATGCTCGTCGCGCACCACGACGGGTTGGCCGTCTCGCACAAACGCCGCGAGGCTGAAAGTCGTGCCAAGGTCAATGCCGACGATATTGGGGTTGGTCATGAGTTGTTTTACGCTTCTTCGAAGCATCACTTAACATCGTAAATGGGCGTTGAGGGGATCGAACCCCCGACCCCTTGCTTGTAAGGCAAGTGCTCTAGCCACTGAGCTAAACGCCCGCGACTTTCATTGTAAGTCCCGCAGCAGGTTCTGCACATATTTCAGCGCGTTTAACCTTTGGCGAATCTCAGCCAGCCGCGACGGGTCACCGTTATCGAGAGCGAAGCGATCGCCAATTTCAGCTAGCAGCGACTGACGACGCGCCTCCAGTTGTTTCTCCAAAACGGACAGGGCTGCTTGGTCGGGAGGTTCGGCCTCGCGTGACTCTTCGATGAGCATCCGCAGTTCGAGAATCTCCTCCAGGAAATCCGCAGGCATCTCCTTCTGCTCGGAGGCAGAGGGGCCGCCGGCGAGCATGAGGCAATACTCGGCCCGTCGGAACGGGTCGCGCAACGTCGCATAGGCTTCGTTCAACATCGCGGACAGAGCCTCGGCGGCCAGCCGTTCGGCCGTCGAGGCGTTGGCAAAGTAGTCCGGGTGAAGATCCCGACTCCGCGCGAGGTAGGCTCTTTCAACCTCGCGCGGGTCCAGGTCGAAGCGCCTCGCCAAACCCAGGCGCGCGAAATGGTCCGTCTCAGCCACGGCTCACATCGAGAACGAGCTACCGCAGCCGCACGTCCCCTTGGCGCTCGGGTTGGTGATACTGAACCCGCGGCGATTCAAGTCGTCGTGAAAATCGACGATCACGCCGTCAAGGTAGAGCATGCTGCGCTTGTCGATGACGATCGGCACTTCGTGTTGCTCGAAGACATCGTCGAGCTTCGGATTCACCTGCGGGTCGAGGTCGAGCTTGTGCTGGAAGCCGCTGCAGCCACCGCCGACGACGCGCATTCGCAGGTAGAGCGTGCCCGTTTCGCCCGCAGCCTTCTGATCGGCGATGATCTTCTTCACTTCGGCGGCAGCCTTTTCGGTGAGAATGACGGGCACCTTCTTGGCGGCGTCAGCCTTCGTTCCCAGGACCACCGGTTCGGTTGTCGTCGTTGTCGTGGACATTGGAATAACACCTCAGTGAAAGAACCAAGGAAAACCCGCCCGGGGCGACCGGAAGGGAAAAATCACGCATTAGCCGCGGCAGGCTCAGCATCGACGAGCTTCGCCTGTTTGTCCTGATAATTGCGGATCGCGGCCTTGATCGCATCTTCGGCTAGAACCGAACAGTGAACCTTGACCGGCGGCAGGGCCAACTCTTCGACGATCTCGGTGTTCTTGATCGCCAACGCTTCGTCGATCGTCTTGCCCTTGAGCCATTCGGTCGCCAAGCTGCTCGAGGCAATGGCGCTGCCGCAGCCAAAGGTCTTGAAACGGGCATCTTCGATCACGCCCGTCGCTGGATTGACCTTGATCTGCAACTTCAACACATCACCGCACTCGGGAGCGCCAACCAGCCCGGTACCAACCGTCGGATCCGCCTGGCTGAAGCTGCCGACGTTGCGCGGGTTGTTGTAATGGTCGAGAACTTTCGTGCTGTAAGCCATCGCAAACATCTCCTGAAGTCGTCAATAAACCGTGAATCGTTATCGTCCCGCGGGCCGGTCTTAGTGGGCGGCCCACTGGACGTTTTTCAAGTCGATGCCTTCTTTCGCCATTTCATAGAGCGGGCTCATGGCTCGCAGGTGCGTGACCGCCTTCACGACCTGGTCGATCGTGAAATCGACCTCCTCGTCGGTGTTGAATCGGCCCAGCCCGAAACGAATGCTGCTGTGGGCCAGTTCGTCACCGACACCCAACGCCCGCAGCACATAGCTCGGTTCGAGGCTGGCGCTGGTGCAAGCAGACCCGCTCGACACCGCGACATCCTTGATGCCCATCATCAGAGCCTCGCCTTCGACGTAGGCAAAACTCAGATTTAGGTTGCCCGGCAGGCGCTCGGTGGGATGACCGTTCAAATACACTTCATCGAGCTTACTTGTAATCCCGTCATGGAGCCGTTTCCGCAACGCCAGCAAGCGATCGCGTTCGGCGACCATCTCTCGTTTGGCGATGTCGCAAGCCGCCCCGAGGCCGGCGATCAACGGAACCGCCAACGTACCCGAACGCATGCCGCGTTCGTGACCGCCGCCGTCGATAATCGGATCGAGCCGAACTCTGGGCCCTTTGCGGCGAACGTACAAAGCGCCGACGCCCTTCGGCCCGTAAATCTTGTGGCCTGTGAGACTGAGCAAGTCGATGCCCATCTCCTCGACGTTTACCGGCAGTTTGCCGACAATCTGCACCGCGTCCGTATGGAACAGGACGCCCTTTTCCTTGCAGACCTTGCCGACGTCGGCGATCGGCTGCAGCGTGCCAATCTCGTTGTTGCCCGCCATCACGCTCACGAGAATGGTCTTGTCGGTGATGGCGGCGCGAATCTGATCGGCGGACACCTGCCCGAAACGATCGACGGGCAGGAACGACACCTGGAAACCATCGCGCTCGAGTCGCTTGCACGGGTCAATCACGGCCTTATGCTCGGTGACGACCGTGATGATGTGGTTTCCCTTCTTCTTGTACATGCCGGCGACGCCTTTGAGGGCAAGGTTGTTGCTCTCGGTGGCGCCGCTGGTGAAAATCAGATCCTTGGCTTCGGCCCCGATGAGGGCGGCCACCTGCTCGCGGGCCTCATCAACAGCTTCCTCGGCCTGCCAACCGAAGGCGTGGTTGCGGCTGGCGGAATTGCCATACTTCTCACAGAAATAGGGCAACATCACTTCCAGAACGCGGGGATCCACTCGCGTTGTGGCGTGATTGTCCATATAGACGGGCGTCGTAACCATGCTGCGACTCCAAGTTTGACAAACCAGTGTCGAGGTTCAGGCGCGAACCGACAACGATAACAACTCCCGTTCCGGAATCGGCTCACCTCGGAAAACATCCGCCAAAGTCACCGTACTCAAGGATTCGCGAATCCGCTGATGGATCTCGGCGATCGGGCCCTTCACCGGGCATCGATTGAGCAACTGGCAACCGTCATCCGGCACTGCTCCGTTGCACTCCGCCAGGCGGAACGAATCATCCAGCGATTCGATCAACTCCAGCAACATGACCGCCTCGGCCGGCCGTTGAAGTACATAGCCGCCCTTGACCCCGCGATGGCTGATGACAAACCCCTTCTGGCACATTTCCTTGAGAATGTTCGCCACAAAAGGCCGGCTTAGGTCAAAACGGTCGGCGATTTCACGCGCGCTGGCCCCTTCGCCTTTCTGGTGCAGATGCGCCAGAATCAGCAAAGCGTAATCGGTTTTTCGACTTAGTAGGGCCATTTTTCGCCCTCCCACCGTCAGGCACCGAACCAGCACTAATCCAGTTCCATATCTATCGTCTCATATTAGTACCTGCTGGGTGCTATTTCAAGAGGATCTTCGTTCATTTTTTCACAAAGTCGATCGATCGCATGATCGCGTCAATCGTTACGACCGCGTGCTAGAGTCGTAATGACGGTAACCGATACTGCGGACCTGGACGGGAGTACCTTCGATGAACGGCCGACACTTGACAATTTTCGTGTTTGTATCCTTTTTCACTGCGGTGCCGGTCTATGTGGCTCTTCGGGTCGATCCGTCGCAACCGGCACAACATGACGGCGTGCGCGACTGGACGCCCGAGATGGAAAACGAGAGGGTTGTCCCTCGCGTTGTAACCGAAGAACGGCAGCCGGAGGTGGTGCCGGTTGTTGCGACTTCCACCCCTCGACCGAGTCCCGCGCCTGTTGTCAGGCCGGCTGCCAGTAAGCCTCTGACCGCCGAGGAAATCGTCAGCCGATGCAGCCCATCGGTGGCCCTGATCCGTGGCCGATTAGGGCACGGGACGGGGTTCCTTGTTGCCCCCGGAATCCTCGCGACAAACTCGCACGTAATCGGCATGGAATTTGTCGATCAAGTCACGGTTCACTTTCCATCGGCGCCCATCGGTAAGCGAGGCCCGCATCGCTGCCGGCTCTTGTGGCAAAACGGCCGGCGAGACTTGGCGTTCCTCGAAGTAAAAACCGATCTGCCGCCGCTGACCTTGGCCGAGGATTACCATTTCCGAAGCGGGCAAGAGGTTCTCGTGATTGGCAGCCCCGGCATTGGAAACGAACAGGCCCTTGAAAACGCCGTCAGTCGCGGGCTGATGAGCACTTCCGTCAATCTCGACCGTCAAAAATATTTTCAAATATCCATCGCCGTCAATCCCGGGAACTCGGGTGGGCCAGTGCTGGATACCAATGGCCGTGTCCTCGCCGTCGTCACCGCCAAAATGCTGAACAAGGAAGGCATCGCGTTTGGCATACCGCTTAAGGATCTCTTCGTCGGAATCGCGGAGGCGGAGAATACGGACTCTGTCGAACTGCAGATGCACGCGGCGGCTCATCGAATTTGGGTCGTCGTCAATCGAATGGTTGAGCTAAACCGCGTTCATCTCAATGGCATGGCCCAGCGAGCCACAATCATGGCAGAAGTCGCCACGCGATCGAAGGACCCCCGCGACGCCGTTCGCGAAGCTTCCAAGCCGCAAACGGACCTTTTGATGGTCGTGGCCCGAATCAGCCACACACTCGAACCGCAGGTGAATCAGGCCATCAATGACCCCATTGTGTCGCGACGCGACCGTGACAACATCCGCTTGCTGTGGGAGCTGACCCAACACATCAAGGCGTCGTATTACAAGCCGACCGCGCCGGCGTCGAGCTATGACAAGCAGCGAAAGGACCTGGACGCTCGGCTCAAGGAGGTCTTGAAGACGCTTGATCGAATCACTATTTGCGTCGAGCCGGATACCAAGCACGGTAACTGACAAAGCTACTTCAATCCACACGGCGGCATCAGGAATCGCTCGATCGCGGCCGCCAGGACCGGCGTATGAGTGAAGGGCGAAAAGTGCCCGCAATCCCGCAACTCCAAGGTATCGGCATGAGGAAATCCGCGAGCCAATTCGTCGCGGGATTCTCGGCGGACTGCCGTGTCGCGGTCGCCGCTGATGACCATCACCGGATGCCGAATCGATGGTAGTAAGCCCCGCAAATCGAGGTCATGGATCCAGAGCGCGCGGGTCGTGGCGGCCCGTATCGGAATCTGCCGCAGGATCGCGTGGAAATGATCGGCGCCGTGAGCGGGAAAAACCTCACCCGGCGTGACAAGTCGCTCGAACCAACGCCACCCCGGCAATTCGCCGATCCGGCCACGCCAACGCCGAGTCATCGTTGCCAACGCCCGTTCGGCGGGGGCAAGCCTTCGCAGAGCAAAGCTACTGACGAACACGGCCCGTAAGAATCGTCGCGGCGATTGGGCCAGAGCTTTCATGGCGATTGTCCCGCCAAGCGAATAGCCCACTACCGAAGTCTGTTCCCATCGCGCCTGATCGATGAGCCGCAACAAATCCAAGACCAAATGATCGTGAGTCAGCTTCGCCATTTGGGCCGCGTCCTCGGCGCCCTCGGGCAGATCATAGGCCAGGCACCGAAATGATCGCGAAAGATGCGCGACGAGCGGGACAAAAGACGCGGCTCGGTCAAGGAGTCCATGAATCAAGACGAGCGGCGGGCCTTGGCCCCAGACGAAATAGCGTGCTCGGTAGCGTCCCGTATCGCAGACGCCGAACCAAGCCTCGCGCCGCCAACGGCTCATCGCCTCGGCCACCGGTATGATCGGGGCAGCCGCGAGTGGGACATCGATCACCGGCGTGCGATCGACTTCGCTCATGGACGGAACGACATCCACGTGACTAACCCGAATATCGGGATCAGGATCAAACCCGAGTAGACCATGTAGCCGAAGAACGACGGCGTCTTGAAGCCGGCTTCATCGGCGATCGCCTTAACCATGAAGTTCGGCCCGTTGCCAATGTATGTATTCGCGCCCATGAAAACCGCGCCGCAACTGATGGCTTGCAAGAGGATCGGTTTCTCCACGGCAAGCCGGCTGAGATCGCCTCCGCCGGCCGCCAGCGTCGCAAACGTCAAATAGGTCGGCGCGTTATCCAAGAATGACGACAAGCCGCCGGTCAGCCAGAAATACTGCCACGGCTCGCTGACGCCAAGTTCCTTGCCCCGTTCTTCCAGGAGCATCAGGGCCGGCACCATCGTAACGAAGATGCCCGCAAACAAGACCGCGACCTCAACGATCGGCCCCCAATTAAAGCGGTTCAGATCGCGCCACGTCTGGCGCGTGAACAACAACGACAAAACCGTGAGCAACACCAACGATCCCTCGGCATACGGTTTGTGCAGAACGAGATCGGGCGCGCCGGCGATAACCTTCCGAAGCTGATTCCCGAGAGTTTCGCCCAACGACGGCGACTGAAACAAAACGACAAGAAGAACCCCAAGCAACAGCGGCAGGTTCGGCCACAGGCCTCGCAAGCGCAACGGCTCGGCTTCGGCAGCATCGAGTTCCAGGGCACGTTTCGGCTCGCGAAGATAGGCCACCGTGTCCCACAAGAAGAAGATCACCAACACGCTACCGTTGACAATCATCCACTCGCGCCACAGGCGCATCGTCCACAGAAAATCGACACCACGCAGGAAACCCAAGAAAAGCGGCGGATCACCCAAAGGCGTGAGCAGCCCGCCGGTGTTGCTCACGATGAAAATGAAGAAGATCGGAATATGCCGGAATCGCTGACGCTCGGAGTTGATTCGCAGCACCGGGCGAATCAGAATCATGCTCGCGCCGGTGGTCCCGATGAGGTTTGCCAGGCAAGCACCCAGGGCCAGAAACGCCGTGTTCGTTATCGGGCGACCGCGGAGGTCGCCCGTGAGCATGATGCCGCCGGAGATCGTGTAGAGCGCCGATAAGAGCAAGATGAACGAGCCGTACTCACCACCGGCATGCATCAGCCGCGTCACGGTTTCCCCATGCGTCGCCTTGTCCTGATACAACAGATAGCCGCCCGCTATCGTGCCGAAGATCGCGACGATGATCGCCTTGTTTCGATTGCTATGCCACCAATGGCCCGCGATCAACGGCATGACGGCAATCGACAGCAACAGCAGGGCAAACGGCGTAACCGACCATATCGGCATTTGCACATGGACATGGCCCGCATGATGAAGTTCCGCGGCCAGAACCAGCCCGACCCCACCGATGCCGAACAGCCCTACAAGGAGTATCGCTCCGGCTCGCCGCATGATTGTCCCCATTTCGTTGGGTGCCGCCTTGCATCCGCACAATAACGGACTCTCAGCGCATGTAACATCGCACCTATCGACAACGCATCTTGTCAACTACTAGGGATTATCTATCGCGGCAGAAAGAGTTGGACTTCGATACGCGACGGCGGCAACGGGTCTTTTTCCGGGATTGGGGGGAGCGCCAACCCGCAACCGAGCGGCGTGACTTTGCGGCTGCTCCACCAACTGATGCGATGAGCCTTCACATGGTCGCACAAGAACGTTGTCACCGCCTCGGCCTGTTTTTGCGTGAGGACCGTCGCAACCGAGTGGCTCATCACTTCGCTCGACGGATTTGAGTAGCCCACAACGACCACATCGGAGCCGCTCACGCGAGACTCGGCAAGCCAATCGTACAACCGCACGAGTCGCTCGCGACCGGTTTCGGTGAGGACAGCCTCGCCCGGAACGAATAGATCCGACTCCGCGAACACGCGCCGCTGACGTTGCTGATCGGGGCGGAAGAGCAGCCCTTGAGTGTCGACGACGTAGTTACGCACAAACGGCATCTTCTTGAGGGCTTCGGTCCCCTGCTGAACCGCGGCCAGGGCTTCCTCGCCCTTTTTGAGGGTCTCCTCGGCTCGCTTGATGGCGTCCTCACCTTTGCGAAATGTCTCTTTGCCTTGGGCCACCATATAGCGTGTTTCCTTGGCGAGTTCCACCACCTCACGATAGGCGCCGTCATCCCGCACCAGTTTCCCGATGGTTCCGTTGCTCTTGCGCACTTCATTCAAAAGCTCGCCGGACTGTCGGGCCAGATCGGAAAGATCGCCGGCTTCGACTCCGGCAATCTCGCCGCCTTCGGACAACGGATGAGCCTTGTCGCGGCCCGGATCGATATTCAGCACGCGCCCGCCCAACACGCCTTCGCTCTGAACAATCGCTTTGGCATCGGCCAACAGCAACGGCTGAAACCGCTTGTCAATTTGCAATCTGAGGAACACCTTTCCGTCGGGGTCGTCCGGCGAAGGTAGCTCGACTTGCACGACCTGACCGGCATTGATGCCGCGAACGCGAACCGGCGCCCCCTTACTGATGCCATGAGCCTCGGTAAATCCGGCGCGAACCTCGATCGTGTCGCCCCAAAGTCGCTGCCGTTCGCCGACCTGAAAGAGACCCCAGATTCCCAAAACGACAGCGACAACGACCACGATGCCGAGTTTCAAAGCTTGGATTCGGGTCAAGGATCGCGACATAGTGAAGGCTCAACGCGGGAAAAATAGGGTCCAGATCACGCCACGCACGACGGTCGAGCGCCCGGCCCCTCTACCAAGATATTCGATTTTTCGGGCGGCGGATCACAATCGGCGCGGAATTCCGCGCCTCCCGCCATGTCGGGCGGCTCGCCTTATTGTCCAGCGCAAACAAACCGGACACGTTACAACCGAAATCTCGTCAGTGCCGCGTGAGGCAAGCGTGCCCTGGAGGGAGGTTCAGGAGTCGCTCAACAAACCTCGATCTCGATCTCGCGATTGCCGCCGCCGGCGGCTCGAGAGACGCGAAGCTTGTTCTTACCGGCCGGGGCGCCTGTAAACTCTATCGCCCAAAAGGCACCAACATTCAGCGTTCTGCCATACGTGACGATCGGCGCGCCGCCTTCGGGCAAATGGATTAACCTACCCACCACGGCTTCGCCGGTGCTAAACCACCCCAGAGCCACGAATGACGGCGGCACCATCAAGTTACTGAAGGGGAATATGATCACGGGTCTCGGCTGATGGGCGCTGGCACGTCGCCGCTTCAGTTCCCAGGCTTCGGTGTCAATTGAAAGCGAGTCGAACTTATTGGGATCTTCCGCGGATTCAATCAAGACCAGGAGGCCGTCTTTTGACGGGAGCGCTCCGGCCTGGGTCCCCGCCATGTCAGGATCGCCCCACTTGATGATGTAAGCAGTACTGTCTGTTGGGTGTCCCGGGTAAAGGGTCGGCAACCCTCCCGAATAATCGATCACGGTACCAATCGCGTGTTCGCCGGGATCGACGTGACCCTCGACCTTGATCTCGATTGGCAGCGGAAACTCAAGTTGGGCCACTAAAACGTCGTTGATTTTGTCGATCGTGATGGACATGGGACGCCTCGAAATAGGAATGAACTGTCAAAGAAACCCGTTTCGCAGTATCGTGGAGCCTAACGATTCCTTCCGTCTTCCGCGATGAATCTAGCCAATCCAACCCGCAGCCGTGCCCGGTCGGAGTTACTTTTCCACGTCATTCTCGCCCGTCGTATTCTGGACAACCGCCAGCCGCACCAATACCGTTCCTCGCTCGACAAATAGTCCCAAGCTATCATTCACGTTGGACAGTTGAAACTGAGACCGGCGAGATCGCAACTTCTCAATCTCGTTCAGAATCAGATCCCGAAGGTTTTCGCCGGGCTTCACATTGGGTTCGCGTCCGTCAACGGTGATCTTCAAGGCGTTGTCTAATCGCACATCGAAGACGTGTTCCTGTCCGGTATCGGGCAACGAAAGCTGAAATCGGTTCAGCAGAGACCGCCCGTCGAAAGTCGTTGCATTCGCACTCCTTGTGTGGTGCATGATCTGAACAACGGCCTCGGGAAACAAAGGCTCGCCCGAACGATCGATGGTGACGCTGACGCAGTTCTCCATGAAGCCAGCCTCCCTCGATCGCGGGCTACCGCCGAAGTAGATTCCGAAGCGGCCCGTGGGCGACTCCAACCGCATGATGACCCGAAACAGACACGACGGCACGTTCGAGGTTGGCATCAGCTCGATCAGAGCCGTTTCTTTGGCTACGATTCTCACGGCCGAGGCATCGTCGTTCAGGTCAACGCGCATGGTTCCCGGCATGCGATTGCGGGCGTATCGAGGCGGGAACACATCCGGTGAAATGAGCGTCGC
Source organism: uncultured Alcaligenaceae bacterium (assembly GCA_964515185.1). Taxonomy (GTDB): domain Bacteria; phylum Planctomycetota; class Planctomycetia; order Gemmatales; family Gemmataceae; genus CAZESP01. The sequence continues at coordinate 14,306 of CAZESP010000017.1, forward strand.
CTGTCGCAGAAACTTCAGCTCGAAGGATATGGCATCGAGGTTTTGTCGCGAATCTCGGGACGCTGCAATCGATTGATACGATCGCACCCTCACGACCGTGACCGCGACCATCACCAACAATGCCAGTCCCGCGACCACCATACCGATCTTTCGCCGGCGCCGGATTCTGGGCGAAGGCTCTACACGGATCGCCACGGTCTCCCCTGCCAACAACCGCTCAAGGTCGCCGGCCAAGTCCCCCGCGGATTGATACCGACTTTCGGGATCCTTGTGAAGGCATCGCAGAATCGCCCGCTCCAAGCCATCGCCTAAACTCGGGCAGAGTTTCCGCGGCGGAACGGGGTCGTCATGGAGGACATGGGGCGTACATTCGACGACAGAATTCCCGGCGAACGGTCGGCGACCCGTCACCATTTCGTAGAACGTCACGCCCAGCGACCAGATGTCGGAGCGCTCGTCAACCTCATGGGTTCGGCCCCGAATCTGTTCAGGAGATGAATACGCCGGCGTCCCGAGAATCGCTCCGGTTTGAGTTAGAGAATCATGATTCGCGCCATCAAAGTCGAAGAGTTTGGCCAAGCCGAAATCGGCTAGTTTTGGCTCACCGCTCTCACCGATGAGGATATTCGCCGGTTTGATATCGCGGTGGCGGATTCCTTTCTCGTGAGCGAATTGGACTCCGCGGGCAATCTGAGATATCATCCGCGCCACTTCCTCGGGACGACCCTTGAACGTTGACAACCGCTTCGACACGGATCCGCCCGCCAGCAATTCCATGACGTAGTAAGGCTGCCCCTCAAAGACATCACACTCGAAAAGAGTAACGATGTTCGGATGCTGGCAACGCACGAGGGCCTTGGCTTCTGTTTGGAATCGTGAAAGTTCGCTGCCATGAAAGAATCGCCCCGCTCGCAGCACCTTGACGGCAACTAGCCGATCGAGCCGCGTGTCGCGAGCCTTGTAGACGATGCCCATGCCACCTTCGCCGAGGATGTCGAGCAACTCGTAGTGACTGAATCTCTCGGTGCCGAGTCTCGCAAGATGGTTTCCGTCGCGCGGTGGGTCGTGGGTATTCGGTTCGACGGACCTTGTGGGCGTACTGTCTCCACGATCAGAGCGAGGGTGATCGCCAGTGGGTTCATCGTCAAACGGTTCGGTCGGCATCTGTGGGCGATCCCGATTATTGATGGGGATCCTTTAGCTCCGGAGATTATCATCAGGGGCGACCAGCCATGCAAGAGATTTCCGAGAAAAGCGCCAAATTTCCCGAGTCGAGGTCGCTGTGACCCTACAACAACGCGGACTGCTCTCGGCGGTGAACCCGAGTTGGAGACTGCGTAATGACTCGCAAGATCATGGTCGCTCTGCTCGCGACTTCGATGCTGGCCGCGCTCGCACCCGCCGCGGAGCCCGACACGGGTCATCGCGGCGCCCAGATGATCGATCGCTACTTTCGCGACCAGGTCCGGCAGATTTCCGGCGATTGCCTCAAGTCGATCGCAACGCGTGCTGATTGGGAAAAGCAGCGCCCCGAACTTCGCCGGCAGTTCTTGGAAATGCTCGGCCTCTGGCCGATGCCGCCGCGCTCGGAGTTAAAGGCAACAATTACGGGCACCCTCGACCGCGACACATTTCGGGTCGAAAAGCTTCATTTCCAAAGCATGCCGGGGCTATACGTCACGGGCAATCTGTACGTTCCAAGGAACGCGAAAGCACTGCCGGCGATTCTCTATGTCTGCGGCCACGGCAACACCGTCGTCGATGGCGTTTCTTATGGCAGCAAGGTCAACTACCAGCATCACCCGGCATGGTTCGCCCAGAATGGCTACGTTTGTCTCGTCCTCGACACGCTCCAATTGGGCGAGATTCCCGGCATCCATCACGGGACGTCGCGATTCGGCATGTGGTGGTGGCAGTCGTTGGGTTACACCCCCGCGGGTATCGAATGTTGGAACGCGATTCGGGCTTTGGATTATCTCCAAGGTCGCCCCGAGGTCGATCCGAAGCGGCTCGGCGTGACGGGTCGCTCCGGTGGCGGTGCGACGAGTTGGTGGCTCGCCGCCGCCGATGACCGGCCGCAAGCGATCGTCCCCGTCGCGGGCATCGCCGACCTGCACGCCCATTTGGTCGAGGGCGCCGTGCCCCGATTTCGCGACGGAGTTATCAGCGGCCATTGCGACTGCATGTACATGGTCAACACGTATCGTTGGGACTTCCCGTTGGTGATGGCCCTCTGTGCTCCCCGGCCGCTGTTGCTGGGCAATAGTGGGAACGACGACATCTTTCCGGTCGAAGGCTACCGGCGAATGGCCGACAAGGTTCGGCGAGTCTATGATCTTCACGGCGCCGGCGAGAAGTTTCAGATCCTTGAAACCGCCGGGCCGCACAAAGACACGCCGGAGTTACGCCTCGGGGCGTTTCGATGGATGAACAAATGGCTGCGAAACGAAGCCGGCCCGGTTGTCGAGCGTGAACACGTTCCGTTTGCGCCGCGTGAATTGAAGGTGTTCGAGAAGCTCCCCGACGACGCGATCAACGCCAAGATTCAGGAGCAATTTATCACGCCGGCTCCAGCCCCGACCGTACCGGCTGCCGACGTCGAGGGATGGTGGCGGACGCAGAGCGCCGATTGGAAAAAGCAATTGCGAAAGCGAGTCTTTGGCGGCTGGCCGGACAATCCACCTCCCGTCGGCGCCAAACCCACGAAAGAGATCGTCCGTGACGGCGTTCGGCTCAGGGCGATTGACTTCACCAGCGAGACGGGCATCGAATTGCGCCTTTGGATCATGGCGCCCGAAAAGGTTGAGCCGTCGCTGATCGTATTGACCGCGGTGGATGAACCCGGCTGGAACGATATCTTGGCGGAACTCGGGCCGGCATTCGCCGAGTTGTTCCCCGGCGAAAAGATGCCGCCGCGAAACGAAGCCAAGTTTCTGCAGAACCAACGTGCCATGGAGGCAAATCGTTGGGCATTCGCCACCGTTGCCCCGCGAGGCGTTGGGCCGACACGTTGGGTGAACGCCGATCCGAAGGCCAAGGGGCCGACCCTGGAGGTCTTGCATCGCCGGCGATTTGCGCTCATCGGCCAAACGCTCGAAGGCCAACAAGTCTGGGATGTGCGACGCGCCATTGCGGCGATTCGGACGAGTGAGCAACTCGCCAAGGCGCCGCTTTGGCTTCAAGGCCATCGGGACATGGCCGGCGTCGTCCTGTATGCCGCCGTGTTTGAACCAACGATCAACCGTGTCGATCTTTGGCATCCGCCGGCGACACATCGCAAAGGTCCGGCAATGCTGAATCTGCTCAAGATTCTGGATATGCCGCAGGCCGTCGCCCTGGTTTTCCCGAATCAGGTCCGAATTTACTCACGAACCGACGAAGAAGCCCGCGTCTGGGATTGGCCGCTAAAGTTGCAATCGGCGACAAAAAAGGAATACTTGAAAATACGAACCGTGGGTGATTGACGTCACTTTCGGGGCTAGAATGAAACGACGATTATTTTCCTCAACCGACAATCGGAGTGTCACATGGCGGACGAAATGAAGGCAGGCGGCGCGGACGGCGGGCAGACGATTCAGATTCCGGTGGACATGGCCGGCATGCTCTCGGCCTACGCGAACTTTTTCCGGGTGACCGGCACGCCCGAGGAGTTGATCCTCGACTTTGGGCTCAACACCCAACAGATGGGGGCCGGCGGACCGGAACCGGTTAAGTTGACCCATCGGCTGGTTCTGAGCTTCTACACCGCCAAGCGATTGCTCGGCGCTCTGCAGTGGGCCGTCGGCCGTCACGAAGGCAGCTTCGGTGTCGTTGAAACCGATATTCAGAAACGAATGCGTGGCCCGACGCGTCCCGGTGCTCCGTTGGGTTAGTCCGACCCGTGACCGTATCGCGCTCGAATCTGAAACGAGCGCGATATGGTGACCGACTCTCATACCACCACTTCCAGCCCATGACGTTCCATGAGGTCGTGGTTACCGAGCACATCTACTACGGGACCATCGGCCACAACTTTCCCACCGTCGATCACGATCACCCGCTGGCAGGTACGCGACACGAAGGCAAGGTCATGCGCCGCGATAAGCTTGGTCGCCGTCAGATCATTGATGATGCGACCGAGTTCCCGCCGGCCTCGGGGGTCGAGGAAAATGGTCGGCTCGTCGAACAGAATCAGTTCCGGCCGCATGGCCAAGACGCCCGCCAGGGCCGCTCGCCTTTTTTCCCCACCCGATAGATGATGCGGAACGCGAGACTCCAGTCCCGACAGCCCGACTCCCTTGATCGCCTCAGCCGCGCGAGCCTTCACCTCTTCGGCCGATAAGCCGAGATTCAATGGCCCGAAGGCGACGTCATCGAAAACCGTGGGGCTAATGAGTTGATCATCGCTGTCTTGAAACACGACTCCGACGTGCTTAGGAAGCTGCCTACGCTGGTCAGCAATCGCCGGATCGAGGCCATGGAGTTCGATAGTTCCCGGCGCCACCTTCAGGATTCCGCACAGGCACAGAAACAGTGTCGTCTTGCCGGCGCCGTTGGGGCCAACCAAACCGACCGACTCGCCGGCGCCGACTTGGAACGAGATCGATTCCAGCGCGGGTCGTCCACCCGGGTAACGGAAGCTCAATTCGTGGACACGAAGTACCGGAACGGACGACACGAGCAAGAGTCTCACGAACGAAGGAAGGAATCCCACACCAACAGCACAACCGCCATCGACGCGCCCGTCGCGGCGAAAGCAACATCATGCCATCGCGTGCGAAACGAAGTGAGCGTCCGAAACCGGCCTTCAAAACCGCGGCAGTGCATGGCATCGGCCACCCGATCGGCGCGATTGGCGCCGCGCACCAGAATCGCCCCTACGACGTTGCCCACCGTGCGATACCCGTGACGCGTCGGCGTGGCCCGAAAGCCGCGAGACCTCAATGCCGTGCGAATTCGCCCGAACTCGTCGGCCAACAGATACACGTATCGCCAACTCATCATCATCAGTCGAGCGACCAGCGGGGGAACGCCAAGTGATTGTGCCGCGGCCAAGGTTTCCGGGAACGGCGTCGTCCCGAGCACGACCAACGTACTCCCGAACAAGGCCAGCGCCCGCAACCCGACGATTGGCATTTGCCGCCAACCGTCGTGACCTTGTGTCAAAGGCATCAACAACAGGAACGGCCCCAGGAAAAACGCGAACAGGCCCATGCGCCCCATTAACCACGTCCGCGATGGTCTCGCTGCAATGAGCGTCACTACCACGACGGTGGCCGAGGCCGCGATCGCCGGCAGCGTCCGAAGCAGGGCAAAGATCAGCGCGGACACTCCAACCGTCGCGAGTTTCCATCGCGGGTCAAGCCGAGCCAAGGGCGAGCCGGTCGTGATCGGCGCATCAAATGCCAACGTCATGCGCTCATGATATGGTTGGCGACGCTTGACAGAAGCATTCACCGGCACGCTTGTGCGAAGCGCCGCTCCACACTGGCGTCGGCGACGTCAAACCGCTAGCATCACCGCCATGACCATCACGCTCGCAACCTTGCGCCGGCGAATTCGCACCATCCAAGGGCATCTGTCAAAGCGCTACCCCGATGCCGAATGCGCCCTGCACCACGATAACCCGCTCCAGCTTCTGGTCGCCACGATCCTCTCGGCACAATGCACCGATGAACGCGTCAATCAGGTGACACCGGCGTTGTTCGCCCGTTACCCCGATATGACGTCATTCGCGACTGCGGATCAGGCCGAACTCGAAGGTTACATCCGTTCGACCGGGTTCTTTCGAAACAAGGCTCGCAACATCATCCAATGCTGCCAGGCCATCGTCGCCCATCACGACGGAAAGGTCCCCGATAAGCTCGACGACCTCGTCAAACTGCCCGGGATTGGGCGCAAAACCGCGAACGTCGTCCTCGGTGATGCGTTTGGAGTGCCCGGTATTACTGTGGACACGCACGTCGGCCGCCTCAGCCGACGCCTCGGCCTGACGATGCACACCGACCCCGTGAAGGTCGAACATGATCTGATGGCGATCGTTCCCGAGGCCGAGTGGACCATCTTTAGCCATCGCCTTATTTTCCACGGGCGCCAGACTTGTTTTGCTCGCAAACCGAATTGCGAAGAGTGTGACCTGATCCGTATCTGTCCTCGCGTGGGAGTCGCCGCGAAATGAACTCGCTACTCGATCGATTCTGTCGCTATGTCCGCATCAACACTCAGGCCATCGAGCAAACGACGGCGTACCCGAGTTCGCCTGGGCAACTCGAGCTTGGACGGCTGCTCGTCGAGGAACTGCGGGCCATTGGTCTGTCGGATGCGGCTCAGGATGAATGGGGAATCGTCATGGCGACCGTGCCGGCGACTATTACGGCGAAGGTGCCGGTGATCGCATGGTTCGCTCACATGGACACCTCGCCGGAAACGACCGGCAAAGACGTCAAGCCGCAGATTCACGCCAACTACGACGGCCGCGACCTGGTGTTGCCCGGCGACCCGTCGAAGGTCATCCGCCCCGCCGACAACCCCGACTTGGCGGCTCGAAAAGGACAGACGATTATCACGACCGACGGCACCACGCTACTCGGAGCCGATAACAAGTCGGGTATCGCGGTCATCATGGAGGCCGTCGCCCATTTGATGAAGCATCGCGAGATTCCGCACGGCCCGATCCGCATCTGTTTCACATGCGACGAAGAGGTTGGCCGCGGCGTCGATCACATCGACCTCGGCAAACTCGGCGCCGAGGTCGGCTACACGCTCGACGGCATGGGGACCGGGGAAATCGAAGGCGAGACGTTTTCCGCCGACAAGGCGACGGTGACGATCACGGGCGTCAACATCCATCCATCGATTGGGAAAGGGCGGATGGTCAATGCGATCCGGCTGGCGGGGCTGTTCCTCGACCGCATGCCGCGACAGACCCTGACGCCGGAGACGACTTGCCTGCGAGAGGGTTTCATCCACCCGTACACGATCGAAGGCGGCGTCGGCCAGACTCGGATCGACTTTCTATTGCGCGATCACGACACGCCGAAACTGGCCGATCAGGCTGAGCTGTTGCGAGTCATCTCGCGGCAATTGATGACAGAATTCCCGGCCGCGAAGATCGAAGTGAACGTGCGAAAGCAGTATCGCAACATGGCCGACGGGCTGCAGAAGGAGCCACGGGCCATCGCCTATGCCACGACGGCAATGCACCGCGCCGGCCTTGAGCCGGCGTTCCCGATCCTGCGAGGCGGCACCGACGGCTCACGGCTGACGGAGCTTGGCCTGCCGACGCCGAATCTATCGACGGGCGAGCATATCCCGCACTCCCCGCTGGAATGGACCTGCCTGGAGGACATGCAAACCGCGGTGCGAGTATTAGTGGAGCTGGCGCAAGTGTGGGCGGGCGTCTGAACCACCTTATCCGCGTGAAACACGAGTTTCGTGGATCACGCAGCGCCAGCAAGTGGCGATGGACGGATCACTTGCTCGCCGTGCATGCTCTGTAAATGGAGAACCTCACCCATGCCTGACCATGATCCTTCGCGTCGCGACTTGTTGGCTGCCGGGGGCCTTGCGGCTGCCGGGTTCATGATGGCCCACGACGCGGCGGCTGCCGATAACCCGGCGGACGCCGTTGCCGATCGTGGGACCAATATCAAACTGACGGCCCTCAGAGCGATTCCCACCGGGCCAAAGATGTTCGTGCGACTCGATACCAATCGCGGCGTTTTCGGCTGGGGCGAAGTCACCGGGTCGGAGCCGCGGGTCGCCGCCGCCTTGGCCGAGTCGTTCTTCGCGTTGCTCGACGGCGAGAACCCGACTCGCATCGAGCACCTTTGGCAGAAGCTGTATCGGGCGCATCGCGACATGCGCGGCGGGCCGTTGATTACCCATGTAATCTCCGCCATCGACATGGCCCTTTGGGACATCACCGGCAAGCTTTGGGGCGTCCCGGTCTATCGCCTGCTCGGCGGGCCGTGCCGGGACAAGATTCGCATTTACCCGACACCGAAGGCACACAAGACCGGCACCGGCGGCCCGCATCCGCTCAGCGGCGACCCGCGCGACATTCGCCAACTCGTCAAGATGGTCGAGGACACTCGCAAACGTGTTGGCCCCGATGGCTGCGTGATGTTCGATGCCCATTGCGCCATCCCGCCGGCGACGTTGATTCAATTCGCTGCCGCCATCGAACCGTTCGACATCCTCTTTCTCGAAGAGGTCGCGGTACCTGGGAACATCGACCAGTTCATGCGCCTCAAGCAGCAAATCCGCATCCCGATGGCCACCGGCGAGCGAGACCGGACCATCTGGGAGATGCTGCCGTATCTGACGAATCGGTGCATCGACATTCTGCAACCCGATGTGGGCCATACCGGCGGCATCACGCAAGTGAAGAAGATCGCGACCCTTGCCGAGGCGTTCTTCGTGCCGCTGGCCCCGCACAACACGTGTTCCGAGTTGGGTCTGACGGCCGGCCTTCATGCCGCGGCGAGCGTGCCGTTTCTGCTAATCCACGAAGGCTACCTCGATGGCCACATCATGCCGCCGGGCGTCGCGCGCAAGAACTGGGACATCGATAAAGACGGCTACGCGAGCCTGCCGCAGGGGACGGGTTTGGGCGTCGAGATGGACGAAGCCGCAATGGCCAAAGTCGCCGCCGACCCGCGCCGCAAATACAAGTGGCCCTCGGCGACCTACCCCGACGGCTCGATCCGGGATTATTGAAAATGTGGTTTGCGACGCTTCGCAGAAGCGATTCAGCGCATGATCGCGATCACCTCGTCCCATTCGCGAGGCGATTGGCGAAACAACTCGCCCGCGAGGCGCCGGGCCGTGTCGCGCTTCGCTGGGTCGGTCAAATACGGTGCCGGGCTGGCACCATCGATGCGGGCGAGCATGCATCCCGCCAAATGCCCGATGGTGGCTGAGCGCAACTCATCCAGCGGGGCGAATCGTACTTCAGCAGAATAGGCACTCCAGAACGACCGCGTCAGGTCGAAAATCGCGTCGCGCCGCTCCGGCAGGTGAATCGCCTTGAGCAGCAGATGGCTTAGGAAAAAGCCAAGGTCGAACGCCGGGTCGCCGTGGTGGCCCGTTTCGTAATCGACCAGCGTGAAGCCACCGGCATGCAGCAACAGGTTCTTCGGGCTGAAGTCGCCGTGACATAGACATTGCCGAACGCCGCGAGCGCGATCGATCAACGATTGCAATCGCTCCGCCCATTGCGGCAACCGCCTCTGAAGACGTAGATAGAACGGCTCGACGCGCAACTGTTCGAAGATCGTTTGATCGTCGAAGGCTCGCAGGTCGATGCCGGCGGTTCGCTCATGAATGGCCCCGAGCAATTGGCCTGCCGTTTCGCCGAGCGAAGGCGTTACCTCGCCGTCGAGCAACACCGTGCGCCAGTTCCGAAACGGCTGCGGCGCGTGGGTCATCGCGAAGGCGTAATTCGCCTCGTCGCACCAAAGCACTTCGGGCACGATGTTGGGCGGCAACAACGGGTGAAGCAATCGCATGAAGTCGCGCTCGCGCCAGATTCGCGAGATGTCGCTAAACCACGGGTCGGCCGTGCGAAGTTGCGGGCGTGATTGCTTGAGGATGAACAGTCCTTCGGGAGTCTCCACCCGAAGGACGATGTTGGAAACACCTTCGGCCAATTCGGTGACGGTTGCCGGCGACGATCCGATTCGCCCGCTTTGGCGCAAATAGCCTTCGGCGTTGGCGGCGGTCAGCTCGAACATGGGGTCACATTATCGACAGGCGCATTGTTATCCGGTACTGGCAAAGCTCGATTCAGAAACCAGCCATGAATGGCACCCACAACCGCGCCGGTGACGGTACATGTGCCGACAACGGCCGCGCCGATCGCCCACGGTCCGGCGTTCCATGGCGATAGGTCCATCCCGAGGAATATCAATGGCATCCCGATTGCCCATGCGGGGGCATTCGCGCCGAGCCAGCAATGCGGACGACTGACGAATTGCCGGAGCACGCGGACCTGAAACAGGGCCAGCATCGGGCCGAGAATCAGGCCCATGATCGCCGCCAAGGGATACGTCAACAATGCCGGCGGACCCGTTGGTTCAACCTGAGACTCGACTCCTTGGGCCGGACTGATGAGGGCGATTATTGTGCTCGGGATCATTTCCAAACTCCAAGCGATGCCCGCGCCGATGGACGTAGCAACTGTCCAGCGACCGATCGACACACTCGGAACTCGCCACCGCAAGACCCAACCTTGAGCGATGCCAATGAGAACGCCTTCGAGGATCACACTGACCGTCACAACGATGAACGCCGTGCCCACGATGGCGAGCGGTGGGGGCGATGGTTCCACGAATCGGTTCATGTTCATGCCGAGAATGAGGGTGGCCCCAAGTCCGATTCCCTCGGCCATGGCGTTGGCGATGATCCATCGAGGATAGAATCCGAGCCGCATCGGTGAGACCTTTCACAATTGGCATTGGGCTGAGGCGAGTCGCTCTTTGTCTTGTATACTTGCGACGTCGCCTCACATACAGGACCTCGCTGATGGCTCACGACGCCGACGCCACCGTTCCGCCGGGACCCCATCCCGATACCGCAACACTCGCGCCTGCGGCAACAGCGGCACCGCAGGCGGTCGAAGGTGTTCGCATACCGGGTTACGAGATCGAGGCGGAACTCGGCCGCGGCGGAATGGGCGTTGTCTACAAAGCCCGGCAACTGCGTCCCTCACGACCCGTCGCCATCAAGATGATCCTCGCCGGGTCGCATGCCAGTTCTCAGGACCTCATCCGCTTTCTGGGCGAGGCCGAGGCCATCGCCAAGTTGCAGCATCCGAACATCGTTCAGGTTTATGAAGTCGGTCAGTGCGACGGGAAACCGTATTTCTCGCTCGAATTCTGCGCCGGGGGCAGCCTGGCTCACAAGCTCAATGGGACGCCGTTGCCCCCGCGAGAGGCCGCCAAGCTCGTCGAAACGCTGGCCCATGCGGTCGAACATGCCCATGAAGCCGGCATCGTACATCGCGACTTGAAACCGGCCAACGTCCTGCTTGGCTCTGCCGATGATACCGAGCCGAAGATCACCGACTTCGGCCTAGCAAAGCAAGCGGGCAGCGACCTAACGGCGTCGGGCGCGATCATGGGAACGCCGTCGTACATGGCTCCGGAGCAAGCCGATGGCAAGAAAGGCATCGGGCCGCCGGCGGATGTTTATGCTCTCGGCGCGATCCTGTACGAATGCCTAACGGGCCGGCCGCCTTTTCGCGCCGCCACGCCGCTGGACACCATCATGCAGGTGGTGAGCGAGGAACCGGTCGCGCCTCGCCAGTTGAACCCGCAGATTCCACGCGACCTCGAAGTCATCACGTTGAAGTGTCTGCACAAGGACGCGAAGAAGCGTTATGCCAGCGCGTCGGCCCTGGCGGATGACTTGCTCCGATTTCAGAATGATGAACCCATCTCGGCTCGCCCCGTCGGTCGCCGCGAGCTATTCGCCCGCTGGTGCCGGAAAAACCCCTGGCGAGCAGTGGGCGTGTTCGTATCGGCAGGCCTTTTGGGACTCTGCATTGGGCTGCTAATCAGCATGGTCACGGCCACCAAGCTGCACAATCAGGCCTTATCCGAATCTCTCGACAATACACGCCTACAGAAAGACCGAGCCGATCAAGAGGCCAAACGCGCGAAGAATCAGACAGCCTTGGCGGAGGAAAACGAAGCGAAAGCAAAAGACGCCGCCGTCGCACTGGACGCCGAGCGAACCCGAGCCGTCGGCCAGTTTTATGCGTCGAACCTGGGCGCCGCCGTTCACGAATGGCGCTTGCTGAACAGCCATCGGGCGCGGCAGATGCTCGACGACTGCCCGCCGGCCCAACGCGGCTGGGAATGGGACATGGTCAAAGGTTGGATGAACGACAACTCCGTGACGTTACGCGGGCATAGCTCCGGAATGCTGGCCGTGGCCCTCAGCCCCGACGGCCGCCGCGCGTACACGCTTTCGACCGATGGCACGACGCGATCTTGGGACACGCGAACCAGCGCGGAGCTCTTCCTGATTTCCAAGCGAGCCCATCGAATGGCCCTAAGCCCCGACGGTAAAAAGCTAGCCCTCGCCGTCGGTGGCGTCGTTTATTTCCACGACGCGATCACTGGCCGTGAGCAGACAAGACACGACAATCGGGCCATCGTCTGCGGTTTGGAATTCATCGGGGACGGCACGAATATCGGAGTGGTTCTGCTTAATGGCGACGTGAAGTTTCGTCACGTCGAAACCTATGGAATTCGCGCCGAGGTGCCCAAAGACCTGAAGCTCGATTCGAAGACGCTCGCATTGCTGAATCACGGCCATGGCGTCGCCATCAGCCGTGACGGCAGCCGGCTGGCTCAAGGCGGCACCGAATGCAAAGTCCGCGTTTGGGACGCCAAGTCGGGCGACCTCATCATGGAAGGCGAAGGACATTTGAAGGTCGTTGGACAAGTCGCCTTTCACCCCAACGGCAAACTGTTGGCGTCACCAGGCGGCGAAGGCGAGATTCGCATTTGGGACATCGAGAAAAAGAGCGTCGTTCGTTCGTTGCGTGGGCACCGAACCTGGGTATGGGGGGTCGCGTTCAGCCCCGATGGTCGCCGGCTGGTGAGCGAGTCCAAGGACACGTCGGCCCGCGTCTGGAACCCGGAAACAGGCGAATCACTCCTGACCTTGATCGGTCATTCGTCCGAGGTTTGGAATGCCGCGATCGCCAATGACGAAACCGTCGTCACTGGCAGTCCCGATGCGACGGCCCGTGTTTGGAACACGTCAAACCGTGTGGTCTATGCCGAGCATGTGCGGCAGTTCTTTCAGAAGAGCAAGTTGCCAGACTTCGGCAACAACGGCAGCCTGGAATTCGTCACGTTCTTCAGTCACGTCGCACCGTGTGGAAACGTGGCACTCAGCGCCGATGGTCGGCTTGCTGCATCAAGTGCCATGGGCGACGATCAGGCGCATCAGGTGACCGTGTGGAATGTTGACGAGCGGCGCGAGGTGTTGAAGATTGCCGCCCCTCAATCGTTCGGTCATCAGGTGCAATTCACGCCGGACGCGAACGATCTGTTTGTCGGCAGCGGCAGTTCAGCCGTCGAAGCGCCTTCCAAAGTGAGACGACTTGCCATCCCGGCGGGCGTCGAGGCCTGGTCATGGACGGGTCCCCCGTGCCTTTTTGCTCACGTCACGTTGTCGCCGGCCACCGGACTCCTGATCGTGGTGATTCAAACCCGTGCCCCGAGTCTGCCACAAGTTTCAAAAGAGAATATTGATTACGTGATTGCCCTCGACGCGAAGACCGGCAAGGAGCTATACAAACGGCCCCTGCCGGGCACGGCGACCCACGCCAGTTTATCGCCTGACGGAAAGGAACTGGTTATCGCCAACACGGCAACGAGCGAGGTCATCGTCTACGACGCGGAGACGGGCAAGCCGAAACGGCAGTGGGTCGCCGCCAATGGTGGCCTCACCGATGTTGCCGTTGGTTCCAATGGACTCGTGGCTACATCCGACACAAAGGCGGTTATCACCATTTGGCAACTTGCCGACGGCAAGAAGTTGCGCGATCTCGAAGGCCATGTCGGCACGGTGATGTCAATGGCTTTCAGCCCCGACGGCCGGCGGCTGTTTACTTGTGCCACCGATTTCATGTCGCGGCTTTGGAACGTTGATACCGGGCGCGAGTTGCTGGCGTTTCGCGACCATATCGACATTCCCATGCAGGTTGCGTGGAGCGCCGACGGGCGCCGGTTGGCCACCGCCGACAAGGGCGGCGCCATGCGCATCTGGACCGGGCCGAAGGCAGACGACTCATCGCCCAGCGATCAATGGCCAATTCTCTACACCGATACTTTCGATCGTCCCGAACTCGGGCCTTATTGGATGCCGACCAATAACTCGATATGGGCGATTCGCGATGGCAAGCTGATCGGAACCCAGGCGATGCACAAGGACACCTATGTGTTTCCGCTGGCCAACGCCGGCATGCACGCGGTCGAGTTACCGAAACAGGTCGATATTCAGTTTCGTTATCGCGCCGCGAAGCCCATGGTTGTTAGTCCGCTGTTATTCGATCCGACGGGTCTGAAACTGATCTATGGTGCGTTGCTGTGCGGCAAATGCCTGATGCCCCAATCGCCGATGGCCTATCTCATGCAAATAACGCGCGTCGGGGTGAAGGCCGCGGACATGCGCATCACTCAGGTCGGAGTGCATCGAAAGTTCGACATGGAAGCGAATCGCTGGTATGCCGTGCGCGTGCGCCGTGACCCGGAACGGATGCGCGTCTGGGTCGATGGCCAACCGATTCTCGATGAACGCATCCAGAACGAGGACCTGCCGCGATTAGCGTTGCAAGCCAGTTGGAGCGGCGTGGGAGACGAGACCGAATTCGATGACCTCGTGATACGATCTCCCGAATCGGCTGTCCGCGAGCAGCGAATCCGGCAGTCGATTCGGAAATTGATGCCGGAGGTTCTTGTTCAATCCGAAGCCATTCGCCGCGTCGCCTCGGAGCTAAAACTCGATGCCGCCGATAAGCCGATCGTGGAACAGGTCGCGCGCGAGTTTCCCGAAGACGTGTCGAAACTCGAGACGTCCGCTTGGGACATCGCGAAAGCACCTGATCGAGAGCCGGACGATTATGCACTGGCGTTGAAGCAAGCCGAGGCCGCGGCGCGGGCGAAGGCAAACGACGCCGAGATTGTGGCAACGCTGGCCTTGTGTCGATTCCGCGTGGGTGACTATGGCGGCGCGATTGCAGACGCGGACCAGGCGGCGAAGTTGGCCCGCACGCAACACGGTGCCGCGGTGCCATCGATTTATGCCATTCTCGCCATGGCTCACCACCGGCTCGGGAAGGCCGCCGAAGCACAGGCGTATTATCGCCGGCTACGTGACCTGATGCTGTGCGATCGTTGGAAGACACGGGCCGTCGCACTTGGTTTTCTCGCGGAGACCGAGAAGTTGCTCGGCCCGGCACCTGCCGGTGACCTCGAACGCGACGCCATCACCCGCGCCATTATGACTGCGGAGCAAGCGGGTTGGCAGAAGCATGACATTGAGACGTACTTGAAACAGTACTCGGCGGACGTCACGGTGCGCGGTGGCCGCACGGAGAAACCCGACCGCCACGATGTGGTCCTGAATCGCCGGCAAATGGAGACCCTGCGGCGATTGCAATTCCGCAGCCCCGCGCCGACGAATGGCGTGGATTCGAGCATCGAAGACGTTGAGGTCACCATCGCGAAAGACGAGGCGACCTGGCGAGCGCGATGGACCGTCCATGTCGGCACCGTGTTTGACGTGATGAATACCATTAGCCGGTTGCGGCGCGAGCGCGGAGATTGGAAGATCGTTTCGACCTCGACTTGGCCTGTTTCGGATGGCATCGGCGATCGCCCCATGAGCTACGACGCGCAGACGTGGGTCAAGCTGGATGCGGAGGCCGAGGCCCTCAAGGATTCGCCGGACTTCGAGAAACGCATCCTCGCGCTGCGGGCCGCCAAGCGCTTCGGCGACGCCTACGAGGTGGCCCGGCAGGTTACTGACAAGCCCAACGCTCCGGCCTGGGTCTGGGTTGTGCGCGGAGAAATGGCGATGCATCGGGGCGACTTTGATGACGCGACCACGGCCCTTCAGAAGGCCGAATCGCTCGACCCGGCGATCGCCCTGCCCTGGGTCGCCTCGCGGCTTCGAGTCCATTTTCGTGAACATCAAGCGTCGGTCGGTGGCCTGGAGTTTCACCCAGATGGAAAGCGGGTGTTTTCCAGCGGCGTTGACAAGCAAGCTCGCCTATGGGAGGCCAACTCCGGGCGCGTAATCCGGAGCTTAACCGACCTCGACGAGATTCTGTTCGGCGGCTCCATTACGCATGATGGCTCTCGTTGCGCAGCCTCCGGCAAGGTGATTCACATCTGGGATCTGGAAACCGGCAAGACCCTTGCCGTTTGCACCGGCCACACCGGTGTCGTCTATCGACTCGGCTTTCGTCATGATGACAAGCGAATCGTCTCCGCCAGCGCTGATAAGACCGCGCGCGTTTGGGACGCCGCGACGGGCAAGGAACTGCTCAAACTCGCAGGGCACACCGACGACGTGTTAGGGGCGACTTATAGCCCCGACGGCCGCGTGATCGCCACGTGCAGCCATGACTCTACGATTCGGCTCTGGGACGCCGAAACGGGCAAGCCGATTCAGACGCTCACAGGCTCCAAAGGGAAACTGAAACGGGTCGTATTCAACCCCGCCGGGTCGCGACTGGCCAGTTGCGGTGAGGATGCCGTGATACGGGTCTGGGATGTGAAGTCGGGTAAGGTGATTCAGTCACTGAAAGGCCACGGCAATTTGGTCGATGTGGTGAGGTTCAGCCCCGATGGGTCACGGCTCGCGTCGGCCGATTTCGCGGGAATCGTGCGCGTTTGGGATACCGCAACCGGAAAGCTTCAGTGTCAGGTTCAAACGGAGCGAGGCGCGATCTTCGCCCTCGCCTTTTCACCGGATCAGAAGCGACTCGCGGCCGGTGGCCACGACGGAGTCTATATCTGGAGCATCGCGCCCGACCCGCTCGGGGATTGACCGACGGCGACGAATCGTGGAAACTTCAGGTGCTGACATCCCCTCAGCGCTTGCCTTGGAGTCATCACCATGATTCGCGTCGTCGTCGGGCTGTTGCTATTGTTGAGCCTTTCCTTGCCGGCTCAGAGTCAGGAACTTTCGTCGCAACAGGTCTATGACCTTTACATCCGCGCGAGGAACCACCGGCGCGCCGGCGAACTGGCTCAGGCCCAGGCACTTTCCAATCAACTTTTGAGAGAATCCGCTCGCGTTTGGGGTTCGAACAGCTCCAACTACGCGGGCGCGCTCAATGAGGTCGGCTTGCTCTATCGCGCGCTGAAGCAACCGGCGAAGGCCGAGCCGCTTCATCGACGGGCGCTGGCGATCGCTGAGTCCGTGAATGGCCCGAATCACGTCAAGGTCGCAATCGAATTGAACAACATCGCGGGCATTTGCGCCGACACGGGTCGCCATGCCGAAGCCGAACCGCTGCGCTTGCGTGCCTTGCGAATCTACGAGTCGCACTATAGCCCGACGGACCCGGAACTGGCCAACGCCCACAACGATCTTGGCTTGCTCTACCTTGAAATGAAACAGGCCGCCAAAGCTGAGGCGAGTTTTCGTACGAGTCTGCGCATTCGCGAACGCGGCCCGAAATCCGGCGACGCGATCTACTACGGCACGCTCGAAAGCCTCGCGGATGCCTTACACCAACAGAAGCGATACGACGAGGCCGAAGCCTTGTTTTTGCGAGTGCTAAAAGCCCATGAATCGCGACGCGGGCCGGATAATCCCGATCAATTGAACGCGCTGTTAGGTATCGTGAACGTCTATTCGGCAACGCTACAGACCACAAAGGTCATCGAGTTCTACGCCCGGTTGTTGCGCGTCAAAGAAGCCAAGTATGGCCCGAACCATCGCGAGGTGGCCATCACGCTCGCCTTCTACGCTCATGCCTTGGGAAGCCTGGGCCGGCAAGATGAAGCCGTCGCGATGCTCCAACGCGCCATCAAGATCAACGAGTCGCAATTGGGTGCCGACCATCCCGATGTCGCGTTGAACCTACGATTGCTGGCGATGCTGTTCATGGACATGGGGCAATATGCCAGAGCGGAGCCGATCTATCGCCGGGCCATCGGCATTCAAGAGGCGAAGTTGGGCGCGAGCCACCCAGAACTGGCCGTCACGCTGACTAACCTCGGCAAGTCGTATGTGTTCGTTCGGCAGGAACCAAAAGCTCAGCCGTTGTTCGAGCGGGCCGTGAAAATCCTGCGGGCCAAGCCAGACGCGAACCCGCGCTGGCTTGCAGACGCAGTTAACCATTTAGGTAGCCTGTATGTCGGCCAAGGGCGATTAGCGAACGCCGAGCAACTCTATCGCGAAGGCATTCAGATTCTCGAAGCCAAACTCGGCGCCGAACACCCTGATCTGGCGGGCCTGCTGGGCAGTTTGGCAAATCTTCAATTAAGCCAGGGTCAAATTGGCGAAGCCGAGAGGCAGTTCCGTCGAAGTCTTGTCATCAACGAGAAGGTTTTTGGGCCAAGCCATCCGAACGCCGCTCTCTATCATTCGCGGATCGGCGCGGCCTACCTGCGTCAGGGACGGCTCGCGGAGGCCCTGCCGCCCTACAAAAAATCGTTGGACATTTACGTCGCCACGTTGGGCGAAAACCACCCGTACACGATCGGCGTGCTGCACGACTTGGCCAAACTCAGCCAAGATTTGGGACAGAACAACGAGGCGATGGCTTATCACCATCGGCAGCGGCGCGGCAGTCGGATTTTTCTGCTGCGCGAGTTGCCCGGCCTGCCCGACCGCGACCAGTTGATCTACTTGGCGGGGACCGAAGCGCCGCGTTTCAACGACGCCGTCTCGTTAGGCTGGCAGATGACGTCCCGCGGCGCCTCGGCGGATCAATCCGCCGAGTGGCTGGCCAACGGCAAAGGCATGGCCGTCGAGTCGCAGGCAACCCGATTGAGATTGGCCCGCGAGGTTCGTGACGAGGCCGGCCGAGCGACTCTGCGAGAACTGAATCAGATTCGGTCTCGCGTCGCCGCCATGGTGCATCAAGCAGACGACGGCGGCGCGGCCGACGCCCGCCGGCAGCAGCGACAGAAACTCGAAGAACGTGCCCGAGAACTCGAAGGCCAACTCGGAAGAACTGCCGGAGCCGCACCGGGATTGGGCAAGCCCTGGGTCGAACTGAGCGAGGTTCGAACAGCGATTCCCCTAGGGGCCGTCTTGATCGACGTCGCTCGCGTAACACCCCGCGGCATGCCGCAGGCAACAACCCCTCGCTACATTGCCTGGATTGTTCCACACAAGGGTGGCGGACCCGTTGCGACCGTCGATCTGGGCGAAGCGGCTCCGATCGACGACGCCGTCAAGGCGGCTCGCGACATCGTCGCCAAGGGAAGCGAGCGTGTCCGGGCGATTGGCGAGCCGGCAGCCTTCAAGGAAGCCCTTGACAAACTCGAACCACTGGCCGGTCGCATCCTCAAACCGATTCGCGACCAATTGAAGAACGCGACGACGTTGATCTTCTGCCCTGACGGCGACCTCTGGCTGGTACCCTGGGCGGCACTGCCCGATGGCAACGGCCGATCGTTAATCGAAAGTCATGCGATCCATTTTGTCACGAGTGCTCGCGACTTGTTGCCATCGCCGGTTGGTCGCGCCATTCCACCATCGGCGCCCGTGATGTTGGCCGATCCCGATTTCGACGCGGCGCCGGGGGCAACCGTATTGGCCGGCCGGTCGGGGGCCGGGCGACTCGGCGACGCCGACGTGTATTTTTCTTTCGCGGTCGACGGCCGCTTCACGCTTCGATCGGGTAGTTCTAACACTGGTGAGATTATCGGTTCCGGCACATGGCGCCGCTTGGGGATGTCGGTGCAGATGGAAACGGAACGATCGACCTATGAGGGAAAATGGACCGGGTCGAAGTTGTCCGGACAGCGTCGCCGAAAGGACGTGCCTTCGACGCCGCCCGATGATTGGTCATTCCAACCTCCACGCAACGAAGGCGATTCGCGCTCATTGCCGCTCATTGCCGGTAAAATGGCGGCGGTAGCGCGGCTTCCCGGAACGGCGGCCGAAGCCGAGGCTTCCAAACCGATTCTAAGACGCCTTACCGGTGCCGATCCCCACGTTCTGACAGACGTTCAAGCGTCGGAAGCGATTGTCAAAGATTCGCGCCACCCCGCGGTGCTGGTGCTGGCGACCCACGGCTTTTTCATTTCCGACTCGGCGAAGTTGAAGGCCGACGTGGACAACCCCTTGCTGCGCTGCGGTCTGTTGCTGGCGGGCTGCAATCGTCGCGACAACGATGTGGCCAGTGACGATGACGGCATTCTGACGGGGCTGGAGATTATCGGCTGCGACCTGCGAGGAACTCAATTGGTCATCTTGAGCGCGTGTGAAACAGGCCTGGGAACGGTGCAGGTCGGCAACGGCGTGGCGGGTTTGCGGCAGGCGTTTCAGTTGGCCGGCGCCGGCTCTGTTGTCGCCAGCCTCTGGAACGTTCCCGATCGCGACACGGCCCTTTTAATGGTCAGGTTCTTCGACGAACGAGTAGCCGGCAAGAATAATGCCGATGCGTTGCGCGCGGCCCAGTTGGCCCGAATCGACGATCGACGCAAACGATTCGGTGCCGCTCACCCTTTCTTCTGGTCGGCCTTCACGGTAACTGGAAAATAAAGTGGGGACTCGTTGGATGACCGGCAATCAAGTTCATTGCGCGACCAGGAGTTGTCATGGCAGGTGCCCAGAATGATGCCCCCGATTCCGAGCCGGGGCCGACGCTGCCCCCAGCGCCGCCCGAAGGCATTCCCACCATGCCATCGATCGATCGCGACCTGGAACTGCCGGACACGATTCCCGGCTACGAGCTGATTCGCGAGCTGGGCCGCGGCGGCATGGGTGTCGTTTATGTGGCGCGTCAGATCGATCTCAATCGAACCGTGGCGTTGAAGGTCATGCTCGCGGGCTGCCACGCCTCGTCGACGGAACGGGCGCGATTTGCCGCCGAGGCCAAGGCGCTGGCCCGATTGCATCATCCCAACGTTGTGCAGATCTATGACGTCGGCATGCATTCCGGGCAATCGTATCTGACCGAGGAGTTTTGTTCGGGGGGCAGTCTCGCGGGGTTGCTCGCCTCGCGGTCTCTGGGACCTCGACGCGCGGCGGCGATGGTCGAGGCGATTGCCCGTGGCGTTCATGCCGCTCACGAGGCCGGCGTGATTCACCGCGACCTGAAACCGGCGAATATCCTGCTCGACAACAGCGGAAACCCAAAGGTGACAGACTTCGGTCTCGCAAAACAAACCGACTCGACAGCTCACACCGGCACCGGCGCGGTTCTCGGGACACCCGGCTACATGGCCCCGGAGCAAATCGACGGAGCCAAACGGGTCGGACCAACCGCGGACGTTTACGCCCTGGGAGCCATCCTCTACGAGTGCCTTGCCGGTCGCCCGCCCTACAAAGCCGCGACCGCGATCGACACGCTCATGAAAGCCATGGAGGAAGACCCGCCGCCGCCGAGCCATTATCGCCCCGAGTTGCCGCGAGACCTCGAAGCGATTTGCATGAAGTGCCTGGAACGCAATCCCAATCATCGCTACGCCTCGGCGGCGGCTTTGTCGGCTGACCTGCGCCGATTCCTTGACGGTGAACCGATCAGCGTGTCGAGTTATCGCGTCCTGGGCCGGCTGGCACGAACCCTCGACCGCACTCAGCACGACGCAGAGTTTCACGGTTGGGGGCCGATGCTCTACCTTTTCGGAGTCATCATCTTGTTCAACCACGTCGCGGTGGGATGGGTCATCGTCCATCGATTGCCGTTGGTCTGGTCGAACGTGGCACAATACGCAGGTGGGCTGTTGATGCTCGCGGTCTTCGTGAGGAACCGCATCAAGGCACGCCGGATTCTACCCGCTAGTGTCGCGGAGCGGACCTTGTTTTCGATCTGGATTGGCTATCTGATCGGTTGCGCGGTCGTCACCCTGAGCGGCTCGATCATGTTTGGCCGCGAACGCTATTACGACGCTTATTTGTATCCGTTCTGGGCGACGCTGTCGGGGATGGGGTTCATCGCGATGGGCGGAGGCTATTGGGGGCGTTGTTATTTGTTCGGCGTCGCATTCTTTGCGGCGGCCCTTGGCATGACGCAGATTCCGATGGCCGCGCCGTTTCTCTTTGGGTTGATGTGGTCGTTGTGCCTGGTGTTGGTTGGCCGGCACATGCAGAACCGCGCCGCCGAGATCGCGCGCGAACGTGCCGCGGGCGATTGACTATAGGCGGCGAAGGTCGTCAGTACGGGGCAGATCTTCCAATCCGCTCAGGCCGAACAGCTCCAGAAACCGGGGCGTGGTGCCGTAGGCCGTGTCCGATCCGCCGCCCTCGGCACGTTGCAGGACCGTGACCAAGCCAAGCCGTTGCAGTTGCCGCAACAGCGCCCCCGAATCAACACCGCGCTGGCTGTCAATCTCAGCCTTGGTCAACGGCTGCCGATACGCGACCAGAGCCAACACATCCAGCGCCGGTTGCGATAGCCTGGCTTCGCGAGGTGACCCCATCAACCGTTCTCGGATGCCGCGATACGCCGATCGCAAGGCTAGTGAATAGCCCGCGTCGGTCCGCAAAACCTGATACGGGCGCCCCTGCCGGCGGTAATCGCGGTTCAACGAATCGACATGGGCACGGAATTGGTCCGGCGTCAGTCCCCGGACGATTTCGGTTGCCCGTTCCGGCGTCAGCGGCGGGCCACCGACAAAGAGCAGTGCCTCGATGATCCGCCGAGGGTCCGGCGGGGAATCCACGGGTTCGCTCATGGAGTTTCCGGCACAGTATGCGGTAGGAAGAATACGCCCGTGACAAAGGTGCCGGACCAAAGCACCAGAAACAGCCCGCCAAGATAAGGGTGAAGCCGCGGACGCTTCATGCCGGACCAAAGCATCACCGGGAGCATGATCGTGGAGGGTATTGAGAACGAGAGATGGATCGTCATCGCATTCCGAGTCGCTGTGTCGAAATAGTCGAACAGGCCGGGGTTGACGGCGCGGATGATGAACTCCAGCCCCAACACTGCGACGAGCGTTAGAATGAAGAACGCCAGATTGATGCGCCCGTGAAGCCGATAACGACCCAAAACGAGGGCGATGATCGACGCAGCGAGCAACACCGTCACCGCAACAACGGCGACCTTGAGCGCGAGAATCACATTCGGACCAGTCAGCACAACGGGCCTCCTTTCCCGATTACGATAGGGACGCAGCGGTGCGTTGATAAGCGACGCTGCGAAGAAGCGATTGAATGCTTCGTCGAGGCGTCGCTCAACGGCGTGCGCTACCCACCTCGGGATTGACCCATGCCCGCAGCGGTTGGCCCGTCGTGCCGGCGATAAGGTTGTCGGCACAAATATCCGCCATACCATCGCGCGTCGTCGTCGTGGCGCTTGCAATGTGGGGAACGACGACGCAGTTGGGCAGCTTCAGCAGCGGGTCGTTTGGGGCGGGTGGTTCCGGGTCCGTGACATCCAACCCGGCGGCGAAGATGGTGCCGTTGCTTAGGGCATCGTAGAGAGCGGCCTGATCCACCAGCGGGCCACGGGCACTGTTGACGAACACGGCGGTGCGTTTCATCTTCGCGAACGCGGCTGCATTGAAGAGACCCTTCGACGATGCCGTCAACGACGCATGGACCGATACGAAATCGCTTTGCCCCAAAAGCGTGTCGAGATCAACGCGACGAGCGCCTAGTTCCGACTCGGCCTTCGGATTCGCGACTTCGTCGGTGTAGAGGATATTCATGTCCCAGCCGCCCCTAGCCCGTTTGGCCATGGCGTAACCGATACGGCCCATGCCGACGATGCCCAGAGTCTTGCCGCAAAGATCGACGCCGAGATAGCCAACGGGTTCCCAGGTGAGCCAACGCCCTTCGCGAGCGTCGAGTACGCCTTCGACGACGCGCCGAGCGGCGGCCATCATCAGGGCGAATGCGAGGTCGGCAGTCGCGTCCGTGAGCGCTCCCGGCGTGTTGCCGACACAGATGCCCCGCGTGGTTGCCGCCGGTACGTCGATGTTGTTGAAGCCGACCGCGAAGTTGCTAACTACTTTCAGTCGCGGCGCCGCATCGAGAAGCGGGCCGTCGATGCGATCGGTGAGCAATGACACAAGCCCGTCGCAATCGCGGATCTTGGCTCGGATCACGTCGTAGGGCGGCGGCAACTGGTCGGGCCAAATCTCGGCGTCGCAGGCCGCCACGATCTTGTCCAGCCCAACTTGAGGAATGCGTCGGGTCACGAATACACGCGGTCGTTCGGCCATGGCATGCTCCTGCGTCGTTGAATCGATCGTATTTCAGATGATAGTCGGCCGCGACGAAACAGGGAGACAAGTGATGGCTTGTCGGCAGGGTCGGCGCCCAGACAATGTAACTCATCGCCCGACCCATGTGAGATTGAGTGATGCCGATGACGACGGTTGCGACTCTCGAAGAGCTAGCGCCCGGCAAGGGCAAAGCGGTGAAAGCCGGCGGGAAGACCATCGCCTTGTTTCGAGTGGGCGACACGGTGTATGCGATCGACGACGCCTGCCCGCACCGCGGCGCCCCACTTTCGGACGGCCCCTGCTCGGGAACCGAGGTCATGTGTAGTTGGCACGGAGCGCGGTTCGACCTCACGACCGGGGCACACCTTTGCCCCCCAGCGAGGTCGGGCGTGAAGACTTATGCCGTTCAGATTGTCGGCGGTGAAGTTCAAATCGACGTTTGATGGTCGTCACGGAGCCGTGACGTGCGGCGGCAGACGTCCCGCCAGATACGATTCTTCGCCGAGCCATTCGCGAAGTCGGCGAAGGGCATGACGTCGCACCGGCGTAAAGTAGACCTCGCAACGGGCATCGCGCGCGGCATTCCAAATGTGGTATCGGGCATCCAAGTCACTCATCGAGGCACGCATCGATTCACGATGATCGCCGTTGAGAGCCTGGCGGGATAGAACGGCGCGGCGAACGTCGCGGTTTCGGGCTAACATGGTCTCGACGGCGTCGCGCGGTGGAAATCGATCGGCATCGGCAAGCAGCGGCGCGTCGGCAAGTTCGAGTTGGCGTCGGCGGATATCGTTCAGGTCGGCGGCCAGGTTCTGTAGATGCGAAAAATGAGATTCGCGAGGGTCAAGCAGTTCCCATGCGATAGCGGTATCTCGGAGCGCGGCTCGCAATGCCGGCCAATCGTCGGCGGAGATCGGCGGAATCGGTTCGCCGGGCGGCGCGCAGACCAACGTCATGGCCAGGACCATAGGCGGAGCGGACATAGCGGTTCCTTCCCCCGCGACTAGCGCAGGAACCTAACGCCCGAGAAAATTGCCGGAGTGCGACGACCCGCGACGCGGACCGGTCTGATTCCGGTGACCCGGAGACCGGACCCGCGGCATGGCTCGTCACACCCCGGCGTCCCCCTTCCCCCCTACCGTGCCCGATTCCCAGGGCCTGCCCCGAGGTCGGGTATTCTCTCGGGGGTCGGACGGGTTGGCCCGACCCCCGATCCAAAAAACGCTCCTCTGTGTCGTCGTCACCGGACAAGTCGACCCAAGGCTGATCCGGTAATGATGATATCAGCGCCCGTTGCCGAACGCCGCCGGCCCCCGCAATTGCCGGTCCACAGCGGAGCATCTGGTTCAGTCTTTGCAGATCCCAACGCGATGGCGAGTCAGTCACCGCGTCAGTGAGGCGAGGGCCATAGCGAGAAGTGAGAATCATGTAAAGAGCAATTTCTCGAGCACGACGCGCAGGGGTGCCCTCAACAACACTTGCTCGCGCCGCGTGCTCCATTACGAGCACAACGCGCCAGCAAGTGACGTTCAACAACGCCGACGGCGATATTCAGCCCATACCTGCAAGCCATCGGGGCAAAAGGCTCGAGTCGTCGTCAGAGTCTCCACGGCCAATGACGGAACGAAGTCGCCTTGAGACACTTCCTCGGGCTGAAACCGAAATGGCCCGTCGTGCGTGACGCGATAGACCATGCCGAAGACAAGGAACTCTCTCACCGATATTTGAATGGGAAACAGTCGCTCCGGTTCGGCGTCGATGCCCAGCTCCTCGGCCAACTCACGCTTTGCTCCGAGATCGAACGACTCGCCCGCTCCCAAGACGCCGCCGACCGCTACATCCCAAAATGACGGAAACACGTCTTTGCTCGCCGTGCGCTGATGGATGAAAAGTTCGCCGCGCGAGTTAAAGACAAGTATGTAGGTTGACCGATGCGGCAATCGCCGAGCACGCATCTCACGCCGAGTCACCACGCCGATGGTGTTTCCGGCGTCATCGACGACATCGACCTGTTCGTCGCCCGCATCGGGCATAAGGTCCCCTCCTTCATCTTCTCGTTTACCCAAGGAATGGCACGCTCGGCGACTAACTGCCGCTCGTTCACGGCAATTCACAAGGTCCTGTGCCAACCCCCGAGGGGCGATCAACAATGGCCCGCGGGCGAAACCCGTCGAGGCTTGGTATTAAGTCGGCCCGATTCGTTGATTCCGGTCGGCTCATGTGCCCAGGCCAGAGGTGTCGCAACGCAGCCGGAGGAAACAGTTGGCGAAACCGGCCGATCATTGTCCCATTTCGGGCAACTCCACTGCTACCTGCATTCCCGGCCCGGCGCCGAGTCTCGCAGCGGCGTTGCCCTGGACGATCGCGATTTCCAGATGGCCGTTGCTCGATGACAACGCGATCCACTCGCCCGGCGCGGCGTCGGCATAAGTTCGCACCCATTTCAGATTCGGCAATGGTGTCATCCCAAGAGTCACCGGCTTCGGCGTCGTCGGCCGTCGCGACCACGGGATATTGGTGATCAGATTCCCAAAGTGATCGACGAACGAAACGACGCCGCGAATCAGCCTCGGGCCATACTCCGGCGCCGGTTCCGCCAACCGCAACCACGACGACGCGACCGGTCCCAACTCCGTGGGAGCAACGCCCAAGGTCAGATGAGCAGCCACCGGTGCGAACACATCGCGGCCATGAAAGGTATCGCTGACCGTCGCCCGCCAGAAACGGCGTTCGGTTAGCTTTCGCGCCAGAATGTCGCCGCCAAGTCTTTCGATGACGCCGGTCACGCAACCATTGTCGGGTGCGAGCAAAAGATGGCTTCCGACTTCGACGCATAGCATCGCCCGCTCGCTTCCCACGCCAGGATCGACGACGCAGACGTGGATTCCGCCGGGTGGAAAGAACGGTACGCTGTGAGCCAAGTAGTAACTGGCGTGACGCACGTCCTGGGCCGGAATGTGGTGACTGAGATCGAAAATCGCGGCAGACGGATTGATCGAAAGGATGACGCCCTTCATCGCCGCGACATAAGGCGAGGCCGTGCCAAAGTCGGTGGTGAGCGTGATAAACATGGACCGGAAACGGGCTCTCGTGACGGCGCCCCGGCGCCGCCACGATGGACCATCGAGTTTACTTGGCTCGTGCCAGATATTCGCCGGTTCTCGTGTCGACCTGAATGACCTCGCCGATGGCGATGAACGGCGGGACGGTAACCTTGATGCCGGTTTCGAGAGTGGCAGGCTTGTACTGGGCAGCGGCGGTGGCGCCTTTGACCGCCGGCTCGGTCTCGATGACCTTGAGTTCAACGGTCGCGGGCAACTCCACGCCCAGCGGTTTCCCTTCGTAGGCGGTCACGAGGATCGTCTCGTTCTCTTTCAAATAGCCGATCTGGTCCTCGATCAAGTCTTTGGCGAGCGGGAATTGCTCGTAGGTCTCCATGTCCATGAAGATGTGATCGTCGCCCTCTTTGTAGAGGTATTGCATGGGCTTCTTTTCGAGGAACGCGACCTCGACCTTGTCTTGAGGCCGGACGCGGTTCATCGTGATCGAGCCGGTCTTCAGATTCTTGAGTTTGAGTTGCAGAATGGCACGCCAGTTCCCCGGCGTGTTGAGATCGCGGTCGAGGCATTGGTAAAGCAGACCATCGTCGCCCACGAGTACCATACCCTTGCGAACGTCCACGTATTCAATCGAAGCCACAGGCCACCTCCATCAGGGTTCAGAATCCCTTTAGGATAGCAACCAACGCCGGTCTCGCAAAGGGCGCGTGGACCTCCGGCGCCGGCTCATTTCAACAGCCCGCGAATGGCTCTGAGTGCGAATTCGCGTTGGGGGTCATGGGCCGGGTCGTCCAGAGGCAGGGCCGTGCGGTCCTCGGCGGGGCGCAGAATCAGCCGTTGCCAAGAATCTTTCAAATGACGCGACAAATCCGGGGAGACCGGGCACTCGAATCCGACGTCGGGCCGGACACCCCAGTCGTCGCTCGGTTTGCTATCAGGGTAACGCTGGAGATTCTTGCCGCTGGGGCGCTGAAAATTCCCCGTCGTCAACTTGAACGGCATCGGAAAGGGCAGTTGATGCGTCAGCGTCGTCTGTACACTTCCTTTGCCGAAGGAACGCTGGCCAACGATGGTCGCTCGCTTGTGGTCCTGAAGCGAAGCCGCAATCAGTTCTCCCCCGCCGGTCGTCTCAAGCCCCACGAGGACGACCAAGGGCAGGTTCAAGGCAATGTGTTCGCCGGGTTGTACCTGAAATCGGTTCGTGCTGCTGCCGTTGCGATCACGGACCGTCGAGACGAGGCTGCCGGTCGGGAGGAACAGCCCCGCGATAGCACAAGCCGGATCGAGGTAGCCTCCCGGACACCCGCGCAAGTCGAGGATCAATCCTCGTGCCCCAGCGGCCTGCAAACTGGCCACTGCCTGGGTCATCTCCGTGTGCGATCCCGTATCGATGGGCCCCAGACGCGCAAAGCCGATCTTGTGCTCGGGATCGAGCATGAAGTCCCATGAATTATTGCTCTGTCGTCGGACGCCAAAGACAGACTCCGGCCGATACGGGCCGATGGTCAGCGTCAAGACAATCGGAGCCGCGACACCCGGACGCTGAACGGTCAATCGCATTTCCGGCGAACCACCCGGCGTGAGTTTGTTCAGACGCTGAAGTCGCTGAGAAACATAATCGCCCTCAAGGCGGTGGCCGTCGATGTGGGTCAGCAAATCGCCGTTCCGCACTCCGGCGCGTTGGGCCGGCCCCCCCGGAACGACGAGCCGGATGCGAAATGGCCCCTGAATCGACTTCGAGGGCGCGCTGGGTTGCCCTGGGAATCCCGGCTGAGGAGCCATCGGAAGCTGAGCGGCATCCGGAACCGATTCGAGTTCCATGCCGGCATTCTGGCGTGTTGGATCTTCGGTATAACGGTTGGCCCGCCGCGAATCCTCACCCGTGACCAACCCACAATACGGATCGAGGACTCGAGGCAGTGCTTTGAGGCTAATTACAATGCCGTTCATGTCGCGCAGCGATTCTTGATCACCGAGTCGGGCACGAAACCGGGCGACGACTTCGACGAGTTGGTATCGATCGGTTTCGACGCGTGCCAGTTCGGCTTTCAAGCCCGCGGGCAACGGCTCGCGGGCCGCCTCGTACAGCCCCGAGAGACCGGCCTCGAGCAGGTCGGCAACCGGCACCTCGCGAACATAGAGCTTGGAAAGTGAGTCGGCCGTCTGCACCATGACTTGGGCATACTGCTGCCCTTGAGCCAAGGCTTGAGGCGTGACGGTCGATTGCCGGCTCGCTCCGCCATTCGCCGCCAACGCCGTTCCACCAACAACCAGCAACAGCGTAATTGCGACGATTCGGCGCATCGGCCTTCCTCCCAATGACAACTGGCGAACCGATAGTCATGGTAACCGGCCCTGCCGTCACCCGCAACCGGAGCATTCCGCGAATGATGTGCATCACCACGAGGAGGGACGGATTCCAACTGCGACAACGGTTCTCCAAGTCGTCGAGCCGGATCGAGGACTCATTCCATTCTTGTGACCGTGCGACCATCCATCACGGGATTCGGATTGTCGCTCATTTACGTTGATTCCGGCCGTTCAGTAGGTTATCTTGACCATCTCACCGACAGCTGCCCTAAAATCCCGCCTTGAGGTTCCGATGCTCACTTTTCACGATCTTCGCCGTTTGGGTCGTCGCGCGTTTCTGCAAGTCTCGGGACTATCACTGGGCGGCCTTGCGCTCGCCTCGAAGCCACTGGCAGCGGCCGAGAGTGCCCTTGCCGGAAAAAGCGTGATCTTCTTGTTTTTGCATGGCGGGCCGTCGCAGATTGAGACTTTCGACCCTCACATGGATGCTCCGGAGAAGATCCGTAGTGCCACGGGACAGGTCGCGACGGCCATTCCGGGACTGAGTTTCGGCGCCTCGTTCCCGCTGTTGGCACAACGGGCGCGTCGGCTTTCAGTCGTTCGCTCCTTCGTCACCGGGGACGGCAACCACGACATCAAACCCGTTGTCAGTCGCCACTCATCGGGAGCCAATCTCGGTTCGATAGCGGCGCACGTCGCGGGCCTGAATCATCCTGTCACCGGCATGCCTACCAACGTGGCTCTTTTTCCGCGAGCGGTCGATCCATCGACCCAAGCCGAAACAAGGAGCTTCGGAAACCTCACCGCGACCGGCACGTTCGGCGCTGCGACCGCGCCATTCGTGCCGGGGGCCGGCGGCGCGCTTCAAGCCGACATGAAACTGGCGTTGCCGATCGACCGATTCGACGATCGCCGGTTACTGTTGAACCAACTCGATCGCGTCAAGGCGACGCTGGATGAAACCTCCGCCGACGGAATCGATTCTGCCCGAGCGAAAGCCTATCACGTTCTCCTGGGCGGGGTCGCCGACGCCTTTAACCTGTCTCGCGAATCGGCCCGCACCATGGCTCGCTACGATACCGCCCCACTGATCCGGCCCGAGAACATCGACAAGAAATGGCGGAACTACAACAACTACGTGGATAACGCGAAGACCCTCGGCAAGCTGCTTTTGTTGGCTCGGCGCCTCTGCGAGCGCGGCGCCGGCTTTGTGACCGTCACAACGAACTTCGTCTGGGACATGCACTCCGACGTGAACAACGCGCCGGTCGCCGAAGGGATGCGCTACATGGGGCCCCCGCTGGACTACGCGGTCTCGGCATTTCTCGATGACGTTGAGGCTCGCGGGCTTTCCGAGAAAATCCTACTCGTCTGTTGCGGGGAAATGGGACGCACACCGACCATCAACTCGAAGGGTGGGCGCGACCACTGGGGGAATCTGGCCCCTCTGTTGCTCGCCGGCGGCGGGCTGAACATGGGGCAGGTCGTCGGCCAATCGGCACGCAACGGCGGTGAGCCGAACTCCGACCCGATCCGCATTCCGAATCTGCTCTCAACGATTCTGCACACCATGTTCGACGTCGGCAAACTGCGTGTCATCCGCGGCATGCCCCGTGAGGTGCTGCAGATGGCCGAACACGCGCCGATTCCGGGTCTGCACCAAGGCTGATCGGCGCGGCCGGTGCGCTCTCGTTCAAATGCGGCATGGGGTCGCCCGTCGCGGCGAATCCCAAAAACGTGCTCAAACGATCCAAGGCATCGGCGCCGGCGACGTCTAACTCGAGGAAGTCCGTCGGGCGGTCGCGGAAATAATCGCGGGCGCCCGCGTTGTGACGTTCGTAGACACCTTGATAACGCTCCCGATTCCATAGCCCGTATTTTCCGGCTTCAAACACGAATCGATGGACCTTGTAGACAATCCAATCGGTGCCCACGGGGTATTGCTGCATCGCCTCCAACGTCGGGGCAACGCCGTGGAATTGCTGATACTGCTGCGCCGTGAACCGATAGAGCGAGTCAAACCAAATATCGGCATTGGCACGCGTCGTCAGAATGAACTTCGCTTTTGGGAAAGCCGCGTCGATGAGCCGATAGACGCCAGGCATGCTAAAGGGGATATCCTGAAACGCATCATAATGTTGGCAGAATCGAAGAAGTTCGTCGCAATGTTGATGGTGCCAAACCTGGTCGAACAGTCGGACCGCCGGTGACTGGGGCGCGACGCGGTAACCGAGACGGGCGAGCGCCGCGGCCAACGATGTTGTGCCGGTCTTGTTGAAGCCGATGCCGAATACCTTGCCCAGCAACGGGCGATTGATCGGCTCGAAGCGTCGGTGCCATCGAAAGAGCCGCAGCATGTGAGGCCATCCTTGACTTCGAACGGGTTTCCGGGAATCGCTCCGTCACGTGGTCGGCCAAGTCTAGCGAATCATTGCTTGCACGACAGCGCCAACCCGACGCCGTCGCATGAAACTCGTTGCCCGACAAAACCTAAAGGTTGACCCGAGGCGCGGCAACGGTTTATACTGGCCTCATCTCAAGTCGAGGACGTGCGAATGAACTCCGGCGAAGGACTCGGCATTGATTTCACGACCGGACGCGGGCGCGATTGGCCCAGCGTCCGCCAATTCAACGTGTTTCTCGAGAATCGATTGGGCGCACTGATGGACTTGGTGCGTCGATTCGAATCGACGGACATTCGCATCGTGTCGCTGACCGTCGTCGATTCCGCCGATTGTGCAATCATTCGATTGGTGCTGAGCGATCCAGAGCGGGCGCTGGAGATCTTCGAGCAGGCCCGGCTGCCGGTCACGGAAAGCGATCTTCTGGTGGTGCAGTTGCCCGATACGCGGCAACCGTTGGCACAGATTTGCAAAGCCCTGTTGGCCGCTGAAATTAATATCGACTACGCCTATCCGCTGCTCGTTGGCCCGCATGGGAAACCCGCATTAGCCATCCATGTCGAAGACCACGAATTCGCGGTCCAGACTCTGGCGCCCAAAGGCTTCATCATCCTCACTGAGGGTGACCTTACGGATGAATAGGCGGCTCGGCAGACTTTGGCGGCGATTCGCGACCAAACTCGACAACCATCGATAGCCCGGCCGTCACGGTGATGGTTCGCTCGCGGTTCATTTCCTGACCATTCTCCATCCATTTTGCACGAATCGTGTAGAGATAATTGCGACCGGCGGGTAGCGGCGGCGTGCGAAACCGGCGTTCGGCGCCATGGCTTCGTGTCGCGGTCGCATCAAACCACACCTCCGCATTGGGGTCGGGAACGCGGACGATCATCTCGGCTTCCGCCATACGCGACGATGCCGGTGGCGCCTGGCGCAGATTGACCCAATTTCGGCCAAAAGGGTCGCCCCGAAAGGCATCGATGCGTTGATCGGATCCACCGAACGCCCCCGCGGTCGGGCCATAAGTCGGTACCGGCGGGCCGTAGAGGTTAAATCCATTCGAATATGACGAACCATAAGCTCCGGGGTAGCCCCAAAACGGGAAGGCATACGGATAGCCCCAACCCCACGGGCGACCAACGCCAACGCCGACGCCGACGCCCATGCCACCCCGAGGTTGCGCCCACGACGGCGAGGCCAAAACCAGCACGACCATCAACGACCCGAGGATTTCGCGGCGCATGGTGACGTCTCTCAAATCCGTTTGGCACTTCGGGCGGCGGCGCTTGCCCACCGCCATCTGTCTCGACGAAGCGTCTTGTGTCGGATTCGACCATACCGCAACACGCCCTCCATTGCGAATCGCAAACACGGGCCGCGATCTATCCCGGCCTTGACGGATCGAAGGATTGTATCAGCGAATCCAGGCGCAGATCGGGATGAAAATAACCCAAGCGAGTCCGCCGATAAAGGTGATCGCCTGGCACGACGGCCATCTCGGATTCGTGTTGATAAAGAATCTCGCCGCGACATTCTGGTTCGCCGTGGGTCAACGGCAATCGCCATTCCGAGCCACGGAGAATCGTTGTTGCGACGTCCATGGCACGGCGTCCATAGCGACTCATGAGATGGCGAGCCAACGGCAATTCGATGCCGGCGCGGGTAAGCGAATCGGTTTCGTTCTTCTCGAAGATCGGCCAAGGCTCAACCGGCGTGCCATCGAGGGGCAGATTGCGCGTGCGGCAACGCTCGGCATTCCCGAGGCGAGTCGCGACGGTGTCGATGATTCCCTCGGCCATGTGGCGATACGTCGTCAGCTTGCCGCCGGCAACGGAGACCATTCCGGCAGGACCATCCCAGACCGCATATTCACGAGAACGCGCCGAAGGCTCACCCGGCCGCACCGCGAGCAATGGTCGCAACCCAGCGAAACGCCCTCGAACATCGGTCTGCGTCAGCGGCGGATCAAAGTAGTGATTGAACCCCGCCAGCAGATATGTTTCTTCATCGGCGGTCACGCAGAGGCGTTCGGGGAGTTCGTTGGTGTTGGTGTCTGTCGTGCCAATGAGCGCGTACCGTTGCCAAGGTATGACGAAGAAAACGCGGCCGTCATGAGGATGGAGGAGCAGAAACGCCGCGGAGAGTCCACGCCCGTCGACGACGAGGTGAACGCCCTTGGTCGGTTGGACGCGGGCAGGGCCGACCGGCCCGGCAAGCCGTTCAACGCTATCGACCCATGGCCCGGTGGCGTTCAAGACGAGCCGAGCGCGAATAACGCCTTCGCGTGAAGTGACGCGATCACGCACATGAGTCGCCGTAATTCTCCCACCGGATTTGTCGAAGCCGACCGCCGCGACGTAATTCGCAACACAGGCCCCGAAGCGATGAGCCGTCCGCAACACGGCGAGGCAGAGTCGAGCATCGTCGGTCTGAGCGTCCCAATACTCGGCAGCTTCGGTGAGTCCGTCGAGCTTCAAACCAGGATAAGAACGACGCAACTCGGCAGGAACGACGCGCCGGCTCTTGCCAAGGTTGTGGGAGCCGGCGAGAAGATCGTAGAGCCAAAGCCCCGTCCGGCCGCGCCATGCCGGCAAACGCGACCCGTGATAGAAGGGCAGCACGAATCGCAATGGCCATACCAAGTGCGGGGCGAGCCGCAATAGACGCCGGCGTTCGGAAAGGGCTTCCGCCACGAGCCGGATCTGCCCATGTTCGAGATATCGCAGGCCACCGTGAATCAGTTTCGACGACACGCCCGACGTCCCGGAGGCGAAGTCACCTTGATCGATGAGGGCGACACGAAGGCCTCGCGTGACGGCGTCGAGGGCGGCGCCGGCACCAGTGATGCCGCCGCCAATGATGAGGAGATCGAAGTCTGTATTCGTCAGAGAGTCAAACGATCGTCGCATGATCCGTCCATGTCGTTTGGGCACGCGCCCTTGACAATCACCGGCGCCGCCTGCAAAACTGCCACATCCCCAAGAGTCAGGGATGATTCTAGCGGCAAGGAGTGCCTTCGATGTCAATCACCTCACGGCCGGTGCCGATTGCCCCCGAGATTGGGGCGCCCGATTTCGACGATCGCCTGCGAGATTCGCTGGAATTGGCCCGCGACGAATGCCGCTCGTGGGAGTTGCGTTATCTCACGCTGGCTCGATTGCACGAAGCCACGACGACGACCCGTTCCTGGCGACTGGCGGCCCCGCTGCGAGCGATGGGCCGTTGGATCGCGCCGCCGCGATACTCGGCAACCGAACTGATTCCGTGGCACCATCTGCGGCCTGCGCGCGCCGGAGCCGACCACGGGCCGGATTGGGTGGCGCATGGCGAGGATCCACAGTTCGTGTTGCCGTGCGCGTTGCCGCGAGGTTGGGTGCGAATCAGGCTCAGGCTCAGTGGGCCGGCCCACGCCCGCGCGGAGCTATTCACCGACAGCGGCAGCGGTTTCAACGCCGGTGAGCGGGTCGAATTATTCTTCTGGAATCGCCTGCTATGCGATGACGTTTATCTCTATCTGCCGCGCCCTATTTTCGCGATGCGGCTCGATCCCCTCGAGGGGCCAGGCGAATTCCGCCTTGAAGAGTTTTCGGTGACGCCTGTATCCGGTCCTCGGGCGGCGGTGCATGCCTTGGCTCGCAAGGTCGAATTGTTGCGGGCCTACAACTGTACCGGCCGCGCCCTTGCCAAAGGTGCGGGTTTGTTGGCCCGCGGACAGGTGGGCGAAGTCTGGCGCCGTTTCTTCAAGGGGCTATCCGACTGGCAGCGGCTCGGCGTGAATCGCGACGTCGCCGGCGACGCCTACGCCGCGTGGCGCAAGCGGCACGCGCTCACCGATGCCGACCGCGAGGCATTGAAGGCTGAGGCCGCGATGCTGCTGAACCCGCCGCGGTTTTCGATTCTGATGCCCGTGTATAACACGCCGCCCGAACACCTGACCGCGGCCATCGACTCGATACTCAAACAAACGTACCCGCATTGGGAACTTTGTATTGCTGATGACGGATCGAGCGCCCGACATGTTCGGCCGTTACTGACGGCGTATGCGGCTCGCGACCCACGGGTCCGCGTGGTCTTTCGCCCCCAACAGGGCGGGATCGCGGCCGCTTCGAATTCCGCGATGGAACTGGCCACGGGTGACTATTTCGCGTTGGTAGATCATGACGATGAAATCGCGGAGCATGCGTTGTCGATGGTCGCTCGCGAGATCACGGCCCATCCACAGGCCGATTTTCTGTACAGCGACGAGGACAAAATCGAAGCCGACGGTCGCCATGTAATCCCATTCTTCAAACCCGACTGGTCGCCGGATTACTTTCTCACCTGCATGTACACGTGCCATCTCGGAGTGTATCGCGCCGCAATGGTGCGCCGGCTGGGTGGGTTCCGCAGCGAATTCGACACAGCTCAAGACTACGATTTGGCCCTGCGCGTCGTTGCCGAGATTCAACGCACGGGAAACGAATCGAATCGCATCCGTCACGTTCGTGACATTTTGTATCACTGGCGCATGACCGCGACATCGACGGCGTCCACGCATCGCAACAAGCCTCAGGCCGAATTGACGGCACGGCGAGCGGTCCAAAGCTACATCGAGTCGATGAACCGCCCCGGGCGTGTTGAGGCCGGCCCCGGCCCCGGACTGCATCGCGTTCGCTATTCCATTCGCGGCACGCCGAAAGTGAGCATCGTCATCCCCAGTGCCTGCCGGCCGGCGCGAATCCGAGGGCGTGAAACGCATTTCATCACGCATTGCATCGACAGCATTCGACAGAAGACCACATGGCCCCATTACGAGATTCTCGTCATCGACAATGACGATGTGCCCCCGGACCTGGCTCGGCAACTCGACGATCGCGCCATTGTGCGGATATCTTTCACCGAGCCGTTCAACCTGTCGGCGAAAATCAATCTGGGAGCCTCGAAAGCTGATGGAGAGTTTTTGGTTCTGCTCAACGACGACACGGAAATCATCAGCCCCGACTGGCTCGAGTGCATGTTGGAATATGCCCAATGGCCCGAAGTGGGCGCCGTCGGCACGCGACTGCTGTTTCCCGACGGGCGCCTGCAACACATCGGCGTCGTTCTCATGGGCGGGCGGCCGACGCACATGTATTACAATTTCCCGAATCATCACACCGGCTACTGGTACGGCAATCTGTTGCCGCGAAACTATAGCGCCGTGACGGGCGCCTGCATGATGACTCGCACGGAGTTGTTTAATGACCTCGGCGGTTTCGATCGCGATTTTCCGCTGAACTACAACGACATCGACTTCTGCTTACGACTCATCGCCACGTGTCGCCGGGTTGTGTATACGCCCTACGCGCAGCTCTATCACTTCGAGTCGGCGTCGAAGTCCGGCATCTATGAACATGAGGTCAAGGCATTCCTAGCCAGATGGCACGACCGATATCCCATTGACCCGTTCTATAGCCCTCACCTATCGCAGCGCGGCACGGATTACCGTATCATCTCCGCCGAGGATGATTCGCCGGGGCGATGATCCTCACTTCGAGGATTGATCGATGCCATCGTTTCACGCGCCGCGTTCCGCTGAGTTGTATGGTCGGGCGTGTCGCACGCTTGCCACGGGTGTTTCGAGCGCGGTTCGCCGCCACGTGACCGACCCGCCGCTCTATTTCACCCGCGCCGACGGCCCCTATTTCTTCGACGCGGACGGTCACTCGTTGCTCGATTACACCCTGGCATGGGGGCCGTTGATTCTCGGCAGCAATCACCCGTCCATCAATCGGGCAGTGACGGAGCAATTGTCGCGGGGCTACACGTTTGGAGCACAACACGAAGGCGAAATTGCCTTGGCCGAGCGGATCGCTTCGGTGGTACCGGGCGTCGAGCAGGTGGTCTTCGCGAATTCCGGCTCTGAGGCGGTGCAATCGGCGATTCGCATCGCCCGTGCCGCAACGGGGCGAGAGCGCATCGTGAAATTTGAGGGGCATTATCACGGCTGGTTCAACAATGTCCTTGTCAGCTATCACCCCAAGTCAAGTCACCCCACGACAACCGTGCCGTCGATGGGCGGGCAACCGGCCACTGAGTACGCTCAAACGGCCGTCCTACCGTGGAACGATCTGACTTCGCTTACCGACTATCTGGCGTGCCACGGCCGCGATGTCGCATGTGTCGTCTGCGAACCGCTGTTGGCCAATAGCGGCTGTTGCGAACCCGGCGAAGGCTTCCTGCGCGGGTTGGTCGATGCCTGCCGCCACCATGGTGTGGTGTCGATCTTCGACGAAGTGATCACGGGGTTTCGGTTGGCATTGGGGGGCGCTCGCGAATTCTATGGAGTATCGCCGGATCTGTCAGTTTACGGCAAGGCTCTCGGAGCGGGGTTTCCATTGGCGGCGGTGGGTGGGCGCGCTGAGTTGTTTGATGTTCTGCGCGACGGGCGGACGATTCACGCCGGTACGTATTACGGCAATCCGATTTGCCTCGCCGCAGGCCTTGCCGCACTCGACGAACTGGCGAAGCCCGGCGTGTTCGCAAGGATGCACAACCACGGTCTAATGATTCGGCAAACGTTGGAGCGACTCGCGAAGTCAGCGGGGAAGACGGTATCGACATGCGGTGCCGGAAGCGTCTTTGGCGTCCACTTTGGGTTGGAGGCATCACCCCGCGATTACGCCGATACACTGCGAGCCGACTCGGGCGCCTACACGCGCTTCCGCGCCGCGATGCTGGCCCATAGCGTACAACTGTTGCCCGACGGGCGATGGTATGTCAGTGCGGTTCATGGAGAGGTGGAACAATCCCGAGTCATCGAAGCCCTCGAGATGAGCATCGCCGAGTGATTCAGGATTCAGCCGCGATTCGTTGGCCTTTTCGTCACGCACGAAAGGCAACTCTTCAAAGAATCGTCGTTGAATTCACCTCACCAGAATGTCGGGGCGGTCAATGACGTAGTCACCGATCCTGGCTCGTTTCAGGGGCCATTCCGTGACGGGTGTAACGATAACGGCGCCGGTTTCGGTGACGATCGCCGTGTCGGCGTTGAGCGCCGATCCGACGCTGGCGGTCAGTACCAGGGCGGCGCCATCCTCCAAGATCTCATCAGCATCGACTGGAGCCAGCGGCATTTCCGCGGCGGCGTATCCGGTTAACCATCCCGCCGGACAAAGGCGCCATTCATGATCGAATCCCAATGAACCTTCGATGGCCTCGCCGGCAAGGATGACCGCCACCGGCTTCACGCCGGTTCGAGCGGAGTAAAACTGAATCGCCGACAATCGGCATGCCGCTTCCATCTCGGGCCGGTATGGGTCACCCGGAGCACCAAAGCTCATGGTCCGGCTTGCCATCGCGTGAAGGCCCGCACGCCGCGCCGTTGCCATCAATACGGCGAGTTTCCGCACGGGTTCGGGACCGGGAGCATGACGTCGATAGGTTCGATTGCGGCCATCGGCTGAAACCTGTATCTGGATCGGCTCGACTCCGTGACGCCAGAGCCGATGAGCAATTTGGCCGGCGATTTCCTGTTCGGAATCACCGAGCGCCAGCGACCACGCCGTCGCCTCCAAGGCGTAGGCGAGTTCTTTGCCGAGTTCGCGCAATCGAGAATGATCGAAAGCCGTCAACCGCCGCCGAAGTCGCCGCACCCGTTCAGCGACCATCGGGCAGGCTCCAAAGGTCCGATCGCAAGCGATTTTTCGCCCGTGAATCAGATCGGACAGAAGATGCGATCGCCCGCGATTCCAAGCCCATTCCTTAAGTTGAAACCCCAGACCGTCGGCCTCTTCGTCAAAGAGTCGTTGGCTGTCGGTGTTGCCGCTAATCAGCCAGCGGCCCTGACTCTGAAAGTAGGCTGCGGGGAATTCGGACGGATCGACGATCCCGCGAGCTTGCACACCAGCGGTTGCCCATGCCACCGACGCCGGATCGAGCAGGAGTATCCCCTCACAGCCAACCTCGGACGCCAAGTCGACGAGGAGCTTTTGTCGGGCCTCAATCTCGGTAACCCGTTCGGCCTGCCCGGGCAATGTCAGGGCGTCCGTTACCATGTCGGGAACTCCCCAGCGACATATCGTCGGGCCAATTCTTGATAGCGAGCATTGATGGCAATAGTGCGTGCCACCTCGGCTTCGGCGACGGATCGCACGACTTTGCCCGGCACGCCCATGACGACGGAACGTGGCGGGACCATCATCCCCTCCGGCACCAGGGCGCCGGCGGCGATCAGGCATTCACCGCCAATCACACTTCCCGACAACAGAATCGCCCCCATGCCGATGAGCGTATTCGAGCCGACTCGCCGCCCATGCAGGATCGCACGATGTCCTGCCACGACTCCGGCCTCGATTTCCTGCTCGATGCCATGATCGGTATGGACCATGACATGATCCTGAAGGTTGACATTGGCGCCGAGCGTTATCCGCTCGATGTCACCGCGAACGACGACGCCAAACCAAAGATTCGACCCCGGCCCGAGGACCACGTCGCCGGTAATGACGGCATTCGACGCCACAAACGATTCGCCAGCAGTACGGAACATGCGGGGATTCCATCGTTAGAGAACACGCGGCGAAGGGCGCCACGGATTTGCCTGGGCCGCACGCTCGGGGTTAACGGCAGCATCTCTATATTAACTGGCGATGCCGACGAAGGTAGTCTCATTTCCGTTCGACCTTTTTGGCTCCGCAGGCACTGGCGCGGGCGCGATGCTGCTCGCCGACGTGATTCGCGAGATGCTCGCCGATTCGCGCCGAGAACGAGTGCCGGTTCGCGGGCATGCCTACTGCGGCCAAGTTCAGCTCCGGGAAGCGACATTCAACACGGCGTTGGAATATCAGAACTGGCGTACCACGGCGAGGCGCCTCGCTCAGCCAGCGATCGATCGAGGCGATTTCCTCGTTTGGCTCGGCGGCAATCACCTGAGCGTCTTGCCCATTCTCGAACTTCTCGGCCGGAACGCGAACAGCGTGGTCATTCAGTTTGACGCTCACCCGGACGTTTATCACTTGTCGGATTGTACAACCGAGTTGTCTCACGGCAATTTCCTGCTTCAT
The DNA here is from genome assembly GCA_964515185.1 of uncultured Alcaligenaceae bacterium. Lineage (GTDB taxonomy): Bacteria > Planctomycetota > Planctomycetia > Gemmatales > Gemmataceae > CAZESP01. The sequence continues at coordinate 54,964 of CAZESP010000017.1, forward strand.
GCCGATGGCCCCCTACCCGCGATCGCGCATGTCGGCAATCGCGACTTGTTCCTAACGGTACAGCACTTGGCGAACTACTTCCGCGTCATGATTCCCGCGACGGATTCGGCCACGGCTTCGACCCGCCTAGCCAAGGAAACCGCGTCCGCGGATCGAATCTGGTTGGATCTCGACTGCGACGTCTTCGATCCGGCCTACTTCCCGGCCGTCTTGCAGCCGGAACCATTCGGGCTATCGCCGCTGCAATTGCTGAGCATGATCGACGCTGTTTGGTCGGATCGCGTCGCCGGCATTTCGATCTCGGAATTCGCGCCGGCTCGCGATCGTGACGATCGGAGTTTGCAGTTACTCGGATGGTTTTTGGAGTATCTCTTACTGAAGCTCCACGAGCCGAAGGCGAAAAAATAGAGCCTATGCGACATGCCGCGAAACACCGAACGAAGGCGAGGGTATTACCTCTCGCACCGTCTCATCAGTCGCGTCAGGTCACATCGCACGAAGGAGAAGTGCTATGCGCCGATGGTTTGCGCTAACAGCAGTTGTTGCCTCACTGGATCCGGCGAGCGCGCCCGGTCAGACGATCGTCGAGGAGTTTCGAGGCACGAGCGGCAAGGACGCGATTTACTTCCATGTTCGACTTCGCGATCCGAGCGACCTGATGCTGCCGGAATTGGGGGAGCGAGCCGCGTTGTCCCAGGCCCGGTTACCGCGATTGGTCAGCATCGACGGGCACGCGGCCCTGAGCATGTTGCCGATCCGGGATGCGGGATTCCGTATCGCGCCGCTGGATTTTGTTGGCCGGCTCAACCCCAATGCACGGCAATTTCAGTTTCGGCTCATCTATCCGCGATCGGGTCGAACGACCCCACATGGCGATCGGTTCGAGTCGGCATCGTGGATCGAACAACCCGTTATCCTTAAACTGGATGACATTCGTTGGATAAACGCGAATCAGAACATCGAGACCCGGCGTACGATCCATCGTGACGACCTCGTTGGACTATGGGGTGCCGCCCAGATCGCCCAATTGCAGCAATTTCAGCAACAGGCGCCGGACAGCGAATTGGTGGCGTTTGCTCAGGCCGCTATCGCACGTGAGCGAGGTTTCTCGCTGCCTGCCATGCCTGCGGCAGGCCAAGACGTCGAAACAGGTTATCGTCGCCTGTTTGATCTGTTCACCGGCGGTACATCGCTGTCGGAGTCGCTGGCACTGAAACGAGTCTTGCGCCCCGATACATCGGCCGCTGAATCGCGAACGATTCCCGTCGAGCGCATCATCGGCATCGACATTCCGGAACATCCATGGAAGGCGATGATGGCCGACCGCCGCCCGGAACCGGAGCCGATGGCCGAGCTTGTTCCGCGCGACAATTATTACGTGTGTTTCCAGTCACCTTCGGGGATCAAACGACTCGGCGACCTGCTCGACTTGTGGGGTAATAATCTCTTACATGCGTTTGAGTATCGCACGCGTGACTATCGATTGCGGGATCGATATGAGCAACAGCTAGGCATCACCATCAATGGACTCGTCGATCAGGTGCCGCGCGATCCGATCTATGGCATCGCCCTCACCGGAAGCGATCCGTACCTGCGTGAAGGATCCGATCTGGCCCTGATCGTGCATACGGACGACCCCAGCCAATTCACCTCGGCCCACGACCGCTGGATCAGCGAGCTTCGGCAACGCTGGGGCAGCCGCATGATGGAAAAGCGGATGACGCTCAAGGGTCACGCCGTTGTGCATTGGGAAACGCGGCATCGTGAGGTCTGCGTTTACCGTGTTCGGTTGGGGAAATTCGTGATCTGCGCTAATTCCGAGCCGGGGCTCGTGCGTTTGTTGCAGGTTCATGAAGGCACACGGGCCTCGCTGGCGAGCTCGCTGGATTTCCAATATATGCGAACGTGTTTCGTCCGGGGCCGGGACGAACATGGCTTCGCGTTTCTTTCCGATGCCTTCCTTCGCAAGATGGCTGGTCCGACCATGCGCATCGCTCACGCTCGCCGCGGCGAGGCGATCGCGACACTGCGAGCCATGACCCACACGATGCTCGTGGCCGCCTTGGATCGCGGGAAACTCTTGGACGATTTCGAGCTGAGCCAGTGCCGATATCTGCCGGCCAACGCGCGCGAAATGCCTGAAGGCAAACCTGCCTATTGGGACGACGAACAAAAGGTCGCGGCTTCGGATACCTACAACACGTTGGCATTCGCGACGCCGCTCATCGAATTGCCAATCACCAAAGTGACGCCTTCGGAAGCCGCCCACTACGAGTCGTTCCGCCGCGATTACGGTCGCCTCTGGGGCCAGTTCTTTGATCCGGTCGGAATTCGTTTTCGCAATAGCCCCGGCAACATCCGCATGGAAATGTACATTTTGCCTCTGACAAACAACACCGATTACAGATGGCTGCGAACGCTCACGGGTGGGCCCACCATCTCGTTCGATCCGAGTGAAGTTCCCGGTAAATCGTTCATCCAATTCACGTCGGCTTCCGGTTGGGACAACCACTCCGGGCGGTTCTTCGTCCGTAGCGCCGACTCGCCTTCGCTTCGTGAGCTGGCACGAACGTGGATCAAGCTGGAGAGCGAGGGGCAATCGCGGCTCAGTCCGCCGGCGATTCGCGTCATGGCAAAGCTTCCGTGGTTGATCGGAATCGAAGGCGGCCTTGTTCCGCAAGTCAAACAACTTCTGCCGCTCGTCGAGCAGTTCATCCAGGGCATCGAGAAACTGACGGAAGAATACCGCGGCTGCAAGATCGTCGGGTACAGGTTTCCAGCGGATCATCCGACCCTTCGCATGATGTTGAATCTCGATGACACGCCGGGATTCCAGCCGACGATTTATGTTCTCGAACATCGCGAACGACTCTACCTCAGTCTGCGGCTGGATGTGATGAAGGAGCTTATCGATCAAGAGAACAAGGCAACGGCGAAGGACAGCAGAGAGCCAATCCATGCTGCCGTGCTCGTGAATCCGAAGAACGCGCCCCATGCCCGCGCCGCGTTTAGCGAATTTTTTGAATGGCGCACACACTCGGCCGCCTTGCGCAATCACGCGGACTGGTATTTGGTGCATCGCGCGGGTTTGATACCCTCGCAATCATCAGAGGCGACGGCGCGGCAAATGGCAATGAAGTACCTTGGTTTCGTGCCGATTGCTCCCGATGGCACAACGTATTCCTATAACGCCGCGTGGGATGAAGTATCAAACACCCGCCACGGTAGTTGGCGTCAAGCGCTGCGTTGGCCGGCCCTTGCCGATCCGTCGCCATTGCGCACGATTTTCGAGAACTATGGCCAGCTGCAGTTGCGATTGCGTTTCCGCGAAGATGGTCTCCACGCAAGCGTGGATTGGGAGCAATAGGTCGCCGGCGTATTTCTTTGTCTGGGTACGGACAATGGGTTACACTGACATTTGCGACGCACGGGAATCCCGCGGGCGTTGAGGTCAGAGATTTCCGGGTCCGCCGAGGAACTACACGGCATGTTTCGGCGATCTGTTCGGGTAACGGCGTCGTGGGTCATCTTGGTCGTCGCCTCGACGACCCGCGCTCAACCCCCGGTCCGATACGACCTGTACGGTGACCCGTTGCCGGAGGGCGCGATCTCTCGACTTGGAACGATTCGCTTTCGCCAAGCCGACGCCATTGGTAGTATCGCTTTCATCGACAATGGCTCATCGCTTGCGACCAACACGCAAGGCAAGAAGATCAACATTTGGGATACGTCCACGGGTAAGATCCGCCAGCAACTGACGTCGCGAGCGGCGTCAATCAACCAACTCACGGCAACGCCCGACGGCCGGACACTTGCCGTCCTCGACAACGATGGAAAGGTCGAGATCTTCGACATGCCCGTTGGAAAGTCGCGAATTCGCATCGAAGATCGCAGCCAAAACGGCCGGTGCGTCGCCATATCATCCGACGGCAAGACCGTGGCTGTGGGGAGTTATGGCAACGAGATTTGGCTCTGGAACACATCAAGCGGAAAGCAACTTCGCAAGATTACCGGCGGACTGAATGGAGTCGCACACCTGACTTTCTCGCCGGACTGTAGAACGGTGGCCGCGTGTGGCCGCGAGGGGAAATTCCAGGCTTGGGATGTCGGCAGCGGCGGGCCGCGGTTCAACGCCACAATCACCGGCAGCGGCGATGCGCAATCGATTGCGTTCTCCCCCGACAGCACGTGTGTCGTTGGCGTCGGCGCGGAAGCGAAAGGAGCCGTCGTATGGGAAGTCGCCAGCGGCAAGGAACTGCTTCGTCTCGCGGGCGACGCCACGACCTTGATCGCCTGCGCCGCGTATTCTCCCGACGGGAAGTCGATCTACACCGGGCTGAAAACGGGCGATGTTCGGGTCTGGGATTCGGCAACGGGTCATCCGCTTCAGTCATACACCGGGGCCTCGGGGACCATCAACCGGCTGACCCTATCGAAAGACGGCCGATGGCTCGCGGGAGCGTCCTACTCGCACACGTTATGGGTCTGGGAAATCGCCACGGGCCGGCTGGTGACTCCCACGGCCGCTCACACGTTGGGCATCTACTCGCTCGCCTTCTGCCCCGATGGACGCGGCTTGGTAACCGCCTCTCCGGATCTCAGCCTCCGTTGGTGGGAAACGACGACCGGCCGGCCAGGGCGACGATTGCTCCAACATCAGCCGAACTATTTGTTCAACGTGGCGATGTCGGCAGACGGCGCAATGATCGCCACGGGCGGCGGAAAGGGGATTCGGATCGTGGACGCCGCCACCGGTCTGGTTAAGCCGACGACAATCAACCGGACCGAGTATGCTTTTTCAGTGGCCATCTCGACTGATGGGAAAAAACTGGCCGTGGGCGAAAGCGAGCAGGCACTCATCTACGATCTGGCGACCGGCAAATCGACGTTCCGAATGCGGTCGCCGAACATGCGAGTCCATTCAGTCACGTTTTCACCGGACGGCTCGTGGCTCATTTTTGGCGGGCAAGAAGGCGTGGTTCGGATCGTGGACGAAGTCAGCGGTCGCGAATTGCGCCGAACCAATGGCGACCAAGGCCACATCAATCGCCTCGCCTGTTCGCCAGACGGCCGCATCGTCGCAACCGCGTCTCGCACGATTTCGTTGTGGGACGCCTTGAATGGCCGACGAATGATGACGTTGGACAAGCCACAATCGGAAAACGGTGAGAATTACTCCGTGGCATTCTCCCGCGATGGCCGGCTTTTGGCGACGGGAGACAACAATGGCACCGTCCGCCTCTGGGAGGTGTTGACGGGCCGAGAACTGGCGAAATGGAAAGGGCATAGTGGGACGATCTACATGACCGCTTTCTCGCCCGACGGCCGGATTTTGGCGACGACCAGCAATGATACCACTGCGCTTCTGTGGAACTTGACCCAGATTCCGGGCCAAGGCTCCGTCGCGGCTCGCCGGTTGGCCGATGCCGAACGTGACGGCTTCTGGCTCGACCTTCGCGATCCCGACCCCGCCAAGGCCCATCGAGCGATTCGCCATCTGATTGCCGACGTGGCTTGCGTCATCCCGTTGATGCAAAACGCGATTCGGCCGATCCCCGCTGTCGATCCGGCGCACTTGGCGCGGCTGATCCGCGAATTGGACGACAACCAATACCGCATTCGGCAGAAGGCATCGGCGGAGTTGCTCGTACTCGTGCCGAGGATCGAGGGAAGACTTCGGCAAGAATTGAAGACGAATCCGTCGGCCGAGGCCCGAAACCGCATCGCTCAAATCCTTGGGGCTGAGACAAATCCCGTTCCGGCCGGCGACGAATTGCGAGCGCTGCGAGCCGTCGAAATCCTGGAACGAGCCGCCACTGTGGACGCCCGCGCCGAGTTGAAGCGTCTGGCAAGCGGCGCCCCCGACGCCCGATTGACGCGTGAAGCTCGCTCGGCCTTGGCCAGGATGTCCGACGGATGACGAATCGCAACTTCCTAATTGCGCATTCGCCGGCCGAGACCGTTTTCACACCGCACTCGACACCATTGCAAAGGTCGCCCCAAAGAAACACCGATGCCCTTGGGGACAATACATGACCCTCAATGAAGCACTCAAACAACTCAAGGCGCTCGCCCACAAAGCGACGTATGCCCAAAACGTCAAGCGAGGCGCCGGCGATAATCAATTTGGAGTCAAACTCGGTGACATCCGAGTTTTGGCCAAAAAGTTCAAGACAAACCACGCATTGGCCCTATCGCTTTGGGCAACGGGAAACATCGACGCCCAACTCCTCGCAACGCTGCTGATCAAGCCACAGGATTTGTCTGCCGAAGAGATGGATGAGATGGTGCGGTCAGTCACTTTCGTACACGTCGCGGAATGGCTCAACTCCTATGTCGTTAAGCAACACCCCGACAAAGAGACTCTTCGCCAACAGTGGATGACCACGAACCACCATTGGGCGGCACGGGCGGGATGGGCTCTCACGGCGGAACGGGTCGCGAAGAATCCCGACGGGATCGACCTTTCAGCGATCTTGCTTCGAATCGAGTCCGAGATGCGAGACGCCGATCCGATCGTCCAGTGGACCATGAACAGCACACTTGCGGCAATCGGTATCCATTTCCCGATACTCCGCAAGCGCGCCATCGTCATCGGGGAGAAGTTGGGCGTCTTTCGCGATTATCCCGTCTCGAAGGGTTGCACGTCGCCTTTTGCCCCCATCTGGATTAACGAGATGGTTAGGCGGCAAGGCTGAACGCTGACAGTTGCTGGCGCGGCGTGCTCGGAACACTTGCTGGCGCGGCGTGCTCGGAACGGGTTCTTGAGCACGCTGCGCAAGCAAGTGATGGCTCGGTCACATTCAGTCGCACTTTTCCGCAACGCGTGACTGGTAGTTCGGCATGAGGTGGGATGTCACGCTCCCTTTGAGTTGATCCCAAATCTTGTCCGCGACTTCGCCGCTGAGAATGCCATCCACGACCGAACCGGCGAGTTTGCCGAGGTATTCGAAAGCCGTCGCCGCGCCCTCCGTCGCGGCTCCAAGCGAGATCTCGTTCGGCACATGAGCGAAGGCGTTGGCGATGAGGCTGATTGTCGGCAATCGCGGGACGAGATCCTGATTATCGACATACCGAAAAATCTTGCCGTCAAACTCGCGTGCGTATGCCTTGCAACCTTCCTCATTGCAAACCATCGGCGCGCCGAAGGTGATGACAGCGTGAATCGGAATGAACTTTTGTTGCAACCGCCACGCCGCGACCAACGCCAGCGCTCCGCCGAGGCTGTGGCCCGTGATCCAAAGTGGACGTTCCTTCGCTTTCATCGCGGCATCGAGGGCCGTGTATAGAGGATCCCAGACGTCGGCGAGGGCCGCGAGAAAGCCGCGATGAAACCGGGCGGCGACCCCCGCCGCGGCGAAATCCGTGCCGATGTCCCCTTCGGGCAGGATCAAAAAGTCATTTGCATTGGTCAGCAGCCAATCCTTAAGGCCGTCGATACTCGTCGGCGCTTGCGACCCACGGAAAGCCGCCACGATGTGGTTTTCATTTTGCCCGACGTAAACCTGCGTGTTGTTCACGCTGATCAATTTCGCGTCGAGGCCGAGTGTCTCGCGGAAGGCATCGACCGAGTCATCCGAGTAGGCGTAACCCGATGCGATCGACATAAATCGCGCGTTGCGCGGGTCGCCGGGATTGTCGGGGAATAGTTCAAGGGGCATCGGATAATCCTCAATAGTCGGTAAACGGAAAAAGGTCGCCTCATCGCTTCGACAACTACCGCAATCCGCGCCGGCCGGGGATCTTGGCACGCCACTCCGCAAATACGTCTTGGGGGATTTTCAACCCGCGGGCGTCGAGGTTCATCAGCGTGGCCTTGTCCCAAAGATGCTCACGGAAGCCCGCCTCCGTCACCTTGGTCCGAGCGATGGATAGGGATTGCAATGCGGGCAACTCCTTGACGATCGCCAGGCCGGCATCGGTCACCTGCGTACCGTTCAAATCCAACTCGCGGAGTTTAACCATTCCCTTGAGGTTCGCGAGCGTCGCATCCGTGACGTCGTCGTTTGCCATTTTCAAGACAACGATATCGGTGCGGTCCTTGAGAGACGCATAGTCCCGGTTCTCGGCTCCGGTCAACACGAGATGGACCTCGCCAGGCGACGCATCGGTGATTACGACTCGTTCGCGTGGGCCTTTGTCGATCGGCCTGAGCATCTCGTAGACGACGGGAAACGCGATCAACCCGACGCCGAGCAGTTGGATCGCGACAGGCGTGATGGCTTTGCGGAAGTGCATCAAGAAGAAGATGAGTCCCGCGGGGGGCAGCAAAAGGACAGCGACGCCCCAGCCGGTGCTTTGCTTGAATGCGGCAATGAGGAGCCAAAGCCAACCGACGACAATCAGCGAACCGCCGATGATGAACGGCAGGAATCCAAGTTGTTCCATAGAGCGACTACTCCAACGAGTTCAATGGCCCAAGGGCCACCGTGGTGAGGCGGATCAACGGAAATTGTTCGAGCAGCGCTCGGATGTCTCTCAACGAGACAGTTTCAATGCCGGATAGTTCATCGTCAAGCGTCCGAAACGTGCCGAGATTGGTCCAATCGCGGCCGATGGTGAGCATTCGGCGAATGGTCCGCTCGGCGGCGCGGACCTCGCGCGACGCTAACTTACTCTTGGCCTGAGCGAGTTCGTCGTCGGTGATACCATTGCGTTGAACCTCATCGAGAAGGTCTCGAACGATGGCGAGATTCGATGCGGTCGCTTCGGGCAAACAACTGAATGTGACCATGAATGTACCGGCGGCCTGATACTCGCTGTTTCCCATGTCGGCTGAATCCGCCAAGCCCGGATCGACGAGCGCCCAATAGAGTCGGCTTCCGGTGTAATCGCCGACGGCAACGGATAGCACAGCGGCCGCGTAGCGGAGGTCCGCGTCGGCCGCCGGCGCCGGAGCCGTCAACAGGACGTATTCCTGAGCGGTGTTGGCCCGAGTAATGACATGGGTGCCGCCCGCCCCGGTCGCCTGGGTCAGTCCGGTACGAGTGCTGCTGCCGTTGGGCCAGCCGCTACAGTACTTGTCAATCATGGCGGTAAAGTCGTTCCAATCGAGCCGGCCCGCCGCCGCCACGATCATGTTGGGTGCGACATATCGGCGATTGAAGTAGGCCACCATCTGGTCGCGCGTTAACGCATCGATGCTCTCTTTCGAGCCTAGGATGCTGTGCGACAACGGATGCGATCCGAAGTAGATACGCCGGGCATTGTCATACGCCGCCCATGCCGGCTGCACGTCATAGCGAACGATCTCGTCTTGAATGACGCCCTTCTCGGTGTCGAAGTCTTCTTGCCGTAGACTCGGGCGGAGAATGTCCGCGAGAATATCAACCGCTTGGGGCAGATACTCGGGCAAGACGGTGGCGTGATAAACCGTGTTCTCCTCGCTGGTGAAGGCATTGTTGTCGGCGCCGATGCGGTCGAAGTCTCGATTAACGTCGAGCGTCGTCCGCCGGGGCGTACCTTTGAATGCCATGTGTTCGAGGAAATGCGAGACGCCTGACTCGCCGTCGGTTTCGTCACGAGCGCCGGTTCGAACGAAGAAGCCAACGGCGGTTGCCAAAGCCGACGGATTTGTTTCCGCCAAAATGGTCAGGCCATTCGCCAAGGTCTGATGATGAAACGGCATGGTAGCTCCGTCAGGTGCGTGTCGCCCGCGCGAGGCAACCGGCTCAGATTTTCAACGCGGCAGGGCCAAGGGTGACGATGGTGAAGTCTCGCGGCGGATGATCGTGCAAGTATTCCAAGATTTGATGGGGCGTCAGGGCGTCAATGGCGGCCTGGATTTCCGACAAGGGGCGCACGCGGCCCAGCAGGTGCCAGTCGGAGGCAATCGAGCCGGCACGAGCTGCCGTCGATTCCTGACGCATAATGAGAGCCGACTTCAGGCCGGCCCGCACCCTCGCCACCTCTCCCTCGTCAACTCCCTCGGGGAGCCGGCGAAGTTCATACAGGGTGCGATCAAGTAATTCCTGGGCTTTTTCCGGCCGGCCCGCCGTGAAAGCGATCAGGCTCCCCCGATCACGGAACGTCTCATAGCTCGCCCAAATGGCATAGCACAATCCGTGCTTCTCGCGGATTTCGATGAAGAGTCGCGAACTCATGCCCAGCGACAGCACGCCCACCGCGCCCCGAGCCGCATAAAACTGCGGATGACCGATCGGCACGCTCGGGCAGAGCATCGCGATTTGCGTTTGGTCCAAGTCCTGGGTCAAGTGTTCCGATTGAGGGGTGTGCGGCTGAATCGTGAAGCTGGGCACCGGCCCCGCCGGCCAATCCCCGAACAGTTGCTCAACTTGGTCCTTAAGCCGAGGCCAGTTGATGTCCCCGGCTACGGAAAGAATGACCCCATTGGGTTGAAATCGCTGCTTCACGTGATCGCGCACCGCGTCGATGGTCAGGGCCTCGATACCTTCCACGGTGCCCCGCCGGTCGCGGCCAAGCGGGTCGGGGTAATATCGCTTATACAGCTCGACCATGACCCGTGATTGCGGTTCGTCCTCGAGGCCTTGGATATCGTGCATCATCAGGCTCTTCACCGGATCGAGTTCCGACTCAGGCAGATGATGCCGGCGAATGATGTCTGCGTAGATTTCCAGGCACGCCGCCACGTTGCGGGACAGCGTCACGCCGCTCAGTTGCAGGTGAAAATTCCCCACGGATTCGCTGCGATCCAGGCCGAGGGCATCGAGGGCTTCGGAAAGTTGCCGGCTATCGCGATTCCCCGCCCCTCGCGTGATGAGGTCGGCCACGGCAGAACCCATTCCCCGATACTCAGGCGGGTCGAAGGCGCAGCCACAGGGAACCATGAAATAGAATGCCGCCGAGCGCACATGCGGCATCGGCTCGGCCAGCAGGGTCATGCCATTGGGCAACGTGTGTTGAAACACAATGATCCGTTGTTTCGAGGTTCGCGTTCGGCGGGTCTCAGCAACCACGCTCTAAGATTGTGATAGAGACGGGCATCGCTTGGGCTATAGGATGACGCCTACGAAAGCGCGGCCTCCTCGGGCAGTCTGGGTCTCACGCCTGCCGCGACCCCAGCGCCCGCAACGACCGGCTCGGCAAGCGGCGTCGGTATCATCACACCCTTGTAGATTGTTCGTCGCGCCCGGAATCCAAGACGCCGATAGAGCCGAACCGCCGATTCGTTCCGGGCCGTCACTTCGAGATAGGCGCATTTCAGACCGTCGCGGCGAAAGCCCGCGAGACTCTGAAAAAGTAACGCTGTCCCCAGCCCCAGCCCGCGAGCTTCGGGCACGATTCCAAGATTCTGAATGAATCCAAATCGGCGATCTCGCAGACCCTGCACCGTCCCGCATGGCCCAGCCGGCCCAACGATGAGCCACGTCGCCGCCGCGACGAAATCGGCTTTCGTGCTGATGGCCCTCATCAGCTCTCGACAACCCGCGGGGTGAGCCAAGCTCGGAAACACGTCCGTATCGACCGTGCCCCGAAAGCTGCGGTATTTCACGTCGGCATGGACGTCCAGCAACGCGGGCGACCAGGAACACCATTCATAGCCGATCGGCAACACCGGCACCTCCGGGGCCACCGGCAAGTCGATCTCCATACGGTATCGCTTGAAGTAGATCACATCACCCATGACGACATGCTACCGCTCAGACCAGGCGCGGTCAAAGGCTTTGGATGCATTTGCTGTCCCTGCCCCAAGGCCCCACAGAACCGAGTCGTTCCGGCTTGAACCCGATCGCGACCGTCGCGTGGATACAATGCGTCGTATGTCGGAATTGGCACGAATTAGCGGCGAGAGAACGAACCATGAAGCTCATCCTCGCGATCATTCAACCGCAGAAACTGGAAGCCGTCAAGGAGGCCCTTGCCAAGGTCGAGGTATTCCGTCTCACCGTTGTCGATGTCCAAGGTTTCGGGCGCCAAAAGGGGCATTCCGAAGTCTATCGCGGTCATGAGTTGACGGTAAACCTGTTGCGCAAGGTTCAACTGCAAATCGCCGTCAACGAGGATTTTGTCGAGCCGACCGTCAACGCCATCATGGAAGCGGGTCGCACCGGACCGGAGGGGCGCATCGGCGATGGCAAGATTTTCATCCTACCGCTTGAAGACTGCATCCGCATCCGCACCGGCGAACGCGGCCCGGAGGCCATCTGATGACCGGCCTTTTGCTCAGCGACGACTTGATCTTCACCAGCCGCGTGACCGGTACGGCAAGGGCGATCGGGGCGGAAATTCGCGTCGCCCGCGACTGGGCTGGCCTGCTGGTTCTGGCTCGCGAACGAACACCTGATGGGGTGATCGTCGATCTGTCAAACCCGGGTTTGAATATCGCCGAGTTCGTGGCGGCCCTCAAAGCGCTCGATCCGCCTCCTCGCGTCGTTGCCTATGGCTCTCACGTAGATACCGCCACGCTTCGGGCCGCCCGAGATGCCGGCTGCGACCTCGTCATGCCGCGAAGTCAGTTTGTCGAGGAGTTGCCGGCGGCGTTGCCGCAGTGGCTGGGGTCGTTGTAGATCAGCTTGAATGAACGCTTCTGCGAAGCGTCTCGACTAGCGATTCTTCGAATCGTCGCTGAACGCGGGATACCCATTCATGAGCCATGTTATTTGCCTTCTTGCCGTTTTCGAGTTCGCTCACGCCGATGAGCCAAAGACTGGCGTGACCCATCGTGTCCTCGCCGCCGATCGCGGGACCGGCAAAGTCGCCATCATCGACGCGCGCGGCCATGTCGAATGGGAATTCGCCAATCGTCATGATGTCCACGACCTGCAATGGCTCCCCTCCGGGAACTTGTTGGTCCACATCAGCCACACGACGCTCGTCGAGGTGTCCCCCGAAAAGAAGATCGTTTGGAAATACGAGTCGAAGCCCAAATCAGGCTACAAAGGCAAGGTCGAGGTTCACGCCTTTCAACGACTCGAAAACGGCGACACGATGATTGCCGAATCGGGGAATCAACGCATCATCGAAGTGAATCGCGACGGGCGCATCGTGAAGGAAATCGGCCTCACCGTCAAGAACCCGCACCCGCATCGCGACACGCGCATGGTCCGCAAACTCTCGACCGGGACCTACCTCGTTTGCCATGAGGGTGACGGCTGCGTGCGCGAATATGACGCCATGGGCAAAGTCGTTTGGTCGTACTCGCTCGATCTTGGCGGCCGGCCCCGAAGCCCGGGACACGGACCCGAGGGCCATGGCGTTGAGGTCTTCGGCGCTATCCGTTTGCCCAGCGGCAATACCCTCATCGCCGGCGGCAACAACAACCGCGTCCTCGAAGTCTCACCCAAGGGCGAAATCGTTTGGAGCGTCGATCAAAAGGAACTGCCGGGAATCACCCTCGCATGGGTGACGACGCTTCAGTATCTTCCTAACGGCAACATCGTGATTGGAAACTGCCACGCCGGCCCAGAGAATCCGCAGCTTATCGAGGTGACGCGGGACAAGAAAGTCGCCTGGACCTTCAAAGACCACCGGAACTTTGGCAACAACCTCGCGGCGGCGCAGATTCTCGACGTGCCGGGCATCATTCGCTGAACGGTGGCGCCAATTCGAATTCGCGGAACTACGGTTGTGCGACGGTCCGACTTGCCGAATCGTCGCGGCGCCGGCACAATAGCTAGAACCCTACCCGCCCCGCGTGAGAACCGTTTGGCTCCCCCCTTGAAATCGGGTATCCCAGGCGTCATCCTGTGACGTGTTGCCGTTGCCCGCGAGGTTTTCCGATGTTGCGATTCTGCCTTTGTCTTGGCGCCCTTGTGGTGGTTTCGATGTCTCCGGCAGCTGACCCTCCCAAGGCGCCGGACGCCAAGATCAGTTTCTATCGCGATATTCGGCCGATTTTTCAACAACAGTGCCAAGGGTGCCATCAACCAGCAAAGCCCCAAGGTGGATTCATCATCACTCGGTTCGCAGATCTCCTGAAGCCGGGCGAAAATGGAGCGAAGCCGGCCGTCGTCCCCGGGAAACCGACCGAGAGCGACTTGCTCGATCAGGTCGTCAGCAAGAACGGCAAACCGCCGAAGATGCCGCAAAACGCCGACCCGCTACCGCCGGCTCATATTGAGAAGATTCGGCTTTGGATCGCGCAGGGTGCCACTGACGATACGCCTCCGTCGGCCCGGCAAATAGCCATCGATGCCGACCATATGCCGGTTTACCAACTGCCGCCGGTCATCACGTCGCTCGACTACAGCCCCGATGGACAACTGCTGGCCGTTTCGGGATACCACGAAGTCCTACTGCACAAGGCCGACGGCTCCGGCATCGTCGCCCGTTTCGTGGGAGCTTCAGAGCGAATTCAGAAGGTCGCCTTCTCGCCCGACGGCAAACTGCTGGCAGTCGCCGGAGGGAATCCGGGGCGGTTTGGCGAGATTCAGGTTTGGGACGTGACCAAGAAGCAGCTCAAGTTCGCGGTGTCGTACACCTATGACACGATCAATGGCGTCAGTTGGTCGCCCGATGGCAAGATGATCGCCTTTGGCTGCAACGACAACACGCTTCGCGGCATCGACAGCAACACCGGCAAGCAGATCTTGTTTCAGGGCGCCCACAACGATTGGGTCCTCGACACGGCTTTCGGATCCGACGGAAAATTCTTGGTATCGGCGAGCCGCGACCGGACACTGAAACTCACCGAGGTCGCGACGCAACGATTCATCGACAACGTGACGAGCATCACGCCGGGTGCCTTGAAAGGCGGACTGGCCGCAGTCGCCTGCCGGCCGTTCAAGGAGAAGAAGATCGTCAAGGCGGCGAACATCGCGGTTGCCAGCACCGAGGAGAAAGTCTACGAGGAGTTGCTTTTCGGCGGCGCCGACGGCCGGCCGAAATTGTACAAGATGCACCGCGAATCGAAGCGCGTCATCGGCGACGACGCTAACAAAGTTCGCGAATATGAGGCGATGCCGGGTCGCGTGTTTGCCATCAGGTTCAACGCCGACGGGAAGCTATTCGCCGCCGGCAGCAGCAGCGACGGCAACGGCGAAGTGCGCATCTATCAGACAGACGACGGCAAGGTCGTGTCCCGCTTTGAGGGCATCAAGGGCGGCATCTATGCCCTGGCCTATCGGCCGGACGGCACGCAGGTCGCATCCGGAGGATTCGATGGCGTCGTCCGATTCCACAACCCGGCAACGGGCAAACTCGTCAAGGAATTCGTGCCCGTTCCGATTACGACTAAGTCTGCCGCAAGGTAACGCCCTGAAGCCACGCCATCGAACCTTGATCGCATTTGAGACCGGGAGATTGACCCGATGACATCCGCTCGACGCATTTTGGCCGCGATTCTGTTGGTTGCTCTGGCTCAAACCGCCGCCGGTCAAGAGAAGCTGACTCCGGGCATGAAGATCGCACGCATCGAAGTCCAACCGGCAACCATCACGCTCAACCACCCCTACGACTATCGTCAAATACTCGTGACGGCGGTATTGGACACGGGTGACCGGCTCGATGTCACGCGCATGGCCCCACTTGTGGGGCCGACGTCTGTTCAGGTCACGCCCGCCGGTCTCGTGCGTCCGGCAACCGACGGCAGCGGTGCGATCACCTTCACGCTCGGCGGTCAGACCGTGTCGATTCCCGTCACCGTGAAGGGTCAGTCCCTGCTGTATGAAGTCAGCTTCGTCCGGGATGTGATGCCCATGATGTCAAAGCTGGGTTGCAACGCCGGCACCTGCCACGGAGCCGCCGACGGCAAGAACGGCTTCAAGCTGTCGCTACGCGGTTATGATGCGCAGTTCGATTATCGCGCCCTCACCGACGATTTGGAAGGTCGCCGATTCAATCGGGCCGCCCCCGAACGCAGCCTCATGCTCATGAAGCCATCGGGCGCGGTTCCGCATGTCGGCGGAACACTCATGCAACCGGGCGAACCATCATATGAACTGCTCAAGACCTGGATTGCCGAAGGCGTCAAGTTCGACCCACAATCGGCGCGAGTGAAGAGCATCATTGTCGGCCCCCAGGGACCGGTCATCCCTCTCCCCGGTATGAAACAACAGATGTTCGTGTTAGCGACATACACCGACGGTTCGACGCGAGACGTGACGGCCGAAGCGTTCGTCGATAGCAGCAACACCGAGGTAGCGACCGTGGACAAGACCGGCCTCGTCACAGCTGTTCGCCGAGGCGAAGCCACGATGCTGGCACGATACGAAGGCGCTTACGCCGCCAGCACGGTTGTCGTCATGGGCGACCGCAGCGGGTTCGTATGGAAGGATCAACCTGGGTACAACTTTATCGACGAACTCGTTTACGACAAACTGAAGCGGATGAAGATTCTGCCCAGCGATCTATGCACGGATGAGCAATTCTGCCGGCGAGTTTACCTCGATTTGACCGGCCTGCCGCCGACGCCGGAAGAATTGCGTGCCTTTCTCAATACGCCTCAGCCGTCACGGGCAAAGCGCGAGGCATTGGTCGATCAATTGGTCGGCGGGCCGGCCTTTGTCGAGCATTGGACGAACAAATGGTCCGACCTGCTGCAAGTGAATCGCAAATTCCTCGGCGAGAAAGGCGCCGCGGTTCTTCGCAACTGGATTCGCCAAGCAATCGCCCGCAACATGCCCTATGACCAATTTGTTCGCGATATTTTGCTGGCGAACGGCTCGAATCTGGAAAACCCGCCGGCGTCCTATTTCAAGATCCTTCGCGATGCCGACTCCGCGATGGAGAATTCGACGCACCTGTTTCTGGCCGTCCGTTTCAATTGTAATAAATGCCACGATCACCCGTTTGAACGATGGACACAAGATCAGTATTACCAGATGGCGTCATTCTTCGCTCAGGTGGGGCGCAAGGAAGACCCGAGTTTCAAGGGTCAGCGAGTCGGCGGATCGGCCGTCGAGGGGGCCGTGCCGTTAGTCGAGATTATTTCCGACACGCGGAGTGGCGACGTGAAACAGATTCGGACCGGCGAGACCGCCAAAGCCGTCTTCCCGTTCGAGCACAAGGACATGCCCGCCACGACGCTCAGCCGCCGGCAACAACTGGCTCATTGGGTCACCTCCAAGGATAACCCTTACTTCGCAAAGAGCTACGTCAATCGAGTGTGGGCTTATTTGTTGGGTGCCGGCATGATCGAGCCGATCGACGACATCCGTGCTGGGAATCCGCCGAGCAATCCGGCGTTATTGGACAAGCTGACCGAGACATTCATAACGTCCGGTTTCAACGTCCAAGCGATGATGAAACTCATTTGCAAGTCGCGTACATATCAGCATTCGATCGACGCGAATCAATGGAACAAGGATGATGACACCAATTTCTCGCACGCGATTGCCAAACGCCTATCAGCCGAAGTGTTATTCGATGCGATTCATCGCGTGACCGGCAGCAACCCGCGACTGCCGGGGCTTCCGCCCGGCGCTCGGGCAGCTCAGTTGCTCGATTCCAATGTGTCCGTCCCTGGCGGGTTCTTGGAACTCTTCGGAAAGCCGCCGCGAGAAAGCGCCTGTGAATGTGAACGATCGAGCGGCATTATGCTTGGGCCGGTCCTGAACCTGGTAAACGGCCCGGTGATCGGCGAGGCCATCCGCGACCCCGGCAACCGCATCGCGAAGCTGACCGCGGCCAACCCGGACGACGCCAAACTCGTTGAGGAGCTATTCGTCTCCATTCTTTGCCGCAAACCAACCGCGAAGGAAATGCAGGCTGGTATCGAGGCATTGCGTGCCCCCGCCGCCGACTTCCAACGGCTTGTCAAGAAACACGCCGACACCGTCGCCGCCATGAAAGCTTACGAGGCTCAGTTGCCCGCCAAACAAGCCGAGTGGGAGAAACAATATGGCATGGCGACTGTCTGGGAAGTGCTTGACATAACATCAACGAAGTCTCAAGGCGGCGCGGTGCTGACCAAGCAGCCGGATGGATCGATTCTGTTAAGCGGCAAGAATCCGACACCCGAATTGTATACGCTCAACGCGACGACGAAATTGAAAGGTATCACCGCGATTCGTTTGGAGGCGATGACCGATTCGCGACTGCCAGCCAATGGACCGGGGCGCGCACCGAATGGTAATTTCGTCCTGAATGAGTTTAAGGTCTCGGCCTACAAGCTGGGCGGCAAGGAGCCGGCTCGGCCTCGCCCGCTGCCGTTGAATGGTGCCCAAGCCGATTTCTCACAGGAAGGATTCCCCGTCGCGGCCGCCATCGATAATAACCTAGAGTCGGGTTGGGCTGTCTCGCCGGCGCTCGGACAGCCGCACGTCGCCATGTTCCGATTTGCCACTCCGCTTGGCTTCCCCGAAGGCACGGCATTGACGATCATCATGGACCAGCGATGGCCGGGCAAGGATCATAACCTCGGCAAGTTCCGAATCTCTGTCACCACCGCCAAGGACCCGCGATTGAAAGACGCATTGCCCGCGCCGGTTCGGACAGCGTTGGCGATTCCTGCCGACAAACGAACACCAGACCAGAAGGCCGCCGTCGCGAACTACTATCGCACGATCGACGCCGAGCTGGCCCGGTTAGCCGCGGAGATCGCCAACAACCCGCAACCGTCGGACACGCGCCTCATCGGCGCCCAAGACCTCGCCTGGGCACTGCTCAACAGCCCCGGGTTCTTGTTCAATCATTAACAGCGAATGACATCACAGCGGCGCCGGCAGGTAGGCTGCTTGCGCCGCACCATCACGAAGCGGCGCGATCGATACCGGTTTTGTTTTTTTGAATTGCAGACGATTTTCTTGCTTGACACGCCAGTCCCCTCAGCTACAATCGCACCAATCGCACCAATCGCACCAATCGCACCAATAGGATGGTTAGAAAAGAAACACAATTACGGATGGAATCATGGCTTGCCCGCCCGATCAATCGCGATTGCGAATTCACATCAGATGCCTCCTTCTTGGCCTCATAACCCTTGTCGGTGGATGCCAACGTCAGCGACCTGGAATTGAAGTCGATCGTGTCGAAGCAAATTCCCGAGTCCGAACCTATTTACAGTTGACCCACCGGTTGCCGCCGTTAATTGACGAGGAGTTTTCCGGCGACCGTATTTCGGTTCCCGTTGTCAACAGTCTCAATCACGAGGTCGAGTTCGTCGATATTCGCGCGTTGTGTTCCTGTACAGGTGCCGAACTTCGGACGATGAAATTGGCGGCCGGCGCCGAAACAATGCTCGACATCTTCGTGAACCTGCGTGGCCGGACCGGCGCCCAACAGTTCAACGTGTATTTGACCGATACTGCCGGCCGCAATTGGCACGTTCGCGTCGAGATTCCAGTCTATCAACGGATGCGATTCGTCAGTCCATTGGGCCTAATGGAATTGGGCCTGTTGGAACCGGAATCGCCAATCGAGCGCGATGTGATATTCGAGGCGTTTGCCGGTAAGAAAGAAGATCTGCCCGCGCAAATCGAGGTCGTTCCGGGCGGCGATCTGGACATTCGGGTTGCAGTCGGCGAATCGACCGTCGAGGAAATCGACAAGGCGATTTGGGTGCGCCGGTTTCCCGTGCATCTCTCGACGGTGGCGCCCAAGACTCCCGGCGCGTTTGGCGCGACTCTGGTGGCTTGCGATCCCGCGAAGCCGGCGGCCGCGACCACGGATTTGCGGATCAACGGCTGCACAAAATCGCTCTACCAAATCTCACCACAATACGTCTTCTTCAACCAAGCGCCCATTGAGGCGAACACCCGAACCACGCGATTGCTCATCCGCCGCATGGATGGCGAAGCGGTCAGCGTGTCAACGGTGGAATCTCCATCGGAATCTGTCACCGGAAAGATCGAACCATGCGGAGGCGACCGCACGATGGCGTTCCTCGTTCTCAAACTCAATGTCCCATCGGTGACCAAGCCGATCTGGGGTGAGATCATTGTCCGGACCGACCACCCAAAACAACCGTCATTCAAAGTTCAGTATGCGGCTTCTCCCGAATGGCCTGCTCAACCTGAAGGAAAGACTCGATGATAACTCGCAACACATTTGCTCTTCGCCTTGCGGTGGCGATGATCGCGCTCGTGGTCGTCGGAGTCCTTATGGCCGATTACAGTGATTTTTGGGAAGTCACGAACGAGAACAAGGACAAGAATTGTCGCGAGTATGCTACGCCGTGCACAACGGAGGCAAAGGGCGGGTGTACCGTCGATAACAAACAATACTGTGCCGAGCAATACTGTGGAGTACTTGGAGCTGGCTACGAAATTACGGACGTCCGACGGATTGGCTATTGCGCAACTCCCGACAGCGGGGAAAAGGTCAATGGATGCCCGACACAAAACCCGATTCAATGCGCTGAGTACAAATGCTATTCTCATGTGGTTGTAACCAATGGCATAACACTATGTATTGGCGAGATTTGTACTTGGCACCTAATTCAAAGCTCTTCAAATTCATACGACTTTTGTGTCGTGAAATAGTCGGTTTTTCGAGCGATCAAGTGTTCGAGGATTCACACGATGAATCTACTCAAATCGTCCGTTCCGGCGCTGGTTATTTGCGCCGCTTCATCAATCGGGTTTGCACAGGCACAGTTGGCCAATATGGAAATGGAATCCAAGGCGGCAATGACCGCGCTGGCGGCAAATCTATCCTCATTTCCGACATTTCGATGTCGATTCACGGATACCCGTGGAATTGCGGACAGTGTGGACCAAGCACTTCGAGGCGATTTGCGAAATTCGAAAGTCTGCGAATATGTGCTAGTTGTCGATGGGAATCGACAGGTGTGCCGATCGACGGCGACCGTGTCGCCTCTACCAAAGATGGAACGTCCGAAGACCGGAAAGGTTGAGACGAGGTTGCCAGTGGCATGCAGTGCATTTTCACAGTTGCGCCTGCGTGACGAGGGTCTTTGTTACTCGCCGGCGATGGATACTGTCTATTTGCACAATAAAGAGATGGTGTTTGTCAATCGGCAAGAGGGACCGCTCGAATACTTCGAGTGTTTTCGAGTTGCGCCGTTGTCTCCCAAAGGAATACTTAACAATTGCCAGGAATCTAAGTGTCGTGTGACAGCCTGCCGCGTCAAGGTCGTCGACAGCCGCCCCGTTCTTGCTGCGGAGTTTCAATATTCGGATTCTCGCGCCGACTATTATTTTGACGCCGAGAGAGGGTTTTTGCCGTCGCAGATTGACTATTGGTTCAAGAATGGAACTATCGGCGGTGTGAAACTCGATGGCCGGACTCTTGTTCGATGCAACCAGATTCGACTTCTTGATGCACAGAAGTGTTCAAACAATCGTTGGTTTCCGACACTCGTTGTCATGATTGGGCAGGCCGAAAAGGAGAATTTGAAACAGCCGGTATTGGTCCACCGGTGGAAAGTAACAGACCTTGTCGTCGATGAACGACCTCCCGACAGCGCGTTTCAAGTCGAGATCCCGGCCGGAACGGTCGTCCAATGGCGTGATCGCGACAAGCCAGGTGGACCATTTGCATTGCGCCAGATGGAGACAGTCACTCCATCGGATATTCCCCGGTTGATCGAGATGCTGGAAAACAAGGCTAGGCAGCCGTTGATGGATACTGCTGTGCGCCCGAAGCTGAAGAGTCGGCGCTGGATCTGGTATACGGTAGGTGCAGTCGGCTTGGCGTTAGGGATTGCGGTCATTTATCGACGTCGGCGGTTGGCGGCTCGCGGCTGACACCTCCGCTTCGGGAGGCGGAAGTATGAAACCAACTTGTCGCGAGGTTGGATTCACCCTGCTGGAATTGCTCGTCGTCATTGCCATCGTCGGTATTGTCATAGGGCTGACGTTGCCAGCGATTCAACGAGTACGCGATCGCGCGGCCCAAACGGTCTGCCGCAACAATCTTCGACAAATGGGGTTGGCTCTTCATCAATATCACGATGCCAAACATCTGTTTCCGCCGGGGACGAGAGGCCGACGAGACGAAAGGTTCCCATTTCAGAGTTGGCAGGCATCGTTGCTTCCCTGGCTTGAGCAAGATGCTCTGTGGCATCAAATGGTAGAGGCGTACACGAAGGAGCGAGTCTTCTGGAAGCCCATTCACACTCCGATGCGTGCGAGCGTAGTTCGTCTCTATATTTGCCCCGCTGATGGTCGTACCATTGGCTACCCGCAACCCGAAAACTGGCCGTCTGCATTTTCACATTACATGGGCGTTGCGGGTGCCGCAACATATGGTGGAATGCTGTACATCGATTCCCGTGTTTCGATGTCGCTGGTGTCCGATGGGACAAGCAATACGCTGTTTGTAGGTGAACGGCCACCGAGTCCAGACGACCGATTCGGGTGGTGGTATGCTGGTATTGGCCAACTCGGGAATGGAAGTGCCGACGCATTTCTCTTGGTTCGAGAACGAAACCAGACCTTTCGAGCCCCCACCTGCCCTAATGGGCCATATCATTTTGGACCGGGTGAGGCCGACGATCAGTGCGACATGTTTCACTTCTGGAGTCAACACATCGGTGGGGCGCATTTCTTGTTCGTCGACGGCTCGGTTCGGTTCTTGCGCTACGACGCCGATGCCCTGATGCCCGCACTTGCGACCCGCGCCGGTCGCGAGACGGTGACGGTGCCGGATTGAACTTGAGCATGCTGTGCCGGTCGCCTTTGGACACTTTTCCCCGACATTCGTACAAAAACCATTCGATTTCCCCGGCGCGATCGGGGATCGTTTTTTTGCGGTTCTACCCTACCTGAGGCATGATGAGTACCAAGTTCGTCTACTATTTCGGCGGCGGGTCGGCGGATGGCAACGGCAAGATGAAGGAGCTGCTCGGCGGCAAGGGCGCCAACCTCGCCGAGATGTGCCTAATTGGCCTGCCCGTTCCGGCCGGCTTCACCATCACCACCGAAGTTTGCAACTACTACACCGCCCATCGTGCCTATCCGAAGGAACTCAAAGCCGAGGTTGAGGCGGCCCTCGCCAAGACCGAAACGGAGATGGGGGCGAAGTTCGGCGATTCTCGCAACCCGTTGCTGGTGTCGTGCCGATCCGGCGCTCGCGTGTCGATGCCCGGCATGATGGATACCGTCCTCAATATCGGCCTGAACGAAACGACGCTCAAGGGTCTCATCGAAAAGACCGGCAATGAACGATTCGCCTGGGACAGCTACCGCCGATTCGTGCAGATGTACGGCGACGTCGTCCTCGACCTCAAGCCGCAATCGAAGACCGAGATCGATCCCTTTGAAAAGATCATGGACGAGCTAAAGGAAGAGGTCGGCGTTCATGAGGACACAAAGCTGACGGTTGCTCACCTTAAGGAACTGGTCAAGCGATTCAAGGCGGCCGTGAAGGCCAAGAAGGGCCGCGACTTCCCTGAAGATCCGATGGAGCAAATGTGGGGCGCCATCGCCGCAGTCTTCGGATCATGGAACAATCAACGGGCGATCGACTATCGCCGCCAGTACGGCTATCCACACGACTGGGGTACAGCCGCCAACATCTGCTCGATGGTGTTCGGCAACATGGGCGAGGATTCCGGCACCGGCGTCGCGTTCACGCGCGACCCAGCCACGGGCGACAAGGTCTTCTATGGTGAATATCTGATTAACGCCCAGGGTGAGGACGTGGTCGCCGGTATCCGCAGACCCAAGAAAATCGCCCAACTCCGCGACGAAATGCCGGCGGTTTATCATCAGCTCGAAGAGATTTGCGAAAAACTCGAAGCCCATTATCGCGACGTTCAGGACATCGAGTTCACGATCCAAAAGGGTCGCCTCTGGATGCTCCAGACGCGCAACGGCAAGCGAACCGGTTTCGCCGCCGTGCGATTCGCCGTGGACATGGTGGACGAGGGCCTCATCAATCAGGACACGGCGATTTCCGCGGGCCGCATCCCATCAGACGACCTGAACCAACTGTTGCAACCGATCTTCGATCCCGATGCGAAGCGAAAAGCTAAGATCATCGCGAAGGGCATCAACGCCGGGCCAGGAGCCGCGACGGGCGTCATCAAGTTCTTCGCCGACGATGCCGAGGCGCACGTTGCCAAATACGGCAAGCCAGACGCACATGGTAAGCGTGACCCCAAGGGGCGAGTCATTCTAGTCCGCCGCGAAACCAGCCCGGAAGACATTCGCGGCATGCAGGCGGCCGACGGGATTCTGACGGCCTTTGGCGGCGCCAGCTCCCACGCCGCTTTGGTGAGCCGGCAGATGGGCAAGGTCTGCATCGTCGGTTGCGATAAGCTCAAGATCGACTACGAACGTCGAACCGTCACGGTCGGCGATCTCGTTCTCAAGGACGGCGACTTCATCTCCATTGACGGATTCACCGGCGAAGTCATGGCCGACCAGGTCGCGACCAAGCCGAGCGAAGTGGTACAGGTCCTGATCGAAAAGACGATGCGCCCCGAAGACTCCAAGGTCTATCAGCAGTACGCGAAGCTGATGGCTTGGGCTGACTCGAAGCGCAAGCTTCGTATCCGCACCAACGCCGACAAGCCCGATCAGGCGGCCCAGGCGATCGCTTTCGGCGCCGAGGGCATCGGGTTGTGCCGCACCGAGCACATGTTCTTCGACCACATCAAAGAGATGCGGGAGATGATTCTGGCCACGACCGAGGCCGATCGGCGCGAGGCGTTGGCGAAACTGCTGCCGTTCCAACGGGCCGACTTTGAAGGCTTATTCCGGGCGATGAAAGGCTTCCCGGTCACGATCCGCACGCTCGATCCACCGCTTCACGAGTTCCTGCCGCACGACGACAAGGGACAAGACGAGATGGCCCGCGAGATGGGCGTCACGAAGCAGGTCATCGCCGATCGCGTGAAGTCGCTGCACGAGTTCAACCCGATGCTCGGCTTCCGTGGTTGCCGCCTGGGTATCGTTTACCCGGAAATCACCGAGATGCAGGCCCGGGCGATTTTCGAGGCCGCGTGCAACGTCAAGGCCGACAACATCGAGGTCGAACCGGAGATCATGATCCCGCTCGTCGGCTTCTTGAGCGAGTTCAAGGCCCAGGCCAAGATCGTGCGTGAGACGGCCGAGAAGGTCTTCGCTGAGAAGGGCGTCAAGGTGAAGTACCTTGTCGGTACGATGATCGAGTTGCCGCGAGCCTGCATCGTCGCGGATCAGATCGCCGGCGAGGCCGAGTTCTTCAGCTTCGGCACCAACGATCTGACGCAGACCGGCCTGGGAATGAGCCGTGACGATTACGGCACGTTCATCAAACTCTACATGGATCCGCCCAAGGTCAAGAACGAGCACGGCGAAGAGGTGACCCCACCGGAAATCCTGCACCGCGACCCGTTCCAGGTCATCGACTTCGACGGCATCGGCGGATTGATGAAGATCGGCGTTGACAAGGGGCGATCGTCTCGCTCAGGGCTGAAGATCGGCATCTGCGGTGAGCATGGCGGCGAACCCGATTCGGTGAAATTTTGCCATCGCATCGGGTTGAACTACGTCAGTTGTAGCCCGTTCCGCGTGCCGATCGCCCGCCTCGCCGCCGCCCAAGCAGCGTTGGAAGAGGCGAAGAAGAAATAGGTGCTGCGTAGGTGAGTCAAGCGCTTGTTCGAATTGTCGGGAAACGTGAATGGCGTTCAGCGACGTTTCGAAGAAGCGTTTGGCTTAACGACACCAAAGTCACGGAAGGGACGTTATGGATGACCTAACACGACGCGGGGCGTTGGCATTGGCAGCCGCCACCGGCGCCGCGGTGTTCGCCGCCCACGGCGCTGACGACGACAAGGACGCACCGAAACCCGCGAAGACGGACCGCGATTTCGTCATCGGCGCCGGCATGACCGAGGCCGAGGCGGACTGCTGGGACCTCGCTGCCAAGACAGCCGGCGCTTTTTTCGCGCTGCCGAAAATGCACCCGATGGACGATCACGAAATCGCCCATGCCATTCACATTATTCAAAACAAACTCCTGAGCCGGCCGACCTATCGCAAGTACCTGGAACTGGCGAAGGCAAAGAAATAGCCGGCTGCGTGGTGGAGCCAGTGATGGCTGCCCCAAAGGTCGATGCCCGATTCGAGATCTGGTCGGCGCCCTTGGTGCCGCCGGCTATCGCCGCCACTGTTGGGTTGCTCCTCGATCGGTACTACGGCCTCTCAGCTACGGCCTATTTCGCGTTAGCGATCACCGGCTTCGGCTATTGGCTCTTGGGTCGCTCACGTTTCTCGCGGACCCATTTGGCAGGTCTCTGGCTGGTCTGCCTTGCCCTGGCGGCTGCCCATCACCAGCAACGGCGTGACCGATTTACCGCCGATGACGTCGGACAATTCGCATCCGAAGATGCCCCTTTTGTGTATCTGCGCGGAGTGATTATCGATGGCCCAACGCCACGGTCTGCGACGCCACGCAGCGCGTTGGCCTCCATGGATCGGCCCGATTCGTCCGCCGGCACCTTGCTCGTGTCGACGATTCGAATCGGGATCGACTGGCGCCCCTGCACGGGATACGCTCGATTCACGGTCCCCGGCCAACTTGATGGTGTCTTCACCGGTGATGAAGTCGAGCTTGTTGGCTGGTTAGCCACGCCGCCGCGGCCCTCGAATCCTGGCGAGCGTGACAGGTCTGAGCGAATGCGCGATCAGCACATCCGCGCCGTTATTCGCGTTCGCTCGCCTCACGATATGACCGTCCGGCTCCGGCGAGCCTGGCCCAGTTCGATGACCGGCCAGCTCGCATACGTTCGAAATTGGGGGCACCAAACGCTGGCGAGGAACCTGCCCGCCGAACAGGCCGGATTGGCCGCAGCACTGATTCTCGGCGAAGACGAATCGCTGCCGCAAGAGAATTGGGACCGATACACTCGCACGGGCGTGGTCCATGTGTTGGCTGTGTCGGGTCAGCATCTGGCCGTTATTGCTACCGGCCTTTGGTGGCTGTTTAGTAGCGCTGGGATTCCGCGGCAACGCGGCGCGATCGTGACCGGCGTCGCACTGTTCGCCTATGCGATGCTCACGGGATTCCGCCCACCCATGTCCCGGGCGGCCATCGTCTTCGCAATGTCGTCGATGGGCGTCGCTTTGCATCGCCCCGTCATGCCCGCCAACGCTTTTGCCCTCAGTTGGCTCGCGATTATCGTCCTCAATCCAACCGACCCGTTCACAGCCGGTTGTCAACTCGCGTTTCTGTTGGTCTTCCTCCTCAAATGGGGAGCGGTAACGTTTTGGGATCCCGATGGAACCGACCCGCTGGACAAACTCGTCAAAGCAGCACGTCCCCCGTGGCAGAATCGTGTGTTATCCGTGGTGCGTCCAATCGGCATTTCGTACGCCGTCACGGGTCTGCTGTTTCTGGTAACCGCCCCGTTGGTGGCGTCGTGGGTCCACATCATCTCCCCGTCCGGGGTTGTGATCGGCCCGCCGATGGTCTTGTTGACTTCGCTGGCAATCATCGCCGGGTTTCTGATGCTCGTCGCCGAGTTGCTGGGCGGATTCGCCACGCCGGTCATCGCAATGGTACTTCGGTGGCTCTTAACGGCCTGTGACAAAGTGGTCTTGTGGGGCGACCAGTTACCGTTGGGGCATCGGTATGTCTCCGATATCCCGATGTGGTGGCTATGGGGCCTTTATCTTGGCCTATTCGCTCTGCTCTGGATCAAGCCGATTTGGGATCGCCGGCGATGGCTCGGGCTTTGTGGGGCGGCCTGGCTCTGTGTCGGTTTGCTCAGCGGGTCACTGCAACCGGCGCCGGATGAGCTTCGCTGCACCTTTCTCTCGGTCGGTCATGGCGGTTGCACGATTCTCGAAACGCCCGATGGCCGGACGATCCTCTACGACGCCGGTTCGCTGGCCGGACCCGATGTCACGCAACGCTTCATCGCGCCCTATCTTTGGCATCGCGGCACGAGGCGCATCGACGAAGTGATTCTGTCACACGCGGACCTCGACCATTTCAACGCTCTGCCGAGTCTCTTGGATCGCTTCAGCGTCGGCCTCGTGACGTTCACGCCTTCGTTTACCGCGAAGGCCTCGCCAGGCGTGCAAGCTACGATGCAGGCCCTCTCAACCAAGGGTGTCCCAACGCGAGTCGTTTCCGCCGGCGACGTTCTCAACGCCGGACAAGTGCGGATGGAAGTCTTGCACCCTCCGGCAATCGGCCCCGACGGTATTGAGAACGTGCGAAGCCTCGTGCTTCGTGTTCGCCATGCGGGTCATTCGATCCTGCTCACCGGCGACTTACAAGAGCCTGCCCTATCCCAGGTGATGGCCCGAAAGACCGAACCAATCGACGTCTTGATGGCCCCGCATCACGGAAGCCGCACCTCGAACACACCGGCGCTGGCCAAATGGGCCAACCCGCGACTCGTGGTTATCTGCCAAAGCGCTCCACGATCGACGTCGCCCGCGAGCGATCCATATGCGATCGCCGGCGCCCGAGTCATGAGCACTTGGCGCGACGGCGCGGTGACGATCTCCAGTCACTCGACCGGCCTTATCGCCGAAGGCTTCCGCGGCGGCGAACGCGTCGTCGTGCGCCACGGCAGCAGCAGGCCACAAAAGGAATAAGGCTCATTCGCGAAATCGTGACGAGTTTTTTGTCCGGTCTCGAAATGCCTCGCGTTACTCCAAGTAGAGGTGCCCCCGCGGCTCACTCATTAACCTGGAGACATTAGCGATGGCCCTGCTCCAACGCTTTTTCCGATCGAGAGTTAAGTAGATTCGCCGGCCACGTCCGAAACCAGAACTCCGATTGGTTCCGCTCGATGATCGCATTCTGCCGAGCATGTCGGCGGCCGAAGCCTATGGTTGGAACGTTATCAATCTGATGCGCGCCAATCCGGCCCAGTTCGCGAACGATCTCGATCGCGCCCTTTACAATTCCGGCTCGGCTCACGGCTACGCGGCGGACGATCCGGTGTGGACCGACCTTCGTGGCATCATCTCCCGGAGCCAACACCGCGAACATTATGGGCAGGCTCTTCAACTGATGCGCACGCAAACGACCCTTGGCCCTTTGGCTTGGCACGACCGGCTCGAGGATCGACCGCCGACCTCGTGCACGAATTCATGGCCTACGACCCAGGGTTCCTTGGAGGCGTCTATGTCGGGTAGGCCGTGCCCGTCGCGGGGCCAAGCCTCGCCTTCAGTCGCTCGTAGTCCGCGGGGGTATCCAGATCGACGAGAATGGTGGCCGATGGCACCGGCACCTCGCGAATGACCGAAGCCTGTCGCCGAAGGTAGACATTGATTCCCGTGTTCGGCGGTAGTTCGCGAATGCCGCCGACGTGCCCCCAGCCGATTAAGGCCGGATGGCCCCGGCGTCCCTCAAAGGTTGGTACGAATATCGAATGAACCGGGTCGTTGTCGCGGGCGGCGATTAAGGCCTGAACCGAAGGCGGATCGAGAACCGGATGATCGGCAGGGCAGAGCAGCCACGCATCGGCCGTCGTCGGGTTTCGGGACGCCTCAAACCATTCGAGTCCGGCTTCAATCGTGGCCCTCATGTCCGGGGTTTCGGTCGCCAATAGAATCGCTACCGCTCCGGCTGATTTCGCCACCTCGACCAGTTCGCGAACGTGCGGGGCGACGACCACCACAACGGGCGAGGCTCCCGCGTCGCGCAACGACGCGATCGTCCAATGCAGAATCGGGCGATCACCCAGAAGGAGGGAGAGCTTCGGCTGGCCCATTCGGCGACTGTGGCCGGCAGCAGGTATGACGGCAGCGATCATTTAATCCGGTCAGCGCAGCGGAGCAAAAGGATCATCGGGCAAGGGTTCATCCGGAGGCGCCTCGGCCGCATTCGATTCGAGCCAAAGCCGCTGAGCGCGATAATTGGTTTCGGCTTCGAGATAGGCCCGGGCCTTGCCTCGCAAGAAAACCCCAAGCCAGATGCCGGCAATCACCAGTCCGACACCGATCAAGAGCCACGACATCGCCGACTCCAAGATAACGGCGATCAGCAGGCAGACCGTCCCGCCCGCGACGAGTGCCATGGCAAGGAGTCCCACGCTTGAGGCCGTCGGATCGTGCAGGTTGCCGAGCGGGTCCTCGATCATGTATTGTTGGCGGTTAACATCCCAGTCGCGATCGAGCTGCTCGATCGGGTGGAGGACTTCGCCCGGCTCGGTGGCCACATCCACCAAAACGGTGTAGATGGCCCCACCGAAGCGGCGCACTTCAAGTCGTGTTCCGCAACCGGCGCAGGTAATGGCCTCGGCCTCAACAGGAACCTCCAGTGGCACATGACAACGACAGCAGCTTACCGTTTCGGTGTGCATGCCGATGGTCCCAGGTTGCGTCTGGCGATCAACTCCGCGACGATGCTCACGGCGATTTCGGGCACGGTTTGTGAGCCGATGGGTAATCCCAAGGGAGCGTGGACACGATCCAAGGCCTTCTCGGGGATATTCTGGGACACGAGATCCTCGAAGATCAACCGAATTTTGCGTTTGCTTCCGATCATGCCTACATAGCCGGCCTTCGTCGTCGCCAAATGATACAGG
This sequence comes from uncultured Alcaligenaceae bacterium, assembly GCA_964515185.1. Taxonomy (GTDB): domain Bacteria; phylum Planctomycetota; class Planctomycetia; order Gemmatales; family Gemmataceae; genus CAZESP01. The sequence goes on from CAZESP010000017.1 coordinate 85,265, forward strand.
GCCTCTTCGTCGTGGTTGTGACCGCGTGTAACGATGATGCAATAGGTGCTGGGCGTGACGGCTCCACCGTCAACGAGTTCTTTGAGCGTTGGGCCGATCGGGCCGACGATGCGGCGCGTGGACGAGGGAAAGCGTTCGGGGCTGGCATAAATCTCGCGATCATCGAGTACCCACACTTCGAAATCGGCGGCGGCCGCCAGTTCACCCACCGCTTGCCCGACGTGGCCTCCCCCCACGATGAGCAGCCGAATGCGAGGCAGCACCGGCAGGAAGGCCACACCTTGGATCGTTGCCGGCCGCGGTCGTTCGTCGAGTCGCGGCAGATTCTGAAGCAACGGCTCGGGCGGCCCGCCGTCGGCTCGTTGCGCGACCAGGCGCCCCTGGACATTGAACAAGAACCGCCCGCCCGCGCCGATTCCCGCGGTTTCCTTCAGCAAGACGGCTTGCAGGCAGCCTTCATCGGCCGCCACGAGGCGATGGAGATGCCGATGAAAGTCGGCCGCGGGTGAATCAGACGCCGGAATCGGGTCCGCAAGCACCGTCATCTTTCCGCCGCAGATTAGACCGTCATCCCACCCATAATTGTCATCCAGCGCGAACGACATGAGCCGTGGAGCGCCACCCTCGCCGATGACTCGCAGAGCTTGGCACTTGACCTCCGCCTCGACACACCCCCCGCCGAGTGTGCCGAACTGGGCACCGTCGGCAAAAACCAACATGGACGCCCCCGCTTTCTGGGGGGTCGAGCCACGGGTCTCGACCACGGTGCAATACACACAGGCCCTACCACGATCCAGGGCCGCCGTCAGTTCCGACAGAAGTTCTCGCATCATTCGCTTCAGTGTGAGGAGTTTCTCGGGCGACTCCAATCATCTTCTTGACTGAAGTGGATAGTTGCAATGGTCGGCGTCATGTCGCACAATGTCGCCTGACCGAATCGCCCCGGAGTATCCATTATCCTCTAACCCCCATCAGTATTATTATGAAGCTCGGCCTGATAAATTCAGCGTGGGTCCAAGCCGGTCAAGGGACAGCCTATGGCATCCGCAAGACCAAGGAGATTGGCTTCGATACCATCGACATTTTCGCCGACCCGTTGGATATCGATGCCAAGGAGCGTCGGCTGATTCGCACGGAATGCACCAAAGCCGGCCTGCCGGTGGTCAGCGTCGCCTGTGTCGCGGTCGGCCTGATCGATTTCAACCCCGCCGTTCAGCGATTTCACCTTCAGCGATGTAAGGCCTATCTCGATTTCGCCTATGAACTCGAAGCCCAGAATCTGCTTCTGGTTCTGGGTGAGTACATCTGGAATCGCGAGGTAATTCCGCCGCAGGAGCAATGGCAAACCGCCGTCAAGAACGTTCGCCAATTGGGCGAGATGGCCGCCGATCTCGGCCTTCAGATTGCCCTGGAACTCGAGCCGTTTTCGTTGTCGTTGCTAAACAGCATCGACGCGATGGATCGCTTCATCGACGAGGTAGGACACTTAGCCGTTCGTGCGAATATCGATGTGTCTCATTTGCACCTCGCCAAGGCGCCGGCGGTCGAATTGCGCCGCATGAAGGGCAAAGCCATTCATGTCCACATCAGCGATTGCGACGGAAAGAAGCACGGCGACCTACCACCGGGTCGAGGCGTCGTCGATTTCGCACCGTACCTTCGCGAGATTAAGGCGCTCGGCATCGACGGAACAATCAGCATCGAGCTGGAATATTCCCCACAACCCGATCAGATCGAAGCCTGGATCCGCGAGGCCTATGTGGCGACCGACCGCCTGTTGCAGGAGCAGGGACTTCGCGGCTGAGTCCCAATTACAAGACAAACATCGGTCATAATGCACATCGATCTCTGAGCAATGAGTTCACCATGGACCAACGACGAATGGCTTGGCACCCGCTGTCGATACGATTCTTCGTTCACTCGTTCGTGAGTGGCTTTTGTGCGTCGCCGCCATTGGTTATCTTCATCGTGGTCGTGTTGATGATTCTGTCCAACCAATTGGGCAACGGTGTCGGGCTTCCGCGACTCTTTTGGCATGAAGACCGCGTGAAGCAATTCTGCGTCGGCATCGGAGTGTTCGCGTTTCTGTCCAAGGTACTGTTCGTGGGGTACATCCTGGAAACGCGCCGCGATCGGCCGTTTTACACGTTAAGCGGCAGTAATCTTGGGGGCGGACATTGGGCGAATTTGTGTATCTATCTTGTCGGAGTCGCGATACCCATCGGCACTTTCGGAACGGGGCTTTGGCTCCTCCAGCGATTCTCTCGCGAACCCGATGGGGACACGTCGGATCGATTCGCCGACTTTTTTCCGTCGAGCCACGAATGGCCCATGGCTTTGGGCATCGGCATCGGTGGCTTCGCGTTTTTCGTGGCTTTGTACTTGATCTACCGAGTGCCTACAGTCAAAAAATCATGCGATCGTTGGGGGCGAGTGGTGTTCTTCTTTCGCAACGCCATCGGCGGAAAGCTGGCTGAGATCTTTCTCGGCGACCGCAAACTCGGCGAATTGCATCCGCCGGACGACGAGTACTATCTGCATGGAATGGCGACCGTATCGGTGATGTTCGGCCTGATCATCTATTTCGCGATCTATGTCTTGCAGTATCAATTCTCGCCGGCGCTTGCGTTCCTGTTTCTGTTCAACGTGACCATCGCGGGCTACGGTTTCGTGAGCTACCACAGCCGGCGCTCGTTACCGTACCTGGCGTTGGCGGTGGCCGGCCTCGTCATTGCCGGCGGCGTCTCGCGATACAAGGTGCGATTCGAGGGCGTCGACTATTCGACGCCGCGCCCCCTCACCGCATCGGCTGCTCCGAAGTTCTTGCTCGCCTCGAACGAGGTAGACTTCACGCCCGACCGCCGCAAGCGCCCCCTGATCATCGTCTGTGTGAGCGGTGGCGCAAGCCGGTCGGCAGTCTGGACGATGACGGTCCTCAAAGCGCTCGAAGAGGAGTTTCAGAAACACGACGTTGCGTTTCCGTATCATGTGCGGCTCATGACGGGCGCTTCCGGCGGCATGGTCGGCAGCGCCTATTACGCGGCGACCGTTCCGCCGCCGGAAGACAGAGCGAATCGCAAGCTCAATCGCCCAGCCGGTGAGTTGGATCGCATGATTCGTTCGCTCGAAGAAGACGCCCTATCACGCGTGGTATACCGGATGGCCTACAACGATGTCTTTTCGTTCGGTAGTCCAATTCCGACCCGTTACGATCGCGGCAACGTCTTGGAGGATGTTTGGGCCGAGACGCTCGACGGCCAACTCGAACAGCCGTTCAACTCGCTGCGTGAAGGCGAGAAAGCCGGCTGGCGCCCGTCGTTGGTCTTCTCGCCGATGCTGGTGGAGGATGGGCGCCAACTCTACATCAGCAACCTGGACCTGCAGGAGGCCGCCCAGAGCCGGGGAAACATCATGGGCCAAGATGACGACGTGATGTCGCGAAAGGCCGTCGAGTTCTTCCGCATCTTTCCCGAGGCTGACTCGACCTTCAAGGTAGCGACGGCGGTTCGCATGAGCGCCTCGTTCCCCTATGTCAGCCCAGCGGCCATCTTGCCGACCCAACCGAGGCGACGGGTCGTGGACGCGGGCTATTACGACAACTATGGCGTCGGCGTCGCGACCTCGTGGCTGTTCGCGAATCAGAAGTGGATCGAGAAACATGCCTCGGGCGTCGTTCTGATTCAGATTCGAGCATGGGCGAGCGGCAAGAGCGGGCGGCTCGAGTCGATCGAAGATCCCAACCCGTCGATCCTGGCGCGAGGCATCGAAGGATTGACAAGCCCGGTCGAGGGCGTGGCGAGCATGCGTGTCGCGGCTGCCGCCTTTCGCAACAACGAGCGGCTCGCACTCTTGAGCGAGACGTTCAACCTTCGCAGCGATTTCGCCATCGCCGCAGAGCCGAAGAATCGCATGAACTACAAAAGCGCTGCCGACCAGATGCGGGTTCGCAGCGAGACGCTCAAGTCGCCGTTCTTTACAACCGTCGCTTTCGAGTTCGATGGCAATGTGTCGCTAAGTTGGTATCTGACACAATCGGAGAAGGCACGGCTGGAGAAAGCGGGCAAGGCACTGACCGCCCCCAAGGCCGCCGAATCGAATGCGGTCGATCTGGCAAACAACCGGGCCTTGAAGGAACTCATCAAATGGTGGAAGGCGCGACCGCAGTCGACGGTCGATCCGTAACGTTCGGGGCGGATTGTTTCTTGTCGGGCATTAATCCTCCGGAGGGAACCGTCCCCTCGTGACCAAGAAATCAACTGCAACGATAAAATGGTTTTGTTGAACATCGCGATTCTCTCATTTACTGTTGACTGCCTCGGAGCGCTCCCGTAGTCTGGAGGCAATTGTCACCCGAAAGGATCTGGCTTTAGCATCTTCGTTGTCGAGGGTGCTTATTTGGGGAGTGGTTCCCGATCGGGTGCAGTTTCCCTTCGGATTCAGTGCGCCATTATGACCAACAGCCATCGTTCGCACGCCCGTATGTCTCGTTCGTTTCAACCGCGACTCGGTCTCGAGATGCTCGAAGACCGAAACGTATTGAGCGGGCTTATCGGATTCGATCAACTGCAGATTGATCCGAGCACGATTGATCCGGGCCACATTATCGTGGCCTTTCGAAACGACTCGGCGATCGAGAATCTTCGTGCAGCAAGCTCCGCGATCGCCCCGACGGCGAGCGCCGATTCGCTGGGCGCCGGGATGTTTCGGATCGAAGTAGCTCAGGGCGTGACGGTCGATCAGGCACTCGCGTTCTATCGCATTCAGTCTGATGTTCTTTCCGCGACTCCCGACTACATGGTTCACGTCAACATCATTCCGAACGACCCGAGCTACGGGCAACTCTACGGGATGAACAAGATTGGCGCCCCGTCGGCCTGGGACACGACAACCGGCAGCGGCAACATGGTGATTGCCGTCATTGACACCGGTGTCGATTACACGCACCCGGATTTGGCCGCCAATATGTGGAAGAACCCCGGGGAGATCGTCGGCAACGGCATTGACGACGACAGCAACGGGTTCATCGACGATATTTACGGCTACGATTTCGCGAACAACGACAACAACCCGATAGACGATCATGGTCACGGCACGCACGTCGCGGGCACCATTGGCGCCGTCGGCAATAACGCCGTTGGTGTTGCCGGCGTCAACTGGAACGTCAAGATCATGGCGCTGAAATTCCTGACCGCCACCGGCAGCGGCTCGCTCAGCAACGCCATCAAGTGCCTCAACTATGCCGTGGCGAACGGCGCGAAAATCTCGAACAACAGTTGGGGTGGCGGCGGCTATGACGGAGCCATGTTCGCGGCCCTTCAGAATGCCCAGTCGAACGGGCATATCTTCGTGGCGGCCGCCGGCAACAATGGCACCAACAACGATACGACGGCGTTTTATCCGGCCAACTACAACCTCGACAACGTCGTTTCCGTGGCGGCCACGGATGCCAACGACAACCGTGCGTCGTTCTCGAACTACGGAGCCACGACCGTTGACCTCGGCGCCCCTGGCGTCAGCATTTACAGCACTTACAAGAACGGCGGCTATGCCTCACTGAGCGGCACATCGATGGCCAGCCCTCACGTGGCCGGTGCCTTGGCCCTCGTTTGGGACAAGTACCCAGGCTTGACCTACCGTCAAGCGATCAACCATCTCCTCGGCAACGTCACGACCGTGACGTCGATGCAAACCACCACGATCAGCGGGGGCCGGCTCAACGTCGCCAACGCGATCAACAACGCGCCGGTTCCCGATGCGGGTGGACCGAGAGTTATCAGCTCGGTCTTCTCCGGCGGCAGCGGAATCAACAAGGTCCGGTTCACGTTTAGTGAAGCGATCAAGGATGGAACGTTCTCGAATGCCGACATCTTCTCGTTCACTCGTGATGGCAACGCCATCGGCGGTGTGAGTTACTCGGTCACCAAGATCAACGAGAAGGTCTATGACCTCTCGTTTACGACCCAGACACTCGCCGGCGCGTATGCCTTGACGATCGGACCGGAAATTAACGACGCTTCGTACAACGCGATGAACCAGAACGGCAACGGCCTGAATGGCGAATTGCCCGGCGATCGTTACACCGCGACGCACACCATTCAACAGACGACGGCTTACACCTTCGACTCTGCCGATGTGCCGAAAGCCATCCCGGATCTGGCCACGATCAACTCGGTGTTGACCATCAACCAACACCTCACCATCGCCGATCTGAATGTACGACTGAAGATCACGCACACCTATGATCGTGACCTCCGCATTACGCTGATTTCGCCGACGGGCACTCAGATTGTTCTGTCGAATCGTCGCGGCGGTTCGGGCGACAACTACGGCAACGCCACCACCTACACGACGTTCGATAGTCAGGCAGCTTTGGCAATCAGCCAGGGGGCGGCGCCGTTTGCAGGATCCTTCCGCCCCGAACAGACGCTCGACACCCTCAATGGTCGGGACGCCTTTGGAACCTGGACCCTTCGCGTTCAGGACATGCAAGGCGCCGACGTCGGTACCTTGACGGCGTGGTCGTTGATCATCTCGGCCCCGTCGGGCATGGCCCTGGCGTCTCAAGGATCGGGCGACCTCATCCCAGATTCGGGATTACCGGCACCGGGCGGAAACTTCGGCGGCGCCAAGGGCGCCTCGATGACATGGGTCGCCGAATCCGCGGCTCCCGCCTACGCCAACACCCTGGTTGTCGGGCCGGCCTCCGGCCGCGAAGATCGGGCCGCGTTCGGTTCGACCTTTGAACGACAACCGTCTCGAAATCACGAACCGGTTCGGCTCGACTTCACACCCGACGCAACGACAATCGAGCTGTTGTCGAGCGAGGATGACGGCGAGTCGGTCGATGATGAGCTGACGACCGTCACTGACGAATTCGTTGACTTCGTCGCCGGCGAGTAGTTGCCCCATGCGGAAGATCGGACGCCGCGCGGGTCACCGGATGCAATGCCGGTAGCCGCGCGGCGTTTCTATTTCGACCTTCGCGAGAACAACCATAATGGCTCCGTCCATGGATCGACGCATCTTTCTGGGTATCGCCGGCGGCGCGATCGCGAAACTCGTGACGGCGGAAACCGCGGCCGCCGAGAATGCGCCGACACGGTTTCAGATAGCTTGCATGACGTTGCCCTACGCCCGGTTTCCTCTGCAACGGGCGCTCATCGGCATTCGCAACGCCGGCTATCGGTACATCGCCTGGGGAACCACTCACGTGGAGAATCCAGGCGACAAACCCTCGCCCATCCTTGCCAACGACGACACTCCGGAAAAGGCGAGAGCCTTGGCGAAGCGATGTCGCGATCAAGGTATCGAGCCGCTGATGATGTTCTCCATTGTCTATCCCGAGCATCCCAACGGCGTCGCCGTCTTGACGAATCGGCTCAAGCAAGCCGCGGCCGCCGGCATTCCCCAAGTGTTGACGTTCGGTCACACCAAGGGCGACAATCGCAAGCTCTGGGTCGAGCGTTTCCGCCAGCTCGGGCCTATCGCGAAAGACCTCGGCGTGACATTGGTGGTGAAGCAGCACGGCGGCGAGACAGGCACCGGCGCGGCGTGTGCGGCGATCACCCGCGAAGTCGCACACCCGAACATCAAGGTCAACTACGACGCCGGCAACGTTCTCGATTATCTGAATCTCGATCCGATTCCCGATCTGAAATCGTGCGTCGAAGAGGTTCGGAGTTTTTGCATCAAGGATCATCGCAACTGGCCGAAGGATGAAGATTGCGGCCCGGGGTTTGGCGAGATTGACCATTACAAATTGCTGGCACCGGTAGCCTTCATCGGCCGCGACATGCCATTGTGTTGCGAGAATATTTTTGCGCCGTTGTTGCCTCGTCCCGAGAAGCCCGAGAGCATCGACGACTTGGCCCGGCGCGCCCGCGAGTTTCTTGAGACGGTGATAATGGGATTACAGCGAGCGAGGTAACCGCGACCACAGCCCGATTCAGAACCGGATCAGCCTCTTACACCGCGGGTTGCTGCTGAGTCAGGCAATGGAGGGTCCCGAAGCCCCAGACAAGATCGACCGCATGGATACCGACGACTTGCCGCCCGGGGAATAATTCCGCGAGGATGCCCAACGCCGTGCGATCTTGCGGCGCGTTGAACGTCGGCACCAAAACGCGATCGTTGGCGACGTAGAAGTTCGCATAGCTTGCCGGCAGACGTTGGCCGGCGAATTGAAGCCGCTCCGGCATGGGCAGAGGGACGACCTCGATCTTTTCGCCGTCGGCGGTCGTCGCTCCTTGCAATCGCTCGAGATTCTCTTGAAGCGGTCGATAGTTGTCGTCGGCTGGGTCCTTCTCGACAACGGCAACGACGGTGCGTGTGCCGGTGAATCTTGCCAGATCGTCGATATGGCCATGGGTGTCGTCGCCGGTAATTCCTTGCCCCAGCCAGATTGTCTTTCGAACGTCTAAATAGTCGCAAAACACTTTCTCGTAATCGGCGCGGGTCATGCCCGGGTTGCGTTGTTGAACCTCGGAGAGCAAGCATTCCTCCGTGGTGAGTAGTGTACCGGCTCCATTGCCGTCGATGCTGCCGCCTTCAAGGACGACTCGGTTCGCATGACAAATGGGCTGCCACGACGGCCAGCCGGCGGCCTTTGCCATGGCAGCGGGAACGTTATCGTCGCGATTCCAATTCTCGTACTTTGCCCAGGCGTTGAACTTCCAATCCACCGCGGCCACGGCAGGTTCGCCAGACGTCAACAGGGTCGGCCCCGAGTCGCGAGTCCAGACGCGATCGGTAGGAATCTCGTAGAACTGAATTCGGCCGAGTTCGATGCCGGCTTTTCTCAATACCCCAAGCGCTCGCCGCCGCGAGGCGCCGTCGTTGACGAGTATCGCCACATTCTCAGACTGGTGCAAGTGACGCACGATTTCGGCATAGACCCAAGGGATGGCCGAGAATTTGCCGGGCCAATCGAGTCGCTGATGAGGCCAGGCGATCCAGGTTGCGGCATGGGTTTCCCACTCCGCGGGCCAGCGAAAGCCAAGCTCGCGAGGCAGTGGCTGACGATTAGTCATTGGGAGCATCGAATTCCCTTGATGTCGCGGGGCTGGAGCCGTGTACCGTTTCGCAATATTCTGATTTTATGAACCCGTCTCCAGTGAAGGCCGGCCGGTTTCGGCCGTTGCCGTTGCTTCGGAATGGCCATCTGCAAACGGCCTTGGCGTTTTTCATCAAGGGGTCACCGTTGCGCCGGCCCACGCGGGTCGAGCGTGTCGAGTTGCCCGACGGCGACAAGCTATTGCTTTATGACAGCGCTCCGCCGGGTTGGAATCCCACCGACCCCACGACACTGCTCGTTCATGGCCTGGGAGGTTGCCATCGGTCGTCGTATCTTCAGCGCACGGCGCGGCGGTTGTTGGATCGCGGCATTCGCGTCGTCCGCATGGACATGCGAGGTGCGGGTGACGGGGCGCCGTTGGCAAGGCATTTCTACCACGCGGGACGCTCCGAGGATTTGCGACATGCTTTGGCCGCGATCCGTCGCTGGGCGCCGCAATCGCCGCTGTGGCTCGTCGGCTTTTCATTGGGCGGGAATCTGTCGGCGAAGTTAGCCGGCGAAGCTGCCGATGACCCCGTTCCCGGATTGGCTCGCGTCGCCACCATCGCCGCACCAATCGATGTCTATCGGTGCTGGGAACTGATGAGCCAGCCACACAATCGCCACTATGATCGTTTCTTCGCTCGCGAACTCGTCAAACAGGCTCGTCGCCGCCATCAACTCATTCGCGACGACCCGCCTCTGCCGCGGTTTCCGACGGGCTTGACTCTTCGCCAATTCGATGATCGCTTCACGGCTCCTCGCTGCGGGTTCGCCGACGCCATCGACTATTACCGCCGGTCCTCGGCATTCCCATTGATCCCGAAAATCCAAGTGCCGGCGTTGTTGCTCACCGCTCGCGACGACCCGTTTGTCGCCGCCGATCCTTACGAGGAATTGCATCCTCCCGCAAACGTCACCGTGCAGATTGAAGACCACGGCGGGCACTTGGCATTTCTCGGCTGGGATGGCAGTGGCGCGATCCGGTGGGCCGAACGCCGCGTCGTCGATTGGCTCACCGAGTCGCGAGGAATTCGTTCCACGGATGCGTCGTGATGAATAGCAGACTCAGCCCAAGATGGGCACGACCCGTGTCTGAAGCGCCCCCCCGGTGACGTGGACGCCACCGGTCGCATCGACGTAGACATTCGTCTCGCTGCGGACGCCAAACTCGGGCAAATAGATTCCCGGCTCGACCGAAAAACAGGTTCGCGGCATGACGCGGCGTTCCTCGTGGGTTTCGAGGTTGTCCATATTGGCGCCGTTGCCATGAGTCTCTTGCCCGATGCTGTGGCCGGTGCGATGGCAGAAAAACTCACCATAGCCGGCGCGGTCGATCACGTCGCGCGCCGCCTGATCGACGTGCCAACCCTGCAACGGCTCACCTGCCGCGAACGCCGTCCGCACGCGATCGATGGCCGCATCCCGCGCCGCGGCGACAATCTGAAAGATCTTCTCGTATTGATCCGGCACTGTCGCACCGACGAACCCCGTCCAGGTCAGGTCGCTGTAAACCGCTTGCGGTTTGTCGAGCTTCGCCCAGAGATCGACCAACACGAAGTTCCCTTCACGAATGATGCCCGCGGGGCCGGGTTTCGGTTCATAGTGAGGGTCCCCGCTGTGCGGTCCGACGCCGACAATCGGCGAATGATCGGTGACCAATCCATGAGCCTTGAAATGATCGAGGATGACGCGTTGAACCTCGAGTTCGTGGACCTCGCCTTGCCGCCGGATTCGGTCAGCGATGAATGCCCAGACCGCGTCAAACGCGGAACGAGTATGCTTGGCGGCCTCGAGGTGCATTTGCCATTGGGCGTCGCTCCAAGTCGCTTCGAATTCCTGAATCAGGTCGCCGGACGCGACGACATCCACGCCGATCGAGCGAACCAACTCGACGGTTCCGGCATCAACTCGGGAGACGTAGGGGTTGGCGTTACGGGCGACATATTCCATGGCCACGCGGCGACAATCGGCGAGGATGGCGGCGACGCCGGCTTCGAGTTCCTGCCATCGCAAGTAAATTCGCCGCGATCCCGGCAAATGGTCCAGGGCACCCGGCTCGATCTTATGGACGAGTTTGCGAGGCTCGCCGTGAGCGGGAATCAGGTAGAACCACCGCCGCGATAACATGCGATCCGGCGTCATGCCGACGACGCGCCGCGCCAGCACGTTCAGCCCGCGAAAGTCGTAGAGAAGCCACGCATCGAGGTTTTCGCGTTGCAGAGCGGCTTGAATGGCGGCGAGGTCGAACATGACATGACCCTCACGGCAAAGAACCAAGAACGAACCTAGCGGATACGGTATGAAAAACTGCGTTGATCGACGCTTCCAAGAAGCCCGGTCCCTCGGCGCGGGGGACTGCTATACTGACCTGAACGGCGGCGCCCTGAGGTCGCCGGGCATGGACGGTTGGATCGATGCCGCGAAGCGAATCACTCGATGACCCGTTGCCCGATCTCATCGGCGCCAGCCCAGCGATGCGCGCCATCGCGCGACTGACACGCCTCGCCGCGCCTACCACAACCACCGTATTGCTCGTTGGCGAGACCGGCACTGGTAAGGAACTCGTCGCGCGGGCCTTGCACCGGCTGAGCGATCGCTCCGATGGACCATATATCCGCGTCAACTGCGGCGCGCTCCATGAAAACCTCCTCGAAAGCGAACTGTTCGGTCACGTCAAGGGAGCGTTCACCGGAGCCACCGAAAACAAGACCGGCCGATTTGAAGCCGCCCATCGCGGGACCATCTTTCTCGACGAAATCAACAGCATGAGCTATCGGCTTCAGGTGAAGCTATTGCGTGTCCTTCAAGAACGCGAATTCGAGCGAGTCGGCGATACGCGCACGGTCGATGTCGATGTAAGGGTCATCGCGGCCACCAATGCGTCGCTTGAAGAGGAGATTGCCGGCGGGCGATTCCGCGAGGATCTGTATTATCGGCTCAATGTCTGGCCGATCGCATTGCCGGCCCTGCGCGAACGGCGTGATGATATCCCGTTGTTGGCGCGGCATTTCGCCGCCAAGCTCGCGGCCATGAACAAGCTCGCGGTGCCGGATTTGTCCGCCGAAGTTCTGCGGAAGCTTCAGTCTCACGATTGGCCGGGAAACGTTCGCGAATTGGAAAACTATATCGAGCGCCTTGTTTTGTATTCGCGGTTGGGGGCCTTGGACGCGGCCAGCCTTCCGGCGCCCGGATCGGTAACCCGGCGTCCGAATGGGTCGGCCGACGTGCCGGCGCTAATTCGCCAACTCGTCCAAGCCGGTATCCGAGCTTTGCCCGACGGGACACTCAAAGAACGTATCGTGGATGCCGTCGAGCGTGAGTTGATCGAGCAAGTCCTGCGGCAGTGCGACGGCGTCGGCATCAAGGCCGCCGCGAAGATCGGCATCAATCGAAACACGCTCGCGAAGAAGCTTGAAGACTACGAGAATTCCGACGGCAACGCTAACGGGTCGGCGTAACCCGCGTTCGCTTGCCACATCCGGTGATGGCGTGCGTGACTCAATCAGGGCGATGCGATTCAGCAACCTTGGTTTGCCTAATACCGTTGGAATCGGTTAAGATGATGTCGCGTCGAAAAACCCCTGCAGTTTCGGTTGGAGGCGGTCATGACTCGCCGGCATTTTGCCATAGTCGCAATGGCGACCCTCAGCGTGTGTGTTAATCTTCGAGCCGATATTCCGGCTCCTCCTCCGCCCGGCAGCTCGGCGCCGATCGTTGTGGTTGTCGATCCGGGAATCGGCCAGGCGCGTCTGGAGATCCCGGCGAAACTCATTCAGCGTCGGGCGGGTCTGGATGGCGGCACTGACCTTGGCGTCGCGGAGCGATCAGTAAACACGTCGATGGCAATGGTCGGCGGGGCATTGGCCGCGTCGCTGGCCTGCGGCGGATTGTGGCTCGTTCGCCGCGGTCGCTCGGGACGAACTGCCCTCATGCTCGCGTTCGTTGTTTTGCTGGCTGGTGCCGGTTTGGCTTGGGCCGATCTGATTCCCCCAGGCGGCAAAGGTCGCGCCCGCCCTCGAGCCCAAGAGAAGGTTTTCGAGGGCAAGGTTTCGGTTCAACTCAACGCGCCGGGCGACACCGTTCGCCTCATACTCCCACCGGATGTCGCCCAAGCCATTCGTGGCAACGCGCCGGTGGCTCCCCCGGCTCAGCCGCCGTCAGCCGCGAAACCACCCGAATAGTCAGGAATACTCTCATGCGATATCAACTCATTGCTACGTGTCTCGTAGGAATGGTCATCGTGGGTGCGGCCCGCGCGGATGCCGGACCGCCTCCATTGCCAACCTTGAACTATCAAGAAACTCCGCAGATCGTATTGGCGGCCTTCGCGGGCTGTCTGGTACTCGCCATCGCCTTTGCCGGCTTGTGGGCGATTCGGCATCCGCTTGCGGCCCTGGGCGTGTTCTTGCTGACACCGGGAGCGATTTTCATCTTCGCCGGCGGCGTGGCGATGATCGAAGGAACGTACATGGGTCTCGTCTGTATGGCGCCGGGGTTCATTATGTCCGCGGCAGGAATCTACCTCCTTTGGCAGCGGGCGCCCTTTACCGGTCGAAGTCTGGTCTATCTGATCGTTGCCGCGGGTTTCAGCATCGGGACGATCGTCGCCGCCAGTCAGACGAAGTGGATTCCGGGACAACGCGTTCGACCGCGTCCGCCTGCGATTGATAAACCTGAAACGGCCCCGACTCCGGCGGAAGAAAAGACCGGCGGTGGAGACTAGCCCATGCTCTCGGCCGCGTCGCACCGAGTCCGAACGAACCCTGCGGTGCCCGGCGCAGCCATGGCCGCCGGCATGCTCGGCCTGACGGCGATTGCCGCGGCCCTTGCTGGTTGGGCGCCCATTGGGTTCTCGATCGTTACGGTGTTTCTGTTTGCCGGGCCGCACAATTGGCTCGAAGCCCGCTATTTCCTAACGCGATTGCCAGCCCGTTGGGGCAAGCTCTGGCCATTTTTTACCTTGGGCTTCGGAGGCGTTGGCCTGTTGACCGTCGCCTTCGCGGCCATCCCCTGGTTGTCCGCACTCGCCGAGAATGACGCCGGAATTGTCCATGGCTTGGTCGCGGGATGGCTCACGGTTCTCGCGGTCTGGGTCGCGGGTTTGGCACTAATGCGGAGCCGGCAGAATCCGCGACGCGATTGGGGTTGGGTGCCGGCGTTGGGTTTCGGCGTCATCGCGATGGCGTGGGCAGCGCCGTGGCATGTCGCGCTGGCCATTGTCTATTTGCATCCACTCATGGCCCTGTGGCTGCTCGATCGCGAACTGAAGCGTACCCGACCGACGTGGCGCCCGGCCTATCACCTATGCCTGGCGTCGATCCCTGCCATTCTCGGCTTGCTTTGGTGGCGACTACGGTCGGCGCCGCCGCTGCCGGGGGACAGTGAACTTATGCAGGCGATTACGGGCCACGCTGGGGCCGAGATTCTCATCGGCGTGTCGAGCCATTTCCTCGTTGCCGCCCACACTTTTTTGGAGATGGTTCATTATGGCGTCTGGGTCGTTGCGATTCCGGTGATTGGAGTGCGAATCGCACCGTGGCAACTGACCAACGTTCCTTTAGCGCGGCGTTCCGGGGCATGGCGTCGCGGGGTCGTCATAGCCTTGCTCGCCGGCGTCGGGGTCATGCTCGCGCTCTGGGCCGCCTTCCTTGCCGATTACCCGACAACCCGTCACATCTACTTCACCGTCGCGATGCTTCACGTTCTTGCCGAGGTTCCGTTTCTGTTGCGGGCGCTATGACGATTTGGCAGGTTCTGATCGCCGGCTATCTGTTGTCGGTGGCCATTGAGACGCCGATCCTCGTGGTTGGACTCTCACGGAATCACGCCGTCGGTCGCCGCGTTTTCGCCGGCATTTGGCTGACCGCTTGCACCTATCCGGTGGTCATTCTCGTCTTGCCTCCGCTGCTCTATACCACTGCCGATTCACGTTGGTCCTATCTGCTCGTCGCCGAGGTATTCGCCCCGGTGGCTGAGTGTCTCCTGTTTCGATTGGCCTTCGGCGGCTCGCGGCGCGATTATCTCGTGATCGTTGCGGCTAACCTCGCATCATTCGGAGCCGGCGAAGCAATGACCTATTTCGACGGTTGGCGGGTCGTGG
>CAZESP010000018.1:0-98292 GCA_964515185.1 uncultured Alcaligenaceae bacterium
GGTGAGAATTGTCGCAGCAGCTTAAACAGACTTCAAGAAGAAAACCGAAAAAACGCGGAAATCCCACGATACGAATCAGTTGCCGTCCACGATCTCAACGCTTTCCTCTTTCACGAGCGGCCCCGTCGGCAATTGAGCCGCAGTCAGGACGAAACGCACATGAGCTTGTGCCGGTTTCTTACACTTGAAACGAATCGTGAATTGCTGCGTCTGTCGCGGGTCGATCGTTGTTTTCGCGAATTGAATCACCGACTTTGCATCCTCCGGTGTGGGGGTGGCCCCGGCGAATTCGAGGTACTCAATCGGGTAGTCCACGGCTAGCCGAACATCGGTGCCACGATCATTGCCCGAATTGCGAAGCGTCACGGCGTAACTAATTTCACCGTTCTTGTCGGACATCACAGCCGAGGGGCGGATATCGAGCCGCAACACGGGGGCTCCATCGAAACGAGTCTCACACACGGCCTGTTTGGTCGCCCCGCGTGAGATGGCACTGGCAACGATGCTCCTCGCCCCGGAACTGGCAGCGTCAAAAGCGAGCTGAAACGAGCGAATTCCGTTGGGCCGCTGATCCAACCGGCGAATGATCCATTGAACTTCGTTGCCGAACTTGTCGCCCCCTACCGTCATGCGCCGAATCTGCAGCCCTTCCGGAAGCGCCACGCGAACCGTCACATTATCCAGCGGGGTTGTTCCGGTGTTCTCGACGTGAACGTTATAGATTGCGGGGTAACCGAGGTAGGTCGTTTGAGGGCCACTAATCCTGACGTCGATCTGTGGCTCACCAACCACGAGGGTCCAGCTTGTATCGGCTCTCATGCCATTGGCGGCGAGGGCCGACGCGCGGCTGGTGTGCTTGCCCGTCTTGCGAACAAACACCTTATAGTCAATCGTCCGCGTCTGGCCTGCTTTCAATACTCCGACGTCCCATTTGCGAACCCGATCCGCTCCCTTGACGCCGTCTTGATGCTCCAACCCA
This sequence comes from uncultured Alcaligenaceae bacterium, assembly GCA_964515185.1. Classification (GTDB taxonomy): domain Bacteria; phylum Planctomycetota; class Planctomycetia; order Gemmatales; family Gemmataceae; genus CAZESP01. Next base: position 980 of record CAZESP010000018.1, read on the forward strand.
TCGGCGGCTTCGTCGGTGACCACGACACCAGTAACGTCAAGATCGCCTGTGTTTGTCACCTCGAGTTTGTAATCGACCAGATCATTGACCAGCCCGCTACTTGGACCAATCTGTTTGAGAGCCAGCCCGGGCCTTGCCAAGCGACTCGTGACTTGTTGGCCGTGCTCAAATTGAACACGGCCGATGATCGATACATCTCCTTTGCCGTCGGGCTTGAGGTCGAGGACGATCTCTTTCCGGTCGCCGGGCTTAAGTGTGCCGAATCGCCAACGCCAAAGGGTTGGCTCGTCCGAGTTCGGTTGCGGATCGGCTTTGACGAGAGAGGCGTGGGGCGGTCGCGGAATCGAGACCAGTACATGGTGAGCCGCGCCTTGCGAACGGTTCTCGACCAGAATCCGAAACCCGGTCTCCTTTTCGGGCTGAATAGTATTCGGAGCGATGACTCGAATCGAAACATACGGCGTGGGCGGGTCCGCTGCGCCTTGCTTCGTTACGCCAGGAACCTCGCCGGTGACGGCCGGCCGCTGCCCTGGCAACAGCACTTCCGGCGGAAGCGGCCCCACGGCACCCGCGGGAAAATTGTTTCCGGGGAGAGAGAATCGGCCAGGAATCGCGGCTTTCGGTGCGGGCGGAACTTTCGTGGGATCGGCCAAGCCTGGCTCGGGAGTCTCTATGGGCCGGGGCAACTGAGCCGCGCCGACGCAGAGCACGAGGACTCCCAGCACGGTCGCCCGCCGCGACCACGGAATTCGCCGACGATTACTCATTCGTGCCATGATTCGCCCCGCCGTCAATCCGTTGACAACCGCCCTATTGTTACAACCATCGGGAATTACCGGAAGTCGAATTGGCGGCGCGGGCCAACCGTCGCATCGGGCGCGGGTTTCACTAATCCGCCTCGCTCGCCTTGTTCGCCGGGATAAGATGAGGTCGTGGGTTGTACGGGAGGCTCACAGTTACCCTGTCTACCAACCTTTCCCGGGATTCTTCGGAGTCGTCTGAAATGAGGCGCCTGGCACCCATCTTCGTATTGGCCGCAGTCGCGGCCCTATGTCCCCATGCCAAGTCGGATGAAGCCACTCCGGTTCTCCCCGGCGTGGCTCACATTCGTTTCAGCGGTAGCCTCGATGAATCTCCGGTACCGACTGACTCTCTGTTTGGCGCGCAGGGCGAGAACCTTCGAACGCGACTCGATCGCATTCGCAAGGCCAAGAACGACCCCAAGATCAAGGCGCTCTACATCGAGATCGACGAGTTAAGTATGGGATTCGGTAAGCTAGCGGAGGTACGTCGAGCGATTGCCGACTTCCGCGAGTCAGGGAAGAAAGCGTTTGCCTATATGGAAGACGGCTCGGCAAAGGACTACCTGCTCGCCATGTCGTGTGATGTGGTGGCGATGCCCGAATCGGGAACCTTGATGCTCAACGGCATGTCGGCTGAGGTCACGTTCTACAAAGACCTTCTCGAAATGGCCCATGTCAAGGTCGATGTCCTCAAAGTCGGCGATTACAAGGGCGCCGTCGAGCCATTTACGCGATCGTCGCTGAGCAAAGAAAACCGCGAGCAAATCGAGTCGATGCTCGACGACAACTTCGAGCACGAAATGGTCAATGCCATCGTCCGAGCCAGATCCTCGAAGAAATGGACGGCCGAAGCTGTTAAGCGACTAATCGACAAAGGCCCGTTCACCGCTCCGAAGGCCCTGACGCTCGGCCTCATCGACACGACCGTCTATCCCGACGGCCTCCAGGAGTTGATTCGGAAATCGTTGGACGCACCGAAGATCGAAGTCGTCCGCGACTACGGCCGCGAAAAGTCGAAGGACGTCGACATGTCAAATCCGTTCGCTTTGTTGAAGATGTTCAGCCCACCGAAGCCCAAGGAATCCAAGGAACCGAAGATCGCTGTCATCTACGCGATCGGCTCGATCGCGACCGGACGCAGTGGGGGGAATCCGCTGACGGGTGATTCCGTCGGTTCAACGACTTTGGTTGAGGCCATTCGCCACGCCGACGCCGACCCCACTGTGAAGGCGATCGTTTTGCGCGTGGACAGCCCCGGCGGCTCGGCATTGGCGAGCGACCTGATTTGGAATGCCCTCATCGCGTGCAAGAAACCGGTCGTTGCCAGCATGAGCGATGTGGCCGCCTCGGGCGGGTATTACATTAGCATGGCGGCATCGAAGATCTTCGCCGAACCCGGGACGATCACAGGTTCAATTGGTGTCTTCGGGATGAAGCTCATCATGGGGGACTTACAGGAACGAGTCGGCATTAAGACCGAGACGATCCGACGCGGGGCCAACGCGGGCATCATGACGAGCAACCGCCCCTATACCGAATTGGAACGAAAAACGATGACCGAAATCATCGAACAGGTTTACGAACATTTCATCGCCAAGACCCTGGCCGGGCGGCACAAAGCCGGTGTCAAGTTGGAACGAGAGCAACTGCTCAAGCTGGCCGGCGGGCGTGTCTGGACGGGGCGCCAAGCCAAGGCCAACGGTTTGGTGGACGAACTTGGGACACTCGACGACGCCATCGCCGCAGCCAAGAAGATGGCGAACCTCGACCCCGCCAAAGAAATGGAATTGCTCGTCCTTCCGAAACCAATGTCATTTATCGACAAGCTGATTGAAGGTGACCTGAAGTCGCCACTGGGACAATCCGCGGTCGAAACCCTCGGAATCGTTCCTGGCTTCGAGCCGAATGTGCGAGCCGCGGGTTTCCTGTTGAAACTTCGCAACGATCCCGCGTTGATGATGTTGCCTTATCGAATTGAACTGAAATAGGACGATTGGCTATTTGGGAATCGCCTAGCGTTGGTCTGTGGCGATTCCCAACAATGGCTCTCGGCGAAAGTCAATCAATAGAAAACACCGCGAAGCGTCACGCATGGACTTCAACGCGGACGTATTGGTCGCCGAAACGGCCGATAACCTCATCGGGGTTGAGATTGAAAACGGCCCGGCCGGCGGTCCTCCACTCTCCACGGAAAAAGGTGAATACCGCAGAGGCGTTGCGGAGATTGCCGACAGCGGCCACTCCTTCCATTGGGCCGCCTTCGACCGCTTCAAAGCTGATCGTCGCCGGAATGAGTACCAGCAACTCACCGGATTTCCGATCGCGAGCCAAGGCGATTGGGTCGCCGAGTTCACATCGCTTCCATAGCAACCCACGCGGTTTTCCCGTGGAAGCCGCCGCTTTGAGAAAAATCTCTTCGAGGCGCTCCCGTTGTAAGTGGTACGACTCATGGATACGCGTGAGCTGGATCTCGCGACCCGCTCGCCGCAGCCATCGCCACGACAGTAGCCCGAGGAGTCCGACGAAGGCCGAGACACCCGCAACGAGGATTAACGAATCCATATTGTCTGTTGTATCAAATGCTCGCAAGGTTGCTCTGGGCGGATGATTGCCTCGACTATATCTTGTTCGGTACATGTTTCAATGAGTCATCGAGAGGAATCGGCCGATGGTCGAACGCCGAAAAGAACTGGATCGACGATATCATCGCAAGAAGAAGATCCATAAACTGAAGAGAAAACTCGCCGAGGCCAAGGATGAAAACGCTCGGAACGAGGTGATGCGCAAGATCCTCTTGCTGAGTCCCGAGTGGACCGAGCCTGCCCCAAAGAAATAGCACGGCCGACAAGTTGAATCGCCGACGCTGACGCGACGTTTCGCAAGGAACGTTTATCGCATTAGCATATCTACGTTGCGGCGTGCCGTGAACGATCAGCCGCATGTCGCTCGAAGCTGATCCAAGTCGCGCCAAAACCCTGGATAGGTTTTTGCGACGCAACCTGGGTCGCGGATGACAATGCCTGGGATTCGTAAACCGATCAATGCCATGCTCATCGCCATCCGATGATCGTCATAGGTCTCAATCACGGCACCATGGATCGTTCGAGGCTCGATCCGCAGACCTTCATCGAATTCGGTAATATCCGCGCCAATCTTGCGCAGTTCGTTGGCGATTGCCGAAAGACGATCTGTTTCTTTGTGCCGAACATGGCGCACATTGCGAATCACCGTTGGCCCTTCGGCAAAACAAGCAACCGCAGCCAGTGTCATCACGGTGTCGCTGATGGCGTTCATGTCGGTGTCGATCCCTCGCAGCGGACGGCCGTGAACCGTAATGCCTGAACTACACACTTCCACCCGACAGCCCATTTGTTCAAGAAGATCGACAAAAGCAACGTCTCCCTGCAGACTCTCTCGCGATAGCCCCGAGATCGTCACGGTTCCACCGGTAATCGCCGCCGCGGCAAAGAAATAGCTGGCGGCTGATGCATCCGGTTCGACTTCATAGCGACCCCGAAGTAGTCGAGGTTGCTTGCCCGGGACGAAGTACGCCGGCCCGGACCGCGTTTCAATGTCGTAGCCGCATCGCCGCAGCAACTGAACAGTCATCGATACGTATGGCTCCGAAACGAGTTGGCCCGACACTTCTATCGTCGTTGAGCCATCAGCGAACGGCAGAACCAGCAACAAGGAACTGAGAAACTGGCTGCTCCGGTCGCTCTTGACGGCAACATGTCCGCCGTGCAAACCGCGGGCTTCAACGACCACCGGCGGGCAGCCGTTTCCAAACTCCGAGACCGCGTCGACACCAAGTTGCCTCAATCCTTCCAACAACTCCTCGATCGGCCGCTGACGCATTCGTGGAATTCCGTCGAGGCGAAAGCGACCGGTCCCCAAGGCAACCATCGCTGTGAGGAATCGCATTGTCGTGCCCGAATTGGCTACGAACAACTCTGTGGATGCGCTCTGGGGCCAAGGGCGAGGCGTGACCGTCACCGACTCGGCTTGCCAGTTTTCCAAAACGCCGAGGCCCAAACGACGCAACGCATCGATCATGACTTCCGTATCGTCGCTTCGCAACGCGCCGGTCAGTGTCACCGGCTCCGCGCCCCCGATTGCCGCGAGCACCAAGAGCCGATTGGTCAGGCTCTTCGACCCGGGAACCTGAACGGCCGCCTTCGGCGGCGAATCAAACGGGCGGATTCCCATGAGATCGGGGTATGGCGTTGCGTCAGACGTCATAGGTAACTCGCATCAGGAACAGGCCCTCCGGCGGAGCAGTCGGACCAGCCGCATTTCGATCCGTCGCGGTGAGTATCCCCGCAACGCAATCCTCCGGCCAATACCCGCGACCTACGTTCATAAGCGTCCCGGCGATAGCACGCACCATGTTGTATAAGAACCCGTCTGCCTCAACGTCGATCCAGACGTAGTCACCAACTCGGCTGACGGTCAGGTGCGTGATCGTTCTGACGCTCGTGGCCCGATTCGGCCATTCGGTCTCGAAACTGTGAAAGTCGTGTTGTCCCAAGAGCGGGCAGCTCGCTCGGGCCATGGCGGCCGCATCCAAACGCCGTCGATGGTGGTAGGCAAAACGCCTCATGAATGGATCAGGCACCGGTCCATCGTGAATCACGTACCGATACAGTTTCCGGATCGCGTCGCGATTGGCATCAAACGCTTCCGGTCGCTCGTCGGCCTCGCAAACCACAACATCCGGCGGCAAGTGCGCGTTGACAGCCTTCAACAACACTGCGGGACTGAGTTGAGACTTCGTTCGAAAATTGACGACCTGCCCGATTGCGTGAACGCCTGAATCCGTACGTCCGCTCGCATTGGCGTGGATGCGAGGCTCGCCCGTGACAGAACGAATAGCCGATTCGAGCGTCTGTTGTACCGTTCGAAAGCCGGGTTGCATCTGCCAACCGCTGAAATCCGTTCCATCGTAGGAAAGGACGAACATCACATTGCGCATGACATCACGCAACGCAGAAGCCCCTCGACTCCGAGACGATGGTTGTTGGCCCCGAATCGTTCGCGATTCACCTCAGCGCTTCAGAAGCAACTCGGCAATTTGAACTGCGTTGGTGGCGGCTCCCTTGCGCAGGTTGTCCGCGACGACCCACATATTGAGCCCGTGGGAAACGGACGGGTCACGACGAATTCGGCCCACAAAAACTTCATCGCGTCCTTCGGCGAGCAGAGGTTGCGGGATGATGCCCTTGGCCTGATCATCTTGCACGATCACGCCCGGTGCCCGCCGCAGGGCTTCTCGCGCCTGATCGGCCGTGATGGGCTGATGGAACTCGATATTGACCGATTCAGAATGCCCCACACGGACCGGGACCCGCACACAGGTCGGCGAAATCATGATAGTTTCGTCGCCCATAATTTTGCGAGTCTCGCGAATCATCTTGGTTTCTTCTTCGGTGTATCCATCGTCTCCGAGCTTCCAATCGTGCGTCACGACATTTCCTGCCAACCGAGCCGCATGTGCCTTCGGCGCCGGGACTGGCTCACCTCGACCCCACGCCGTCAGTTGTGCATCAAGATCGGTCAACCCGGTGGCTCCCTTGCCCGAAGACGCCTGATAGGTCGCCACCACGACGCGCTTGATTCGTGCGATGTCGTGGAGAGGCTTGAGGGCAACGACCATCTGAATCGTCGAACAGTTGGGGTTTGCGATAATACCCTTCGGAATTCGAGCAAGGGCATGGGCGTTGACTTCCGGCACCACCAGCGGAACTTCCGGGTCCATCCGCCATGCCGAGGAATTGTCGACGACCAAAGCGCCAGCTCGTGCGGCAATCGGGCTAAACTCACGGCTGATTGACGCCGGTGTACTTGAAAGGACAATATCGACGCCCGCAAACGCTTCGGGACGGATCGCCTCGACCAAATACTGGTTCCTGCGGAACAAGATGTACTTTCCGGCACTTCGTTCGGACGCAAGAAACTTGATCGACTTGAACGGAAAGTCACGCTCCTCAAGGACCTTCCGAATCAACTCTCCCACGGCGCCGGTCGCGCCGACCACTGCCACATTCGGAGCCACGATTAGTCGCCTTCCAGATTATTAGAGGAACGAAACCAACTCCGAATTATACGAGAATTGCGGCGTGATTCAATTTCCTATGCTAAAAAACGCTATGTTATTAGCCGGAGCGCGGCCGTCCCGGCCGATTTTTTTTTGCGGCCGAGACGGCCGCGCTCCCAGATTGCGTCTGATGGTCCAAAAAACGACCTAAGCCAGCCCTACCCCGAATTGATCTCGGAGAGAGCTGGCTCAAAGCCGTGTGACCACCCGCCTCGAATCCCGATCAGGGATTCGGGTCAATCGGATCGGCTTGTTGGACCGGAACATTAACCGGCTGCCCGGTGAAGTCGTCGAAATTCGTTGTTCCGCCGACCGGATAGGAAACCATGACGGAAGGGGTTTCGCGAGGCTCCAACGTTTCCAACTGGAGTTTGATTGAGGAACGCATTCTTGATTCTCCTCGGTTTCTCACGGAAAATGCTAGGGAGATACCGTAGGAGTCGAATTGAGGCGTTTCGTCCGCCACCAAAAATGAAAAAAAATGGCTCGGGGGTCTTTCACCCCGAGCCATTTTACCGCAACTCTATTCAGTTATTGAATTAATGTCATTCAGACTTTTCGCGAATTAGCTCGCGAATCGTTCGGGCGGAACTCAAAATCCTTTGAAATGAAGGGTCGTTCCGGATCGGATCGAGATCGGGATCCGATGACAATTGTTCGACATCATTGAACCCACTTTGAACGGCCTCTCCGAGGCACCGCACCGCGTCGGCCACGTATTGACGTGAGTTCTCCCAACGACTTAGTTGGGCCAACACACACGCGATATGGAACTTCAGCCGCGGCGAGGGAGCGTTATCGAGTCCATGCGCAAGGTCATCAAGAGACGAATCCACTTTCCCCAACCGAGCAAGGACTTGGGCTCGCCCCATTCGGCTGATAACATGGTCGGGAAAATCCTCGACGAGCTGGTTAAGCACCACCAGCGAATCATCGATCCTGTTGACTCGATCCGCGAGAATCTCGGCCTTGCACGTTCGACCGTGAATGTGATTGGGATTCAACTTGAGCAATTCGTCGAGGTCGTCGAGCGCTTCCTTCGGTTGCGTGACGCGACGTTCGACTGCCCGCCAAAACCAGTCGTCCTCGGTCCGAGGTCGCCGGCGTGCAATTTCTTCACGGTCGCGATTGGCCCCGGCGGCATCGCCCAATGCCTGACGTGCCTGGGCGCGAACGATAAAAGCCCGAATCGGACCATCTCGCTGTTCTGCGACGCGATCCATGAGTTCGACAGCCCGATGAGGCTGCCCCGCGTTCAACAACAACGTCGCTTGTTCGATAGCAAACTCGGGGTGGCTCGGCATCATCCGGGCGACGTTTCCGCAATCGGCGATGGCGGCCGGCAACTGATTTTGCTGGCGCCGAGCCTCCGCTCGCATGACATAGGACCACGGGAAACTGGGTTGCAATGCAATGCACGCCGTAAAGCACTCAGCGGCGTCAGCCGACTTCTCGATCATCAAGTAGCTGTGTCCCAACGCATACCACGAGGCGAATCGATCCGGGTGTCGCTGAGTCAGACCACGAAGGTAGGGAATCGCTTTCTTATATTGCCCATCGACAACGGCAGCAACGGCTCGAAGGCTCAAATCCTTGTCCGAAAGGGATTCCGCGGGATTGGCCCCACCACGGTTGCCCGACTGTGTGCTCACTTTCACGAGATTGAGACCATCGGCGGCCGAACGGCGCGTGGTTCGTGCGGAATCGGGCGTCGATTCACCAACGCCTGTGATTGCTGCTGGGCTATTGAGCCGGCGCACGATGAACTGCAACTCTTCCATGTCCGTCACCAGTTGCGTTCGCTGGGCAACGGGCAGCAGTTGGACGGCAGGATCGTCTGTCCATTCTCGTGAATCGGCCCGATAGCTACGAATCAGGTTTTCGGCTTTCCGCCGAGCGTCCAGGAAAACGGCGCCCTTCCCCTTTTGCGTCAACAGATGGGCTTGCGTTTCGAGGAATCGTGGCCGCCATTCGGTATATCGGGCAATGGCCTCGGCTCCCTGAATCGCGTGCATTCGGCGCGCGGTCCTGGCTTGGAAGATGGCTCCAGCTGTCGCAGGCAAGATGAGGAACAAAGTCGCCGCCAACCCGATCAAGACAGCCGTCGTTCTCCGCGGGCTATGCCGATACCACTTCTGAAGTCGTTCCTTCAACGAGCGATCCGTGGCGTGAATCAACGGACGGTTGTCGAGTTGTGCTTCCAGATCCTCGAGCAATTGTCGGGCCGACTGATAACGGTCTTCAGGCCGCGGCGCCATGAGGCGTCGCACGATCGCGTCAACTGCCCGACTGACGCGCGGGTTTAGCTTCCGAGCCGAAGGGGGCGCGGCCTGCCTCTCGGCGAGGGCATCTTGGTAGGCATCCGAAAGCGATCCCTTGACGATCTTGAATGGGTGGGACCCCGTCAGTAGCTGAAACAGCATCACCCCCAGCGAGTACAAGTCGCTGCGAGCGTCAAGGGTGACCCGTCGATCGCGCATCGCGCGAATATGCTCCGGCGACATGTAGGCCAGCGTTCCACCCATGCGAGTCGGCCGCGAATGGGGGTCGTGCCCGTTACCATCGGTCGCCAGATTGAAGTCAAGCAGCATCGGCTGACCATCATCGGTAATAAGGACGTTTGCTGGCTTCAAATCGCGATGCAAGATACCGCGGTCATGGGCATGTGCTAGCCCATCGGCGAGGCGTGCGATAATCCAAAGCGAGGAGTCAACGTGAGTCATCTTCTTGACGACATTCAGCGGGATGCTGTTGCCTTCATGCTCCGCCGAGGGTGGTGATGGCGCCACCGCATATCGTTTCACGGAATCCGAAACGCCCTTCTGCGCGGGAAACCGGCTGGAATCTGATTCGAGCCGAGTACCGCGATGGTTGTAGAGCGTGCTCAGCAGGTCGCGACCCGAACCACACTTCATCGATCCGTGATGAGCCAGGTGCATGATGACGTTGGCGAGCGTCGTTCGTCCGAAATACGGCATGCAAAGAATCTGCAGTGGTCCTGTGCGATAGTAGGCGTAGATCGGGACAATATTCGTGTGTTGCAATTGCGCCAGTTTTTGAGGCTCGCCGGTCAAATCAGTCGAGATCTTGAGTACCACTGAGCGATTGGCCAGGATGACCTGTTCCGCAAGAAAGACCTGGCCAAAGGTCCCGCGCCCCAGAGTTTCCTTCAGATGATAACCGAGAATAATATCGCCTTCGGCCGGCATTTTGGCTGGGATCGGCGCGGGCGAAACTTGTATGCAATTGGTTTGCGACATCAAACCGACGACTTCATCGGGCAATGCGGCCGCGTTTCTCAGAACGGCTGTGGGTACAGCGACCTCCGGCGACGGCTCAGGCCACTTCGAAGTATCGACGCCGTAGTCGCGAGCGTATTCTTGGGGCGTGACGTAGTTGCCCGCTTGCAGCCGAAGGCGGTATTCCTCGAACAGAATGGGGGTCGCCCATTCCAGCGAGCGAAACTCGTCGGGGAATTGAGCCCGGTAATCCGCGACCCGCCGCGAGCGCCCATGAGTGAAGTTGTATTCGAGATCAATGCGGATTAGTTCCGCAAGGACCTCGCGATAACATGGGCTTGAGACATCGGGAAGAAAGGAAACCAGAGGCGGGGCATCGCCGTGCTGCCACGCCTCTTCAAATCGGCCGATAAACGATTCCGCGTCATCCGGTTTCAGGAGGTTTCTTTGTTTGAGCATCATGAGGCAGCATCTCCGACCAGAGTTTAGCCAACTCGGTGCGGCACTTTTGGAGGAGACGCTCGACGGTTCGTTTGGACCGCCCCACGCGGACCGCTATTTCGGCAACCTCAAATCCGTCAAGGCGAAGCCGAACAATTTCACGCAACGGGGTGTCAAGCCGATCTATGGCATCATCAACAATAAGGTTTAACGCAACAAGAGATTCATGACGTCCTTGATCATCCGGCATTTTCAAATCATCATCGATGCCAAACGTCTTGCCAACGTCTCGTTTCGCGGCTCGATGCCGCACTCCTTCCGCACGCAACAAATTCGAGGCAATCACCAACAACAACGGCCACAACTCTTCGCTCGAAGGAACGTCGTAATAATTCTTCGATGTTCCCTGAAAAAACTGCAGAAACACCGATTGAACGATGTCCTCGGCATCAATCCGGCTGCGAATGGCCATTGCCCTTCGCGCCATCGCCACATTCTTGAGGCGCTTCGCGTAGCGCTCATAGAGGAGGCGGGCGGCCTCCTTGTCACCGCGAATCACTCCATCGAGCAACTCGCGATCGGTCGGCTCGCGCCGACTTGAATCCATCAGCGCAGGGACCATCTGCTCATGGATTATCTCGTCCATGTCGAACCCTCTGGGGTAACTGGTTGAATAGCTGGGGGCGAGTAGGCTCAGCCATTCTCAGTTTGACCAGCGGGTTGCCGATTGTCGAGAGAATATCCGAAGCGACTATAGCTTTTTTTTGGAAGAAAGCGAAAAAAACCTGTAATCGGACTCAACGGCGTCAATTTCCGCAAAATCCTTGACCAGTACGGTCACACCCATGCCACCGGATCGGTGTCGGATTGGCTCACGGAAACCACGATGTCCGTAAAGTGGTCCCGCAGTTTTTCGGCGAGCAGCCTCGTGCCCAAGAACTCCGACGCAAAGTGTCCCGGTAGGATAAGGCCGATTCCATGGGCTTTCGCCGCGAGGTAATCGTGGAATCGCATTTCGCCGGTCAAGAAAACATCGGCCCGTTCGCGAACCGCATCGCCAAGGAATTCTCCGGCGGCGCCGCACGCCAAGGCAATCCGCGACACCTGCCGACTTTGATCGCCCACGACCTGAACCATCCCAGAGCCAAGATGCGTTCGTATCCGATCCGCGAGATGGGCGAGAGTCTCCGGCTGCGGCAACCGCCCAACCCTTCCCTCGCCGGGACCGCTGTCCGATCGCAGCGGGTAGATATCGAATGCCGGCTCCTCATAAGAATGCGCGGCACGCATGGCTCGTACTGCCTTCTCGACGTGCGACTCGCGGCAGACAACTTCCAATCGCCACTCGGCAACCTCTTCCCGACGCCCTCGTTCGCCGATCGTCGGCTGGCTGGCATCGCCACCCAAGAAGGTCCCGGTTCCCAGCAGTCGAAAACTGCATTCGCTATAGTTTCCGATCACCCCCGCGCCGGCATTGAAAAGAGCATCCGACACTCGCTTCAGGTCTTTGTCGGGCACAAACACGACAATCTTGCAGCGACCCGGACAGGTGTTGGGTCGCAGGGGGCTTACCTCGATCAAGCCAAGTTGCGTTGCCCATTGGTCATTGATTCCGCCTTTGCAATTGTCGAACGCGGTGTGAGGACTGTAAACGGCAACACCGGATCGAATCAGGGCGTGGATCATCCGCCCTTCATTCGACGCATCCGTTAGTCGCTTCGTAGCTCGAAACAACATCGGGTGATGCGCAACAATCAGGCTCACCTTTGCCCGCACGGCTTCGTCAACGACTTCGGGCGTCACGGTCAAACAAGTCATGATGGAGCGAACGACGGCCGTTCGCTCACCCAGGATCAGACCGACGTTGTCCCACTCAGCCGCGATCGATAGCGGAATGAGTTGCTCGAGGAATCCAATGACATCAGCGATTGTCGGCATGTCGGTATCACCTCGATCGAAGTCGATTTACCGTGGCGACTGCGTTGACGTGTCATTCACTGCCATGATACAGTTGGACGTCGACGGTGATTACGATCAACGGAGTCGCTAGGTGCAACAGATTTCGCGGCGTTCTAGGGAATTAGAGAATGTCGAGACAGACGTTATGCCGCCCTGGGGAGGTATGATCGAATCCGATCCCAAATCGAGGGCTTGCGGGGCGGCAGGGAATCAAGGGCCTTCCGCTCATCCTCGCTGAGCACGGAATAGGCTCGTTGTTTGCGCCGCGAGCCTTTGTTGTTTCGCCATGATTCCCATTTCCCTTGAATGACCACTCCGAGCAGGCACGCGGCTCCAACGCCAAAATTCAGAGCCATCACATTCGACTTGACCCAATTATCGAGGCTGGTCTTACCCACTTTTTCGTAGAGCAATCCCGCGGAATAGGCCCACAGAAGAACCCCACAAAATGAGGTGAACAGCATCATTTCCAGCCGAAACAGCAAGATGCCCACAAGGCCGCCAATCAGAAATGGTATCAACGGCTCGGGAACGTCCGGTATCATCGATCGCGTGGCCAGTAAGATCGTAAACCCGGAGACCACAAACGCCACACACCGCGACAGTTCCTGTGACAGTAGACCGATGGCGACAGCCAAGAGAATCGCGACCGCAAGCATCCGTGGCCCAAAGTCAGTGAGCAAGCTCAGGCCATAGATTCCAGCGAAGATTGTGGCCGACAATGCCATCCAAAATCGGTGGAAACGCCAGCCCGAAGCCCAGAGAGATAGGCCCAGAACGATACCCCCGGCGCACCACGGAATCGACAGCCCTCGAGCCTCGGCAAGTACATCGGGCGCGATGAGTTGGATTGGCATGGTCGCCTCGCACGAGGGCACTTTGGGCGGCCGACAATACGTTCCCCCGCGAAGTCTGTCAAGCGGGGCCGTTGATGACATGTCCGGTCTCCATATCGTAATCATCGTGGCGAAGAGCGTTAGCGGATGGGATTCCGTCGTTTCACTTCGCGACTTCTCTAGGGAGCAGTTTCATGTCAAAACTGATACTGGCACTGACTGCGGCGGGCCTTCTTCTGGTGCCCGTCGCTGGCGCTCGTGCCCAGGACGATCCGAAGGAAATCATCAAGAAAGCTATCACCGCTCATGGCGGCGCCGAGAAGTTGAATAAGTACAAGGCCGGCAAATACGCATCCAAGGGGACGCTCAGTATCGCAGGGATGGATGTTGAGTTCACCAATAAGTCGGTATACATGTTTCCTGACAAGGCCCGCTCGACGATTAGCATTGACGTCATGGGAATGTCGGTCAAGATCACGCAAACCGTTCGCGGCGACAAGATCTCCACTCGCGTCAACGACATGGAACAAGAGCTTCCGGAGAACGCCAAGGACGAGATGAAACTCAGCCTTGTCACCCAGCGCATCATTATGTTGACCCCAATTCTCGACGACAAGGCTTTCGAGCTGAAGACGGTAGGTGACGCGATGGTGAACGGGAAGCCGGCCGTTGGAGTCGAAATCAAGATCAAAGATGGCAAGCCCGTGACGGTTTACTTCGACAAGGAATCGTCGCTCATGGTTAAAATGGAACGACAAGGTCTCGACCCTTCCGGCGGTCAGGAAGTCAAACACGAGATCTACTACAGCGACTACAAGGAATTCGACGGCGTCAAACGAGCGACAAAGATGAAGATCGATCACAATGGGCAGAAGTTCATGGAAGCCACTGTTTCCGAGATCAAACTGCTCGAAAAAGTCGATGACGCTGACTTCTCCGACTGAGTCGGCGCCGTTCGCCAATACGAGACCACATCGGGGCAAACGGTCGCCCGTATCCGGCGCTCAAAGAGCCGGGGCTTCCGTGTGTCCCGTGTTTGTTTCCCGCCAAGCCAATGGAAAACTTGTTTGTTGTTTCGCCGCGCGAAAACGGCCAGACGTTGACAGCCATTGTTCGCCGCCACGGTCAGCTATCGTGGGAGCAGGCTCGGCGTATCATTGCAAGCGGTCGAGTCTTGGTAAACGGGGTGAAATGTTCGGATGCGGTCCGGAGATTGACGACAGGCCTTCGGGTTGAGATGATGCCCGTTCCGGGTCACGAAAGGCGCGTGACGCGACCAAGGGCTAAGGAGCGCCGGCCCGAGTCACCCCCGGCTTGGACCGGACCAGAGCCAGTCGTCGTTTACGCTGATGACGATGTGGTCGTGGTCGATAAGCCCGCCGGCCTGACCACCATGCGCCACAAGCATGAGTCCGAGGAGTTCGGCCCCCGAGGCAAGCACTACCTCCCGCTCACATTGGCTGACCTTATTCCAAGACTCTTGGGCGATCCGAATCGAGCCGTTCGGCCTGTGCATCGAATCGACCGCGATACCAGCGGGCTGGTTGTGTTCGCAAGGACGCCGGTCGCAGAGCGATCCCTCACGAAACAGTTTCGAGAGCATTCCGTAGCCCGCCGGTATGTTGCGATTGTCCGAGGGATCGCCAAGACGGCGTGCATTGAGTCACGTCTGGTCGCCGATCGGGGAGACCACCGGCGAGGAAGCACTCGTTCGATGGATGCCGGTCAGCGTGCCGTCACTCATGTGCAACTTCTCAAAGATCTCGGCGGTTACTCGTTCGTCGAGTGCCGGCTCGAAACGGGTCGAACCCATCAGATACGCATTCATTTGGGAGAAGCAGGAACGCCACTCTGCGGCGAGAGGGTCTATGATCGGCCCGTCAATGCTGCACCGATTCCCGATGCAAGTGGAGCGCAACGTCCCATGCTTCACGCGGTCCATCTTGGCTTCCGTCATCCAACGTCGTCAGAGCTATTGGGCTGGGACGCCCCCCTGCCACCCGACATGAAGGAGTTGATGGCTCGACTTGAAGAAAGCAAGCTAACGCAAGACGAACGAAAGCCCGATGCCGGCCGCGAGGATCATGCCGATCACGGCTAGGATGAGCCATTTCCGTCGGCCTGCATGGCGCAGCATGGCTGCTGGAATTCGCTCGAGTCCCGTCGCGGACAATGTGGAGGAAACGTAGTCCGCCGTCAAATCGCCGATAACCACGTTGGCGTCGTTGGGGTCGGTGAGATCCGCCCATGGCGACGTTTCCGTCGATGGCGAAATAGCAGGCCCCGCCGGCACAACCCACGAATTGCTGGCGTGCAAGGCAAAGGGCGATAGGGCCGCAATCAACTCGGCTGGCGTCTGATACCGATTCGCGGGCTTTTTCGCCATGAGTCGCTGGATAATATTCCAAACATCGACGGGAATCTCCGGCCGGAATTGTCTTACCGAAATTGGATCGTCGCTGTTATGGCGAAGCACTTTGTCCAGAGCGCTTCCCCCAGCAAAGGGCGGGCGACCCGTTAGCAGGAAATAGAAGGTGCAGCCCAGACTATAAAGGTCCGAGCGAATGTCGGCCGAATGAATGTCACGGGCTTGCTCCGGCGACAGATAGTCCGGCGTGCCCATGACGCTGAACTCATGAGCCGGTATCGATTGGTCCGAACGATCCGAGCCAGTCGCGTCGCTCAGCCGCGCCAATCCGAAATCGAGGATCTTGACCACGCACCCTTCGCCGTTGAAGCCCCTTTGGAGCAAAAGGTTTGATGGCTTGATGTCACGATGGGCCATGCCCAACTCATGAGCGTGTTGAAGGCCCACCGCGGCTTGACGAATCAGGTCACAGGCCTCGCCCACCGGCAACGGACTCCGTTCACGCACCAATTGACTCAGGTTGGGGCCGTCCACATATTCCATGACCAGGAAGTAGCGATCGCCGATTTGGTTGGCGTCGTAGGCGGTGACGATGTTCGGGTGAACGAGCCTGGCCGCGGCCCGAACCTCATGGCGAAATAGATTCCGGGCACGCTCCGTCCGCACCAATTGGGCCGCCAGTACCTTGATGGCCACGATGCGGCCCATGGTAAGATGCTCGGCCTTGAACACACGCCCCATACCGCCGCGCCCGATCTGATCGAGAATGCGATATTGCCCCAAGATGAAGCCGTCGGTTCGCCCAGCGAGCAGCATCGTCGCCTGGAATCGCGTGAGAATGTTCTTCTCATGAAGTTGCCGAGCGATGACCTTGCCTCGCGTCGTTTGGTCCGCAATGCTGCGAGCCACGTGAAGCTGTTCCGGGGTCAGCAAACCGCTATCGCGTAGCCGCTGGAGAAACGTTTCTCGGTCAATTTGTTCGGTAGCCATGATGGCTCCATTCCGGCAGCGAGATTCACGAGTTCCTTCAACAATTCAACTCGATCATAGTGCAAGTCCGTTGGGAAAAGCCATGTCAGGCAGCGTGCCTAGAGTCGTCCCCGACGAACCTGCCGGCGTGATATTCGGTCGGCCTCCTAACTTAGACGCCCAATTCAGGCCAGAGTTCACCAAAAAAGGGTCGCAATCCCGTAACGAGGCATGTAAACTACTCCTTACGACGCCCGCTGCATAACCGCGATTGCCTACCTTAACTTCCCGCCGACGGTTACGACTCGTTCGTAAATCAGGGGACTCTCACATGCTTTACCCTGCCCTCGCGACTCCATCCCGATTGACGGCATTCAAGCAACTTCGGATTGCCTCTCTAGGTATGTTCGTGGCAATCGCCCTTCCATTTTTGACGACTGCGGCCGTACCAACTAACCCCACCGCGCGCGAAGCCGTGATCGGAAAACCGGCGTCAATCGTCGCCGAGCCGACGCGGATCGAGTTGGTGGGCACCAATGCCAGCAAACAAGTCATCATCACGGGACGTTACAGCGACGGCAGTTTGCGCGACTTGACACCCTTTGCTCAAATTGACGTGCTTCCGCCCGAACTCGCCGTTGTTGAGGCCGGCCTATTCCAGCCTCGAAAACCGGGTACGGGAATTGTCGCCATCTCGGCCGGTGGCTCCCAATTGAAGATCCCGATCGTTGTTCGAGACTTGGACAAGCCAATTCCGGTAAGTTTTCGCCACGATGTGATTGCGGCATTGAATGTCGGCGGTTGCAATCAGGGGGCGTGCCATGGAACGCCGAGCGGCAAGAACGGGTTTCGGCTGAGCCTCCGTGGTTTCGACCCCGCCACTGATTATCTTCAACTGACACGCGATGTCTATGGCCGGCGCACGGATCTCTTGAACCCATCCGCGAGCTTGATCCTTCAAAAGGGTCTTGGACAGATCGCCCACGAGGGTGGCTCGCGATTCTCACCGGACAGCCTTCCGGCACGGGCGCTCGTCAATTGGCTCCATGAAGGTTTGCGCGACGATCCGAAAGAACTACCTCAGTTGGTTAAGCTTGACATTCGCCCGGGTAGTCGCGTCTTGACGGCGCCTTCGCGATGGCAGCAACTCGCGGTCGTCGCCTGTTTCAGTAACGGCACTGAGCGCGACGTAACCCGCCTTACGGTGTTTTCGAGCAGCGATACTGCCGTGGCCGACGTCAACGCTAACGGCTTGATCGAATTCCGGCAGTCGGGCGAATCGGCCATTCTCTGTCGATACTTGGATGTCCTTCAGGCTGTGCGAATCACCTACCTGGAGCCAAAGAAAGGCTTCGCGTGGAAGGACCCGCCGGTCGCGAATTACATCGATCAACATGTTTTCGCCAAACTCAAAGTGCTGTCGATCGCTCCCTCGGAGCTTTGCTCCGATTCCGAGTTCCTGCGCCGAGTTTACCTTGATCTGTGCGGGATCACGCCGACGGCTGACGAGGCTCGGAACTTCCTCAAAGACACGGACGCGAACAAGCGAGCCAAGGTCATCGACGGGCTTCTAGAACGGCCCGAATTCGCGGATTTCTGGACGCTCAAATGGTCGGATGTCTTTCGGGCGAATCGCAAGACGATCCAGGCGAAGGGAGTTCACGCGTTCCATCAATGGCTGCGCGACCATGTTGCGAAAAACTCGCCTCTCGATGCCGTGGTCCGTGAGATGCTGACCGCGAGCGGGTCGAGTTACATTAACCCGCCGGCCAACTATTACCGAGTGGCCCGTGACCCCCAATCGCTCGCCGAGACGACCGCCCAACTCTTCTTCGGCGTTCGCATGCAATGTGCCAAATGCCACAATCATCCGTTCGAGAAATGGACGCAAGACGACTACTACAGCACAGCGGCCTTCTTCGCTCGAGTCAAGCAGAAAAAGGACCCGAATTACCCCGCGGCGAAGCCGAACGACCCGACGGCCGAGATTATTTTCGCCGAGCGAGCGGGCGAAGTGACCCAACCTCGAACGGGGCGAGTCATGCCGCCACGATTCCTTGGCGGCGTCGTTCCGCCAATCCCGCCCGACAAGGATCGTCGTGAGGTGTTCGCTGAATGGCTGACGGGTCCCTCGAATCCATTCTTCGCAAAGTCCGTTGTCAATCGAATTTGGTATCACCTTCACGGAAAAGGCATCGTTGACCCCGTCGATGATTTCCGCGAATCAAACCCGTCGGCCAACGACGAACTGCTCGACGCTCTGGCCGCTGACTTCGTTAAGAGCGGATTCGACGCGAAGAAGTTGATTCGGACCATTGCCAACTCACGCACCTATCAGTTGAGCGCTGATCCCAACGATTCGAATCGAGACGACAACCGTTACTTCTCTCACGCCACGATGAAGATGTTGACGGCCGAGCAACTCCTGGATGCATTGTGTGATGCGACCGGCATCCCCGAAAAGTACGCAGGATTGCCGGCCGGAACGCGAGCGATCCAACTTCCTGATGGCGAAGTTCAACACCCATTCCTGAAGACGTTCGGCCAACCGGCTCGCGAACTGGCATGCGAATGTGAACGCGAGACCGACAGCAATCTCGCGCAGGCGTTGCAGTTGATCAATGGGGCGACGATCAACGACAAGCTGCGGAACCCCAACAATCGAATCGGTAGGCTACTTGCTGCTAAAAAGCCATCGGCCGAGATTCTCGACGAGTTGTATTTCGCGACCGTTGCCCGCGGTTCAAACCCCGCCGAATCGAAGGCTGCCTTGGCCCATGTGCAAAAGGCCGGCGCCGATCCGCGACGAGCATGGGAAGACGTCCTGTGGGCATTGCTCAACACGCGAGACTTTCTGTTTCGGCATTAATCGGGGATGGTCTGGGTATGTTGGCAACACAACGTAAGGCAAAGGTCTGCCCGAGCTTGTCGCAGGCCCCACTGCCCCGTTGAATGATATAATGCATGACCCCTATCGAAGCCTGCGGGTCTTCACTCGCAGGCTTTTTCTATTATCGGTCGCCGCGATTCCGATTACCGGTTGCGGCCAGTTGAACACCCCAAAAGAAGGGCGGATGATCGGTCACGTCGTCCCGCTGAGCGGGGGCAATCAGGAAGCTGGCCGCCGACTGGTTGACGCTGTGGCAATCGCGGTCGAGGAAGAAAACCAAAACGAGAATGACCTGCCAGGGCGACGGCCTTACACGATTGTTCACGGCGACACCGGCGACACCATCGATGGTTTCCGTTTCCAGACCGTGCGACTCATTGACGTCAATCGCGCGTCCGCAATCGTAGGCGCGACAACCACCGAACAACTGGATCGAACGATTGCCGGATTATCGTCGCATCAACTCGTCGTTGTGTCACCCGCGGGTGGCCCCACGCCGAGCAAAAATGTCTTTACAGTTGGACTGGCCCCGAGCGAGCAGGGACGCTGCTTGGCCCGACATATGTTGGACGACACAAAGTGTCGGCACATCGTTGTCGCCACGAGTTTGTCCCTCGCCAGGCATCGAATCGTCTCAACCGCGTTTGAACAAGAGCTGACCAAGGATGATCGCGCCCGACTGGAGACTATGACGTTTTTGAAGGCAGAGGAGATTCCCAACTTGGCTCGGCGGATCGCCGCGATCAAACCGGAGACAGTCCTGATTTCGGGTACGGCCCAGGACTTTCTGGCCTGGCAAAGTGCCTTGGAGTCGCCGGCTATGCCATCGCGGTTGTGGATTTTCGCTGGCGAGGAGGGTCAGACAGACCTGTTGCGATCATCCGAAAAAGTCCGACCGTTTCTGGCTGCGAGAGCCTTCGACGCGACGGATTCGACGGCGAAGAAATTTACCGACCGTTACTCAGAGCTAAATCGCAGTGTCCCCAGCCCCGAAGCGGCTCTGAGCTACGACGCGGCGCGGATATTCTTTGCGGCCGCCCGATCGGCCAAGGAGTTTCAGGCGTCGAAGATTCAGGCCAAGTTGAACGACCTTACGGATTTGGCGTGTGTGACGGGGAGCTTCTGGTTTGCCGACGATCGAACGGCACGGCGACCAGTGTTCATTACCAAGATTTCCCTAAACAAGTCCGTCACGATAAGACGATTCGAGACACCGTCCAAACCATGAGCGAGCCGGCTCTATTTCAATGACTTTCGCGTTGAACTCAAGAGTCGTCGCCGATATGGTGTTATGATGATTTCGTGCGAGGGCGGCTTGCAATAGGCCTCATGGACGACTACAGATGAGGTGGGGAGTACACACATTGCCATGAAGTCGACTGTTCCTCCACCGAATTTACCTCGCGTCACCTTTGACGATGGCAGTAGCCGCGGCCGGCTGAGGTTGCGCCTTTCTCAAGTTTTTTGGACCGCGGTGACGGTCTTAGCAACCGCGTGGTTGTGTACGCTGGGCCCGATTCCGGCAGTCCTCGCCATCGTGGTGGCGAAACACGTCCTGGTCGCCTTGCTCCTGATGGGCATCGGCATTGATCGTGAAGTCAATCGAGCCTAGCGCATTGCACGCCAGCTACACGCAATCTTCACACCCTCGACATTGCCTGGTGATGCCCCATCGCTATCGTCAACTTTGGCAGTGGCCCCTGCTCCGTAGGATTCTCCCGCAATCCATTTTGGAGATCGCCTTATGCGATGGCGAACCGTTTCCCGCCTTGGAATGGTTGCCGTGGCAGCATTCCTGATCGTCGGCTGCGGTACGAAAGGAAATCGGTCCGCGCGAATCAATGGTGCCGGTTCATCGTTCGTTTTCCCGGCGATGGCAAAATGGACGTCGGAGTACAATACTCAAAAAAGCACCCAGATTGACTATATCTCCGCCGGTTCCGGCGCCGGCATCCAACAGATGACGGAGAAGACAGTGACGTTTGGCTGTTCCGATATGCCGATGAAGAAGGAACAATTGGACAAAGCGAAGGAGCTTGGCGGTGACGTTGTTCACATTCCCCTCGTGATCGGCGGCGTCGTGCCGGCTTACAACCTCGAAGGTGTGAACAAGCCGTTACGATTTACAGGTCCGATTCTCGCGGACATTTACCTTGGACGAGTCAAGAAATGGAATGATCCGGCCTTGAAAGAGGTCAATCCGGACGTGAGCCTCCCCGATGTGGACATCGTGCCCGTTTTTCGGGCCGACAGCAGCGGGTCGAGCGCTATTTTTTCCGAATACCTTGCCAAAGTCAGTCCGGAGTTTCGCAAGAACGTCGGTGTTGGCACGTCGCCGAACTGGCCCAAGGGTGTCGGCATCGGCCAGCGGGACAGTGCCGGAGTGATCGGTCACGTCAATCGTTCGCCGGGCAGCATTTGTTACGTCGAACTGGCATTCGCCGTGAAGAACAAGATCGCCTATGGTTCGATCAAGAATATGTCCGGGCAATTCGTCACGGCCAACGCTGAATCGTTGACCGCCTCGGCTACCGCCGCCCTCGCCGAGAAACCGTTGACGGAGCCCTATTCGTTGAACGATCTGACGTGGCCACTCACCGATTGCCCGGGAGAGAAGAGCTATCCTCTCGCGGGCTTCGCCTATGCCATTATTTACAAGAACCAGCCGAAAAGCCGTGGTCAAGTCCTTGTCGATTTCCTTCGATGGGCGACCACTACGGGACAGACGCACTCGCGGGAGCTTGACTATGCGCCGCTCCCCGATGAGTTGCAGAAGCGTATCGAAGAGAAACTCTCCAGCGTTGTCTTGAAAGACTGACCCTCATGGCTCACCCGGAAACCCGATCGGCGCTCCCCTCGCCGATGGTTGGGCGAAGCGCGGCAAGGTATGGAGACCTTGTCTTTCGTATGTGCTGCCAAATTGCAGGGCTGTCGATCATTCTACTTTCGATTGCTCTGATCGTTGTTTTAGTATGGCAATCATTAACAGTCTTGGCTCGGGCCGGTTCATTTGAGTTCTTCACGAGTTCGCGGTGGATACCGGATCCCCCTCCGGACCAAGATCGCCTGTTTGGGTCACTGACCTTCATATTCGGAACGCTCACGACCTCCGCATTGGCGATGCTTGTCGCGATTCCGCTGGGAATCGGCGCGGCGGCCTATTTGGCAGAAATCGCATCGCCGCCTGTTCGGAGGATCGGGTCATTCTTGGTCGAGCTTTTGGCAGCCATCCCGAGCGTTGTCTACGGCTTCTGGGGGCTTCATTTCCTTGGACCCGTGGTTAAGTACGTCTTCACGCAGCTAGGAGCGAAGAACTCGAGCGGACTAGGAATCGTGGCGGCAGGGTTGATCCTGGCCATCATGATTATCCCCTACATCATCGCGTTGAGCTTCGATATCTGTCGAGCCGTCCCGCGCTCTCAGCGTGAAGGCGCCTTGGCCCTGGGCGCCACGCGATGGCAAACGATTCGGTCGGCCGTCTTGCCTTTCGCTCGGCCCGGTATCGTTGCCGCCTGTTTTCTCGCTCTGGGACGTGCCCTCGGCGAGACAATGGCTGTGACGATGCTCATTGGAAACACAAGCGATATCGAATGGTCTCTGTTCGCCAAAGGAAACACGATCGCCAGCATCATCGCCAATCAGCTCAACGAGGCCACCAGCTCCGACCAGCGATCCGCACTCGTGGGCCTCGGTCTGATTCTCTTCGCTATCACGGGCGCGTTGAACATTGCGGCTCGATTGTTGATCCGCCGCGTCACGAAGCCGCGAAAGTCGACTCGGCATTCGCCATCCGCTGTTCCCACGCCCGAGAAACCGCCCACGTCCGACGCAATCCCAGCTACCGACGTTCCAGTTTCCTCCGTGATGATTCCGTCGAGTCCACGCCGCGCCGTGATCGTGGATCGGCTGATGACGTTCGTGCTCGGCTCCTGCTTAGCACTCACGCTTGGACCCCTTTTCCTGATCCTCGGCTATGTTGCGTATCGCGGTGTCTCGTCATTGAACATCGCCTTTTTCGTAAATCGGCCGGGACCGATGGGCACGCCGGGTTACGGAATGGGCCATGCCATCGTGGGAAGCGCGATCTTGGTAGCCATTGCCACGTTGGCCGCTGTCCCGATTGGCCTGTTGACGGCCATATACCTCGCGGAATACTCGACGGCTCCGTTGACAAAGTCGATCCGATTCGTGAGCGAGGTATTGGGCGGAGTTCCGTCAATCATCATTGGCATCTTTGCCTACGCTGTATTGGTTCGTCCTCCCTGGGCTGACGAGCCGTGGGGGTTTTCGGCGTGGGCCGGTGCGTTTGCTCTGGGTGTCATGATGATCCCCATCGTGGTCCGCACCTCAGAAGAAGCGATGAAACTCGTCCCGCAATCCTTGCGACACGCGAGCTTTGCTCTGGGTGGAAGCTATTGGCAGACCGTGGTCCGTGTCACGGTCCCGGCATCGTTGCCGGCAATCATTACGGGCATATTCCTGGCAATCGGGCGCATCGCGGGCGAAACGGCCCCGCTGCTGTTGACGGCTCTCGGTTCGGGTTTGTGGCCAAGTTCGTTGAATGAGCCGACGCCGTTCCTGCCTTTTTACATCTATCGATACGGAATGAGCGGCGACGCTGAGTGGGAAGGCCAAGCCTGGGCCGCGGCATTGGTGCTGTTGGTCTTTGTTATGGCTCTCAACATCGGAATTCGAGCGTTGACCGGCAAGCGAGTCGTCGCCGCCAGCCGTGCCGACTAGGTTCGACTTCCACCATTTGCGGTCAATTGCTAATGGTGGGAATATGTCAATTCGGCTCCTTATAGCATTTGCCACCTACCTACTGGTCGTCAACGTCGTGACGTTGATCGGCCCGCTTGGTCTCCGCGACCCACTTCAGATTACCGGCATAACTTTAGGGCTGACATTGCTTGTCTCGATCCCCGTCTTTCTCGTTCGGCGGCGAACCAAGGAGGCCGTCGCCGAGCTAACGGAAGCCGTGCGGCGAATCACCAATGAGCAATTCGGAGGAAAAGTCTATGCAAGTGACGGGGACCTCGGGGCGTTGGCGCGCGTCTTCAACCTCATGAGCGCTCGATTGGCCGAACAGATGGATCAGATCAAGGACGATCGGCAGCAACTGCGCACCATCCTCGGTGGCTTGATTGAGGGCGTCGTGGCCATCGACGACTCCATGCGAATTCAGTTCGTCAATCACCGAGCCGCCGAGTTGCTCGAATTCGTGCCGGACACCGCCATCGGACGAAAGTTGTGGGAAGTCGTGCGTCAGCGACCGTTGCTTGACTTCGTCGAAAACACCATGGCTGGCGATTCCCCCGGTCGTCGCGAACTCGTCTGGCAGGGTTCCGCGGATCGGAGCCTTGACATCTATGTCGCCCACCTACTGTCGCCGTCGCCGCGTGGGGCCGTCATCGTAATTCACGACACGACCGAGCTACGCCGCTTGGAGCGCCTACGTCAAGAGTTTACGTCCAATGTTTCCCACGAACTCAAGACGCCCCTTTCGGTCATCAAAGCGTGTACAGAGTCGCTCATCGACGGTGCCGCCGACGACTTGGTCATGCGGCGTGAGTTCCTCCAACAAATAGATGAACAGGCCGATCGCCTCCACGCCCTTATTCTGGATCTCATCAGCCTTGGACGCATTGAAACCGGCAAGGAAGTTCTGACCTTCGACGCCCTGGACTTGCAACGGGTCGTTGTTGACTGCCTCGATCGCCATCGCCCGCGTTCGGCAAGCCACGGCCTGACGCTAACCCTCGAGGCGACACCAGCGGCCGATTTCACTGTGCTCGCCGATCAGGAAGCTGTCGAACAGATATTGGACAATCTCGTTGACAACGCGATCAAGTACACGCCGTCGGGCGGCCACATCAACGTTCGTCTCGCGCGAATTGGTGAACAAATCCGACTCGATGTCATGGACACCGGTATTGGCATCCCCGAACGCGATTTGCCGCGAATCTTCGAGCGATTCTACCGCGTCGACAAGGCTCGTTCGCGGCAATTGGGAGGTACGGGGCTGGGACTTTCCATCGTGAAGCACCTGGTACAGCTTCACCAGGGCGCCGTCGATGCCGTGAGTTCGGTTGGCTTCGGTTCCACGTTTACCGTGACATTGCCGGCTATTACAACGTGACTTCATCTTTTCTTCACAACTCATTCACCTCGAAGGAATACAACAAAAAGTGTACCGGCCAGCACTCGTGCGGGCCGATGACGACTCGCCACGCCGATTGGGGTTCCCATGTCGCGATTGTTCAACGACATTATCGCGGAGCGAAGCGGCCATCGCATGGTGGCGCCCAACACGGACCTGTTGACGAGTCAGTTCAAGATCCGAACCGAGGGCGTCTCGTTTTGGTACGGGGAGAAACAAGCCCTATTTGACGTGACCCTGAAAATCCCGGAACGATCGGTAACCGCATTGATCGGACCATCGGGATGTGGAAAATCGACCTTTCTGCGATTGCTGAACCGGATGAACGACTTGATCGACGATACGCGTCATACGGGGGCGATCTACCTTGATAACGTCGAGATCTATTCGCGAAGCGTGAACCTAATCTCGCTGCGCCGTCGCGTGGGAATGGTGTTCCAGAAATCGAATCCGTTCCCGAAGTCGATCTTCGAAAACGTGGCCTATGGTCCTCGCATCGCCGGCATGAACGATCGGGCCAAGCTCGATGAGCTTGTGGAGCGAAGCCTTCGGCGGGCGTCCCTATGGGATGAGGTCAAGGATCGCCAGAATGATTCCGCCGTCACCCTTTCCGGCGGCCAGGCCCAGCGACTGTGCATCGCACGAGCCTTGGCGACCGACCCTGAAGTACTCTTGATGGATGAGCCAACCTCGGCGCTCGATCCCAAAGCGACCTCACGCATTGAGGATCTCGTTTTCGAATTGAAGAAACACTACACGATCATCATCGTGACGCACAACATGCAGCAGGCCGCGCGTGTTTCGGATTTGACGGCCTTTTTCTATGAGGGTCGATTGATCGAAACGGGCCTGACAGACCAGATGTTCACTCGCCCCCATGTCAAGCAAACAGAAGATTACATCACGGGTCGCTTTGGTTAAACTATCGTGTTAACAGCCTCGCATTCGGCATGTGGTGGTGTCAGGACCATGAAACACTTGGAACGCGATCTCGAACAGCTTCAACGCGACATTCTCAAGCAAGCGGCAGCGGTCGAACAGGCGATCTATCGCGCTATCGAAGCCCTTAAGCGGCACGACATGGCTATGGCCCAAGAAGTCGTCCATGGTGACGAGGAAATCGATGAACTCGAGAATTGCATCACCGAAGAGTGTCTGAAAATGGTGGCATTGCACCAGCCCGTTGCCATCGTGCTGCGTCGGATCGCCGCCGTCTTCATGATTACCACCGATCTGGAACGCATGGCGGACCTTGCCGTAGACATCGCGGAACGGGCGCTAAGCCTTGGCTCCCATCCTCCGATCGAGGTTCCCGCCAAACTCGAAAGAATGACTGACCTGACGACCGCAATGGTACGGCAAGCCCTCGACGCTTTCGTCGATCTCAATACGCAGTTGGCTCGCCGCGTCTGCCGATTGGACGACGAGGTCGATCGCCTCAACTCTGAGATAATCACGGAACTAATCGCGACGATGCGACGGACGCCGGACCTGATCGAGCCAGGAATGTCGTTGTTTTCAGCGACCCGACATTTAGAGCGAATCGCCGATCATGCCACGAATATCGCCGAGGATGTGGTTTACCTGGTTGAAGGCGAGATCATTCGTCACCGCCCGGAAGCTTTCGGAACGGGTTGACCGCGGTGGGCAAAGAGGATAATTTTGTGTCCAAGCCGCGTGTTCTGATTGTGGAAGATGAGCGCCAATTGGTCAAACCATTGGCATTCTCCTTCGAGCGAGAGGGTTACGACGTTGTCGTTGCCCTCGACGGCCAAGAAGGTTTGCGCAAAGCACAGGCTGTTGTCCCAGACCTTATCATCCTCGACGTGATGCTGCCCTTGCTCAGTGGTCTGGATGTTTGCCGCGAATTGAGATCGAGCGAGACCACGCGCGAGATTCCGATCCTGATGCTCACGGCTCGCGCTGAGGAGACCGATCAGATAGTCGGCTTTTCCATGGGTGCCGATGACTACGTGACCAAACCATTCAGCACCAAGATTCTGCTTCAACGAGTCAAGGCCCTGCTCCGCCGTCGCGAGTCAGTGGCCACGCAACCGGCGGACGTAATTGAACACCACAGCATTCGCATCGACCGGACCAAACATCGGACAAGCATCAAGGGTCGAACCTTGGATCTGACTCCTACGGAGTTCCGCCTGCTTGAATGCATGCTCCGCCAACCTGGTCGAGCGTTTACCCGTCAGCAACTCATGGATGCCGCGATTGGCGACGGAGCCGTTGTGTTGGAACGTACCATTGATGTCCACGTCAAGACGCTTCGTCGAAAACTCGGCGACGCCGACTTGATTGAAACAGTGCGCGGCGTCGGCTATCGCCTTCGTGAGTGATCATTTTCGCAGCGCCTTGTCGCCAGACTTGCTTCCCACGTTCGTATCAATGTCGTCAGGTTCGATGCCGTCCATCATCAGATTGGCCAGCCGCGGACCATCCTTTTTCATGGTGACCCAAACGAATTGATCGAACTCGCCGAAGCCGACTCCTCTCAACTTGCTGCCGCCCCCCGTCGTCGCCAACATGAAGTACTTCTGACCATTACGAATGAACCGTTCGTAACGATGCTTGTGCCCAGCGAAAACAGTATAAGGGCGTTCATCGAGCATGAGTGTTCGTTCAATCTCGAGCCAACCCGTCTTTGGGAGATCGGGATACGTCCAAACGGGTTTGTGCATCGCCACGATCGTCCAACGGACATCCTTGTATTCGGCGAGTGTTTTTTCGACCCATTCGCGTTGTGCCGGGCTAAACCAGCCCGCGGCTTGGTTATTCTCTTCCGAGTTCAGCATGAGGAACAACACGTCCTTGTAGACGAAGTGGTAGAAGCGGCGACCATAGCGGGTAGCCCATGACGCATTCGAGACTTTGTTGCCAATGTCGTGATTGCCCGGAAGATAGAAAAACGGCATCTCGAGCTGCCGAACAAGCCCATCAAACTCGATCCATTGTTCATCGAGCTTCTTGGCATCGGCTGTCCCCTGAATCAGGTCCCCGACCGAGATGACAAACTCGGGCTGCATCAGATTGAGTTGTTTGACAGCCTTTTCGAAGATGCCCTTCCGCATCCCGCCGGTGCGATCGGTAACAATCGCGAATCGAAAATCGTCCGGGGAGTTATTGAGCCGCAGATGCGTCCAAGGATTCTTGGCCTCTTCGCTTGCCTGGATCGTGTAATAGCCGGGAGCCGGAACGCGTTCGGGAGCGTCCTTGCGGTTGGCTCGCGTTGAAAGCGTCACGATAGCAACAAACAGAATCGTGGTCAAAAGTGCGATGGCAGCGCGCTTCATGGGGTAGCCTCACAAGGTTGGAGGAGGATTGAATTAGAATACCCTCGCCGGCGTAAGCTTGCAACGTTTTTGGTGCCGTTCCCAAGCCAATTCGCAATGCCTCGTCTATCATGTCCTCCATTCCCTCCCCTAATTGTCCGGTCCGAGGAATCCATGACCGCTCCCCTGATGCCGATCAACTCCGAGGCGGCTGTCGCCCGACTCATGCGATTCTTGGCCGTCGAGGGCGTGACCGGCAAAGAAGCCGCTATTGCCGACGTTATCAAGACGGCTCTTATCGAAGCCGGTGTTCCGGCCAGTGCCATTCGCTTCGATACGGCCAATCAGCGAATTCCGCTGCCAACACAGACGGGCAATCTCATCGTTGAGCTTCCGGGAACCATTGCCGGCCCGCGGTTGCTGTTCATGACACACATGGACACCGTGCCTTTGTGCGCGGGTGCGAAGCCGGAGCGAAAAAATGGCCGCATCTACCCCGCGGGTCGCACCGCATTGGGCGGCGACAACCGGACCGGTTGCGCCGTCTTGGTGACCCTGGCCGCCGAGCTGATTCAGCAACGGTTGCCGCATCCGGCGATTACGTTCTTGTTCACCGTCCGCGAAGAGAGCGGCCTTTTCGGCGCGAAGTTTCTCGACGTGGCCGACCTCCGCGAGCCGTTGATGGGATTCAACTTTGATGGGAAACTGGCGACGGAAATCACCATCGGCGCCGTCGGGGCCGAACGATGGGAAGTCGAGATTATCGGCAAAGCGTCCCATGCCGGCGTTCACCCTGAGAAGGGAATCTCGTCCACAGCCGTCGCGGCCCTGGCCATTGCGGATGTCTTTCGCGGCGGTTGGTTTGGAAAAGTCGTCAAGGGATCCAGGTTCGGGACAAGCAACATTGGCACCTTCGGAGACAACGAGGGCCGGTCCGCAGGATTGGCCACGAACGTCGTCACCGACTTCGTCAGAATTACCGGGGAATCACGCAGCCATGACCCGGCGTTTGCGGCCGACATTACACAGGCATACCGCGACGCCTTCGCCAAGGCCGGCGCCGAGGTTCGCGACGATCAAGGTAAGACGGCCGAGGTGTTATTCAATTCTCGATTAGACTATTATCCGTTCCGGCTTTCGGAAGATCTTCCCGTTGTCAAACATGCCATGGCTGCTGCCGATCGCATTGGATTCGCGGCGACGACCAAGATCGCCAACGGAGGACTCGACGCCAATTGGGTCGTTCGCCACGGGATTCCGACAGTCACTCTCGGAGCGGGCCAGAATCAGATTCACACGATCGAGGAATTTGTTGATCTCGTCGAGTTCGACAAAGGTTGCCGGATGGCTGTCGCCCTGGCCTGCTTGGGGGCTGCGTGATGGGTCTTCGAATCGGCAATGGCTGTGGATTCTGGGGCGACAACGTCGACGCACCGATCCTGCTGGCCGAGCAGGGCGAGCTTGATTACCTAACGCTCGAATACCTCGCCGAACTGACCATGTCGATCTTGGCCCTGCAACGGCAACGAGATTCCGCCGCGGGATTCGCCGGGGACTTCCTCGATGTACTCGAGCGACTCGTACCAGCCTTGCAACGGCAGCCCTCACTACGGATCATTACCAACGCGGGGGGGATGAACCCGGTCGGCTGTGCGATGAAGGCGAAGGAGATTCTCGCACGAAAGGGTTTGGCGACTCTTCCCATCGCGACCGTCACGGGCGACGACTTGATGCCACGGTTGGACGTGCTTCTTGGCGAAGGCCATGCTCTATACAACCTCGACAATGGAAGCTCATTGGCTGGTATTCGCTCGCGCATCGTGAGTGCCAACGCTTATTTGGGTGCGCCGCCAATCGTCGAAGCTCTTCGACTCGGAGCCAGGATCGTGATTACCGGGCGCGTCGCCGATGCGTCCCTGACGGTGGCCCCAGCGGTCCATCGTCACGGCTGGCAATGGAACGATTGGCGTCGATTGTCGGCCGCCACGGTCGCCGGCCACTTGATTGAGTGCGGCGCCCAAGCCACCGGCGGGCTTTGGTGCCATTGGCAAGAGGCCTCGGACCTCGCCAACGCCGGCTATCCGATTGCAGAAATCGAAGCCAATGGAGATTTCATTCTCACCAAGCCGGCGGGCAGTGGTGGGGCGGTCAACGTGGAAACCGTTTCCGAGCAACTGCTCTACGAGGTCGGCGACCCGTCCGCCTATTTGACGCCAGACGTGGTCGCTGACTTTACCAGCGTGAGACTCTCAGAAACGGGTAAGGATCGTGTCCAGGTCAGCGAATTTCACGGCAAGCCGGCAACCGAATCGTTCAAGGTCTCGATCGCGTATCGTGACGGATTTACCGCATCGGGCACACTTGTCGTCGCGGGACCGAATGCACGCCAAAAGGCGCGTTGGAGCGGCGAGATGCTACTGGAACGGCTGCGACGCATCGGTCATTCTCCCGAGAACTCCTACATCGAATGCCTTGGCTCCGGCGATAGTCTGCCAGGGGTCCTGCCGAAGACCGACTCGCCCGAAGTAGTCTTGCGCGTCGCGGTGCGGGATTCTCGCCGGTATGTCGTTGAGAGGTTTGCAAAGGAGTTTGCTCCGCTGGTGACCTCCGGCCCTCCGGGAATCACAGGCTATACAACAGGCCGTCCGGCGATCCGCGAAGTCTTTGCCTATTGGCCCGCTTTGCTGACCAAACAAGCGGTGCAACCGATAGTTCAGCTACTTCCGACCTGACTTGCCGAATCCCATGCCCAGCATACCCTCGTCCCGGCGGCGGCCCCGCTGATATACTGATAGTTGCGTTTGAGCGTGTCATATACCCGAGATAGGGCAGTTTTCCAATGGCTGACGGTAACCCGATTCCGATGTCCGGCGCGGATATTCTGGTAGAGTGCCTCGTGCGGAATGGCGTCGAGGTGGTTTTTGCTTACCCTGGCGGCGCCAGCATGCCGTTGCACCAGTCGCTCACAAAGGTGCAAGACAAGATCCGCACGGTCCTGCCGCGTCACGAGCAAGGCGGTGGGTTTGGAGCTCAGGGTTATGCTCGCAGCACGGGTCGCGTCGGCGTGTGCATGGCCACATCGGGTCCCGGCGCGACGAATTTCGTGACCTGTCTGGCCGATGCCAAACTCGATTCGATTCCGATCATTGCCATTACAGGACAAGTGAGCACGCCGGTCATTGGCACGGACGCTTTCCAGGAAACTCCGATTATCGAGACCTGCCGGGCCATCACCAAACATCACTACCTCATCACGAGAACCGAGGACATCGCTCGGGTGATGAAGGAAGCCTTTCATATCGCCACGACGGGGCGCCCCGGGCCGATCATTATCGACGTCCCCAAGGACGTGCAACTCCGCTCCATCGTTCCGAACTTTGACGCACCGATGAATCTGCCGGGCTATCGCCCGTATCGGAAAGTGAAACGCAGCGACTTGGAGCCGGTCGTCGCGGCGCTTCGCAATAGCAAGAAACCCATTATTTACGGCGGTGGCGGCATCATCCATTCCGGAGCGGCTCCGGCGCTGTTCGAGTTTGCCACGCGGACGGGCGTCCCCGTGGCATTGACGGTTCACGGACTTGGTGGGTTCCCTGCTGAACATTACCTTTGTTTGCACATGCTGGGCATGCATGGCACGGTCTACTCGAATTACGCCATCAACGAATCAGACCTGCTTTTGGCGTTTGGCGTTCGCTTCGACGATCGCGTCACGGGTAAACTCAGCGAATTCGCCAAACACGGCAAGATCGCCCACATTGACATCGACCCATCGGAGATCAACAAGAACAAATTTGCTCATTTCCCCGTGGTCGGCGACCTGCGAGAAGCACTGGAAATGCTGAACCAAATGCTCCACGAAGAGGCCAACGCCGATCTCATCGCGGGGGGCCGCTACACTGAATGGCTCAGGAAGATCGACGAGTGGCGAGAGGCCGAACCTTTGCAATATCAGGATCGCGACGATGCAATCGTCCCCCAACACGCGATTCGCTCGCTCCGGGAACTGCTCCGCGACCGGAACATGCTCGACGACACGATCATCACAACCGGCGTCGGGCAGCATCAGATGTGGGCGGCTCAGTATTTTCACTTCTCAAAGCCGCGGCATTGGATCACCAGCGGCGGCTTGGGGACAATGGGCTTCGGGTTGCCGGCGGCCATCGGGGCTCAGGTCGCGCATCCCTTCAAAAAGGTGATTGACATTGACGGCGACGGCAGCTTCCTGATGAACGTGCAGGAATTGGCGTGTGCCTACACCGAAAAACTGCCCGTGAAAGTGTTGTTGCTAAACAACCAGCACCTGGGCATGGTCGTTCAGTGGGAAGATCGATTTTTTGAGGGCAATCGCGCCCATACCTATTTGGGTGCCGGTTTCGAAGAAGCCCCCTATCCCGACTTCGTGACGATCGCCAAGGGATTCCGGGTCGCGGCCCGGCAAGTCCGGCACAAGGCCGACCTCCGCGGGGCACTCGAGGAAATGATCGACAGTAAAGGGCCTTTTGTACTCGATGTACTCGTGCCCTATCAAGAACACGTCCTGCCGATGATCCCCAGCGGGATGACCGTGCGCGACATCATCAAGGCTTGACGTGCTTGTCGGCCTGCTAAGATGTGACTATTGTGTCGGAATCTTGAATCCCGCTCCCCTTCGAGGAGATAATCAATGGCGCGGAAGCGAACGATGGACCGGCGGGCGCTGCGAGAGAACTTTGATGCGGCGGAACGACGTGAGGAAGAAGAAGATCGCGATGACGACGAAGAAGAGAATGACGAAGAGCCAGAAGCCGAAGATGAAGGCGATGGCGGCGATGATGATGACGATGGCGAAGAAAAGCCTGTAGCTAAAAAGAAGCCCAAGAAAGCAGCTGCGCCGAAAACAACGAAGCCGCGATCACGCTCGGCCAAGCAAGTTCGGCAAAAGGTCGTTTGGGGAGTCTTTGACAATTCGAACAAGGAAGTACAAACCTTCCCCTACCCTGATCGCAAGGCTGCCGAAGAGTTTTGCGCCAAACTAAGCGCCGAAAAGAAAGGGCCTTTCTTTATCCAAGCGGTTCGCAAGCCGTTGGAAGAAAAATAGCCCCGGGCGTGGGCCGACCGGAAATCGCAAAGGCCGCAGTCTCCGTCATCGCAGGAGTCTGCGGCCTTCTCATTGGACCCAACGCGATCAACCCGTGACGATGGTCTTTTCGCGTTGCATGTTTTCAATCGCGGCCAATTTTCGGCCAATGAACAAGACGTTTGGCAGGACGACGGTGTGAATCTGTGCCCCCGTGGTCCGAACGGTCAAGTCACCGGAACCCAAGCCGAGAACCCAATGCCGGAATAGGTCATCGCGGTGCTTCTCAATCGTCATGCCGATGGTGTCATACGACTTCTCGCCACCGCCAACCTCTTCGCGAACCTTCATCTGTCCAGGCGAGAAGATGATGTAGATTTGCTGATCAAATACGAATGTGGTCACGCACCAAGCGACGAACAACACCGTCGAGATGAGCAAATAGCCTGCCATGCCAATGTAGACGTGGAGGTTTCGGAACGATGCGAGGATATCGTCCCACCAGCCCGCCAACCCAAGAATGATCGAGACAAGAACAACTGTGACGATCACGACGAGAGACCACAGGCCTCGAAGCGGGACATTGGTGATGACGATAACCAACAGGAGCACGATGCAAAACGATGGCCCCATCCATGCACGATGGGATACCCGCGGCTGACGTTGCTCGAATTTCTGCAAATCGGCCGTCATCGCGTTGCGAGACTTTTCGGGAACAACCAGCTTGAGATCCCCGTCGTGCTGTTCGACTTTCGTGCCGGAGGGGACGTGAAGTGCTCGCGTGCCGTCGTACCAAGTGATGATCGTCAGGATAAATCCCAGAGCCCAAACGGGCCACCAGTAGAAGAGGCTCGAATGGCTGATGATTCGAATTTCCCGATCGCCGGGTGGAATCAAATTGGGACGATTTGGTGGAGGGGTTGTTGACATTTTCTAGACGGCCTCGTTAGGTGACGACACGGTTCTCGGACGCGTCCCAATGGGAGGCGTTCCTAAGAGTCATTCGCTCCAACGCCAATGATCTTGTGACGATGCATTGACGAACAACCTAGACGCAGGCGGTTCAGTTGTCAAGAAACCCAGGCCCGTTATGGCCGAATGGGTCTCGCTGAAGAGCCGCTGCCAACGCGAACCGGCACACGAAACGTTTGGTGGCAGCGATTACACGCACCGGCCAACTCACTCAGGCCACGACGAGCGCCGGCCTCATCCCGAGTGCCACAAGCCCTCGCCAATCGGCTCGCCGTCTCGCGGAAACTCGCCGCGTATTCCATCCACTGATCTTGGCCGGCATTGTTCGGAGGGCGAATCATCAAC
This sequence comes from uncultured Alcaligenaceae bacterium, assembly GCA_964515185.1. Lineage (GTDB taxonomy): Bacteria > Planctomycetota > Planctomycetia > Gemmatales > Gemmataceae > CAZESP01. The sequence continues at coordinate 36,399 of CAZESP010000018.1, forward strand.
AGGTTACCCGTTTCCGCAAGGAGCAGCGCTTGGCCTCGGGCAAAAACCCATGCCTCATTATCCGCGGGCGTTTCTGTAAGCAGCTTCTCCAACGCGCGGTAATTCGGTTGAGCCATTCCCTCCATCAACAGCTTCGTCTCCGCCACGGGCGTGAGCTTCGGAGGGGTTCTCGGTCGTGCCGATGTCTGAGAGTGGGCCGGCAGCATCGAGAAAAGCGGTCCCACGACGACGGCTGACAACATGACCCTATATCGCATGGGTCACTCTCCTTGCCGTGGAGGTTCGGGTGGATCGGGGAACTGTATCTGTATCTCGTCATTGACGATTCGAACGGGATAATTCCCGATCTTGATGCGCGGGTTATCGGCCCAAGCGCCATCCGCCAATCGAAATCGCCAGAAATGCCAGGGGCATGTCACGCACCCTTCTTCGACAAAGCCGCTTCCGAGAGAAGCCCCCATGTGAGGGCAGGTATCGTCGATGGCGAAGTAGTCAGCGCCCACCTGGAAAACAGCAATTGGGTGATCGCCGACCCAAACCGTGCGACCGATGCCGTCGGCCAGATCGGTGACGCGACAGACGGTCCGAAACTCGCCCATGCTCTCGCACCTCATTGTCGCTGGAAAATTGATTCGCGACTTGCCATGATTCTAGCATGGAGGCGTCGTTTCGAAATCGTTGGACCCCGAGCATGCTCGAAATCGAACTCAAATACCGCGTGGCTGATTTTCAAGCTGCCGAATCGTGGATTCAAAGAGTGGGCCTCGCCCCCTGGATCGCACGCGAGGACCGTGATCGTTATTTCAATCATCCCGGCCGCGATTTTGCCGTCACCGACGAGGCGTTGCGGATTCGCTCCATCGGTTGCACGAACTGCATCACCTATAAAGGACCCCGGATCGACACGCAAACAAAAACCCGCGAAGAAATCGAACTGCCCATTGCCGACGGCCCCGATGCGGTCGCCGACCTTGAACGAATGCTGTTGCGCCTCGGTTTCCGTGCGGTTGCCACGGTTTCCAAAAGCCGGCGAGTCGCTCAAGTTGCCCGCGATGGATTCGAGATTCACATCTGCTTGGACGCCGTCGAACACGTCGGCCAATATGTCGAACTCGAGATTGTTGCTGAATCGGGCCACCTCAACGAAGCCAAGGCGATTCTATTTCAGATCGCCAAGGAGATAGGACTGCAAGAACCGGAACGGCGTTCGTATTTGGAGCTCTTGCTCGCGAGGCGATGATTCCATGCCGAAACTATCAGTCATATCGACAGCGTCAGAGATTCGGTCGGCCGTGGCGGACGCCCGGCGCCGGCAATCGTCGATCGGATTCGTTCCTACGATGGGTGCCTTGCACGCTGGCCACACGAGTCTCATGGATGCAGCTCGTCGGGAGTGTGGCTACGTTGTTGTCTCCATCTTCGTCAATCCAACGCAATTCGGCCCCAATGAGGACCTTGCAAGGTATCCCCGAACCTTTGATGCCGACCGTGAACTATGTGAGAAGCATGGTGTGGACGCCATCCTCTACCCGAGCGCCGCTGACGTTTATCCCGATGGCTTTTGCACTCACGTCGAACCACATGGTTTGCAGGATCTTCTGGAAGGCAAGACGCGCCCTGGCCACTTTCGTGGCGTTTGCACGATCGTGCTGAAACTCTTCAACATGGTACTTCCCGATATCGCTTTTTTTGGGCAAAAGGACGCACAACAGGCAGTGATTATTTGCAGAATGGTCGAAGACCTGAATGTTCCTGTGTCGATCCGCGTCATGCCCACGGTACGCGAGGCCGACGGTCTAGCATTAAGTTCCCGAAACCGATACCTGGACGCGGATCAGAGACGGCACGCTCCGGCCCTTTTCCGAGTCCTCGACGAGACTCGGCAGCGAATTATCGCCGGCGATCGTGACACGGGCGCCCTGGAACGCCGAATGGTCGCCGATCTTGCATCCGTTCCAGGAGCCCGCGTGGATTATGCTCGGATCGTGAGCGCTCGAACTTTGCAGCCGGTCTCTCCCGTTCAAGGCGACGTGCTTCTGGTCCTAGCGGTCTACTTCGGTACCACGCGATTGATCGACAATATCCCGTTAACGATTCACGAAACGTCATGACCCATCCCTTGTTTGGACCCGAAGTCCGGTTGATGCTCGACGACAATGACGAGCCAGCCATGCGTGCGTTTTGCGAGAATCTCCACCCGGCAACTGTTGCCGAGGCCCTCGCGGAGGGCTTTTCCGTGGAGGAGTCTTGGCGCGTCTTGGGCCAAAGCCCCATTGGGTCGCAGGCCAATATTTTCGGCTATTTCCCGTCGGAAAAGCAAATCGCTCTGGTAGAGGGGACCGGCACCCCGCACATGGCGCGATTGATCGAACGCATGTCTCACGACGATCGTGTTGATCTGTTGCGCCACCTGCCCAAGGAGGTGTCCGACGGCCTGTTGCGACTGGTCGATGAAGCCGATCGCCGCGACATTGCCACCCTGGTCAGCTACCCCGAAAACACGGTCGGGGCGTTGATGACGACTGACTACGCCTGGTTGCCGGCAAACCTCACAGCCGACCAAGCCATTGACCGGCTTCGGCAACAGGCGCCCAATAGCGAGACAATTTATTACATTTACGTCCTCGATGAAACCACCCGGCGATTGCACGGGATCGTTTCACTTCGCGAACTGATCCTCGCGCGGAAAAACGCCCTGGTCAGTGATCTGATGGAACGTGAAATCGTCACCCTCAAGGCCATCGAGGATCGCGAAAAGGCCGCCGAACTGCTAGCCCGATTCGACCTCCTCGCAATTCCAGTCGTCGATGATGATTCGCGGTTGATTGGCATCGTCACTTACGACGACGCGATTGACGTGGTGGTACAAGAAGCCACGGAAGACTTGCAGATGCAGGGCGGCATCGTGGCCATCACTGAAAACTACCTCGAGGCCGGGTTTGTTACGGTATGGCGAAAAAGGTCATTCTGGCTCGCCTGCCTTTTCGGCGCTGAGTTATTCACCTTTACAGCACTCTCGTTCTTCGAGGACGCCATCAGCAAGCTCGTGGTCCTGAGTTTGTTCGTGCCGCTCTGCATCTCCACTGGAGGCAATTCCGGTTCCCAAGCCGCCACGCTCATCACCCGCGCGTTGGCCCTGGGTCAAATATCCCTCAAGAACTGGGGGCGAGCACTTCGCCATGAAGTCGCCATGGGGCTGATGCTGGGATTGACTCTAGGCACCATCGGATTCGTTCGCGGCGCTCTGACGCCGGAATCAACCCGCGGCGGGAGTCGCGAGTACGAGGAACCGTTTGCCGTTCGTGTGTCACGCGACCAACCCTTGTCGATGGCTGGACGGGAAGTACCGATTCGGGCAACTCAGTCGCAAATGGTCTTCACTGTTGATCGTGACAAGAGAATCGAGTTGCCCGACGATACCGACTTTGTCGAAGTCGATGGTCGAAATCCGGCCTATCGAGAGTATCAGTTTCCCGCAAAGTGTCGCGTTCGCGAAGCTCCCGTCAGCCGCTGGAAACTCGCTCAAGTGATTGCCTTCGCGGTAACGGGCATCTGTCTCTGGGGTACGCTGGTTGGTTCGATGCTGCCTCTGGTGTTCAAACGATTTGGCATCGATCCGGCAATCGCTTCCAGTCCCTTCGTCGCGACCTTTGTCGATGTGACCGGAATCGTCATCTATTTCAGCATCGCGAAAGTTTACCTCTTGTGAGAGCTGATCCACCTGTGCAACGACACTGACCGTCGAATTATTCAATTCGACACCACGCGGCCGATGAGGTTTGCCGATTCCTCACGAAGCCAGATTGCTTCGTTTGAGGATTCGGTCATGGGGCTTTGGTCGTGGCTCGTTCAATTGTTGCGGGGTCGGCGCCCCCTTGAGGCTCGAAACCCCGGCGACACGCGCGGACCGATCAACGCTTTGGTACTCTTTCTTCGTGAACCGCGTGAACTCACGACGAGACAGATCGCTCGAATCGCGACCAAGGCATTCGACGTTCCGTTTACCGATGACGAACCCGATGCCACCGATAACTTTGTCGCCGGCGCCATGCCTTCGTTCGTTTTGAAAACGGGCGACCACTATTTCCTCGTTAACAGCTTTCCTCGACCGTACACCGACAACCCCGTAGAAGCATCGGAATCAATCCCCGAATTGCGGTTACGGAAAGCCGTTCGCGACCATGAGGCTTGGATCTCGGTCGATCTCCTCGGAGAGGCTGGGCCTTCGGAACTTCCTGGAATCTACCGTTCTCTTGGGCGACTCTTGGTAGGATTCCTCGACGACGACTGCCTCGCGATTTTCGCGACGAACCAGGGCCAATTGGTGGCCTACGACCCTGCCATGCGGGCGACGCTCATGGGTGACAATCCGTTGAGCCTTTTTGAAACCATGTCTCACCCGCCAGTAGTCCCGGTGGCCGACGATGACCCGAGACTGAAAGCCGCTGTTGCCAAGGCTCGCCGCCGCTGGCCGGAATTTGTGGAGGCGTTTGAAAATCGCCGACCCGAACAGCATTTCGCAATGAAGGCTCGGATCACCGAACCCGGCGAGAATCAGGCTGAGTTTATGTGGATCACCGTCACCGGCTTGGAGAACGGAATCGTCTACGGAAAACTCGACAACGACCCCGTCGAACTTACGCGAATCAAAGCCGGTGACCGCGTGCGAGTTTCCGTGAAGGATCTCAACGACTGGCTATACACCGATGGCGACGACATGGTTGGCGGGTTTACCATCGAGGTCCTCCGCAGAATTCAGGACGAGATGACGGAGTAGTTGACGCTCGCTCGGCCCCTCGATCCCGTCACGGTCCAGCCTCGGTTTCTTGGAGGCGCCCCTACCCTCTCGCAATTCAGAGTGCCAACGGTTAGAGTGAAACCACTCGCCCGTGGGGAATCTGATGCGCCTCCGACTACTGGCTCTGGCGACCATCGCGATAATCTGCCCACTTGCGGTCCGGCCACAGGGTTACACGCCCAAATTGGCCGTCACCAAGATGAGTGTCCCGACCGGCTTTCGGGTCAGTTTGGTTGCTGCGGAACCAGTGATTCGCCAACCCGTGTGCATGGAGTTTGACGATCGCGGTCGTATTTGGGTCGTTCAGTATTTGCAGTATCCGAACCCTGCTGGTCTCAAACGAACGACTGTCGATCGATTCTCGCGGACCGTCTATGATCGAGTTCCTGAGCCACCCCCATTCGGTCCTCGGGGCGCCGACCGGATTACCATTCTGAGCGACCTGGATTCCACCGGTCGCGCTCGTTCGTCGAAGGACTTTATCGCGGGCCTAAATCTCGCGAGCGGTATCGCATTCGGTCATGGCGGAGTCTTCGTCATTCAGGTGCCCTACTTACTTTTCTATCCTGATCGCGATCGCGATGATCGGCCCGATAGCAACCCCGAAGTTCTGCTTTCGGGTTTCGGGATGGAGGATGCTCACTCGGTTGCCAATTCGCTCACCTGGGGGCCGGACGGTTGGCTGTATGGGTGCCAAGGAAGCACGGTGACGGCCAGGATTCGCGGGATTGAGTTTCAGCAAGGGGTCTGGCGATACCATCCCATCACGCGGGCCTTCGAGTTGTTTTGCGAGGGTGGCGGCAACTCGTGGGGGCTTGATTTCGATCGCCGCGGCAACTTGGTCTATTCCACAAACGTCGGCGGATACATCGGATTGCATGCAGAGCAAGGTGCTTACTATTGGAAGGCATTCGGCAAGCACGGAGCGCTTCACAACCCGCATGCCTACGGTTACTTCGAGCACATGGCGCACCGTGGTTTTCGAGGCGGCCACGTTACCGTTGGCGGAGTCTTCTATCGCGGCGACGCGTTTCCAGCAGGTTTTCGCGACAAATACATCGGGGCCGACCTGCTTGGGCATAACGTCTACTGGCACGAGTTGCACCCGTTAGGGTCAACGTTTCAGTCACGATTTGGCGGCGAGTTGTTGCTATCTCGCGATTCGTGGTTTGCGCCATCGGACGTCACCGTCGGCCCCGATGGCGCCGTTTACGTGGCCGATTGGCACGATTCGCGAACGGCTCACCCCGACCCGGATGCGGAGTGGGATCGCGGCAACGGCCGGATTTATCGAGTTTCACACGGCGACGGGCGGCCACGGACCATTCCCGATTTTCGTGCTCTTCCAAGTCGTGAATTGGTTGCGATGCTCGGCCATCGAAATGACTGGTTTTCCAAGCAAGCATTGCGAGCGCTCGCGGAACGGCGCGACCCGGAAGTGATCCTGCCGCTTCGAAGACTCGTATTCGAAGGGTCAAACGATGATTTGACCTTGCAGTCGTTATGGGCGCTCTATGTGAGTGGCGGGTTTTCGGACGCCTTTGCCGTTGAGGCGCTGAAACACCCCAATGCTGACGTGCGGCGTTGGGCCGTGCGCCTCCTCGGCGACGAATGCCAGGTCCGCCGCTCTTTGAGCGATGAACTGGCTCACGTCGCGGGTCTCGAACAATCGATGCCGATGCGAATGCAACTTGCTGCGACGGCGAAACGGTTACCCGCCGCCGATGCCTTGCCGATCGTTCGACAACTAATCAAGTCCAGTGATTCTCGCGACGACGATCGCATCGGCCTAATGCTGTGGTGGGCCATTGAGTCGCATGCGATTTCCGCACGAAACGAAGTATTAGCGATGCTCACGGACGATCAGATGTTGGAGAAGCCAATGGCCTTCAGAGAGCTTTTCCCGCGTTTGATTCGTCGATATGCCGCGGAGAATTCCGAGGCAGGGTTTGCTTCGTGTTTGCGACTGTTGCGGTCGGCATCGGGAGCGAGACTCGAAGTTGCACTGACCGCTCTCGATCAGGGCTTGCCGCTGCGTGCAACGCTGCCCGGCGAGTTTGCGCGGGCATTGGCAGACCATTGCGACAAGGAAACGGCCGACCTCGTCAGGATTCGACTGCTCCTGCGTGCGAATCACGGCGGGGCCATTCGACGTGCGTTGGCACTTTGCAACGACCGCGGAATTGCCACGCCGCAACGGAACGGAATAATCGCAGCCCTCGGTGATTTCCCCCGCGGGGAATTCGTCGGGGTGCTCTTGAAACTTGCCGATGATTCTCACTCCGAATCGACACGACTCGCGGCACTGGATGCCCTTCGCAACTATGATCGGCCCGAAATTGCCGCTACCGTCATTCGCTTGTGCCGGAATTCGTCAGGGGCGATTCGAACGCGAATGGTTGATCTGCTCGTCGGGCGGACACCGTGGGCCAATGCCCTGTTAAACGAGGTCGACGCCAAACGATTGCCGGCCGATGCGATCACTGTGGAACAACTTCGCCGACTTCCCATCGAGCGCGATGAACGCCGACAGTCACTGATCCGCAAACATTGGGGTAATATCCAACAGGCCACGCCCGAGGAGAAACTGGCCGAGGTCCGGCGACTGAACAACGATCTGCGGGCGGCCTCGGGCGACAAAGCTCGGGGTCGCACTCTCTTCGCAAAACATTGCGGAGCCTGTCACAAGTTGTTCGGCGAAGGCGGCATGATTGGCCCCGATCTGACACATGCCAACCGAAAGGATCGCGACTATTTGCTGATTAGCATCGTTGATCCCTCCGCCATCGTTCGCCCTGAATTCATGAGCCATCTCGTGCGTCTGGCCGATGGGAGACAAGTGGCCGGACTAATCGTCGATCAATCGGGCGACAGATTAACGATTGTGCAAGCGAACCAGGAACGTATCACGGTACATCGCGATCGAATCGAGGAACTGTCGCCTTCAATCACTTCCTTGATGCCCGAGAACATTGTCAAGGACCTGAAGCCCCAGGAGTTGCGAGATTTGTTTGCATACCTGCAAAGCGACCCTAGTCCATAGCTGTTTCTAGTCGCGAAACAATCACTCAAACGACTCTGAGAATAAAAAATGACTCGTTATTCCCTCGTCATTGCCGTTCTGGCCATGGTGCCGGCGGCGTTTGCCCAAGAAACTCGACGATTCGACAATCGCCTTCGACTCCTCAAGGACCCGGCTCCCCTTTTGGCGGACCATCCCGAATTCGTCGAACCGATCCGAGAGCGATCGCGATTTGAAGCTGCGATTCTCGTCAACGACGCAAACGCTGACTTGTCGGTGCGTGCCTGGCGATTCTCGTATAACGCTCGCGGGATCATCGAAATGCCAAATCGCTTGAGAGCCTCGGAAACCGCGATCATCATGGTTCACCCATGGGGGATCGACGATGGGCAGGGTTGGCGGACTCCGGAACCGGCCGGGGTCTGCGATTTTTGCACGCCCGCCAAAAACGAACTCGCCGGTCGCCATACCAGCAAAGTCATAAACCCATTCTTGAAATCCCTGCGCGGCAAGGTCGCCTTCATCATGTATAGCCTACCGGGCAGTGAGGATCCGATTCGCCGGAAGATCTATCGCTCGTTTGAGCGTCGCCCCACGGAGGCAGAGAGAATCGATGGCGAGCGTCAGTTGCGGGCCAAGTTGAAAGGATTCGTGTACCGTGGCCAACCCCTGCCGGGGACACTTTCGCTCTCATTAGACAAACCCGTGATTGATTATTTCCGGCAGTTTCCCGGTCTGGATGCCGGCCCCCGATACAACAACGCTGGTTTTTGGGAACTGCCGATTCCCGTGACAAAGGACATCGACGTCGATGCCGGTGACGTGGTGATCTACGATGCCGCCGGCTATGCTCCGTTGCGAACATTCCTCCAACGCAACAAGGTTCGTCACGTCCTGCTGACGGGCTACGCGACGGACATGTGCTTTCGCCAGACGACCGCCGGGTTTGCCAATTTGGCCCGCGATTTTAATGTCTTCTTGGTAGGCGACGCCACCTTGGCGACGTTCCCCGCAAACCAAACCCCGCAATTCGCGACCAACGCGGCGATCTCGTTTGCGTCGCTCGATCACCTCATCACCCAGGTCTCGTGGATTCGTTTCGAACCTAAACCCGAGAATCGTTGAAGGAGATGCACCATGCTCACCCATCGCGTCATGTCGCGTCGCGGTTTCCTGGCCGCGACGGGCTTGGCTGGCGTGTCGTCGCTGCCAGCCTCCGAACCCGCGGCCCCCGCATCGATCGCGATCACGCTTGACCTGGAAATGAGCCGCAACTTCCCGACGTGGGAACAGACGCACTGGGATTACGACAAAGGCAACCTCAACGCCGAGACGAAGCAGTACGCCGTCGAAGCCGCACGGCGCGTGAAGAATCGAGGCGGCATCATCCACTTCTTCGTGGTTGGCCGAGTCCTCGAGCAAGAGAACGTCGATTGGCTTAAAGAAATCGCTCATGCCGGTCACCCAATCGGCAATCACACCTACGATCATGTGAACGTCCTCGCGACACGTCCCGAAGACCTGCAATTCCGATTCTCGCGCTCGCCGTGGCTGATTGAAGGCAAGAAACCGATCGAGGTGATTCGCGAGAACATCCGGTTGACGACGGCAGCATTGAAGACACGAATCGGAGTCAACGACATCGGGTTTCGAACGCCCGGCGGCTTTCACTCAGGCCTCCGAGAACGGCCCGACATTCAGCGTTTGCTTATCGACTTGGGCTTCTCGTGGATTAGCAGCCTCTACCCACCTCATCCCAACACCAAGCCGGGCTTTGAACCAGACGCGGCCCATCTTACCGGCATCAGAGACGCACAGAAGTTGGCCCAGCCATTTGTCTACTCTTCGGGCCTGATCGAAGTGCCGATGAGTCCCATCAGCGATATTGGTGCGTTTCGCACCGGGAAGTGGAAACTCGATTGGTTCCTGACTGCCATTCGCACCAGTGTCCAATGGGCGATAGAGAGGCGGGCCACCTTCGACTTTCTGGGTCATCCCTCGTGTCTGTACGCGGTCGATCCTGATTTTCGGACGATCGACCTCATCTGCGATCTTGTCGCGGAATCAAACAAAAGAGCTGTTCTTACGGATTTGGGAAAGATCGCCACGATGGCGAAACGGGCAACTCGGGGCTGATTCAGACGCTGGTGCCACATCGGGCAGTTATTGCAACTCTGGGAACGGTGCGAATTGAGGAGTCTGGGAAACACTTGGAAGTGCGCCATCTGAATTCGCGATTTTGGTCAGAATCTGCACTTGGCGAAAAAGGCACTTAATGTAGAAAAAAAGTGAAAATCACTATTCCGGTCAAATGGCGCGTTTTGGTAGTATGGGGACCCTATAGCGATCACGATTCGCGGTCAACCGCTATTCCGAAACGTCGTGAACGGCGCGAATCCAAGCCAGGCAGGTGCGGAGCAAAATCATGGACGGTGTGCGCCAGTTCCTCGAAGATATTCAAACACACAAACGAGCTCATGGCAACCTCCTCGGTTTGCTCAATGTTCTCATTGGCCGCAAAATCTCGCGAGCCGACGGTTCAGTGGTTTCGAGCGGCGTCACCTGGCGCGATGTCTCGAACTTCCTGAAGCTGGTTCGTTGGGACACGGAAAGTGTGAAAGAACTCGGCATCGATCCTGAGTCGTTGCCACCTCGCGACCGGCAGCGATTCTGGTATTCGGTGATCGCGCTGGCCAAGGTCGCATCGCCCGAGGCAATGGCGGCTGGCGACAAGCTGGCGCAGGACCTCCGCGCCGCCGGTTATGTGATCGGCCCTCAACCTGGACAGAAATAGCTTTCCCGTCGCCCTAATCCGCACCTTCGCTCAATCCGCATCATTCGCGTTGACCAGACCGTTCGGTCGCCCTAAGATCATCATCGTCGGAAGTGTGACTCGTTGAATTCCCCGGCAGGCGGCCGTGTCCTTCGGCCTCGACCGCGTTATTTCGGAGCGATCCGCATGAAAGCGGAAGAGCGTAAGCACCTGAAGGAAAACGAACTCGCCAACTGGCTCTCCGGACTCTGGTCGGGAAAAGGAGACGACAGCGGGCGGGCTTCGACTTTGTGGGCCGTGCTGGCCGTCGTTGCTATTGGCTTGATTGCCTTTGTTATTTGGCGATACTTCGCCGGCGCCACCGCCAACACCCGAGCCAGCCAATGGGTCGACTTCGAACAGGCCGTCGAACTTAGCCAACTCGAAGGTATCGCCGAATCGAATCGCAATACTCCGATCGGCCGGACTGCCCAAGCTCAAATTGCCCGTCAATCTTTGCAAGAAGGACTGGACCGACTAGGCTCACCGTTGACACGCTCGGCGGCTGCGGCCCAGATTGAAAAGTCGCGTGACCTTTATTCGCAGATCGCCAAAGATACGGCCACGGATCCCATCCTTCTGCGCGAGGCATTACTAAGCGCCGCAAAGGCCGAGGAATCTCTTGTCGGTATCCCAAAGACCGACAACCCAACCGAGACCCGCGGAAACCTCGATCGCGCCCTGGAGTGGTATCAGGAGCTTGCGAATCGGTACCCGGACTCTTTCCAAGGAAAGGAAGCCGCGAAACGAGCCAAGGAGATTCAAACAAACAAACAACAGATTGTCGACTTCTATCGACTATTGGCGAAGACCTTTGCCCCGCCGGAGCTGCCCAAACTGCCCGACGCTCCGAAGGTCGAAACTCCAAAGATCGACATTCCCAAGCCGGATCCGCTTAAGACCGAAACACCGAAGGGTGACGTCCCGAAACTCGATTTGCCAAAGAGCGATTCGCCGAAGACCGAAACGCCGAAGGTCGAGCCGAAGAAAGAAGAGCCGAAGCTCGAGCCGAAGAAAGAAGAGCCGAAGAAAAACGCTCCAAAGACGGTGGATCCCAAAGCGGGGTCTGCCAAGTAGCCGTTTTGCCATCGGGCGCGGCTCTCGCCGACGTCCGTTTGACAGCCATGTCTGTACCACCTGCCGGTTCGACGCCCTTGGAAATCGTAGCGCGTGTGCGCGGCGAGCCGATGCGCCTCGACCAGTTTCTGACGCAACAATGCGCTGATGTGAGCCGTACCCTTGTTCGCCGAGCAATCGATGCCGGTGCGGTGACGGTCAACGGCGCCCCGTCGAAAGCCAGTTACAAAGTGCGGACCGGTGACCACATTCTGGTGACGCTGCCGGATTCCCACCTCGAACGTCCTCAGCCCGAGAACATCGCGCTCGACTTGATCTACGAAGATGAGTTCCTGGCCGTCGTCAATAAGCCGGCCAATATGGTTGTTCACCCGGCCCGTGGCAACTGGTCGGGGACGCTTGTTAATGCCTTGGAGTTTCACTTCGACGACTTGAGCCGAATCAACGGCGACTACCGGCCGGGAATCGTGCATCGCCTCGACCGCGACACCAGCGGCGCGATACTCGTCGCCAAGGAAGAACAAACTCATCGCGCCTTGGCGACGATGTTCGAGGGTCGAAAGGTTTTCAAGGAGTATCTCGCGATCACCGCGGGTGTCCTCGACCGAGACAGCGACTACATCGAATCCAAGATTGGCCGTCACCCGTCGGATCGCATCAAGATGATTGTGGCAGACGAGGAAGACGAAGACGCCAAAGACGCCTGCACCTATTACGAAGTTATCGAACGATTCCGCGGATTTACCTATTGCCGGTTGCAGCCTCGCACCGGCCGAACGCATCAATTACGAGTCCACCTGACGAGCATCGGTTGCCCAGTTCTTGCCGACAAGACCTACAGCGGTCGCGACCGATTCATGTTGTCGAATCTAATCCCAGGTTTGGCACCGGAGAACGATAGACCGCTCCTCGAACGGCAGGCCCTGCATGCCGCTCGAATTCGGTTCCGCCATCCGCGAAAAGGCGAGTGGATTGAAATTGAAGCCCCCCTTCATGCCGACATGCAACAGACCCTCGCAGCGCTTCGGGAATTCAATTCACCCAAATAGACTTTGGCCTAATCGTTGCCGAGCGAGGTAACGTTCGCGGTCGGCCAGACGGCAACGACCACGGCAGCGAAGATCAAGCCCAACGACAACCCGGTTCGCCAAGTCGGACTCTCACGTAAGTAGGCAACGCTGAAGACCAAGAACACCGTTATTGAGATGGCTTCTTGAATGATCTTCAGTTGCGGCGCGTTGAATTGTCCGTGACCATAACGATTGGCAGGGACTTGCAACACATATTCGGGCAAGGCAATAAGCCAACTGGCGAGTATCACGACCGCCAACCGGGCATGTTTGAACTTCAGATGACCATACCATGCGATGGTCATGAAGAGGTTAGAAAAGATGAGAAGGATGACCGTTCGCATCATCACGCCTCAGAGAAGCTCCGGTGTCATGGGAAGCGATCAACGGGATTCGAGGGTCATTTCGAGGCAGCAATCACGATTTTGGCCGCCGGCCGCATCCGAGCTAGGATGGCGTCACGCAGTCGATTGCAATAGACCTCGCGCACTTCGTCCTTGACCTGTTCGAACTTGACTTCCTGTCCCGGTTTTCGCCCCGTGCAGAGAATCAGGTGATACCCAAACGGTGTCGTCACGACATCACTCAGTTCAAACGGTTTGAGAGTGAACGAAACGGTGGCGAATGACTCGACCATCGATCCGACCCGCGGGAACCACGGCAATTCGCCGCCATCTCGTTTGGAAGGGCAAGCCGATTTTTCTCGAGCCACCTCGCTGAAAATCCGATCAATCTGCTTGATGCGCTCCTGGTCTCGCGTTAGGGCATCGGCGGTGGGCGGCAGCTTGTCAAGCTCCTTGGCCAATGCCGTTTCGATGTCCTTGCGCAGCTGGCCGATTTGAGCTTTCGCGGCTTCATGGTCTTTTGCCTCACCCCCGGCTGGTGAGACCAGGATGTGGCGTGCGCGGACCTGCGAGCCGTCAAAGAACTCCTTGCCTTTGTCAAACAGATCCCGTAACACAACGTCCGTGGCCTGGGCAAGCGCAAACTTCTCCCATCGGAGGTCGTGCTCGATCTGTTCGCGAAGCTCTTCCTCGCTGAGCATCAAGCCTGCAAAGACCTTGTCGGGGTCTTGGCCACCCTTCTTGATCTCGGCCCGCACTTCCGCGATGCGGGCATCCGCGTCCTTCTTTTCAATCACAATCTTCTGACTGGCGAGATATTGATCGACGAGGGCGTTTTCGATAAGGAACTCGATGACTTCTTTTCGGGCCTTGGCATGCTCCTCAGGTGGCACCCGTTTTAGGGCCCGAGCAACCGCCGACTCGGGAACGGCTTGACCGTTGACTGTCGCGGCAGCGGCCGATGGCGACGGTGGGGTAACTTGGGCATGCGCGGAGACGGCCACGAGCCATGTCACTCCAACGCCCACGACAATCTTGGTAACAAAGCGCATGGCCCCACCTCCATGAATCGCATTCCGCCAGTCACCCAATGACAGCAGCCTACCGGGTCCGGCGAGACAAATATCAGGCGGACGACGATAGCGACTGCGACAGAAAATGCTATCCCGATTTGAGAAGACCATCGAAAGAGGCTAACCGCGCCACCATCGCCAGAACTTGGGGCGGCCTTCTTCCTTCATTGACTCATCAGGAATGCCCGCCAAAATGTGGATAAGCTCCTCGAACGTGCCGATTCTCTGCACCGGGTTACGCCTCATCAGGTTTCGGATCACCTGGGCCAGCGCCGCCGGGAGTTGCGGGACGTGAACTCGCGGATCGGGGCCGTCCATGCGACTTTGATTGGACAGAATCTGCCACACGGTATCGCCTTCAAATGGCGGCAACCCGGTCAGGGCATGGAAGAACGTCGCCCCAAAAGAATAGAGGTCGCTGCGTTGGTCAGCCATGCTCGGAGTCGTAACGAGCTCCGGCGCGACGTAACTGACAGTGCCGACACGAGCATCGGCAGGCAAGGGATTGTCGGCGGAATCTTTGTTGCAGATCAGCGCTAATCCCATGTCGGTCAGCTTGGCATCGCCGTCACGCGTCAACAGAATGTTGGCGGGTTTGACGTCTCGATGAACAATTCCGATTTGATGGACCGCGGACAAGGCGATGGCGACTTGCCGCATGATGGTCAAGCCCCGTGCCGGACATAGCCGGCCACTTTGGGCGATCAGATCGGCCAGGCTAGGACCATTGATGTACTCAAGGACCAAGAACGGAAACGGGCCATTCGGCTCAAAGTCGAAGATCCGCACAACGTGGGGATGGGATAAACGGGCCAGCAATTGCGCCTCGGCCTTCAGGCGTCTTAGCAGTTCCGGATTGGCTTGCTTTCCAGGCAGCAGCATCTTCACAGCCACGGGAATCTGAAGCGTCGGATGAAGGGCGCGATAGACCGTTCCGAATCCGCCCTCGCCAATCCACTCGGTCAGTAAGTAGCGGCCGATATGGGTGCCGACGCGGAGCAAGTCGTCACCGGAATCGGTCACGGGCGCCGCAGGGTCTCGTTCCGTCTCCGCGCCGTGCAAGAAGGTCGAAGTCGAGGGCAGATGCGGTTCGTAGTCCTCGGCAGCACGATCGGGAAAACGAAACCGCAGTGCGTTGAGTTCTTCCCAATCCAAAAGCCCCGCGGCTTCATTTGCCGTCAGCTTGCCGTGGCCGATCAGCCGGAAAAGCCGAGCCGTGGTCGGAGTTACCAATTTCTGACGCGCCAAGAATGGAGCCAGCCCTTCACCTCGATTTCGCGTCGCTTGCCACCATCCGTGAAGAAATGCGAGTTGATTCGCGGTGAAACCACTCGTGCTCCCGAGCACATCCATGAGGATGGTGTCGGCTGCGTTCATAAGGAGGTCTCTCGATCGTTCGGTCAGTCCGGCGAGCTTTGTGCCTATTGAAACTAATTGGCCATGAGAGTGAAGCGGAACTGCAAAGAATTACTGGTGAAACGAGGGAAAATACGGCGACTTTCACGGATATGACGGTTCGAGCGATCGTAACGATTCCGCGACCCCTTGACCCGGTTGCAAAGAATAGTGTCAGACACTTACACCCCGGAGAGACCGATGTCACAGTTCTGGCAACATTTCATCACGAATGGCAACTCAAATCCTCATCAGCCGGGAAAGGGCGAGCCAATACCGGATGACGACGAAGCTCTGGATGCCTTCTCACGAGTTGTGACTCGTGTTGCCGATCAACTTCGGCCCGCAGTCGTGAATCTTCGCCGCGGCAGGGGGCGGCAGCAGGGTTCAGGATCGGGCATCCTCTTCGCACCCGACGGATTCTTATTGACCAACCACCACGTGGTCGGTGACGCTGACGCCGTTCAAGTTCGCATGAATGACGGGCGCGAACTGCGAGGTCATGTCGTCGGAAATGACCCCTGGTCAGACTTGGCTATCGTTCAGGCCGAAGCAGCCGAAGCATTGCCTTTTGCGACCTTCGGCGACTCATCGAAGCTTCGCGTCGGTCAATTGGTCGTCGCCATCGGAAGCCCGTTGGGATTCGAGTCAACGGTAACGGCAGGCGTGGTGAGCGCGACCGGACGAACGTTGCGGAGCATCACCGGCCATCTTGTGGACAACGTGATCCAAACCGACGCCGCGCTGAATCCGGGCAACAGCGGCGGGCCATTGGTCGATAGTCGCGGAAACGTGATCGGCATCAACACAGCCGTGATCCAGCCGGCGCAAGGCATCTGTTTCGCCATTCCGATCAACATGGCCAAATATGTGTTGCCCCAACTCATGAAGCACGGCCGTGTGATTCGCGGGTATTTGGGGCTTCACGCTCGCGCGGTTCCCATCGATCCGACGGTGCGCCGGCGACTGAACCTCATGCAGAAAACGGGCGTAGAGGTTCTCGCTACCGAACCGGGTGGCCCCGCCGAGGACGCCGGCCTTGAACCGGGAGACGTCGTTATATCGCTCGGCGAACAACCTGCTTCGTCCGTGGACGAATTGCAGAGACTCCTGACCGAACTACCCGTCGGCATCCCGAGCATGGTTGCGGCAATTCGGGACGGGCGACGATTCGAGCGACTCGTCGTACCAGCGGAGTACCCAGACGAGGCTCATCGCTCTTGAGGCTGTTCTATGATGTGGAGTGCCGCGCCGGATTCGGAAAATGGCGAGCCATCGCGTCTTTCATATCGCGGACGGCTCGTTCCATTCCAACGAGAACGGCTCGTGACACGATACTATGCCCGATATTCAACTCTTCGACACCGGGAATCCGAACGATCGGTTCAACGTTGACATAGTTCAGCCCATGCCCCATATGGACGTGGAGGCCATTATCTTTGGCGAATGCCGTCGCGGTTCGAAGGGCATCGAGTTGCGCGGCCACCTCAAATCGCGAGCGTGCCTCTGAGTAGCTGGCCGTCTGAAATTCGATGGCATCGGCGCGAATGGCCTTGGCGGCCGCGATCTGACGAACATCGGGATCAATGAAAATCGAAACGAAAATGCCCGCACCCTGGAGTTGTCGCACGGCAGCTTCCACAAGCCGTTCATTCGCGACGACGTCCAGTCCCCCTTCGGTCGTGAGTTCTTGGCGCCGCTCCGGGACCAAGGTGGCTTCATCGGGCTTGATCTCGCAAGCGATGCGGAGGATATCGTCCGCGGCAGCCATTTCGAGATTGAGCCGAGGAACGACTTGCCGCAGAATGCGCACGTCGCGGTCTTGGATGTGCCGCCGATCTTCGCGGAGGTGAATGGTAATACTGTCAGCGCCACCGAGGATTGCCATGTGAGCAGCCGCAACGGGATCAGGTTCCGCTCCACGGCGTGCCTGGCGCACCGTGGCAACATGATCGATGTTCACACCAAGCCGGATCACGACGATCAGCCCCTCGGCGGTAAGTAATATGTCTGCTCCCGATATCGATTGGCTTCGCGCAGCCATGTCTTGTAAACGACGACGGTAAGAAACATCCAAAGCATGTAGTCAACGATTGGGCAGAGAATCGGAACGACTCCTCGGAAGAAAATCCACGAAATGACGGCGATTGACAACGCCGCCAACGGAACCAGCTTTGCCGTCCAGCTCACATGAAACCGAAAGTCGAGAACCATATTCCAGAAGGTCCGAAACTCCGTCAGGAGTTCCAGTGGAATCCAGCCCTTGGAACCGGTTGACACGGGCACGTAACCAGCCGGTGCGGTCGCCTCATTAAGGGCGCGCATGGCGGTGGGAAGCAGGTTTTTCCCTGCATCGATCAGCACACCGGTAGCGGCTGATGGCAACGGGTTGGTTTCGAGGCGCTTGTGAACGCGCTCGATCAGCCGTTCCTCCATGAGTCGCGTGTCCTGCATCGCGACAATCGCGGCCTCCAAACGACGCAGTCGCGCGTCGAACTGTTCGTCCGGCTCATGAGCGTCGTGATGTTCGGAGTCCGTCTTGGCATTCGCAGGCATGTCGTGGATCACAGCAGGATCACCCATAGCGCCACCTCCGTCGTCGTCGGGCGCGAAGACTCTCTGAGCTCTTCGAGTAAACGCTCTCCGTCATATTATTCGCATGCACGATACCAACATTGCGAGAATATGACCAGTTCGAGTGATCTCTTCCTGCGACGCCGCATCGATGCGCGGACAATAACCTGTTATTTCGTCGCGACTGACTTTGCGGCACTTGCTGTTGGAAAATCTGCGGGAAGCGCGATGGACACTTTCCCGGTGGCGGCCCACTCGGTCCCGCGTTGCAGCGTCGCGATGAAGCCCACGCAACGCATCGCCTCGAGGTCATGCCCCATCGGAGTGTGGAACACCCGGCCCTTGCCAAACGAAACGGTCCAGATCATCGGCTCATGCTCGCCCGTGCCGCCCTTCTTTTTGTCGGAGAACGCCGTGGCGATCAGGTGAACATTCTGAACAGGCCCTCGCATGCCGTGATACAGCTCATCGATGGCGTGAAGCCATTCGGGCGGCATGTCCTTGACGACCGGATGCGATCGGTCTCTCAGCGCGATGACGAACGGATGACGGGGGCCATGGCCCGCGCCCGGCCCCTGCCCTTTCTGAATCCGGGACTCCTTGCCGTCATCCGTGACGATCAAACGATCGCCATAATTATTGCCTCGCCACCCCATACCGATCATCTTGTCGTATTCGGGCCAATTGCCGGTGAACGAATTGTTCGCGGCGTGGACGATCACCAGGCCGATCTTGCCGTCGCGAAGCAACATCTCCAGCGACGACTTGGTTGCCGCCGGCCACGGGTCGCCATTGTAGTTGCTGACGACAACATGGTATTTCTCAAACGCTGGTGAGAATTTCTCCATCTCGGCTTTGTACGATGCCTCCTGAGCCTTGAACCTGGCGACTTCGTCTTGGAATTTCGCCTTGGTCTCCGGGTTGTCCGTCTTGGGTTTCTGCGGCGGTCGCGGTTTGGGAGGCGTCGTGGCGACATCGACCGAGAAACGACCACAGGATTCGAGCCACTTCTTCATGTGTGGCGTCGTGGCCTGCCACTGATGGTTGTTCTGACCATCGACAATCAACACGCGGATCTTCTCGGTGCTTCCGGGCGAATCGCAACGCCCGAACGAGAATCCGATCAACGAGGCGGCGAGGGCGAATGCGAGGAGAACCCGATTCATGACAAGCCCTTCAAGGTGTTCGTGAAAGCCGGTGAGATAGGAATTGTATGGGAAAAAGAACCCCGCGCGACTGGTTACGTCGAACAAGCCGCGCGGGGACCGCAATCGGTGTAACGAATTACACCATCGCCTTGAGTTCCTTCAAGGGGCGAACCTTGATGATGCTTCGGGCGGGTTTCGCCTTGACGGTCATCATCTCACCCGGCTTGAAGGGGTTGGGTCGTTGTGTCGCCTTCGTGGCGGGCTTCACGATCCGCTGAATCTTGAACAGACCCATCACGTTGACGATCCCGGGGCCTTTCTTGCCCAGTTCGCGGCGCAAGACTTTGCCGAGTTCTTCGAAGACGGCTGCGACTTGCTTGCGGTTCAATCCGGTACCCGCTGCGACATCCTGAAGCAACTGCGACTTGTTGATCGATTTCGCCTTGTCGGCCATGTGTAAAACCACTCCGTTGAGAAAATCGGTTGATTGCCACGACTGTCGGCAGAGTTATTTGTCACCCCGTCAAACGTCAACGGAATCTACCAAAAAACCGCCATTTTCTCGAAAAAAAGTCATGGCGACTCCAGAAAACACCCCAAATTCGCGGTTCGAACCTCGCCCCACGCGAGCCACCGAGATCCCGAACGGTGCCAAGAATTGACGCCATCTCGGGCGCGGCGGTCTGCTAGAATCCACATCATTCCTCTGGAGTTCATGGCCATGGCCGTCTTCGTAAACATCGCTGTCGTCGCCTTGCGACCGCTGCTGAGCGGGGCATCGAGGGCCGTTGGGTTTCACGTCGCCAATGAAGGGATCGACGCGGTTGTTGGATTCTTGAGTGATCGGTTCAGCGACCACAGCCGGCGCTTGCTCCAGGCGTTGCAAACGGCCAATGACCGAGCATGGCGAGCATTGGAAATATCGCTGGCGGGCGAGTCTTTGTTGACTTGGCTCGATCGATCGGAGGATCGTGCCTTCCGCGAGCAGATACGCCGATTCCTCAGCGAATTGCCCGACACAGCGGGCTTGCTGGACCCGGCGCTGCGAGCCGAGACCTTGCGTGAACTACGTGCTGCCCGCAAGGCGGGAACGCTCACCAACGCGACCTTCGATCCGCGTGACCTCGCTCAACGGATGGGTCCCCTGGCTCGCTACACCGATCCAGCACAATTGTTGCAAGCGGAATGGGAAATCCTCGAACAGCTTGCTCAAGCGGTTCGCCGAGCCAACTATCCGGCTCTGGCAGGCTTCCTCTCGATTCGTCCCCCTAACGGCGAGCCGTTGCTAACCATTGCTGTTCGATATTTCTTCCGCCGCGAGGTTGAGAAGGACTCAGAGCTGTTTCAGGGGCTTGCCTTTGCCCAAATCGATCGTCTCAATCACGCGCTCGACAACGGCTTCGCCATCCTGGCGGACACCCTGGCGTCACACGGCGACCTCTTGGATCGTGTCGTCAGTGAGCTGCGTGAACTCACCGCCGACACTCGCGAGGGGATCTTCGACATTCGATCGGAATTGGCGCGCCAGGGGCGTCACCTTCAAGAACTCGGCGAAGCCGTCATGAACGCCTTGGCGGCGCATCAGCTCGATCGAAGAGCGTTACGCGCTGCGGACAGCCTTTCGATTCGAAGTGACGACGAGCGAGCCGTACTACTCGCTTTGGTCGATCGATATCGGGCTTTGCCTCCCGAACAAAGGCGTGAATTGCCCGCGATGCTCAACGCCATCGGGAAACTGCAGGTGGTCGCGGGTGAGTTTCAAGGTGCTCGCCGCGATTTTGAAGAACTCGCTCGAACAGTCACCGCCAACACGGGCAGAGCCGAGGCCCAGTTCAACCGCTTTCGAGCCGCGACTGAAGACCAGAGCTGGGACGATGCTTTGGCGGGACTCAAGGAATCCACGGCTCTCGATCCGGCACGTTTCGCGATGTTTCCGCCCGCCAAATATGAGGCCGAGCGGATTCTCGGCGCGGGAGGCTTCGGTATCGCGATCCTCTGCCGAAATCGACATTCCAGCAGCCGCGTCGTCATCAAGGCTCTTCGCACGGACGGCCTGGAACGATCGGTCGTCGAACTCTTTCGCGAAGCCCAACTCCTCGAAGAACTTGACCACCCCGCCATCATTCGCATTCGTGACTGCGACTTCGTCGATGCCGCCCAAAGCCGGCCATATATCGTGATGGACTACTTCGACGGCGAGACGTTGGCCCAACGGGTAACGGCCGGAGGTGCGATGCCGCTTTCGGAATTCCTGCCGGTCGCCCGCCAGATCGCCGAGGGCCTTCAGGCCGCCCATCACAAACACATTCTTCATCGCGACGTCAAACCTGGGAACATTCTTGTCCGCCGCGACGAATCCGGTTGGAAGGCGAAAATCATCGACTTCGGTCTGGCACTGCGCCATCAGGTTATTCAAAAGACGATCGCAGCGTCGGCGACGCTGGGGCGTTCCTTATCTACTGGCGGAATTGCCGGCACATTTGACTTCGCAGCCCCTGAACAGATTGGCAAACTCCCGGGGACGCCCGTCGGCCCTTCGGCCGATATTTATGGGTTCGCCAAGACCTGTTGCTTTGCACTGTTTCAAACACCCAATCCACTTCGAAAACACTGGCGCGAATTGCCGGAACCACTCGCCGACGTTTTCGAGCAATGCCTTGCCGAAAATCCCGCCGAGCGTCCACGCGAGTTCGCCGCGGTCATGAGTCACTTAACCGTAACGGCCTCCGGCGCGTCGCCTCCAAAACCAGCGCCGGCTTTTTGGAAAGCCCCGGTTCCGGTAACGGAAACCGAACGGCGGCCGTTTGAATTGAAGCGATTCGACGGCCACGTCAACAGCGTGAATTGCGTCGCCTTTACGCCCGATGGAGAGCGACTGATTTCAGGCGGAGAAGATCACACAGTGCGAGTCTGGGATGTCCAATCCGGGCGCGAAGCTCGCTGTATGCCGGGCCACAAGAACACGGTCTGTTGCGTCGTGGTAACTCCCGATGGAACACGGGCATTGTCGAGCAGCACCGACCAGTCGGTCCGCGTCTGGGATTTGGCGACGGGTCGTGAAGTGTGGTGTTTCGATCGGCAGACCTGCCGAGCGTTGGCATTGTCGCACGATGGCCGACTGGCTGTTACGGGTAGTGTGTACGACGGCATGATTCGGCTCTGGGAACTGGCGACCGGGCGCGAAGTGATGCGCCTTAAAGGCCACACTGATTGGGTGGAGTGCCTCACTTTCTCCTCGGACGGTTCTCGGATTCTCTCGGGAAGTCGCGACAGTACGATTCGGTATTGGGATGTTACGAGCGGCCGCCAGCTCCGGTGCCTGTCGTTGCCGGCGGACATCGTCACGGGAATTGCCATCTTGCCCAACAGCCAGCGAGCCGTTTCAGTCGGCCGCGACCGCGTTCTCAGACTTTGGGACCTGCGCGCCGGGCGTGAGATGACGCGAATGAGCGGACACACCGACATCATCATGAGCGTGGCGATTCACTCCGACGGCGTACTCGTGGCAACAGGCAGCCTTGACCGCGGCATTCGACTCTGGGACATCGTCCACGAACGGCATGTTCAAACGATGGACGGACATTCGGGGCCGGTGATGGCCGTGGCATTTGATCCCGATGGCCGGACGATCGCAAGCGCGAGCCAAGATGGCACCGTTCGACTTTGGCAAGTCCCAGGAGCCTAGAAAGGCCAGTTGCTGATGGACATCGCACTGGCCGTTTCCCATTGCATCCCTACGTTGATTGCCGATTCCCTCGACACACACGCGGAGCATGCATTGTGAATCGGCGACAGTTTCTCGCCGCGAGCGGCGCCCTCATCGCGAGCGGCTGTTCTTCCGCAACCCATGAGCTTCGGTTCGTCGTAATCCCCAAAGGACTCACCCATCAACATTGGCAATCGGTTCATCGCGGCGCCCTCCGGGCCGCGCGAGATATTGAAACCGAATATCAACAGCCGGTTCGCATCATTTGGGATGGGCCACTACGGGAAAAGGATGCACTGGCCCAAATCCGCATCGTCGATCGGCGCGTCAGCACGCGGGTCGACGGCATCGTCTTGGCGCCCCAACACAGTCAGACCATGGTAGCCCCCGTGCGCCGCGCGGTCGAGAATGGGATTCCCGTTGTCGTAATTGATTCAGGACTCGAGCAACACGACCTCTTTGTGAAATACGTCGCGACGGACAACTATAACGGCGGGCGTCTCGCTGCCGAACATCTGCTCCGCGTCCTGCGTGACTCAGGAAACTCGGCTCCGCGAATCGTCATGTTCCGCTATGCGATCGGCTCGGAAAGCACCGAGCAGCGGGAGAAAGGGTTCGAGGACTTTATCGACAAGGCGATCGAACAACAGCGACGTCTCAACGAGCCGGAAATCAGTTGGCTCTCTCGCGACAAATACGCGGGTGCCACCGTCGATAGCGCGCAACGCGAGGCATTTCCACTCATCAACTCTCTTGTAAAGGCCGATGGCTCCTGCCGAATTGATGGGATCTTCGCTCCCAATGAATCGTCCGCGAATGGGGTGATGAACGTACTTCGCCAACTCGGGCTATCGCGGCGTGTGCGTTTGATGGGGTTCGATTCGAGCGAACCACTACTCCAAGCCGTTGAGTCCGGCGAAATCGATGGCCTGATTCTCCAGGACCCCTACCGCATGGGGTATGTGTCGGTCTGGACGCTTTATCACTACCGTCGCGGTGAATTCGATGTTCAAAGCGAAGGCCAGGTGTTTAGCACCGGAGAATATCTAATTACCCGTCAGAATGTCCACGCGCCCGAAACAATCGCGTTGTTCAACCCGGAAATGCAAGCGAAGCGGCCCAGCGAGGGAAACTCTCCCGTGGCCCTTCGCAAGGACATTCGTTGGAGCAGGAAATCGTGACGGCGCGGCTGACGATTAGCGGAATCGCGAAGCGATTCGGTCCAACCGTCGCGCTCGACGGCGTCGATTGGCAATTGAATGCCGGCGAGATTCACGCGGTGCTCGGCGAGAACGGTGCAGGCAAGTCAACGATGATGAAAATCCTCACTGGCGCGGTTCGCCCTGATTCGGGCCAGATGATGCTCGATGGCCGGCCGTATGCCCCAATTGGCCCTCAGCACGCGCGACGAGAAGGCGTCGCTATGGTCTATCAGGAACTCAGCCTTTGCCCGCATCTCACGGTTGAAGCCAATATCTTGCTCGGGCAAGAAATATCCCGAGTCGGGTATCTCAATCGTGCCGAACAGAAGCGACTTGCCCGGGACCTCCTTGGCCAGCTCGAACATACCGAAATCGATCCGGATGCAGCCGTGCATTCGTTAAGCCCAGCCCAGCGGCAATTGGTGGAAATCGCCCGCGCCCTGCTCACTGACGTTCGCATTCTGATCCTCGACGAACCCACTAGCGCGTTGACCGCGGCCGACACCCAAAGGCTTTTCACGCTGATTCGTCGCTTGCGAGATCGAGGCGTAACGGTCGTCTACATCAGCCATTTCTTGGAGGAAATCGAAGAGGTGGCCGATCGCTTCACGGTGCTTCGCGACGGCCGCAACGTCGCCGGCGACCTCCGTTCGGCATATTCACGCGATCGCGTTATTGAGTGGATGGTTGGTCGTCCGGTCGTGGAGCAGTTCCCGAAAGTCCCGCATTCCACGGGCGAGCCGATATTGGAGATTGACAAACTCGCGGGGATGGATCTACCGCGGGGCGTTTCCCTGACGCTTCATCGAGGTGAGATACTCGGCATCGCGGGCATCGTCGGTTCCGGTCGCACGGAATTGGCACGGTCCTTATTCGGCCTGGACCAGGTTCGCAGTGGCCGCGTCACGTTGCGGCAGTATTCCGGCCCGGCAACTCCTCGACGGAGACTGGATCAGGGAATGGGTTTGGTTAGCGAAGATCGAGCCGGTGAGGGTCTGGCCTTGGGGCAGAGCATCGCCGACAATCTAACGCTTAGCCGAATGACGCCCTATAGCCGTTGGGGAACCTTGAACCTTCGGCAACGGGCGTCGGCCGTAGCCGATTGGCTTCGACGACTCAATATTCGTGCTCGCGGCGGAGACCAACCCGTTGGCGACCTCAGCGGCGGCAATCAACAGAAAGTCGCCATTGGCCGGCTTCTTCATCAAGAGGCCGATGTCCTCCTACTCGACGAGCCGACCAAAGGAATTGATGTCGCGAGCAAGGCCGAAATCTATCGGCTCATGGGTGAGCAGGCGGCCAACGGCAAGTCGATCCTGTTCATTAGCAGCTATTTGCCGGAGTTGTTTGGCGTATGCGATCGGCTCGCGGTCATGGCTCGCGGCCGGCTGAGCGAAGTTCGCCCGATATCACAATGGTCGCCGGAGGCCGTCATGGCCTTTGCCACAGGCGCTTCAACCACGATTCAACGGTGATTTCTCATGGCCCATAATGCGGGCGCAACGGCAGTTCCTCGCCGATCCATTCCGATGCCCTCCGGTCCCTACTTGGGTCTGGCCACCGTGTTCACCCTGTTCGTTTTGCTCATCGGAATCAAAGGTGAACTGGGCAACTTCCTGACGGCGCGCAACCTGCAGGTCATGGTCCACGAGGGATGTATTCCCGGCGTGATTGCCCTCGGAATGTTGATGGTGATCGTCACCGGCGGAATCGATTTGTCTGTAGGCTCCGTCGTGGCGTTGGTATCTGTGGTTACGATGCAAATGTTCCGGCAGCTATATTCGGGACCGGACTCCGTCGCATCGGCAAGCCTCGTTGCCGTCACCAGCGGAATCGTCGCGGGTGGGCTTTGCGGTCTGGCGAACGGGCTGATTATCACCCGTCTGAGGTTGCCGCCGCTCGTTGCGACACTCGGTATGTACGGCATTGCCCGGGGTCTGGGGGTGTGGCTTTCGGGTCGGACGCTCATCGCCCTACCGCGTGGAGCTGACCTTCAATGGGTTGGCGCCTTGGCCAGCCCACACCCTCGTCCGGGATGGTTGCTCTTTGGCGCTGGTTTCTGGATGGTATTGGTCCTTGCAATAGTGATCGGTGTATTGTTGCGGCTTACCGTACTTGGGCGGCATATCTACGCGGTAGGTTCGAATGAGGCAACGGCTCGACTCTGCGGCGTTTCGGTCGATCGCACGAAAGTCGTCGTCTACACGATCGCGGGGCTGCTGACCGGGCTTGGCGGAGTCATCACTTTTGCTCATGGGTCGAGCGGAAATCCGAGTGCCGGCGAAATGCTCGAGTTAGACGTGATCGCGGCGGTTGTGATTGGCGGAGCCAGCCTTTCCGGTGGACGGGGCACGGTCTTAGGTACTCTCACCGGCGTACTGATTCTGGAGTTGCTTCGCAATGGCGTGAATCTCTTCAATGTCCCGGTGGAGATGCAGTACATCATGACCGGCGCGATCATTATCGCGAACATGGCATTAACGAATTTGCAGCGTAGTCGCCACTAATTGTTGGCAGACAATGAGTTCCGCAATCAACTTCCGTTATTGCTTCGTGTGCGGGTTGTAGTGGTCGGCAACGACGACATTCATGGGCCGCAGTAAAATGTTGTCGTTGACATCACCTGCAGGAAAAGTAGGCTAGAATTCACTTGTTTTCCGTCCATAACACCTGTTCGAGCCGGAATCGCGCCGCGAACGAAGATTCTGGTAGTTTTCATTAAAGTGGGAGCACGAATGAGCACCACCGACGGGACCGCAGCGGTTGGCGTCAAACGTGACGAACGCCGGAAACGGAATATCCCCGTAGCCATCGATCGACGCCAAGCCAACAGTGCCGAGCGTCGGCGATCAAGCGAGCGACGGCGGCAGATCGATCCAACCACTTGCGAACGAGAATACACGGACGAAGACATCGAGTTCATGAAGGCCATGGATCAGTACAAGCGAGACAACCGCCGGCCGTTCCCGACGTGGAGCGAGGTACTCGAAGTGTTGGTGTCGTTGGGCTACCGCAAAGTTGCCGAGCCGACCGACCTACCCGGACTTCCACCCAAGCCGGTCAAACCCAAATAGAATGGCGAGTCCGACTCAGGATCCAAGGCCCATTCGATCTTCGAATGGGCCTTTTTCGTAGACCAAAGAATGCGGTACGGACTAGATAGCTCCCCACATGAGCGACAGTGGCGTTTTGGTCTCGACCCCCCTTTATCTCCCCGCATGCGGTGGATAAAGGGGGGTCGAGAACGCCGAATGTCAATTCGATCACTGTCGCTCGGCTGAGGAGCTATTTTAGAATCGGAATCCGGAGTTGATGAGTAGATTCACGTCCTTGATATCGCTAGATTGTCCCCTGATGATGTCGCTCCAAGTGTAACTCCACTCGGCGCGGAACCCGACAAACCAGGTCCAAGCCCCGAACGGAATCTCAAGATTGATGTGCCCACCCATGTAGAAGGCGCCGATAACGTCGTGCTTTCGGATGTAATCCTGCGTCGGGATGGCGTTTGCCAGGAGCAGGTTGACGTGAGATGTCCCCCATCGACCGCCGAGGTCGGCACCGACGCGAACCAGCGTTTCGTGATGCGATGTCGGGCCGCCGGCAAGATACCAGTCACGGCCGCCACCAATACCGACATACCAACGATGGTATTGCCGCAAAGTCACGGGCAGGTCATTGAGGAAAGTGCGAACGTTCCCAAAACCCGGGTCGTCAATGACTAATTGGTCTCGGAGAATCGTCGGCGTCTGGTTCGCCAGCGCGCGGTTGTATTGATACCGCAATGAAGCCTCGATGACCCACGCGGCATCGGCGGCCTGATTCAGATACGACGTTCGGCCGCCAATTTCAACGAGCCATCCCGTATTGGCCCGATCGGCGACAACTCCACCAGCGACGGGCAATGATGGGCCGGTTCGGAGGAAGAACTCTTCCATGATCGGCCCATCGCCCGGCATGGCAAGTCCCGGATAGCTGACCGAGCCAGGTGGAAGCATGTCGCCTGCCGGATAGACCAGAGGCGACGCCGGCGCAACCGTTGGCGAACCGAGCAACGGATTCGCGTTTGGTGAAGCGCCAGTATTCGGTGCTATCGGACCCATTGGCACCGGAGTCGGCATGCCGGGCAGGCGTTCGATCGGCTGCTGGGCAAGGCTCAACGTCGAGGCCAAAGTCAGTGCGATTGCGGCCGTCAACCCAAGTTTCGCGTTCATGCCATCCTCACGCGATGGAGTCGGCTCGCAGATACCGTCCCCGAACGGTCGGCGAACCAACCGGCATCGATCCCTCCTCTTTCATTCGGCCTGAAACGCGGCAATCTTTAATGCCTGTATCAAAGAATCCGGTCGCGAGACCGCAAACATGCGTCGGCGCCTTTTCTCGACCTGGATAATGTAAAGGAGGGCAAAGACATAGCCGAACCACGCGGACCGCCAACCGAGGAAAGCGGGATGGGAATCCACGAACTGCGAGACTTGGACCAAGCTCAACGATTCATCCTCGAAGGGCTTTGTCGCCAGACCGTTCTGAATCCACCATCGCCCGAGGTGGTCAAGATCGTCCTCGAGTGGGCCTTGGAGATTGCCGGAAACGGTGAGCCGTTGCCCCCCATTGGCTTCGCCGCGGATGTCGGCGTCGTGGCGTTCGGTATGGACCGCGGTGAGCGATCGGGCATGGCCCGTTCCGGCGTTGGGAGCGACCCTCACTCCGTCCTTTGGCGAATGTACGAAGACCATGTACTCGGTAAGCTCTACGCTGACTGGACATTTGAGCGAGCCTGCGACGCGCTGCGGCGATACGAAAAGCGTCGTGATCGCGCCCGCGGCTTGGCCTTTCTCATCAGCCAATTTCGGCGGCGCGCCGATTTTGATGGCGTCCTCCTGCCGCCCTCTCTAATTCGATCGTTCTTGGACCAAGCCCCCGAGGTGCTTCTCCATCGTGGACGGGAATATGTCGCTCAAGGGCTGATGCCGCTTCTGGAGACCTGCTACCAGTCCCTGGCCGAGGCCGCACGCCGAACCCCGGAGATTTTGGCGCTCGAAAACGTGCGTGCCTTGGAAAACGGAGTCGCGCTGGTCGATGAGGGCCAACGAGTGGCCCACGATGAGATTGAAAGGGCCAAGCTCGGGTTCCTTCGGCGACTTCCCCCGCACCGCATCAAGCCGCTCTCGGGACGAAAGGAAGTGCCGACACGAGTCTTGGACGAAGATACCTATCCGGTTGGAGGCTACACGTCGATTTCCACCCGCGGCACAATCGAGAGTCTACTTCACTCGCAGCTTGCCTACATCGAGCCGGAGGCGCGCCCCGATCTCTTCGACGTCAAGTTTCTGCGTGATGAGCTTTACTACTATTCCCGTGACGAGAATCAGTTTCTCCGCCGACGAAGAGCATTCGCCTTCGGGTTGTATCCTGACTTAGTTGAAACGCGTTTTAAGGACCAGGAGCTTCCCCATCAGCGAATCGTGCTTACGTTGGGCCTCCTGTGTGCCGCCGCTCAAAAACTCATGGAATGGCTTAGCACCGACGCTCTCAAGTTTGACTTTCTGTTCCTCTCAAATGGTTCGACGTACCCTTTAGCCCACGAACAGGAACTCGTGAAGCTGCTGTTTCAGGAGCAGATTGAAAACGGAACAGTCAACTTCTCGATGATCTCCAATGAGGCCGAGGCAATGGCCCATTGCAGTAAGCTTGCCCAGCGTCACCTGTGTCACTACTTGACGGTGTCAACGCGCGATCGGCCCCAGGCTATTCCCGACGTGGTCGTCACGCGGCTTCAGATCGACGGGCCATTTCCATCCATCGCCCATGAAGACGACATGATACCGCAGTATTTCGATGACTGGGATGAGGCGATCAAACACCTTTTAGAGTTGTGGGTATGACCGTGGAACCGGCCGTTAGTCATCGCAGATGAGCTTCGCGGAGCTTGCGAAGGCGTTCCAGAGCCGGTTTCGGTTGATTGTTCCGGTCGAAAAGACCGCAGTTTGGAAAGCGATGAGGGAGTGAATCGGTAAGGTGAGCCCAATGGATACCGGACAGATAGGGCTTGCTAGCGGCCACCGTGGCGACCATGGACGCCCAATCCGCCTGAGTGGAGGGGTCGAAGCCGCCATGCCAGAATCCCGCGTCAAGTCGCTGTCCGCGCTCCGCCTGGGCGTCGTCATCCATCGATGACGGATAGGCCAAAGTCACTTGGATTGGAATTCCCAGTTGCGAGTAATGGTCCAAGAGTCTCGAGATTTCAATCGCATCACGGCAATAGCTACCTCGCGGCCAAACACCGACGGCAATTTCCAAGTCCAAGGCCGCCAAATGCAGACCGCCGCGCAGGAGCGTGTCGGCGAAAACGAACCCTGAATAGGTTCGCTCCTCGCGGCAAAGGTACTCGCCCCAAGGTTGTGCCAACCCGATGACGATCTCGATTCCGGGATCGACTTGAAGCACGGTCTCGCAAATGCGGGCGATCAACACCAGCACATCGTCTTCGGACAGCGAAAGGCCCGTCGCCATATTCGCGGCTCCGACAATTTGCCAGCGACGGATACGTTTGCGGAATCGCGCGACGGCCGTTCCCACATAATCGAAGATGAAGTTCGCGATATTCGGCAGATCGCCTTCCCAGAGCGAAAGCCAATCGGGCAAGCTATGATGCGAAAGGTCGATGAGCGGTCCGGCACTCACACGCATCCCGTTTCGCAGCGCCCAATCAACGACTTTGTCAGCATCATCCCAGCGATACTTCGATTCGACCGGCTCGATTTCTTTCCAAGTCAGTGGGACACAGACAGCATTCGTTGCCATCTTGAGCGGTTCGGCCGTGGTGCCGGGCAATGAGCCGACCTGGCAGCCCAATGCTGTTTCCAATCGCGGAAAACGCGCATGACGCATGGTGAACAATCGGTCGGCTTGCGACATCGCCAGCTTCTCGGCCACGCGAAAGGCATCCGCGATAACCGCGCGGATTTGCTGGCGAGCCAGGTCCGAGTTTGGGTCAATGACGACTTGGCCGAACCTGCGACTCAAATCGCGGACCGCCCCATCGAACTCCGGCGGCAACGGAATCCCGTTGTCCTGCCAGTCTCCGAGTTGGTTACGAATCTGATTAATCTTTCCGCGAGCGATTTCGATTTCAAGGGCATATGGGGTTTCCCGTTCGATTAGGGTTGCCGTTGGCGTCATGAGGCGGCCGGCACCATCGACTAACCAGGGTGCCAACAAATAACCACTCTCGTCGAGTGCCCGATAAACGGTCATCTTGCCGGGACCGGATCTGATTTCGCTGGGGCTAGGCGAGTTATCGAAGCCGCCGGCCAAACAGGACCGGCCAAGTTCCCGTTGGGAATCAGCAGGAATATCGGGCGGTAGCGTGAAGCTAATTGTGCCCATTGGCCGCCGACTGTGGGAGTTGGAGTACCAAATAAATATTGTACACTAAGCGAGCCATTATCAGAAGGGGGCGGCATTTACGCAATCAAAAACCCCGAGCATTATGCTGCCGCCCGAGCCGCAATGCTGATACCATAGCGATTGGCGAGAGCCACGGTCTGTTCGGCATCCAAGAGAATCGTCCTGCCGGCCTCAATCGCCAAGACCTTGGCCCCAGCCTTTTTCATGGTTTCGATTGTGCTAACACCGACAGTTGGCACGTCAAATCGCATATCTTGCATGGGCTTGGCGACCTTCACCACGACAAATCCGCCCCGAGGGCAAAGCTGTCCCGCGCGAAGGATGGCCTGATCGGTACCCTCGATCGCTTCCACGGCCAAGACAGCTCGCTCCTTAACGACAACGCTCTGTCCCACATCCAGCCGGCCCATTTCCTTGGCAAGCTCCCAGCCGAATTCGATGTCGGCGTTTTCGCTGGACGTCGGAACCCGTTGCGTAAGAACATCCGCTTTCACGAGCAACTCCGGACACAGGTCCAAGGCAGACACACATTGCATACCGTCGGCCGCAAACTCGTCGATCAGGTGCAACAGGATCGAGTCATCCCGATTATCGCGACGTTGAAAGCTATACCAGAATCGCAACATGCGCCAGTCGGGCACGAGTCGAAGCCAACGCCACGATAGGTTCGTGATTGTCTTGTGGACCTTCCCCGCCATCGTCCATTCGCGAACGCCCTCGCGTTTGAAGCAGCGAATGATCCGACCAAGTCTGGCGATGCCCGACCAATAGAACTTGCGCGAAAACCGGGCCAGAGATGGCGACGCCAAGTCGCGAAGTCCCACGACTACTAGCGGTAACCCCAAAGAATGGACCTTCTCGGCGAACACCTCGGGAAACCGACCCGCGCCCGCCAAGAGCCCGATCGGGCGCTCGCAATCAAGCAAACGATCGCTCGCACTGCGTTCGATGAACGCTGGTATTTCTCGGGCGATCTCAGCCTGCCGATTTTTCATCGGTCAGCCCCATCTGTCGTTTGATGCGCGCGACGTCTCGACGTATCTCGGGCAAGTGCTCCATCGACATCAAGATTCGTTTCTGGTCTCGGGCCGCGGTGGCCGGTGCCCCCAGATAATGTTGGTCCGCCGGTACGTCTTTGACAACACCGGCCTTCGCCCCCACGATCGTTCGCTCGCCAATCTCCACATGATCGGCAACGCCCACTTGCCCCGCGAGA
Source organism: uncultured Alcaligenaceae bacterium (assembly GCA_964515185.1). GTDB lineage: Bacteria > Planctomycetota > Planctomycetia > Gemmatales > Gemmataceae > CAZESP01. The sequence continues at coordinate 69,243 of CAZESP010000018.1, forward strand.
ATCACGTGATCGCCGGTCGTCACCGATCCCGACAGCCCGACCTGACTCACAAGCAAGTTATGTCGACCGATCCGGCAGTTGTGGCCAATCTGCACCAGATTGTCAATCTTCGTACCTGTTCCAATCCGCGTGGGGCCAAACGTCCCGCGGTCGATGGTCGTGCCCGCGCCAATCTCGACGTCGTCGCCGATCTCGACGAATCCCAATTGAGGGACCTTGATATGACAACCGCCGTGAGTTCGATAGCCGTAACCATCCGAGCCGATGACGGCGTTGGCATGAATGGTCACGCGATTTCCGATCACGGTGCCGTCGTAAATGACGACATTCGGAAAGATCGTCACATCATCGCCAAGTCGGCATCCACGCCCGATGACAACTCCGCTGCCCAGACGACATCGATCACCGATCGACGACCCAATCCCGACGACAGCTAGCGGCTCGATCCAAGCATCCTTGCCGATCTTGGCCGAAGGATGAACGGAAGCACGAGGATGAATGCCCTCGGGGACGAGGGTGGGTCGGCTGTGCAATCGCTGAACCACCAGCGCGAATGCCATGATCGGATCGGCCACGCGGATGATTGTCTTTGTTCCTGGCGGCGTGCTGAGTGGCACGATGGCCGCGTCGGCCAGGCAATGATGCAATTGGGCCACGCGACGCGATGACTCAGCAAAGGTGACGTCACCCGGGCGAGCATCGTCGATTGGCATGGCGGCGGCGATTTCCGTTTCGGCATCACCGCAGACTTCGCCGTTTATCCATTCCGCGAGTTGTCGGACGGTGACGGACACGGACACATCCTTTCACCCGTGACGGCGCCGGCCCGCCTCATGCGGGACCGCGACCAAGCAACTATAGTCAATTCTCACGAATCGTGGCAATCCGAAGTTTGGAACTTCTCAACTGCGACAGACTACGGGTGCTTGGCCGGACGCTTCTGTTGCTGGAACCAGGAATGCTCCGGGCGTGCCAGCAACTGATCGATAAACCCGCGCACTTTCTTGGCCTGAGCGTTCTTTCCTTCGGCTTCGGCATGAGCGCACATTTCTTGTGCTTGCGGGATCAACTGCATGTAGAAGCGTTCGGCCACCTCATACGTGCCGTGCCAATGAGCGTAGTCCGGCGCCATCATCGACGCGCCGTGCCGAGCGCGGCGTCCCTCGTGATGCCAGAGATAGAACCAAGTCCATTCGATCTCCTCGTCGAAGTCCGCCTTCGAGCGTAGCCCCTCATCGAGAAGCGCCTTCATCAGATTCTGTCCGGGGCGCGCAAATTTCTCGTTGTACAGCACAATGAAATCATCGTACTGCTTGTAGAATCCGCTGATGTAGTCGGGCGTGTGACAATGTCCGCAGACGGCCTTCATTCGGTTGCGTTTCGCTTCCGCGCTATCGGCGATCAACGCGGATCGCTTCGACGTGTCAGTCTCCAAAACGATCCGATGTTCGGTGTCGGTGTCCATCACGAGGCTGATGGGCGGGCGATTCGACCACGAGATGCGCTCGCCGGGATCATGCGTGATCTTTCCGCCATTCCGAGAATGGCCGGACATATGACAGGTCGCGCACGTCGGCGCCTGGGAATAATCCTTGCCCAAAACCCATGTCGCGCCGTCGAGTTTCATGAACTCTCGAAGGTCGCGATATGCGACGCCATGCTTCGATTCCTCGTAGATTTCTTTCTGAGGATGATCGGGGCCAAGATGACACTTACCGCAGTTTTCCGGTTGGCGGGCACGCCGCGGCGAAAAATCGTGGCGCGAATGACAGGCCGAGCAAGACCCACGAGAACCGTCCAAATTCAGTCGGCCAATTCCAGTGTTGGGCCAAGTCGACGAATGGAACAGTGGCCGGCCGTTTTCGTCCTTGAGAATGCGCGACACGGCATCAATATTCGTCGGCTTTCCGTCGGGACCGGGCTTGAGGTCATCAACATTGATCACCTTGCCGTCCGTCGATTGTAATGCGAGCTTGCTCCCATGGCATTGCTGGCAACCCGTATTCGCAAAGGCCATCCCGTTGACCTCTTTGACCGCATGGCCCGGCGTGGGTGCGTGCGGATTTATCGGTTGCCGCGAACCCTCGACGGTCTCCGCCAAGAAATTGTCCAGCGACGCCAAGATGTTCCCACCCTTAGCGTGATGGCTTCTCGCGAATTCGGCTGTGACCTCCGCATGACACCGAGCGCAATCACGCGGGGTCACCACCGTGGCAATGAGTTCGCCATAATGATCAAAGGCGTCGGCGTCGCCCTTTTCCGCCTGATGGCATTCGACACAGCCAATGGCCTTCCGCGCATGGGTACTTCCCTTCCAGTGTTCAATAATGCCAGGCGTCTGATCCTGATGGCACTTGATGCAATTCTGCGATGATGCCGGCGCAACGATGTGAGGCGAGCCTAGGCCGACCTCGGCTCGCTTGCGAACGACTTCCATGTATTGGACTAATATCAGCGACACGAGGAACAGGCCGCCCAATGACCCGATGATGAGTCGCTTTGTTTCAAGACGCATTGCCCTAGGTCCTTTCGGATCACGTTAGTGCTCGACGAGAGCTTCCCACACGGTAAGACCAACGATGACGAATACGGCAACGATCCCTATCCACACGCTCAATTCGGTTTTCGGCAACAGCCGGCGAAAGACACTGTCGATGAACGGCCAAACGAACATCAGAAAGACAATGAAGCCCATGCTCAGCACGGCCGCCGTACTCGAAAACAACTTTAGCCAACGAAACGTCACATAGAAGAACCACTCCGGCTTGATGACCTCCGGCGTCGTCAATGGGTCCGCACGAGGCCCCAGGTGCGCCGGTAACACCGTCGCCAAGACGCTGAGCAGGATCATCAGAATCAAACCGATGATGATCTCCGTGTACATATGGTCGGGGAAGAACTGAAAATATCCCGGCTTGTCCGGCGGTTCGTCAGCAAACTTGAATTCGGTTACGCCGAGCATGCGAATCAAGGCGATGTGAATGACCAACAAGAGGATCATGGTCACCGGCAGGACGGCGGCGTGCAAAATGAAAAACCGCGATAGAGTCCTTTCGTTGTATTCCTCGCCGCCCAGCATCAGCCGTTTGATGTGGCCGCCGACAATGGGCGTCGATTCCGCGATGTTGGCTCCGACCGTGGCGCCCCAATAGCTGAGTTGTTCGTAGACGAGGCTGTATCCGGTAAAGCCAACCACCAACGTACACACCAACAGGCACATGCCGATCATCCAGTTGATTTCTCGCGGGCGACGGTATCCACCCGTGAAATAGACTCGCATCTGATGCAAGATCACGGTCGCGATCATGAGCGTCGCCGCCCATTTATGGACGCTGCGAATGTACCAACCGTAGGTGACTTCTTCGGTGATGTAGCGAACGGAGTCGTAGGCAGTCGAAGGCGACGGCTGATAATAAATTGCCAACAAGATTCCGGTGATGATTTGAACGACGAACAAATACGCCGGGGTGCCCCCCAAGCAAAACCACCAGTGTTTCAGGTGGTTCGGCACCGGCTCGTTCGTCATTTCCCGGAGTTGGTCGCCGGTTACCGGAACTCGCTCGTACAGCCAAAGTCGCAACCTTGTCATTCGACGCTCCCGTCTAACCCACGACTTCAACCGGCACCTGGATGAACAACAACCCCTTTTCGACCTTCAACGGATACGGCGGAAGTGACTGCCGGGCTTCCGCCGGCGGCCCGGCCGTGGCCACGCCCGACGCATCGAACGCGCCGTTGTGACACGGGCAGAAAAAGCGATTGTTCTGAGGCTCCCAATGAACCTTGCACCCGAGATGGGGACACGTCGTCGAGAGTGCCAAGAAATCGTCGGCCAGCCCCGCGTTACCACGACGCGTGATGGTCACAGCCTGCCCGGCAGGAGTCCGAAAAGTCAGAACCTCACCGGGCTTGACTCTTTCGATCTCCTTGACGAAAACCCAAGCCATCTCGCGGGGCCGCGATGGATAAAGGAAGCGACCCGCCATAAATGTGAGCGTGCCATATCCCGCCGCCAATCCACCGATCATTGCCGCAGACGAGACCGTAGACAAAAACGTGCGACGATCGGGGCCAACCGAGTCCGCCATGTGCGAGTCCTCAATAGATGCGAGGCAACTCATGCAACCTGAATGCCGAATGCCTACGCATTGGATCAAGGCCGCGCGGTACGATCTTAGCGTGATCCACAAATGAGACAATAGCATCCTATTCGAGATGGATCGCCCAAGGTTCCATAGTGTGCGATTGCGCACCATCGCTCACAATACGCACACCACGAACGTTGCACACGACCTAGAACAGCACTGTCTTGCCGAGTTTTCGACGGACAACCGAGAACTGACCACTATGCATGAGAGGATGATTGGCGATCAGCATCAACAGTGCGCCGACGGTCGGCGCGTAGCTCTTGAATGACTCGGGTGTCGCGTTGTCGAGCGTCGTCTCAGGCATCGCCTCAAGGGCCGACAGAGTTGCGGAACGAACCTTCTTGAAAAGGTCGATGTACTCGGCCTTCGTCAAGAAATCCGTGGCAGAATCCTTGGCTGCGGTTTCCTTGCCGTGCCGCGCTGCGAAGTCGTCGGGAAGTCGAAAGGTGGGCATGCCCGTGCCTAACTGCAACAGCATAACCTCCGAGTTGATCAGATGCCCGAGTTGCCATGCGATATGATTCGCGCTGGGGACAGGTCGCACCAGCAGATCGGCATCGCTCAGATCGCTAAGCAACTGAAACGTCATCCCCAAGTGAAAATCCATTGTCTGACGAATTAGATCTTTGGGTCCCACGACTGTTTCCTTGACAATAAGTGATGGGTTCTGTCCGAATCCACTGATGGAGGCATGCTACCGTTCATCCCGCATGCCGACAAGAACTGGTCGACGCCGACCGTCGCAAGCCGTCGGTGAGGCCCCGGGGAAAGTTCCGAGTATATAGGGCGTTCGTCATGCAGTACACGTGCAAGAATGGTCATCAATGGTCTTTATCGGCTGATGCTCACAACGAAACACTCGATGAACTGCCTCGATGTCCTACCTGTGGTCTAGAGGCCAACACTTCGCCCGAAGCCGTGACCCTCGATGCGGCATCGCCCAAGCCAACGACATTCGCCGTGCCTACCATACCGGGCTATCAGTTGGAGCGCGAAATCGGCCGAGGCGGAATGGGTGTAATCTACTTGGCCAATCAGATCGGACTCAATCGCCCGGTCGCGATCAAGATGATCCTTTCGGGTGCCCACGCGGGCGGCACGGAACGGGAGAGGTTCAAAACCGAGTCGTCGGCCATCGCTCAGTTGCAACACGCGAACATCGTTCAGGTCTATGAAGTCGGCGAAGTCGACAATCACCCGTTCAGCGTTCTTGAATACGTCCACGGCGGCAGCCTCGCCGATCGCCTCGACGGAACCCCTTTGTCGCCCGAATTCGCCGCGCAACTCGTCGAACCTCTGGCACGAGCCATGTCCTACACTCACAAGCGTGGCATCGTTCATCGCGATTTGAAGCCGGCCAACATTCTCCTCCAACCTCGGGACTCCGCTCCCACGGATTCGCATGATGCCGCTGAGCGATTCGGCAGCGAACCGTTGTCGACTTTCACACCGAAGCTAACGGATTTCGGCCTCGCGAAACTCTTGAGTTCGTCCGATGGACCGACACAATCGGGCGCCATACTCGGCACGCCAAGTTACATGGCTCCCGAACAAGCGGGCGGTCAATCGGGAAGCATCGGCCCCGCCGCTGACATTTATTCTCTCGGTGCGATTCTCTATGAGCTTCTCACGGGGCGCCCGCCGTTCCGAGCCGCCACGCCTTTGGACACGATCCTCCAGGTCGTAAGCGAAGAGCCTGTACCACCGTCCCGGCTGCAACCCTATCTTCCGCGCGACCTGGAAACGATTTGCCTGAAGTGCCTTCAGAAGGAACCACGAAAGCGATACGAGTCGGCGGACGAGTTGGCCGACGACTTGATCCGATTTCAATCGGGAAGGCCGATTCTCGCACGACCTGTAGGTTGGATCGAAAGCTCGCGACGTTGGGCCCAACGCAATCCACGAACCGTTAGGCTGATCCTCGCTCTAGCAATATCGCTCAGTATCGGCATGGTTGCGATTGTCTGGAGCTGGCAAGTCGCGAGGCTTGAACGAGAAGCTGCACGAAGAAGCCGAGATACCGCAGTGCGGGAAGCTGACCGCGCTCATGCCAACCTTCAGCAGGCCGTTGATGCGGTCGATCGAATGCTGACTCGAGTTGTCGATGAGAAACTCGCTTACGTGCCGCAGTTCGAGGTTGAACGAACCCAAATTCTCGAAGACGCGGTAACGTTCTATCAACGATTTCTCCAACAGGAGTCAGACAATCCGACGCTTTTGCGTGAGGCGGGTCGCGCCAACGCAAAACTGGGTCAGCTCTTCTTATCTCTGGGCCGTCACCAACAGGCCGAAGCCGCACTTCGCCGAGCAATCGACTTGAATGAACGATCACGTGCCGAATTCGCCCACGACCCAAATCATCAACATGGCCTCGCGGATTCGCTCCGGTTGCTGGCCGTGGTCATGCGAATGCGAAATGCCACGAACGAGGCCGACATGCTGCTCAACAACGCTTTGGAAATCTCCGACCGGCTTCGACGCGATCATCCAAACGAGGAGAAATTCAATTCGTTCCGAGTGAAATTGCTGTCACAGTCCGGACTGGCCAAGTTTCAAGAAAGGCGAATCCCGGATGCTGAGCGTTACTTTGTCCGGGCAGTCGAAGAATCAACGCTGTTGGTATCTGAGAATCCAAACCAATTCAGTTACCGGTTGGCCCTGGGAGATGCTCGTCAGCACTTGACAATGTTCTATCTCAACATGGGGCAAATCACCAAAGCGAGTGCCCTTGCGGTGTCAGCCGTCGCCGATCTCGAGTCGTTAGCAACGGAATTCCCCGATCGGCGACGCGACATCGAGCCGATCCTTGCGACTTGTCGGTTACACCTCGGAGAGTATTACTTTTTCACGCGGCAGTTCGAGCCTGCCGTCAAATCGCTCAGGGCCGGCATCGACCATTTCGAAAAACTGGTTCGAGATTACCCCCTCGCATCGGAGTATCAATTTCGGCTAGGTAGCGGCTACCGAACGCTTGGACGTGCCGCGATGGCGACGGGTCGACTCGATGATGCCGTGATGCCTCTCAGTCGTTCCGTAGAGTTGTATCAGGTTCTGGTCAGCCGTCACCCCGAATTGTTCTTCTACCCATTGCTGTATCGCCAGGCACTTTCCGACCTTGTAACGGTCAACGTCCGCATCGAGAAAAAGCCGCAAGCGGCCAGCTTGTTGCAGCAACTCTTTTCCAATCTGGAAAAGTCGATACGGGCACCGGCTGACATTTCATCGTTGGCACACGAGATTAGCACCTATTGCATGCGCCATCTGGACGTGCTTCGAGATTCACCGGCGTCCACCGATGCACGACGCATCCTTGATCGCATGATCCAGCAAGTAACGAAAAGTAACGAGGTCCTGCCGAGTCTTCTGACCGCACGAGCATTCCTGTTGACGTTGACCGGCGACCATTTTGCGGCCGGCAACGATGCCCGCCGAGCGGCAACACACGCTTCGACCGATGCGATTACGCGATATAATCTCGCGTGTGTGTTCGCCTTGAGCGTCAACGCGGCAAGGAATGACCCGAAACTGCCGCAGGCCGAGAAAGACGTTCTAGCCGACCGGTACGCCGTGGAAGCCATCGAGTACCTCCGCAAGCTGAAGGCCGAGGGGTACTTCAAGGTTCCGGCTCGAGCGACGGCACTGGCCAAGGACACGGACCTTGAATCGCTTCGATCGCGAGACGATTTTCGCCGATTGCGCGACGAGGTCTTGTCGCCGGTGAAAACCAAATAGATTGTCAACGATCACAAACGTCAGGTCAGTCACTCGGGAGACTCACGAGTCCATGCACGAGTTATTACGTTGCGTTCCGCGCGACAGCATCATTACCGGTTGGGACTTCGGCACGGGTGCGGTCAAGAGTCTGGCATTTGACCTTCGCGGTAATGTCGTCGCCGAGGTGCGATTGCCCACGGATCTTTGGACCGAGGAGGGCGTATCCGAGCTGAATGTCCTCCAACTCGAAGGCCAAGCTCGTGCAACCACGCGGGCCATGGCCCAGGCTCTCCGTGAGCAGAATCGGTTGGAGCATTGGGTTGCCGGCGGCATTTCCGCGACGCACCATACGGCTGGCCGGCTCGACGCAGTTGGCAATCCCGTTCGACGAGCCATTTATTGGAACGACCAGACTCTCGCCGAATACCACGCGATCGGCATGGCCCGTCTCGCGGCACAAGGTCTTGATCCGGTCGAATTGACCGGTGGCCCCTGGGCGATTCGCTACTCGCTGAGCCATCTCGTCAAGGATGAGGCTCTGTTGGCGCCGGCCGATTGGGTGAGAACGAAGCGAATCTTGTCTCACGGGTCGCTCGCAGCGGGTTTCCTAACCGGCCGGTTCGACTCTGTGAGCGTGTCGTCAGCAGCTTCGACGGGAATCATGGACTTGCGGACTCGCCAATGGCGGGCCGAAATGCTTCAGGCTCTCGATTCGCCCATTTATCGAGCGATGGCTTTGGCCCAGTTGCCTCGGATCGAACGCGACGATTGCGCGCCGATTGGATTGCTGTCGCCAAACCTTGCTCAAGAAGCTGGTATCGCGCACGAACATCGCCCCATGATCTTTCCAACCTCCGACGACCAACAGGCGGGTTTGGTTGGTGGCGGCGCCGTGGATGCCGGACAGCTTGCCGTGATTCTTGGAAACTCCGCCGTCGTGAATTCGTCGTCGAGTTCCCTTCCTCAGTCGAGCGCCCTCGACGCCATGCGACTCAACTGGGGACCCTACTTATGGATGAGATGCTACACCAACGGGGCTCAGTTCCTCGATCACGTTGTCGGCCGTGATGCCGACTTCGAGGCTCTCGAATACCTCGCTCGCCAAGTCCCCGCTGGGTGCAATGGCGTCATGGTGTTGCCCTTTGTCTACGCCGAGCCGTCGCTGAACGTAGCGACACCCTACTTGAAGTGGATTCCGGCAATGCCTACGGATCCGGGCGTGAGATACCGGGCCGCTCTCGAGGCACTCGCGTATCTAATCGCCGTCGGCGTCTACGAACATGAGCACGCCGGGCAGAAGATTAGCCGAGTTACGATGTCCGGCGGCATTGCCCGAAGCGAGCTGATGGGAGAGATCTTGGCAACGGTCGCGCATCGTCCGATGGAGCGCATCGCGTCCGCCGAAGGCCCCGCGCTCGGGGCAGCCGTGACCGCACTCAGCGCCCTCGAAACCCATCTACGCCGTCAACGCGGTATCCACGAGCCGTTTTCAGTCGCTGACGCCGTCGCCAGCATGGTGCAATTTCGGGGGACTGTCAATCCGCGAGAAGACTCACGTCGAGTTTATGCCGAGGGCTTGCAGAGGTTTCGCAACGAAATCGGCCATTTGACCTAACCTGGCTCATCATCCGGCAGCAGGTCCGCAAGCGACTTCTCCAAAACGTTGCGAGGCACGTCATGGCCTGTGAGCCGTTTGACCTCAGCTTGCACCTGACCCAGGAGCAAAGCAACCGGTTCGACCGTTGCGCAGCCGCGGGCCTTCGCTTCACGCAACAAATGAGTGCGGCGCGGTAGTTGTGTAAGATCCATCACGGTCATGCTGGCGCGAAGGTAATTGGGCCGAACAGGGCCGAGTTCACTCTCTTCCTCATCATCTTTGGTGACATCTGCCCCATCGCCGCATACGACCAACACGTCGTGAAGTGTTGAGTAGATAGCTTCTCGCTGTATTTGCCTGCCTCCGAACATGCGACAGAACCGGTTCAAGGCGTCGCGGTCCTGGCTTGCGAAAATGATTCGAGCGCCGGCTTCCTTCAACGCTCGCGCGATAGACCTGGCTGTCGTGTTTGTCCCGTACAACACCACGGTCGCTCCCGGGAGTGGTTTCGGTCCTGATGAGTTTGTCTGCATGGCGTGATCGAGAGCCGCGATGGCACCGGCCGCAAAAGTGTGACAACCAAGCCACTGCTCCCCTTGCTTGACCAAAAGATCGACTGACCTCTCGACCGGCATCCCGCCTGGGTTCAAGACCGCCGGTTGAACGTCCGCGTCGGTTTGCGTGGCGAGGGGTCGAAGGGCATCTTGTTGATCCTCCTCGATCACAACGCCTGCCAATTTGACCGCGTCAATGACCTTCTTGAATACGGGGACTTTTCCAACTTGAAGGGGCAGGCAACGAAGCGCCAATCCCAGATGCGCGAAAGCGGCGTTGAGCATCGCAATCGTGAGGTACTCGCGCTCGCCCAAACCCGTGACGCCGACGAATCGGGTTCCCTTATCGATCGATCGATAATGGAATACTCGCTCCAGGTCATTCATCGTCGGCTGACCCGGATATGCCTCCATGCCGCGTTCAAGAGCCGCGACCGTCCACGGTGCCCCGATACGCCGGCCGAGGATTGCAAGCATCAACCCTGGTCGACCGAGGCCCACCACCACCGTCGGCACGGGAGGCTTCGCGAGCAATTGAACCAACGGCCATGCTTCTTCTGGCGTGCGCGCCTTGCACGTCAATTTGATAATATCCGGGTCGAGATGCCGACACTCTTCATAGCGTTCAGCAATATCTGCGGGTGTTTCCGCTAGCTCCGTGAAAGCAATCACCCGTTGCGTTTTCCCATAACGCCGAACTTGCGATGCAACGTCAGGCTCGAGTTCGATATAGTCGGCTCCCGCTATTACGGCCTGCCGCAATAGCATGAGTCGCTCGTCCTCGGTCCCCTTCCAATTTCCTCCGTCTCGCCGTCGACGGCAACTAAACAATACGGGCTTTCGTCTCGCCGCCAACAACTCGGCCGGGTTTGGGTCCTTGTCGAAGCCATCGAGCCGCACCTCGAGCAAATCGGCTCCCATTTGAGCCGCGTTCAACATGTCCGCCAGTGCCAATCGACGCGATTCTTGGGCGATCGTGATGCAAATCATGGAGAACCCCGGCTCGATACCTTCCCATTCGCTGGATTACACGCAAACCTTGCGACGAGCTTAAGCGGATCCGTTTCGCACCGCAAGGGGCTAACTCACAAGACACCCACGAAATCAACCACGTCGCGAATCGAATGCAAGGCCATGCCCCCCGGTAAGGTAACCACACGACCCGATTCCGCCGCCTCACGCAACGGGACTTCTGCTATCGTGACTCTGTGTTTTCGTACACATGATCCAGAGTGAACGAGCCGTGACGCCGATCTACCTCGACTACAACGCCACCACGCCGGTCGACCCCGCGGTATTGGAGGCCATGCGACCTTTCCTCGACACCGATTTCGGAAATCCATCCAGTACGCACCCCTACGGCAAGGTTGCTCACTCAGCCGTCGATCACGCTCGCGGTCAACTAGCACAGCTACTCGATGCGGACGCAGACGAAGTCGTATTCACCGGTGGCGGCAGCGAGGCAAGCAACCATGCCATCAAGGGCGTCGTTTTCGCAATGTGGACCGCGCGCTTTCGTCGATGGTTTGGGCGGCGACCGCACATTGTCACCACCGCGATTGAGCATCCCGCCACCCGGAACCCGTGTCAGTTTCTGCAACGCCTCGGTTGCAATGTGACGACCGTACCGGTGGATGGCTGCGGAGTCGTTGATCCTCAAGAGGTCGTCCGTGCCATCACCCGGCAAACCGTGCTCGTTTCCGTGATGCACAGCAACAACGAAGTGGGAACGCTGCAGCCGATACGCGAGATCGCGGCTCTTTGCCGAGAACGTGGCGTGTTCATTCACACGGACGCGGCTCAGTCCATGGGAAAAGTGGCGGTCAGCGTCCGTGACCTCGACGTCGATCTGTTGACCGTCGCCGGTCACAAGCTCTATGCCCCGAAGGGCGTGGGAGCGCTCTTCATTCGCCGAGGAGTCCAATTGGAGAGTCTGATCCATGGGGCCGATCATGAGAGCGGGCGGCGAGCAGGAACCGAAAACGTCCCGTACATTGTCGGACTCGGCCGCGCCGCGGAAGTGGCTGCCCGGTCTCTTCCAGCGGCAACCGCTCGCCTGACCCAACTTCGCGATCGACTCGAAGAGCGACTTCGGCGAAGCCTTGGCGACTGCATCGTTCTCAACGGGCATCGAATACTGCGCTTACCAAACACGCTGAATGTGAACTTCGTCGGCCATGTTGGAGCCGAATTATTGGAGCGAGCGCCGGCGGTGGCAGCTTCGACCGGCTCGGCTTGTCACGAAGGGAAAGTGAATCTCTCTCCGGTTCTCTGTGCCATGGGTGTGGCGCCGGAGATTGGCCGAGGTGCCGTCCGACTCAGCATGGGAAGGTTTACTACCGAGGAAGAGGTTGATCGAGCCGCAGATGCCCTTGTTCAAGCGGCCTCGCGCTGACCTCGCTCAGACACGAATTAGAATTCCATTCGCCGCAAGTTCCGAATCCCGGCTCGTAACGGAATCACAATGGCGCAACTCGCGACGACCACTCCCACAAGTAGTCCCATGACCACGATGGCTTTGTCACGCAACGTCCACGAATCTCTCTCGGATATCGAGAGCTGAACGGCATGGTATGGAGCCGCCATGAGGCTGATGGTGACGAGCAAGTACATCAGACTTGCGACGAGGTTCATCGTCCCACCATAACCGACAGCGATTTTCGACGGGTCGGTTTCACGAAAATTCGGCATGATGGCGCCGAGGCCCACGCTTAAGCCGCTCAACCCCAGGCTTAGCATGGCGACTGTCAGTACATGGATCGCGATACCGATCGGATCAAGGCGAAGCAAGAAATCGCTGAGAATGACAAGAGACTGGGCGAAGACCATCGCTCCCACCGCGGCAAAACCGAATTTCCCCCAAAGCAATCGATTGCGAGGAAGAGGCAGCAATCCAAGAATCCAAAACTTGCGTCCCTCAAGGCTAATCATCGGGTAGATGAATCGACCCATGTAGGCACAAAGGAGCATGGACGTCGCGAAGAGATTCATGAGACTGACCCCTTGCTGCCCGCGACGTCCCAGGTCTTCAGTGTAGAACTGTCGCGTCGGCAGAAAGTAGAGCATCATCAGCCCAATGAACAAGAGTATCTGCGCCCATTGTGCGGGATCGCGTCGGAACGTGCGGAAGTCCTTGATGATAAGCAGGCGTGTCGGGCGATCGAGAAAGAAGAGGAGGTGCATTTGAAGTTGATCAAGCCGGCTTTCTCGGTAGCGTTTGCGGAGTTCGGCCCCCGTGGCGATACGATTGTAGCCGCTTCGATAGAGCTGCTTGGCCGCGAATGCCGCCATCAGATAGGCCATCAACCCGTTGGTCCAGACAAGGGCCAGGGGCATGAGTGCCGCCGATAGGTCGCCGCGAGCCGACGCTTGAAGTCCCCACGACATCCAGTGGCTGGGCACCAAAGGATGGCTCGCGAACTTGAGCTGCCCGAACAACCCCTGGAGCGCGTCACGATCGCCGCCAAGTGCTGTCCCTGCGGAATGAAAGACTTCGTAGCCCCACCAGCCGGCGAGGGCGACCACCACGAGCCCAAGCACCACCAACGCTTGTTTTCGACGCTGAGGAACCAAGGACACGATGACAATACAAAACAGAGATCCGACCGAGCCGGGAAGCAACACATAGCCAATTAGGAATACTGGCAGAACAAGGAAGAACGGCCACGAGACCGCATACACGATGCCATACGCGAACAGGACCGGAAGCCCCAACAACAGGAACGCCCAACTGCTAAAGCCCACGGCGGTCTGAAACTTGTACGCGAAGATGCGATCGGCACGAGCCGGAGTGCTCAGCAAGAACGCCGTTTCGCCGGAACTGAACAGGCTTCCATACAGGATGATCCCGGTTGAGAAAAACAGCATCGTTCCGAGCGTCAGAAACAGAAAATCAAAGAGCAAACCAACAATCTGCCCAGCAAAAGGAATGCGCTGCTGATGAAGCATGCTGAAGCCGATCCATCCCGCGACGAATACGGCGATGGCAACCATGCTGCTGCTCGCCAGAATCGCAAGCAACCGGATACGCATGTTGCCAAACAACTGCGACCCAGAATTGCGGATGACCCGCCATCGAAGCCAGTGAAAGACCCGCGTTTGCGACACGTTTGCCCCGATGATGGCGTCAATTGGGCTCCGCGGACGCCGGTCGCCGTTCCAGCTCGACGCCCACGGGAGCTTCGTCAGCCGATTCCGTGAGCTTGAGAAACACATCTTCCAGCGAACCGTCCAACGCCGCCAGTTGCCGCAACTCAGACAACGTTCCACATCCAATCAATCGGCCATGGTCAACGATCCCGATGCGATCCGCCAATTCTTGGGCTATGTCCAAAGAGTGTGTGCTGAGGAACACTGTGGTTCCCATCTTTGTCTGGCGTCTCAGGAGATCCTTGAGCATTCGGATGCTGCGAGGGTCAAGCCCCACGGTCGGCTCGTCGGTGATAAGCAGCTCCGGTTCATGGAGCAAAGCCGACGCGAAAACCGTCCGTTGCCGCATCCCGTGAGAGTAGCGCTCGGTGAGATCGTCAACGAAGTCTGTTAGCCCGAAAGTCACGATCATCTCTTCGATTCGTTGCGTGCTTCGGCGTCGCTCCATTCCGTACATGTCGGCAATGAACCGCAAAAACTCGCGACCCGTGAGCTTTTCGTAAAGATATGGCTGGTCGGGGACATAGCTGATAAGCTGTCGCGCAAGATCGCCCTGCGTCTGAACGTCGAAACCGCCGACCCGTACCGTGCCTCGCGTCGGAAATAACAGTCCGACGAGCATCTTGATGGTGGTCGTCTTCCCGGCGCCGTTCGGGCCGAGGAAGGCAAACAACTCGCCGCGAGCGACGGTCAGATCAAGATCAGTGACGGCGACTTTCGTTCCGTACTGTTTGGTCACTTGCACAAGTTCGATCATCGTACCCTGCCGTCAATCGCGTTGCATGACGAATTGAAGATCCATCGAGTTCGCCTCTTGCCGAAGCACGGCCCCTGTCGCGCGGCTAACGTAGGTTCGTGACGGAGGGCTATCACTCTTACCACGATATTCGATGACGAAACACTCGTGAGTGCGTCCCAAAACCTCGATTGTTTGCAAATCCCGCAACACCTCGGCGTTGAGGTACTCCGTTCCCGATTCGTTGGATAGTCTGAGGCCTTTCGCCCCAAAGCCTAGCTTCGCACTGAGGGCCTCGACGGTGGGGGCCACGGCATCGGCCAGAGGATTGTATTGGGGCATCCGCCATCGCCGGCCAGGGCGCAAGCCCAAGACTCGCGGCACGGGATGAAGCGGGTTGAGGACACTACCATTTGGCGCCTTGACAGGCTCGAATTTCGGCTCGATGCGACCCAAGAAGGCGGGCAACTCGATGTAGCCGCGCCGTTCGAGCCTGTCGTTCACGACGTCGCCCTGAAACGCGGCAAATGCTTCCAACCCGGTCTCTCCCAGCTTAAGCCGGCCATTCAGACTCAACGCTCGCAATCGACCGTCGCGTGTGACCCGGTACTGATTCGTCATCTGCGGAATCGTGACCGCAATTCGCTGAATCTCCATCAGCCGAACCTCTTTCCACTCGCTGATAAGCTCGAAAGTGTCGGCCCGCTCGTCATAGGTGATACGTGTCGTGGCCCGCCCGATGCGTTCGCCGTTGCGAAGGATGACCCAACTCATCGGAGGCCCGCGCAAAGTGGCTTCGTCGGCCAGATCGATGACGAACGGCGGAGCGTTGTCACCGAAAAAGCGTGCGCCGTACTCGCGATAGCCGAACCACCCGGCCACGCCGAGCCACGAGAGAACGATCAGAAGCGATATGAGACGCGGAGGCATGGTCTGGACGCCGGCATGGACTGGTAGATCACCCTGTGTCATCATAATGCCTCGATGCCGGCATTACGATATTAATAGTCGTGGAAAGATCGGCGTGGACGTGTAACGCAAGCGAGGCAGGAATGCATTCAGTCGAAGAGGCTACGAGGATTATCCTCGACCAGTGCCGACCGTTGCCCCCGGAATTCACACCGTTAACCTCCTCGGCGCTGGGTCGCGTGTTGGCTGAGGACATCACCAGCGACATCGACATGCCGCCGTTCGACAAATCGCTCATGGATGGCTACGCCGTGCGCTGGGACGACCTGACCCCGACCGGCGTGACGTTGAGCGTCACCCATGAAATCCACGCCGGTCAGACGCCGGCACACTCCATTAGTCCAGGTCAAGCCGCGCGTATTATGACCGGCGCTCCGATACCCACAGGTGCCGACACCGTAATCCGCAAGGAAGACACTCGCGGGGAGGGCGACCGCGTCACGGTCGCCGTTTGTCCCACTCGCAAAGGCGCCAATATTCTGACTAAAGCTCGAGAGATGCGCCACGGTGAGACCGTGTTGACCAAGGGCACGGCGATCAGGCCCATTGAGTTTGGGCTACTCGCAACGGTTGGCCGCACGGCCGTTCGCGCTTTCCCCGCACCGGCGGTGTCGATTCTGGCAACGGGCGACGAACTCGTCGAAGCCAATCAGACACCCGGCCCTGGACAATTGCGCAATTCCAACGGCCCGATGTTGGTGGCACAAGCCACGCGAGCCGGCGCCCTGCCCCGCTACCTCGGCATCGCCGGCGATCGACCGGATTCACTCCGATTGCTCGTCGCCGAGGGACTCGGCGCCAACGTCTTGATTCTCTCGGGAGGTGTCTCGGCAGGGAACCTCGATCTCGTGCCCGTGATCCTTCGCGAATTAGGCGTGAAAGAACTGCTCCACAAAGTCGCCATGAAACCGGGCAAGCCCCTGTTATTTGGCATTCGGAATTCCACGCTCGTCTTCGGCTTACCGGGCAACCCGGTGAGTTCGTTTGTCGGGTTCGAGTTGTTCGTTCGACCTGCGTTGCGTACATTATCGGGCCATCAGCAGCCCGGGCCGGCGTGGCAACTGTTGCCATTGGCCGAAGCGTTCGACCATTCGTCCGATCGTCCCACTTATCACCCGGCCAAAGTCGAGGTGACGGCTACGGGCACCCGTGTTCGAATGGTTGAGTGGTTTGGCTCGCCTGATTTGCGTGGATTGGCGGCGGCCGATGCCCTCGTCGCCCTCCCAAGTGGAAAGATATCGCTAACCGGCGGCGATCCGTTGCCGGTCGTGCGCATCGAGTAGTCGAGGTTCAAGGATGATCGTTCTGCGGCCCCTGTGTTCATGGTCCCCATTCCGAGGCCTCTCTCCGACGCAGTTCATGCCATCAAGTCATACGACACCTTCGTCCCCGAGGTTTTGGAGCCTTGTGCTTCAGACGGCCATTCCGTCCGCGTTTCTACTTTGGGCTAGCCATTTTCCGCTCGCGGTCGGTCCTCTGGCCTGGCTGGCGCTGGTTCCTTTGCTCAGTCTGGCACGATTGCCGCTCACCGCGGGCCGCACCGCCGCCGTCACGGCGATAGGGGGCATGCTCTTCTTCCTTCCGGCGATGCAATGGATGCGCGTTGCTGACCCCATGATGTACCTAACTTGGCTCGGCATGTCCCTCTACTGCAGCGCCTATTTCATACTCGCGATGCTGGTTATCCGCTTCATCAGTCGCCAGACAACGCTGCCTCTGGCGCTAACCGTGCCGATCGTCTGGATTCCATTTGAGTATCTACGTGCCCATTTCCTCAGTGGTTTCGCGTGGTATTTCCTGGGTCATTCTCAACACGATTTGCTGCCTGTTGCCCAAGTGGCGGACATCGCCGGGGTATACGGCGTCAGTTTTCTCGTGGCGGCATCCAATGGGATGCTCGCGGATTGGTACGTTCGACTCCGCTGGCACCGCCCAACTCGCGCTCTGGCCGGTTCAACAATCGCGACCTTGTTGCTCGTCGCGGCCGGCTCCTGCTATGGGCTGTGGCGAATGTCCAGCGCGACGTTCGAGGACGGGCCTCGCGTGGCGTTGTTGCAAAGCAACCTCGATCAACGGATTCGAAACGCGCGCAACAGTAAGTCCGGGGCGGATGTTGCCGCGAAAACCATGCTCGAACATTGCTACAAGCTCTACGCCACCGAACATCCGAAGATGCGCCCGGACCTCATCGTCTGGCCTGAAACCAGCTATCCCATCGATTGGGTCGATATCGATCCGGACCTGCCCGAATCGAAGATCGACGACGGGGCCCGGTTAGTGCATGCCAAGTGCCGTGAACTCGTTGGTGAACTTGCCAAATGGAGCGGCTCGAACATCTTGCTTGGAATGAACCGGACGAGGTTTCTCGCCGATGGTACTTCCGCGCGATTCAACTCAGCAATCATGGTTAATCACCAAGGAGTGTTCATCGACTCTTATGACAAGATCCACTGCGTGCCGTTCGGCGAGTATCTGCCGATGCGAAAGACGTTTCCTTGGATGAAGGTCGTTACGCCTTACGATCACGACTACAGCATTACGGAAGGGAGTCGCCTGACACTCTTTCCGCTCGACGCCACGAAGGGCCGCTATTACTTCGGCTCGATTATCTGCTACGAAGATTCCGACACCATCTTGGCTCGTCACTACGCAGCGCAAGTCGATTTTCTCGTCAATATCTCGAACGATGGCTGGTTCAATGGCACCAGCGAGCACGAAGAACATCTGGCGATTTGCCGATTTCGAGCGATTGAGGCCCGGCGGTCGGTGATTCGCTCCGTGAATATGGGGATTTCGGCAATTATCGACAGCAACGGCAGGTTGAGCGCCATGCCGGGCCCCACCTGGAAATCATCAAAACAGGTGGCCGCCGTCGTCTCGGGAGTCGTACCCATCGACCGCCGACGATCGATCTATGCGCAATGGGGTAACTGGTTGCCATGGATCTGCATCATGGGCGCGATGGGAATGCTCGTGATTGCCAGCCGCAATCAGCGCACCATGCGAGTCAATGCCGCGAATCTCGTGGACGCAGCGGCGATTACTCATTAAATGACGACTGCTTTCGAATCGAGTGGATCCATTCATTATGAGGAAGTACTGCGCCGGCCATGAATCAAGGATTGTCATCAACCAGCGTCAATCGGATGCAGACTCTTCCCCGCATCGCCCGAATTCGGTTCCCGAGACCGTTATTGCCGCGAGGAAGATGGATATTCCGCTCCGTGTGGGCTTTGGCAATCATCGCAGTCGCCTATGGTCTGGTGGTCATCGGTATGATGCAGATCGAGGATTCCCTCGTTTATCAGCCGACGCGGCCCCACGAAGAGTGGATTGACAAACCAAGCGAGACCGTCGAGGACATCACGCTGCGGACCCTGGATGGCGCCCTTCACGGTTGGTTCTGTGCGTCAGCGAAATCCGATGTCGCGTTGCTCATCTGTCACGGCACGGCCGGCAACCTCAGCGTGCGCGGCTACGGATTACCTCACTACCGCGATGTCCTGAACGCGTCGATTCTCATTTTCGACTACCCGGGCTATGGCATTAGTCAGGGGCGACCGAGCGAGCGTGGCTGCTACGAAGCCGCCGACAGCGCATTTGATTGGCTCGTCCGGGTCAAGAAATTCTCGCCCGATCGGATCATCGTTTATGGTGAATCGTTGGGCGGTGGGGTGGCGGTCGATTTGGCGAGCCGGAGGAAGAACGCGGGATTGATCCTCGTGAACACCTTTGCGACCTTGCCCGAGGTTGCCCAACGCGAATATCCTTGGCTCCCCGTCTTACCCCTGATGCGTAATCGATTTGACAGCGAATCGAAGATCTCCCAATGCACGATGCCATTATTCCTGACCCATGGCACCGCCGACGACCTTTGCCCGTTTGAGCATGCCGAACGACTTTTCGCGCGTGCTTCCGGTCCAAAGAGATTCATGCCGATGAAGGGTAAGGGTCACCTGGATCCACTGGGCGATGATTTTTTGATCGCCGTGCGAGACTTTTTCCGTACCCATCGAATCTTGCCTCGGCCATAACCGATCTTGCCCTGACTGTGCGAGCGATGGTATACGCCCCGCGGTTTGTCGTTGAGACTACCGGGAGGGCGTCGAATGTCGCGAGTTTCGGTCTTGGCATTTGTCGTAAGCGTCGGCTTCGCGGCGCCCGTTTTGGCGCAGAGCGGCGCTCGCTTTCAATGGCAGGCGAACCAGACGCTGCGATTTCATGTGGAACAAACGACGACGGTTCGAGAATTCGCGGATGGCCAGCAGACCGACACACTCACCAAGATGTCGCTGGTAAAGTCCTGGCGAGTCCTTGAGGTCGATGCCGGCGGCGTCGCCACAATTCAGTTGTCGCTGGCCTCGCTGAGACTGGAAACGCGGGCGCCCGACGGAGCTAGCTCCATTTTTGACTCCGCCAAGCCCGACCCGATGCAGCCCGAACTAAACAAAGAGATGAGCCAATATATCGACAAGCCGATCGCGACCATGCGTATTGACGGCAAGGGAAACGTTGTCGAGGTAAAGGAAAGCAAATTCGGCCCCGGGAGCCGATACCTTTCCGATCTGCCGTTCAAGATGACCTTGCCGGAAATGGGGCTGCAGGCCGGCCAGACATGGGAGCGTGCGTATAAGACCAAACTCGAGCCGCCCCATGGCGCGGGTGAAACGTTCGATTCGCTCCAGAAATACACCTGTCACCAGACGGAGAAAGGGATGGCCGTCGTTACCATGACGACGACCATCCAGGGCCAACCTGAGTCGGCCGCCGACCGTATCCCGCTCTTGCCGATGCAACTCGAAGGCACACTCTATTTTGACGTGAACGCGGGCAGATACCGCGGCGCTCGCCTGAAACTCGAACGGACATTTGAGAATCATCGCGGTGACGGATCCAAATACATCTTCAGCACGACGTTTACCGAGGCCGCAATCGACAATTAGCCATCGCCCATGCGAAACCTCAACCGCATGCCGTCGATGACGCGGGTCACTCCTCGACGCCATCGACGAACCGGCGGCAGTCCGGCAGGGCGGCGAGAAATGTCCGCCCGTAGCCCTTGGTCAGCACCCGTGGATCGAACAATACCACCGTGCCCCGATCATTCTGCGTGCGAATCAGACGCCCGAAGCCCTGCTTGAGCTTGATGACCGCCTGCGGGACTTGATAATCCAGAAACGGCTGACCGCCGCGTCTCTGAATCGCTTCCAGGCGTGCTTCGATAATGGGACGATCCGGGACGGCAAACGGCAGCTTCGTGATGAGGACGTTTCGCAGCGTATCGCCCTTCACATCGACTCCCTGCCAGAAACTATCGACGCCAAAAAGCACTGGCTTGGTCGCCGATCGAAACTGCTCCAGCAGTTTCGCAGGCGCTAATCCCTCGCCCTGACAGAGCAAGGTCAGCCCGCGGCGTTCCAACTCCGGGCGCAACTTTTCCGCGGCCCGTTGCAAGAACGAATAGCTGGTGAATAGCACGAAGGCATGGCCATCGGTTCGGGCGACGTAATCAGGAATCAGCCGCAGGACCGCTTCCTCGTACTTGGCAGGCAACGCGGACGGGTCCGGGAGAGTGCGGAATAGGTGCAACTCCGCCTGCCGGCGATAGTCGAACGGGCTTCCCAAAGAACTCGCAACCGCGCCATCGAGTCCAAGCCGGCTTTGAGCATGAGCAAAGCCGTCGCGGCCGCCGCAACTGAGGGTAGCGCTGGTCAGGATCACCGACGGAATCTGCGTATAGAGAGTCTCCCGTAACGCGGGCCCGACTTCGATCGGAGCGCTTGCCAGCGTGACTCGATTCTGACGGACGCCACTGATTTCGAGCCAATAGACCTGCTCCGCCAATGCCTGGTCAAGCCATTTGTCAATCTCATCGGCAAGCACAAGGCACCGGGTCATAGCGCTTTCAAACTCGATTTTCTCCTCGTCGAGCGTAACTTTCTCGGCTATCGCATTGATCGAACTGGCGAGTTTGCGAAGCTCCTCCGAAAGGGGATTCGGAACAATGCCGGGCCGCGTAACCCGCAACGATGTCGCTCGCCTTGCCGCATCACGCTGGGGTTGGCGAGCCATCCAATCGGTTACGCTGCGGAAAAGGTTGTCCGCGGCGTGTCGCGTCTTTGCCAACTGCGAAAGCGAGTCACGCGTCCCATGAAATGCCAGTAGTCCACGACTTTGCGTGGGCGACAAGATACGATTCAGCAAATGTTCGACGGCTCCTTGACCAACCTGAATCCCCATGTAGTCAGCGGCCACATCCTCGACCGTGTGGGCCTCGTCGAGAATCGCGACTTTGTAGTCCGGCAACAGGGACGCGCCACTGCGACGCAGCGCCAAGTCGCTGAAAAACAAGGCGTGATTGACAATCAACACCTGCGCCGAAAAAACTGAACGCCGCGCCTTGAAGAAAAAACAACTCGCATAGTCAGAACACTTTCGCCCAAGGCAATTGGTCGTGTCGCTCTCCACCGCGTCCCATACCGCAGCACTCGGCGCAAAATCCAGATCGGAACGACTTCCATCAACGGTTTTGCGCGACCAGCGACCGATGAGCTGAAGCTGCTGAAGGTTGGCGTCCGTGGTAAACAAACTCCCGGCGCGCTGCTGGGCCACTCGAAGCCGACGGAGGCTCACGTAATTGGAACGTCCCTTCACCAACACCGCGCGGAATTCCGGCAAGACGGTCTGGAGAAACGGCAAGTCCTTGTTGACAAGTTGCTCTTGTAGGTTGATCGTATGCGTCGAAACGACGACGCGCCGATCGGGCTTGGAGGTCGCAAACAAGATCGCGGGTATGAGGTACGCAAAGCTCTTGCCGACGCCCGTGCCGGCTTCGACCATCAGATGGTGATTCTGGTCAATCGCCTCGGCAACGGCCTGGGCCATTTCCAACTGCGGCGGGCGAACCTCATAGTCCGCGAGTTTGGCGGCAATAGCGCCACGAGGTCCGAGAATATCAACGACTTCCATGGGCACCTTGAGCCGCATAATACCGGCTCGTGAATCAGCGGTTAGATTCCTTGCAGCGTCGCCTGAATGTCGAGAGTTTGACCGTTGCGCAAAACCTTGAGAGTTACCGAATCGCCAACCTTACGCTTGCTCAGCAATCGAATCAGGTCAGCGGAACGAGCCACCGGTTCATCGTTGACCGAAATGATAATGTCCCCCAGTTCGACTTCGCCGTCGGGGAGTCGCTTGGTTCCGCGAAGGCCGGCCTTTTCCGCAGCGCCGTCGGGGTTCACCTCCAGGAGCAAAGCCCCCGCACGCACGCCGATTCGACGGGCCAGAGCGTCTTCCGCGGGTCGAATGCCCAATCCCGGCCGGGCGGCGCGGCCGGTGCGAATTAGTTGGGGCACGACCTCATTGACCGTATCCACCGGTATCGCGAAACCAATGCCGGCAAACGCACCGGAGGGGCTGAAAATCGCCGCGTTCACTCCAATCAGGCGGCCGTCGCTGTCAAGCAGAGGCCCCCCGGAATTGCCGGGATTAATTGCCGCGTCGGTCTGAATCACACCCGTGATCGTTCGCTCGGTTACCGACTTGATCTCACGCCCCAAGGCACTGATCACGCCCGTCGTTAGCGTTTGATCCAAGCCGAAGGGATTGCCGATCGCCAGGACCTTTTGCCCCACAGCCAAATCACTTGAACGACCGACACGAACCGGTTTCAGGCGCTCTTTGGGCGCGTCAATCTTGAGAACCGCCAGGTCATAGTCGGGGGCGCCGCCAACGGGTCGCGCCGGCCAGACACTGCGATCGGAGAGCGTTACCTTGATCGACTGACCTTCTTGGACAACGTGGAAATTCGTCACGATGTATCCTGTCTCGTCCCAAACGAACCCGCTTCCGGTCCCGCGTGGTATCTGGTAAACGTCCAACGTGAATCGATCGCGGGCCACCTCGAGAGTCGTAATGAAGACCACACTCGGCGATGCTTCCCGAAACAATTCAATGGTCCGTTGCTCGTCCGAACCCAGTACCGAGGTGCGCTCGGAGACCATGCGAGCGTTCGCCGACGGGTCATTCACGCCGCGCATGCCGAGTTGAAAATACCGCCCGACGAGCCCGCCAATCAACAGTGCGAACGCAACGATCGGTAACACAATCAGCCACGGCGAGAAACCGCGACGTGGCTCGGGAAACCTCGGATGGATGGGCTTGATTGGTGGAATTGCCTCGGACACGTTTCGCACCCTCATACGCGATTCAACAAGACGGCACCTGCGAGGTCATTCTAGCGGGTCGATGAGACGCGACAAAACCGATCGGCCCTTCGCAAGCCACGCCTCAGGACACCATTGATCGCGACTGCGTTGTGTCATACCTCCCGAAGAAGCATAATTCGATCAGAATCAGCCAGGACGACCGGAACCACGTACGCTGACGGGAATCAATGTGTCAACTAGAACGGCTGCGACGACCACGACTACGCGTCGAATCGCATAAAAGTACCGCAACAGGAACGACCGACCTGCCACCTCAAGCCCGAATATGTTAAGAGACTTTTGAGTCAGCCACTTTCAAACAACCTAGGAAACTCGTCATGCTCCGAGCAATCCTCAGTGTCATCCTCGCCATGTTTGTGACATACGCGCTGGTCTTCCTCCTCGCTTCGGTGCAATGGTTCGCCTTGGGCGCTGACGGCACTTTTGAGCCGGGGACCTATCAAGTGACCATGAAATGGTGTGTCGTCGCCATTATCGGTGCCGTGTTGGCGGCGCTGGGCGGTGGGATTGTTTGCAGAAGCATCTCGCGGTCGCCCAAACCTCCGATGGTCATGGCGGCGATTATCCTGATCCTGGGCGCCATGTCGGCGATTCCCGCTTTGATGGCCGACGATGCCCCTCCGAAACCACGGCCCGACAACGCGTCGATGTTCGACGCCATGCAAGAAGTCCGCGAACCCATTTGGCTCAGCTTCGTCTACCCGATCATTGGTGCCACGGGCGTCTTGACCGGGTCATGGCTCACGCTGCGCAAGTCGTGACAATTCGCTTCTCTCGCGTTGTTCGAGGCATACGATGACCTGCACAGGTCCGGTTGTCTTTGCGATCAGTTGTCGATGAGGTGCCTCGAAACGACCAGGAGGAGAAAATGCTTCAGCGATGGTATGCCATGTACCTTGTCGGAGCCGCCGTGGCTTTTGTGCCGATGCAGGCGACGGGACAACACCCCGCCGCCTCGGCCAAGGTCGACACCGACGCGGTGTTGAATGGACAATTGCGGTTGGTATTAGAAGTGGGCGTGAAGATCTTCAACGAAGGCAATGCCGAAGGGTGCTTTCGTCTCTATGAAGGGGCGATCATCGTGGCACTGCCACAACTCGACAGCCGCCCCGATCTGAAGTCGTCCGTCGAGACCAAACTTGCAAAGGCCCGCACGTTACGACCAGCCGAGGGCGCGTTTGAACTTCGTGAAGCCATTGACATGATTCGTGACCGGCTCCGAGGCGGCTCGACCTTGTGGGCGCGACTCGGCGGCGACAAGGCCGTCCGTGCCGTGGTCCATGAATTCGTCTCGGTGGCTGCACCCGATCCCAAAGTGAACTTCTTGCGCAACGGCGCCTTCAAGCTGGACGCGAAGGGTGTTGTCAACCTGGAGAATTTACTGGTCGAACTCATCAGCTCCGTGACCGGTGGCCCGATCAAATACACGGGTCGCGACATGAAGACGGCGCACGCCGGCATGAAGATCACCGAGGATGAGTTCAACGCCCTCGCCGGTCACCTCGTCGCCACCCTCCAGAAAATCAAGGTCCCTCAGAAGGAAGCTGACGAACTGGTCGCCATCGTTGCGTCCACGAAAAAGGACATCGTCGAAGTCCCGAAGAAACCGCTCTGGGACCGGTTGGGGGGTGAGAAAGCCGTGCGGGCGGTCGTTGTGGAGTTCTTGACTACGGCTGCCAAGGACCCGAAGGCAAACATCGATCGCAAGGGAGAATACCCCTTAACGAAAGATCGAGCGGCCCGAGTTGAACAACAACTGGTGGAGTTGGTCAGCATGGTCACCGGCGGTCCGTTGAAGTATACGGGCCGCGACATGAAAAACGCTCATCAAGGCATGGGCATTACAGCGGCTGAGTTCGACGCGGCCGCCGTCCACCTGATCGCCGCCCTTAAGAAATTCAACGTGCCGCAACCGCTGATCGACGAGTTCGTTGGTATCGTTGCGACCACCAAGAAGGACATTGTCGAAAAGCCCTAATCCGCGGCGAAATGCGTTTAGCGAGCAGAGTCACTTTCCTCACACAGGCCTGGGGCGCCAACGAAGGCACTTCTCCCTTCGCTGGCGCCCCAGGCTTGTATCATTTCGCAAAAGACGTAAACGTCAGGCTCCCGCTCCGCTGGTCGAAATCGACTCGTATCTTCTGCCCTTCCTTGACGGTGCCTCGTAAGAGCTGTTTGGCCAACTCGGTCTCTAGTTCCTTCTGAATGACTCGCTTCAAAGGCCGTGCCCCGTATTGCGGCTCGTAACCGACACGGACTAGGTGCCCCTTGGCGGCTTCGGTAAGTTCGATCTCGATGCGTTTGTCGGCAAGCCGTTGCCGCAACCGCCCCAGTTGAATCTCGACGATCTCCTTGAGATGATCCTCGCTCAAGGCATGGAACACGATGATCTCATCGACACGATTCAAGAACTCAGGCCGAAACCCGTGCCGCAATTCGTCCATGACGGCGGCCTTCATGCGGTCGTACACCTCGCCGATGAACGAGCCTTTGAATTGGAGGATTCGCTGGCTCCCGATATTGGACGTCATGATGACGATCGTGTTCTGGAAATTGACGGTGCGCCCCTGACCATCGGTAAGTCGGCCATCCTCCAATAGTTGGAGGAGTGTGTTAAAGACGTCTGCGTGAGCCTTCTCGATTTCATCAAACAAAAGCACGCAGTAGGGCCGGCGTCGCACGGCCTCGGTGAGTTGGCCGCCTTCCTCAAAGCCAACATATCCGGGCGGTGCGCCGATTAGACGCGAGACCGTGTGCTTTTCCTGATACTCCGACATGTCGATGCGTACCATCGCCCGCTCGTCGTCGAAGAGAAATTCGGCTAAGGCCCGCGCCAGCTCTGTCTTGCCGACGCCCGTCGGACCCAAAAAGATAAACGACCCGATGGGACGGTTCGGATCCTTCAGCCCTGACCGGGAACGAATAACCGCCTCCGCCACCGCCGTCACCGCTTCGTCTTGGCCGATAACTCGGCGATGAAGTTCCTTGTCCAGTCCGAGGAGCTTTTGCAACTCGCCCTCGAGCAGTTTGGAAACGGGAATCCCGGTCCAGCGATTGACGACCTCGGCAATGTCCTCTTCGTCCACCTCGTCTTTGACTAATCGGCGACTGCCGGCTGCCCGCGTCGCGGCGTCCTTGGCATCGCGAATCTGCCCCTCAAGCTGCGGGATACGGCCAAATTCCAACTCGCTGGCCCGTGCATAATCAAATGACAGCTTCGCTGCCTGGAGCTGATTTCGCAGAGCCTCGAGATCCTTCTGCAACTCGGGCACCTTGGCGGCGGCTTTCTTCTCATCCTGCCATTGCGTCTCCAGTTCGCGGTGTTTCTCCTCCAAGTCCGCGAGTTCCTTTTCGAGCTTCGAGAGTCGGTCCTTGGAAGCGGGGTCCGTCTCCTTGCGCAAGGCTTCGCGCTCGATCTTCAGTTGCGTCAACCGGCGCGAGGTCTCGTCCAACTCGACTGGCTTGGAGTCAATCTGCGTCCGCAATTTGGCCGCTGCCTCGTCGACCAAGTCGATCGCCTTGTCGGGCAGAAACCGATCGGATATGTAACGATTGGACATGACGGCGGCCGACACCAGAGCCGCGTCCTTGATCCGAACTTTGTGATGATTCTCATAACGCTCACGCAATCCGCGAAGGATCGAGATGGTGTCCTCGACACTTGGCTGATCGACGAAAACCGGTTGGAAACGCCGCTCCAGGGCAGCGTCCTTTTCCACGTGTTCGCGATATTCGTCCAAGGTCGTGGCGCCGATGCAGTGCAATTCGCCTCGGGCCAACATCGGCTTGAGGAGGTTGCCAGCGTCCATGGCCCCCTCTGCTTTTCCGGCGCCGACAACGGTGTGTAACTCGTCGATGAACAGAATAATCTCACCCTGAGCGCCCGTGACCTCTTTCAACACCGCCTTGAGTCGCTCTTCAAATTCGCCGCGATACTTGGCCCCGGCAATCAACGCCCCCATATCGAGGGCGACGACTCGCTTCCGCTTCAGCCCCTCGGGGACATCGTCATTGATAATTCGTTGGGCCAGCCCTTCAACAATGGCCGTCTTGCCCACGCCTGGTTCGCCGATCAGCACCGGGTTGTTTTTCGTGCGGCGTGACAGGACTTGGATTACCCGTCGAATCTCGTCGTCACGGCCAATAACCGGGTCGAGCTTGTTCTCCTTGGCGTATTGGGTCAGGTCGCGACCATAACGTTCGAGGGCCTGAAACGTGCCTTCGGGCGCTTGCGAGGTGACGCGTTGTTGCCCACGTACTTGCTTCAACGCGGCACGGAGCCGGTCGGGCGTCGCGTTGAATTCCCGCAGAATCTTGACCGCAGTGCCATCGGCCTCCGCGACGGCAATTAACATGACATCGGCGGATACGAATTCATCCTTCAGCTTCTTGGCCTCGTCCTCTGCCTTGCCGAGCAACCGATTCAAACGACCCGAAATGTAGAATTTGTCCTCGCCCGCCGTGGCACCGCTGGAGCGCGGCAGTCGTTCGAGTTCGCGTTGCACCCGAATCTTGACGGCGTCGGTTTCGACGCCAATCTTCGCCAGGAGAGCGGGCGCCAAGCCTCCTTCCTGATCGAGCAACGCCAATAGCAGGTGTTCAACATCGACCTCTTGTTGGCCGAAGTTTGTGGCCAATCGCTGTGCGCCGCGAAGGGCGTCTTGGGCTTTTTCGGTAAAGCGGTTGATGTCCATGGGAGGAAACCTCGCTGTGCGGGTTTTGACCTGCTCTGTCTGACGTTGAAGTTCATTGTTTGCAAAGCCCGTGCCGATCGCCGCGATTGGGGAACCGCATCGCGTAAGCATCGACTCTCAAGCATCTTAGGCACTTGTTCATGATGTGCGATTCCGCCTCGCCGTGTGTCACTTTGGCCGCGAATCCATGGGGATCGGCAGGAAGGCGACATTATCGTGTCGCCGCCATACATCAACTAAGGGCAACGACGGGTGGATGTC
>CAZESP010000019.1:0-97929 GCA_964515185.1 uncultured Alcaligenaceae bacterium
AACTTACTCATGACGCCCGCTCAAGAAGTTCCTGGGGCGGCGAAAGGCGGTTCGGATGAAGCACGCAGTCCGTTACACCGTCGGCCAGCGGTGGGAGTTTCAGCCCCCCGTGGCGGCCTTTGAGAACACGCTGGTGATCGCCAAGGTTGAAGAGGCGTACGACATCCATGAGCGTAAATACCGCGTCTACGTGCGGTACAGCGAGGCCGCGAAGGGGGCCATCCCGCCCGACTACGACGGCACCGTCCTCTCCCTGACCGACGAGGCGATGGCCCGGAATGTGACCAGGCTGGTGGCGACGGATGTCAAGCTGCCCTGGTGGTGGCAGTATGGCCGCCGGTACAAGTCGAAGAAGGACGCGAAGGGCGGGACCAGCACCCTCTCCTGCGATCGGGTCAGCGAGGCACTCGAACACACCTACGAATCCGCCGTGCGGACCGTGGAGAACACCCGTGCCTGTCGAGAAGCCCTGGCGAAGCACCGTGCGATGTTTCCCCCGAAACGGGCCAGGCCGAGGCCGAGCAAGACCGTCGCCGAGTCGTGGGAGCGGATCGAACGGTGGTACGCCGAGTACGCCGCCCCGCTCACCCCCTCCTGGCCGCCGGGCGCGTCCGCGGCGGCGATCCGCCAGTTCGAGAAGGCGATCGGCGCCACCCTGCCCGACGAGTTCAAGGAGTCCGTGCGGATCCACGATGGTGGCGGCGACTGGTGGGTGCCGTGGCGGGAGGGTGAACTGCTGTCGCTCGACGGCATTCTCAAGGAGTGGCGGTGGTACTTCGAGTGGTACGCGAAGGGGGACGACGCGCCCGACGACGAGGACGAGGACGATTCGGACCTCGACGAGCTCCAGGGGCCGATCAAGCGGGTGGTCTGGAACCAAACGCGCATCCCCGTGACGAACAACTCGAGCAATCACCTGATGCTCGACCTCGACCCGCCGGCGGACGGGGTGTATGGCCAGCTCATCGACCACACGCGCTCGGCCGGGCCGACGAGAGTCGTCGCGACCGGGTGGGGCGAGTTCCTCCGCAACCTAGTTGCGGACCTGGAGTCGGGCCGGTACGTCTACTTGGAGCATCAGGGCGGGCTCGAAACGGTGGAGGAACTCGAACGGGACTTGGGGTAGCATCGACGGCCCAACCGGTTTATGGCTTCGATAGTCAATAGCACGTTCCTTTGACGCGGACGTTTTTTCACGCCTTCGTTACGACTCGCAATGCGATTGACGCTCGGCGAACTCTTCGGGCACCGGGGAGCTTCCAGTCTCGGCGTCCGCTCTTGGCGGCGCCAAACAGGTTTACGGGGTCGAGCCACGCACGCCTTTTACCCGGCACACGCGACGGTGACAACGCATTGTCACGCCCCAGAAACTTCTCCGTGCCGCTCGCGGGCTATTCAAAATCGGCGGGATCGTCTTCACGAGGTTGCAAGCATCGGCCGGGGTACGGTTGCGGAAGGATCCCGACACCCCGGTCGGCAACGTTGTCGTCTAACACCGTAGGGAATCGGCTGCCCGTCAGACCAACGCGACAGCCGGGCGTTACTTCTTCTTTTTCGGCTCGGGCGTCTTTGGCGTGACGGGCTTGATCCATTTCTTCGCGCGATATTCGAGCGTCTCTTCGTCGAGACGGGCGGCCGCCAGAATGTCCTTGTCCGGAGGAAGCATGCCGTTTTCACCCGGTCGCAACGCCTTCACGAAATCGGCAAAGCGCTCGTTGCCCGGACCATACGCGAGGTAATCGACGATAAATGCCCCGACGATCAACTTGGCCTCGGCCGAGAGTTCGTCGCCCCATAACGAGCTAAGCGGAACGTTGGCGACCGCCTTCGCCCATTTCGGATTGGGCCGCGTGGACGAGTTGCCCGCTCGATACGACGTCGCCTCGGCAAACCCATTCATGACCCAATCGGGCATCGCGCCGGCGCCGCCGACTTTGGCCTTCAGCAGGGCCGTCGCGATCTGAGACATGACGACGGAGTCTGACGGCAACTTTTCTCCCCGCATCGGACCAACCGCGAGGTGTGGCGTGTCACCGGTGATAGTGATGATCGCAAATTCCTCGCCCTCGGGAGATCGCTTGGCAACGCCTCGAATGAAGCGATTGAACAATGTTCGATCGGAGATGACGTAGACGGCGAGCTTTCCCGGCCAGGGCTTGTCTTTGGTGCCATACTTCAAGGCCTTGGCAGCCGCCGCATAATAGCGTTCCGCCGCGGTCGAGAGCGCCTTCGTTCGCGTCTCGGGATAGTCGGAATAAACGATCAGGTGAGCCGACTCCACGGGCGGCGCCGGTTTCGAAATCTCCAACCGCTTCCAGTTGGCCTCGGCGGTTTCCTTCTGCTTGCGCAGCGGATCTTCCTTTTCGTCAGCGATCAACCCTACGGTCAGCAGCAGGACGGCCAGCATGGCCCCCGTCATCCCGTGTCGCGCCTTCATGGTGGGTCCCCCTTTGAGGTGTTGAAGTCGCAGGAAGGCGGCGTCATTATAGGGGATGCTCCCCGCCTTCGTCGCGGGATTACCGCGCCGATCAGGTTCGCTCCCGTTCCGAGAGTTGGTTCGAGGTGTTCATGTAAGCCGGGGTTCTCGGGCAGCGTCGCACGGCTGTTTGAATGATGCATTTCATCGAATGTCGCCCATGACGCGTCGCCGGTGCATCCCGCCCAATCGGGGTGAAGAGCGCCCCGCTTCGCGTTCCGGCCTCGATTCGGTTTGCCCGCGAATCGCCGTCGTGGTATGAAAGAAGACACCGCCGACCCGCCCGCCCACCCCGCCACGCCCGCCCAAGGAACGACCAATGCGATTCCTCGGAAGCCTAATTCTGTTCCTGGTCACGCTGCCTGTTCGAGCAGAGCCGCCCGCCGACGTCGTGGCGTGGCCGCCGGCCTTGATGCTGAAAGGCCCCGGTGCCGCGTGGAGCCTTCTTGTCGAAGCTCGCGGCGCCAATGGTCGCGTTGAGGATCGCACGACCTCGGCCCAGTTTCGGTCTGCCAATTCCGCCATCGCCGACGTGGACGCCAATGGGTTGGTGCGCGCCCGCGCCGATGGTACGACCGTCATCCATATTCAAACATCCGGGCGAACGATTCAGGTGCCGGTGACGGTGATGGGCACGCGGGAACCGCGGCGCTATGATTTTGCCAACGACATCACGCCGATTCTCGGGCGGTTTGGCTGCAACGCCTCGGGGTGTCACGGCAAGGCCGAGGGCCAAAACGGATTTCGCCTGAGCGTCTTCGGGTTCGACCCGCGTGCCGATTTCGATGCCCTCGTGAAGGAGCATCGCGGGCGGCGCGTGCTGCCCGGCGCTGCCTCGCAGAGCCTGCTGTTGCGGAAAGCCTCCGGGTCGATCGCTCACGGCGGCGGTATTCGATTCCGTGAACGGTCTGACGCCTATGAGACCGTCCGCGGCTGGATCGAAGCCGGGACACCGTTTGAGGACGCCGGCGCCGCCACTCTGACCGGCATTCGTATCGAGCCTCGCGAACGAACGATGGCCTTTCGCTCGCGCCAGCAACTTCGCGTCGTGGCCCGATATTCCAACGGCGTTGAGAGCGACGTCACCCGTTTCGCGAGATTTCAATCAAACAACGAAGGTCTTTCGGGAGTCTCGCCCAACGGAGTGGTCACCATCGGCGAAGCCCCTGGCGACGTTGCGATCATGGCCACGATTCTCGGCGAAGTCGATACGTTTCGAGCGATCATTCCACGGCCCGAGCCGCTTCGCAACGCCACCGCTCACGCGAAATTCAATTTCATCGACCGGCTCGTCGATGACAAACTCGCTCGACTCAACATTGAGCCGTCGGAACCCTGCGACGACGCCACGTTCCTTCGCCGCGTTCACCTTGATCTGATCGGCACGCTTCCGTCCGCGAACGAAGCCCGCGTTTTTCTTTCAGATTCTGGCCGGGATAAGCGAGCGCGATTGGTCGAGGCGCTACTGGCGCGGGCGGAGTTCGCCGATGTTTGGGCGCTGCGTTGGGCCGATCTGCTTCGGGTGGATCGGAAATTACTCGGTCACGAGCGAGCCTTCGCCTATTACCGCTGGATTCGCGAGAGCATTGTTCGGAACACGCCGCTGGATCAATTCGCTCGGGACTTGGTAACGGCCGAGGGACCACTGGCCGAGGTTGGCCCGGCGAATTTCTACCGAGCCGTTCCCAAGCCGGGCGAAGCCGCCAGCTCGCTGGCCCAGGTTCTGTTGGGTGTGCGCATCGCGTGCGCGGAGTGCCATCATCACCCGTTCGATCGCTGGTCGTCGACCGATTACTACGGTATGCAGGCGTTTTTCGTGCCGTTGACAGTCCGGGGCGCCGCCGGCTTCGAAACATTGCTGGCCGATGGTAAGCCGGTGACGAAGAACTCGCGAACCGGGGAGACGATCGCCGCGCACGCCCTGGGCAGTCCGCGACCCGCCGCGGAGCCGATTGGCGATCAACGGCGCGCTCTGGCCGATTGGATGACGGCGCCCGACAACCCCTACTTTGCCCGCAATTTTGCCAATCGCATCTGGGCCTATCTGCTCGGGCGAGGGCTGGTTGAGCCGGTCGATGACGTTCGAGCGACCAACCCACCGTCGAATTCGGCCCTGCTCGATGCTTTGGCCAAGCATCTGGTCGCGTCACGTTATGATCTTCGTCAGATGATCCGCACCATCACGGCGTCGCGCGTCTATCAAACGTCATCGAAGCCGAACGCCACCAACGAACGCGACGAGCAGAATTATTCACGAGCGCTGTTGAAGCGCATCGATGCCGAAGTCTTGCTCGACATGGTCTGTCAAACGACGGGGGTCGCAGAGAAGTTCAGCGGGTCACCAGCAGGAACGAGAGCGATCCAACTCTGGGACAGCAAAGTGGGGCACTATTTCCTGAAGCAGTTTGGCCGCCCAGAGCGCGGCAGCAGTTGCGAATGCGAGCGCCGCCACGAGCCGAGCGTCGCTCAGGTTTTGCACTTGCTCAATGCCCCAGAGATCCAGGCGAAACTGAGCCATGAAGCCGGCACGGTCGCGCGCCTGGTGCGAACTCAACGCGATGACGCGGCTTTGATCGAGGAATTGTATCTGATCTTTTTCAGCCGATTCCCCAACGCCGAGGAACGCCGCATCGCAAACGATTATCTTGCAGGGCGCCGGTCATCGAGGCAACGAGCGGTGGAAGACTTGGCCTGGGTACTGCTCAACGCGATTGAGTTTCGATTCAATCATTGATCGCGGCGTTATCGGGCACGATGTCGTTTGAGCAGGTCCTTCGCCCATTTGCCGTCGGCGCCTTTGAGCGGAGGCGACGGCTCTTTGCGGTAGTCGATCGACAGATCATACGCCGCGCGAGCGTACACCGCCTCAAAGACCATCCCCAAGTCGAGGGGCACATCCGGGTCTGGCTCGCGCAACGGGATACCGACGATCGGAAACGGCTGGCGAACACCAAACGGCCAACACTTGGTTTTGCCGCGCTCGTCGGCGCGGCTCACGATGATCCGATAATCGGTACGGGTCATCGCGCTGAATCGCGCCGACGGCACCCCCCCACGCAGCAGATCGATTTCGACCCAATGGATGCTCGATCCAAGCATCTCCTGACGCTTATCTAAAAAACTCTTGCGCCCGCGCGAGCCGTGAATCTTGTTGGTCGGGCTTAAGACCTCAATGACGGTTACCAGCTTGTCCGTGTCGACGTGCTTGACCGCGATGAATGGCTCTTGGATTTCGTCATCGAGCAACGAGGGCAGAATGAGCGGCTCCTGGATGGCCAGGGATGATGGCGGCCGGCTGATGTCGTTGCGTCGGCGTTTGTCGGTCTGATCGACCCGGACGTCGGGCACCAAGGCCACCCGCCCGGGGTCGTCGTCGTCGGAGATATAAATCCGTTGCTCGACGCGCGCGACATAGTGGGGCCGCAGATTCGGATTCAACGACGCCTGAATTTCGATGATCAAGTTCGCATGGACGTCCGGCCAAATCTCGGGCGCTTCGAGATAGGGATCCATTCCGGGAAATGGCGACGGCATGGGTCATCCTCGGCGGTTGCAATGACCTTGCCATTATGACCGTTCACCCCGGGGCTTGCCAAGAGGCGACGTGATCTCCGAGGGCTGACGCCCCCGGCTCGCCTTGGTATTCTCCGAGGGCTGACGCCCCCGGCTCGCCTTGGTATTCTCCGAGGGCTGACGCCCCCGGCTCGCCTGGTTAACGAACCATGACCTCGAAATCGACGCGATACGGCCCAAGTTCCGGCATGGCAGATATCTTCTTCGTCAACGCCTCGGCTTCCGCGGGCGACGAAACGCTGAATCGAATCAAAAGATTGGTCGCGCTCTTCGCCTCGACGCGCAGATCACGGCCCTTCGCACCCAGTATGTCGCTGACGCGCCCATTCAGTCCCGGCGGGACGATGAACGGCGTCGGCATCACGTCGGCGCTCGGAGCGCTTCGGGCGCCGGCCGGCGCCACGTAGCTGGAATCGACGACGCCCGTCGGAGGCAGCAAGCCATTGCCGCCGTTGGGGCTCACCGGAGGATGGCGAAGCCGCGGGATTGCCGGATTGGAACCCGGCATGTTGTCCGGGCGAGTCGGCAGAGGCACCGAAGCCGTGCCCGTCGGCGGAAGGTTCGTCGCCGCGGAACGAAGACCATGACCGTACCAATGAGGAGGCGTTGAGGTCGGAAGCATCGCGACCGTCGATGGCATGACCCCCGTCGAACTGGTCGGCGACGAGACGGGCGGCAGAATCGGGCCAGCCGGCGGCGAGGCGGGCGGCAGAATCGGGCCAGTCACCGGCGGTGTAATCACCTCTCGCGGCAACGGCAGATTCGGCAGCATGGCCGGCGCGGGCGATGGCGCCAACGAGGTACGAACCACTCCACTTTCGGACAGCACATTGCCCGACGGCATCCACGTTCGCGAATACTTGCGATTCAACTCATCAAGGGTATCGCCGGCCGGCGCGGGCATGCCGGTTTGGCCATCCTGTACCACACCGCCATAGCCGCTCCATCGCCATTCTTGCTTGCCTCCCGGCATCGGCATCGGGGCCGACATCGGCGACGGCATGGGCATCGGCGATGCCACGGGCATCGACGCGGGGCGGGTCATCATCGGAGCGGGCAGAGTTTGCGGGTAACTCGGGGCGGCCACGACGGGGTGGGACGATCGCTGATGGCCAAAAATGGCTCCGGCACCGGGCATCAATCGTGGCATGGCGACCGGCGCGGGGGCCGGAGCCGGAATCGCGGGGCGGGGATTCGGCGCCATGTCAGCGGCCAAAGGCGGTTCGACCGATGCCGGCACGACCGAACGCGTCGGCGGCGCCAACATCGCCGCGGGATCGGCCGGCCCCAAAATCCGCTCGCGAATGAAATCGCGCCAGCCATTTCCAAATTGTCGCGGCGACACCTCCGAAGCGGCGATGGGTCGAGGACTATTCGATTGCACCAACCAAATAGCGGACGCCTCGTCCGGGGTCGGTATCGGCGCCGGCGGCGGCAGGCGATCGTCGTCGAGGGGCTTGCCGCTCATGCGAATGAGCGGATGGCGAGCATCGGGCATATCAAAAGAGAATTGCGGCGTGGGCGCCGCAGTCGGCGGCAGCAATCGCACCAGCGGCTGATCGGCCGGCGATGCGGATTGGGCCGCCAATTGCGAGCCACCCCCAACCCCGACGGCGACGGCCGCCGCCAGCCCGGCACGACGGATCGTTTGGCACAGTATCGCCTTCACGGGTCGAACTCCTTTTCGGCGGTTGGCTTCCATGCGGCGACCTCTCAATCAACGGCGTCTGATGGGAGCGCCGGTCTGCGCCGGCCGCCCTATGCCACCGGTCGTCGTACCGAAATAACCTAACGTGTTTTGGAATGTCGCCGCGTGACCCGTGGGGGGCAATCGCAGCACGTTCTTGTCGTCTTCCTTCTCGATCCGTTGGCGCTCGAACTCGATGTCTTCGGGTTGGCCGACGATCGGGAAAAACGTCTGGCGCCCCATACCCATCCCTGCGCCGACCGGCATGCCGAGTCGGGCCGCCGGGCCGGTGAAGGGTCGCACGAAGTTGTAAAAGTTCGTGGCTGGGTTACCCCCGCCACCGAGCAGATTCAGATAGGGGCTGATCGGCGAGCCTCGATTCCCGCCGAAGCCTCCGTAGCCGCCATACCCGCCGTAGCCGCCGAACCCCCCGGTCGTGCCGGGGTAGCCCCCTGGATAGTACGGTTGGGCCGACCCGCGACTGGCCGCCAAGACCAACACGAATCCGCTTACGATCAGGCTCGCTCTCGTTCGCATAGGGGCATCCTCATCGGGTGGGGGTTAGCGAACACCGCTCACGGTGCCGGTGCGGATCGAGTTCACGGTCTGGCTGCCCAGCAACGTGACGCCCAAGACCCGTTCGACGGGCTGCAGAAGCTTGCCAAGCAAGTTGTCGCCGCGGATCAACGGTTGCGACATCACGTAGACGCGATCGCCGGGCATGAGTTGATGATTCGTGCGACTATCGCCGCACTGCGTGATCCCGACCCAATCGACGCCGAGCACCTGATCGGGGCAGGGGCCATTGGGTCCGCAACCCAGATGGCGACGAGCGACCCAGATATGCCGCTTCGACGCGACCGCCGGCAACCCTTGAACGCGGCTGATGGCGTCCAGCACGGTCTCGCTGCCGGTGATGGGGAAGCTGTAGACCTGCTCGCCATAACCGGCGCCGTCGGTAATGACGTAGTACATCTTGCTATTGTAAGCCGCCACGTCCACGATCACGAGCAACTCGCTGGGCTTGTAACCGCGCTGCGTGGCGACGAATCCTCGAATCGACTCCCGCGCCTGATCAAGCGTCAGGCCGGCGAGCTGCACCGACCCGTACACGCCCAGGCCGACGGTTCCATCCGGTCGAACCAGATGCTGGCCGGTGATCGGCTGGGGATAGAGCGGTTGCGGCGGAACGTCATAGGCCGGCCGGCCATCCTTACCCCCGGGCAGAAAGACTTCGATGATGAGAATGTCGGGCGGCTCGATGACGTAGGGCGGCAGCGTCACCTTCGCCAACTCGTTCGGGATACCCGGCGGGGGCGGCGGAGCCACCGGCGGCAAGACGCAGCCGGCTCCGAGAAAACAAATGCCGGCCATGAGCCACGCGCGCGGGTTGAGGCTGTTTCGGATGATCGCGCCCATAGGCCGCTCCGTGCCGGAGAATATCGCTTTTGGGAAATCGTTTCCCAACGAACGCCGACTGGCGCGCATAACCGCGCCAACCGGTCATGCCAGCATTATCGGCAAACCCGCGCCTCATCCTGAATCTTTCTCTAATCAACGTAACCCGCAACTTGCGCCAGTTACGCCAACACGGACCGGTGACCCCGCGCCATCGACCAAAGCGCTTCATCAACACCTTCTAACCGCGATTGCCTCAGACTCGACGGATCGTCAGCGCATGAGACTTGAGAAATTCTTCGCATTCGGCTCGGGTGAAAACTCCAGGCGTCGTTCCGATGGCGCGAACGCAGCTGGCCCCCAACGCGCTGGCGACACGCAAGCATTCCACGGTATCCAGTTGATGCAACAGACCATAGATATAGCCCGCGTCAAAGGCATCGCCGCCCCCGGACGCATCGACGAACGGCACGTTGAAGACCCCCGCTCGAATCCGCTCACGCTCGTTGACCAACACCGACCCGTCGCCGCCAAGGGTGATCACGACGGTTCCCGCACCCAATTGCCGAAACGCCTCGGCTTGGCGAATCGGATCCGATTCACCGGTGATGAGGCGAGCTTCGTCGGTGTTGGGCAAGAAGACATCGGTATGCGGCAACAACGGGGCCAACCGCGATAGGTGATCGGTGCCGGGCGGGGTGACGACGTCAAGCACGGTCCTCACGCCGGCGGCCCGTGCCGTGGCGAAGACCTCCGCGAGTGGGTCCGCCTTCAGCTCCGGCATGATGAGGTAGCCGCCCACGTACAGAACCTTGGCGCGAACAATCTCAGACAGGGGCAAGTCGGACGCCCGCATCTGAGCGTTGGCGCCGAAGGTGTGGATGAACCGGCGATCCTGACCTGTGACGTTCACGATCAATGTCTGGCTGGTGTCGGTGCCGGGCGTGCCAAGCAGGTGAGTGGCATCAACGCGCGCGTCGCGGAGCATGTCGGTAACAACGCGTCCGAAGAGATCGTCGCCGATGCGCCCGACGACGGCGGAGCGCACCTCCATCTTCGCGAGATCGACGGCGGTGTTGGCGGCGCATCCGCCGAGGGTGAGCAGCATCCGTTCGGCCATCACGAGTTCGCCAGCCGCGGGAAGGTGATCGATTGGAGTGCAAACGTGATCGGCGACGACAATGCCGGCACAAAACACGTCTATGGATTCGGTCATGTCAACAGCTCGCGAAACGGGTCGGCCGGGAGGCTCAGCGACAGGGGCAGCATACTTTCCCCATCCCTACCGTTCCACGGTTCACGGCCGGTTACGGCAAGGGAAAAAGGAAAAATCTCCCAAGTAAACTCTTTCCAGCGCTTCCGAGGGGTGGGATAATTCACTACCTTAATCCCGAGTCGCGCCGTGCGTGCGCGCCGTCCGCGAGGACCGTTTTTTATGTCCGCCCCCTGGCCTGCCTTTTTGGTCCGGCTGCGGCCCCGATCGTATGGCCGCAAGACACCATTGGTGTTGATCAACGGTTTGGCTGAACAGGCCGAGTCGTGGTATCGGAACCACTGGTACTGGCGGCGCTATTTCGATGTGTTCATGCCGAATCTGCTCGTCTATGACGGGCCGATCCTCCACAACCGCATCGAACAGGGCTTGCCCATCACGGTCGATTACCTCGTCGAACAGCTTCACGACTACTTGACCCGATACGTCCAGGTTGGCCCCTATCATCTGGTGGCCAGCAGTCTCGGGGGCAAGATCGCCGTCGAATATGCCGTGCGATTTCCCGAACAGGTCAACCGCATCGTGTTGCTCTGCCCCTCGGGCATGGGCGACAAGGAGCGGCTTCCGCTCGTTGAAGGCGTCCGTCGCAACGATATGAAGGCCCTCGTGGAAAGCGTCTTCTACAACCCGCGCAAGCACACCGACGGCGAAGTCGTGCGATTCTACAAAAGGGCCTTTCCGAATCGACGATGGCGATCCGGGTTGGTCCGCACGGCTCGCGGCACCATGGATCATTCCGTCCGCCCCTTGCTGTCGAGGCTCCGTCAACCGACGCTGCTCGTCAGTGGAAAGGATGACAAGATCGTCGATCCGGTGACGGCCGCACAAGCCGCCAAGGATCTGCCCAACGGCCAGTTCCTTCTCCTCCCCCGTTGCGGTCACGCGCCGCAAATCGAGAAGTCTCGGCTGATCAATCGCCTCGTCGTCCATTTCCTCACCCACCCCCGCCCGAGCATCCGACCCCGACTCAGTCAGTTACTCCTAGGATCGCCTAGATAATGGACTCGTTTTTGTCATAAGGACACTTCATGGACCACCCCGATCGATCTCGTGACGACCTTTCACTATCCGATACGACACGTTCCGCGGGTTCTGATTGGTTGTTGTTTCTCTCGAAGTTTCTCCAACAAGGACGTACCATCGCCTCGTTCGCGCCCAGCTCGCGATTCATGGCACGCTCGATCTTGAAAGGCATCGATTTCTCGGCGGCTCGATGTGTCGTCGAACTCGGCGCGGGCACCGGGCCG
The DNA here is from genome assembly GCA_964515185.1 of uncultured Alcaligenaceae bacterium. Lineage (GTDB taxonomy): Bacteria > Planctomycetota > Planctomycetia > Gemmatales > Gemmataceae > CAZESP01. The sequence goes on from CAZESP010000019.1 coordinate 11,655, forward strand.
ATCACCGCCGAGTTGCTGCGCCGCCTGCCCAAATCATGCCGCGCGATTATTCTCGAACTCGACCCGGACCTCTGCACCCGATTGCGGGAGCGGTTCCCCAATGCCGAAATCGTCGAAGGCAACGCCGCCGAACTCGATCAGATCCTGACCGAGCGCGGCATCGACCGGGTGGACCACATTCTGTCCGGCCTGCCGTTGCCGTCGATTCCCGAGCCGATCCGCGACCGCATCCTTGACCTTTGCTCGCGGTTGCTGACCCCAGAGGGAACGTATCGCCAACTCACCGTCATGCCGTGGATTTACTACCGCCTGTACAAGCGATACTTCAACGATGTACGGTTCGGCTTCGTGCCACTGAATCTCCCACCGGGCGGGGTCTATTATTGCCGTGGCTGGCGCGGGCAGTAATCATCTCCCGGCAAGCCATCTAACTCGTTTCGCGTTCGCTCCGCAGCAACGCGAAACGGGTCGCCGTCACACGATCAACATGGCGTCGCCGTAACTGTAAAAGCGATACTCCTCGGCGATGGCGACGCGATACGCCTCACGCAACCCATCCGATCCCGCGAAGGCACCGACCATCAGCAACAGCGTGCTTCGCGGCAGATGAAAATTCGTCACTAAGCCATCGACAACCCGGAACGTGAACGGCGGATGGATGAAGATCTCCGTTTCGCCCGACCAAGCACGCACCGGGCCATCGGCTGCCACGGATTCCAAGACGCGCACGGTTGTCGTGCCGATAGCCACCACACGCCGCCCGCGACGCCGGCAGGCATCGATCGCCGCCACGGTCGATGCGGGCAGTTCGCACCTTTCGCGGTGCATGCGGTGTACCTGCCAATGATCGCCGCGGATCGGCTGAAAGGTGCCCAAGCCAACGTGCAGGGTCACGGTGGCCTGTTCGATGCCACGTTCTTGCAATCGTTGGAATAACGCCGGAGTGAAGTGCAGGCCGGCGGTGGGGGCGGCCACGGCCCCGGGCGTCTGGGCGTAGACGGTCTGATAGCGACCGGCGTCTTCAGCGGCGGCCGACCCCCTGCGGATATACGGAGGCAATGGAATTCGGCCGGCCCGTGCCAACAACTCGGCGGCGTCGCCGGCCGGATGCGGCCGCGCCAGCCAATGCCGATTGGCGTCGCGGTCGATCAGCTCCAACCGCAATGGGCCGGGGTCGATGTCGATCCATTCCCCCGCTCGAAGCCGGCCTCCGGATTGCGCGATCAACTCCCAGGTACCATCGGCACCGGCCCGCAGGAACAACCCTTCCCACTTGCCGCCGGTCGCGGCGCGCCGGCCCAACAGCCGGGCCGGCACCACGCGCGTGTCGTTCAGAACGATGAGATCGCCGGGGTCGAGCAGCTCCGGCAGATCGCGAAACCGATGATGGCCCAGCGACCCGGTCGCCCGATTCAGCACAAGCAACCGCGAGCCGTCGCGCTCCCCGCAGGGATGCTGCGCGATGCGATCCGGGGGCAGGTTATAGTCGAAGAATACGTCGCTCACGCTCGGCCACGGGTCGGCTCAGTTTGCTGAAGCGACGCGATACGGGTCGCTCTCCTCTTTATCCATTATGGATCGGCGGGTCCCTTGGACCCCTTAATGACCTTCGGGGCGCTGAGCAAGTCTTTGCGAATCTGTCGGGCCTTGGCGCGGTCGCGCTCGGCCAACTCGTATCGGCGCAAGGCTTCCCAGCAACGCGCTCGATTGTCGTAAAGGACGTCGTTGTCCGGGTCGAGGCGCACCGAGTTGTTCAAATCATTGAACGCCGCGTCATCGTTGCCGCGGATGAAATGGCAAAGACCTCGCAGCGAAAAAAACTCCGCTCGCAATGGCTTGGGCAACCCTTCGGCTTCGAGAGCCTTGTCGAGTTTGCCCATATACGGACCGAGAACGGCTCGGTTACGCCCGAGTTTGGAAATGTTGATGGCGGTGTTGATCTCCGCAACCAGCCATCGCGGATCGGTGGGCATGAGCTTCGCGAATTTGGCGGCGTCATCCAGCGCCAAGCCGAGCAGTTGCTTCCCCTCGCCCGCTGGGTTTTCGTACGCATAGATGGAGTTTCGGGCGGCACAGCGCACGCGGTAGGCATCGGGATAGTTCGGCAGTAGCGCGATCGCCTCGTCGCACTTGCGAATCCCATCGGTGAATCGCTGATCTTGATCGATGAGCCGTTCCGCTTCTTCGACGAGCTTGCAGGCTTGGCGATATTTCTTCTCGGCTTCGTCGGGTTCGAGCCATCGCTTGAGGCGCAGCTTGCTCTTGTCGATGGGGATGGGCACTTTGGCTTCGAGTTGGTGATGAACGAGCAACTCCCAGAGGCAATCGATGCGCACTCCATGAGGGATGGCTTTGACCAGGGCGGTATTCCCGCTGAATTCCTTGTTGGCGAACCGGCTCATGTTGTGCAACGCGACGACGTGGCCATTCGCCAAGAAGATCGGCGACCCGCTGTAGCCGCCCCAACTCGGCAGAGTGTGTTGGACGAATTGTTGCTCGTCTTCGTGTGCGCGGGAGAAAAAGAAATTCGATAGGCGACTGACGACGCCGTCGCAATAGGTGCAACTCGGGGTGTCACCGGCTTGAGGCCAGGAGGAATCATGGCCGGGGAAACCGAGCATGCCGACGGTTTGGGCGAACAGATTCTTCAGTTCGTCCGGCGTGGCCATCGGCAGTTCCGGAGGAAGGGCGGGGCCGTCGGCGGTCAGTTGAATGACCGCCACGTCCGGGCATCGCGGGTCGATATCGCCGTCTTGCGGACATGGCGCTCGAATCGACGTTTGGCCGCCCGGCATCTTGCGCCGAACGCCCGGATGATACAACACGCTCTCGACTTTGTGGACTTGTTCGGTCCCATTGACGATGGCCAGCATTTTGCCCTTTGTCGCCAGAAGGTCGGCAACGTGGGCGTTGGTCGCCAGCAACCGATGCTGGCTTGACAACACCCACGCGGTCCCGTGGCCCGCTTTGGGAAAACCGACGATCAGCACGCTTCCCTTGGCTTTGTCGGCGGCGGTCTTCAGTTTCTGTCCAAATTGGGGATTCGGCTTTGCGAAAAAGGCCGGCCCCTCGTCTTCGTCCACTCGCTTCTGATTCGGTGGAGTTTCGTTTTCTTGGGCGGGCAACGCTGGGGCGGAAATGACCGCAACGATCCCGGCAAAGCAAAGCACGAACCAACGTATTCGCGCCATGGTGGGTCTCCCGAGAGAAGATCGTGAGTCGGACTTGCACCGCAAGAAGGTGCGATCAACGACATTGCCGGCAGCGAACAGCGTTAATCCGGGACGAGCGCCGATGAGCCGCAACAGCGAGTGTTGAGGCACCGTCGCTCGTCCACGGAATACGCGCCGGTCTCGCCCGATGCCTTATCGCCGAGCGGGCTGCTTTCCGGGGACCCAGAGATAGACTTGTCGATCCCCTTTGTCTTTATCGAAGAAATAGACCGTACCGAGCTTCCGGTTCGGGGTGGCCATCAACTGAAGCGGGCGCTCGATCGTTTGCTCGTCGCTGGTCTTGTATTTGATGAAGACCTCTTTGGACTTGTTCTGCCTCGGGCGTTCGTAGTCGAAGCCGTGGTTGCGGGTCATGTTGGCGGCCAACTCGAAGTCTTCCCACTTGCCGTTACGGCCATATTTGACGGAGTAGTTGACCGGCTCGTCCATGCGATTGTGAAGGATCGAATTGCCCATGACCAGCACGGGCTTGTCGCCGGTGTTCATTCGCGGGTTGTCGCTCTTGTGGCAGGCGTTGCAATTGCGATTGCTGCCGCCGGTGTGCCCGCCGCCGGCGCGAAACGCCGAAGCGATGAAGCGATCGTTGTACGTCGGATTCGTCGAACAGTCGATCACCGTATTGGCGACGAACTGATCGTCGGAAAGGGGTTGGGCGGCCGTTGGGCTTAGCGCGATCAAGCCAAGCCCCAACACGAGGCCGCATGCGATGGCCCCAAGCAAAACGTGTCGAAACTGCAACGTCATGGGAACCTCCATGCGAATGGAGAAGTGAATCACCACCACCGGTGATCCTTCCATTAGTGACCGTTCCCATGACGCGCGTCAACAGAAAATCGCGGGAAATCGTGACTATTTGAAGTTCTTCAACCAGTCGACCAGTGCCTTTTGATGCGACTCCACCGTCTTCACCGGGCCGGTCAGGCGCAAGAAATACGGGCCATTCGGCGTGGCGAGGATCGCCGCCATCAGGCAGTAGTCCGGCTTCAGCGTCGGCTCTTCGTTCGGGTCGAACGGTCGCTTTTTCTGTTTGTAGGAGCCCTTCATCGTCAGCAGCGTCACCTCCATGTCGCCGACCTTGAACGTTTCAACCTTCGAGACATCGTCGGCGGTTTTGCCCTTGGGCGGATCTATCATCTTCTGCCAACGATCGATGTTCTCCTTGGCTGGTCCACCCTTTCCTTTGCCGAAGTAGAAGAGAAACATCGCGGCGTCTTCCATGTCGCCGGCAGCTTTGGGGAGTCTGAATTGCGCCATCCGCTCATTGGAAGCCGGTTTCTCGGACTTCCAGCCGGCGGGGATTTTCGATTTCAGGCCGTCGATCTCGACCACGTCATCGGCACGGGCAACCGCGACGGCGACCAGAAACACGGCGGCGGTGATAGGGTGTTTCATGATGAATCCTCCTCGGGGAAAACGAATCGCGACTCTCGATGGTGTAGCGACCACCTGAGGAATTGTCCGCTGAGAGCCTTCGCGTTATTCAAATAGGCGCTGGACCATCACCGTGAAGCCCGGCAGCACCTCGGGCACCGTCAATTCCTGCGACGCTTCAAATGTCTGCTGTAATGCATCGCCACGGTACACCGATGCCGTCTGCGTCGCCGCATCGAGCACGATCACCGCACGCACCCCGGCGCCGAGATACTCCGCCACTTTCGCGAACATCTCCGTCCATGTGTCTGAGGGCGAGCGGACCTCGACGACCAAGTCCGGCGCCACGGGCAGAATCCCCTCCGGCACGGCTCCTTGTGGCAAACGCGCGTAACTGTAATAACAAACATCCGGCCCACGCACGCTGTCAGGGTTTGATCGCGTCTGCACGAACGAGTCGTTACTCATGACGTGGCCATTCCGGTGCTGCTCGATGTAATTTCGAAGCAACCATGTCACCTCGGCGCAGATCTTTCCATGTTTGGGCCAGGGCATGGGTAACTCCTTAACCACACCTTTGACCAACTCGGCACGGCGACTCGCATACAACCGCGCGAATTCAACGGCGGTGACCGGCGGCGGCAGAGGTCCGGGAAGCGGCCCCGGAGTCGGGATGATAACGGAACTCACGCGATTCTCCTTCCGCTCCGATCATACGCGTTGACGTGGTTACGAGTCTAGGCGAGGGGAATAAAGCCGCGATGCCCGTTGACGCGGCGTGTCACTCGGCCCTACTTGCCGTCCATTCGTCGCAACGTGTCACGGGCGTCGCGCGTCAGTCGCGCCTCCGGGGCACCTCGGGCCAGATCCGCGACGAGCTGCCGCGCGGCCGGCGTTCGAAGTTGTTCCAGAATCTCCAGCGCTCGCGTGGCTCGGAGTTGCTCCGGCGTCAGACTCAACGGCTCATGCTTGTCGATAAGCCGCACAAGCCGGTCGCGCACCTCCGCCGACTTCGCCGTCGTCAAACGAGCCTTCAACCCCGCTCCGATCATCTCGCCGATGCGATCGAGGTCGCGATACGCCTGCTCGCGCACACTGAACTTCGGGTCGTTGAGCGCGGCGACCATGCGGTCGATGGCGGCGGCGTCCGGCGGCGCGGCGACGGGCCGAAGCTCGCTGCGAATGAGCGCCGCGGCGATTTCCGGGTGGGACGACAAGGTCGCTATTGCCTGATACGATCCGCGCGCGTCGGTATCCAGCAAGCGATTCCACAGACCGTACTGCTCCTTTGGACTGGGTGGCGCCGACGCCTTGGCGAAAGAGGCCGGGGAAAGGTCCCAGACCAGCGCGGTTAGGTCGCCCGAACCCGACACCAATCGGCGGCCATCAGCGCTCACAGCCAAACCGGTGATCGCGCCTCGATGCCCTTCAAGAACTCGCCGATGCTTGCCCGTCGCGGTCTCATAGACAATGATCGGGCCACCGTCCGAACCGACAAAAACGGATCGGCCATCGGCAGAATGCGCCAGGCACATCAACCGGTCGCCCGGAGCATCGACGAATTGCGAAACAGGCGTAAACGTCACCAGGAGTCGCCCGGTTTGCGGTTCGATCAGATGCAGGCCTTCTCGAAGTTGCTGGTTCGTGCCGCCCGGCGAGTGCAATACACCCGCGCCATGAACGAGCAACAATCCACTCGATGCGAACTCCAACGTCAGCGGCGTCGATTCAAAGCGCATCAATCGATGAAGGTGCGCTCCATTTTGGGCGTCCAACACATCCAGCACCCAGGCCGAATCCGGGTCACAACGAGCCACGGACGCCAGCCGGCGCCCGTCATCGGAGAGGGCCAACGCGAGGCAGTCCACTTTTCCGGGTTGGTTCGCGGGACGCGGTAGGATCAGCCTTTTGCGTAATTGACCTGAAGGCCAATCGAAAAGTTGAACGCGATCACCTTGGACCGCGATGAGTGTGAGGCCATCTTTCGTCAGGCTCAGGGAGTCTTGTTCCGCGATTGCGGGCATTTCCGGCACCGGCTTCGGCTGGCTACTCGCTAGATCCCAGATGAAAAGGCGAGGCCCCACCCTCGTGATCATCGAGTCCCCGTTTCGGTTCAATCGACCCCAGTGCGCCCTCCAATCGACCGAGGGCATCTTCACGGACCGTACCTCTTTGCCCGATGTCGCGTCCCAGATGCGATGGACGTCGTAATTCACCGTGAGTATTCGCGTGCCGTTGGCCGTGATATCGACTCCGCGGATCGGTAAACGTGTCGCGGAATCAGCTCCTTGAACTTTTCCCGTGGCTGTGTCCCAACGAAACACGAACCCATGCGAACTGCCGCCGGCCACCGTCGACCCGTCGGGCGACATGGCAAGGGATTCCATTCTTAGAAGAGGCGAATCGTCGACGCGGTAGTTGATAGCGCCAGTCCGTGGATTCCAGCTGATGAGCGGACCCTCGGTATTGAGAGACAGAAGGCTCTTGTCGTCCGGGGTGAATGCCATGGCACAGACACCATGACAAGGATTCTCGTCCTCGGCGTGGCGTTTCAACTTTGTCGCCGACTCCTTACCGTCGCGGAGATCCCAGAGGCGTATTGTCGCGCCGTCGTCGTTGGTGCCGAGTGCCAACCATTGATTGGAGATGGCCCGACACATGTGGTCGGCTCGCATTTGTGGCACGGGGGTCGTGGTCCGCCAGATCGGTTTGCCGCCGGCGACATCGTAGGCGGCGACGTGCAATTCCTTTGCGTTGCCGTTTGCTTCACGAGCGAAATGAAAGGCCAGAAGCACCTTGCCGTTGGGTGTCAGGGCCAATTGCTCGCAATTCCCCGGATGGGTCGCGAGGCGCGCGAGCGACGACAACTCATTGATCCGTTTCCCGGTGGCCAACTCAAGGAGTTCGATGTCGCGTTCCCGTTTTTCGGTGCCGGCATGCCCGGCGATGATCTGTTTGCCGTCGGGGGTGATGGCGAAACAGGCTGGGGCATCGCGGTCGCCAACGAGGACACGCTGGATGCGCGGCCGGCGCGGGGTCGGCGGCGGTGTCGGTGGGCGGTCGCCGGTTTCCGATGTGAATTCCCAGACGAAGAAGCCGGAGTCTGTTTTAACGATGGCGATGCCGCGGCCGTCCGCCAGCCATGCCCAGGTGTGAAGCTTGGCGCCGGGCACTTCCTCACGTCGCAGTTCCTTGCCGGTGCCGGCGTCGGCGATGGTCACGACGCCGGGATGCCAATAAGCGATTTGCCTGCCGTCCGGCGAATAAAGGAGACTCTCGACGCCGATACCGGGGCGGAATCGAAGCGTGCCGAGTCGCTGGACGGCGCCCTCGGGTAACGGGTCGCCATGAACATCGCGCGCCACCGGCTCGGCGGCATGCGACCCGATCGCGAACAAGCCGGCCGCCAGGGCGATCATCGCAAGACGAGAGAATCTCATCGTCGGTCTCCGGGCCGTCGAACGCCGGGGCATGTCGCGACGTGACAACGGGATGGATGGTCGGGCAGCCGCTGCCTCCCGCGCGGCGGCGGGATGGGTTTTCCCGCACTTTAACCGGACGGCGGCGGGAAGTCTACCCGTTGAGGTGGGGCGCGTCCTATAATTGGTGTCATCGGAACACCCCCCTCTGCCGTTGAGGCTCGCATGCAATTCCGGTTCGACGTGGCGGCTAACGTGCCCACAAGCCAGCCGGCGCCCCCAGCGGCGCAGGCCGTGGACTCATCCTCGTTGCTTCAGCAACTCATCGATGTGCAACGTGAGCAATTGCAGTTGATGAAACAATCAGCGGCCGCCGCCGATCCGAATGGTCGGTGGCGCGCGTTTTGGAATCGCTGGCAGGAAGATTTTCCCGAACTTCCGTACGCTTGCCGAGAGGCGTTGCCGCATCTGGAGCGGGCGTTCATCACCTTGATCGCGGACCTGGCCAACCATCTTCGCGACGACGATCGCGGCCCACTCGACTCGGACTTTGCCCTGAGCGATTTTCTGGATCGTTATGGGATTCGGCTGAGCCAGTTGGGTTCCATCCTAAGTCTGGTCGGGCCGTTTGCCGAGCTGTCGAACACGGCGGGCGGTTGAAGGCAACCCAGCGCTGGGCTGGGCAATCAATTTCGGCGCTAAACAGAACCCAACCACTTGCATAGAATCCGGGTATGGAGATATCTGCCGCCGATCTCACTCGGATCCTCGACCTCTACGGCCAAGGCTTGTACGTACAGGCCTACCATCAGGCAGTCGCCCTGGCGCCCCTGAAGGAATGGACCAATACCGCGGGCCGCATTGTGGGAGGGCGCATCAGCCGTCAACTCGGCGCGCCGCGACTCTCGCGGTGGCTGCTTCTGAAAGCGTATCGGCAGCAGCCGACGCATCCGGAAGCGGCCTACTATCACGCGCGGTATTTTCTCGAACAACAAGGCCCTTACGCCGCGTGGCGATTCATGCAGCGTTGGGGCAACCCGAGCGATGCGCCGCCGGACATCACGGCCGATTGGTTCGCGCTGCGGGCCTTCCTGACGGCGAGGATGCGCGATTTTCAGCAAGCCGAACGCTGGATCGCCAAGGCCCTGGAGGTCGCGCCGAATCGGCCTTGGGTCCTCGTCGAACAGTCGTCGTGCCTGGAATTCGCCGAACGCAACGAAGACGCTCTGGCGGTGGCGCGAAAAGCCTTGGACATCAAGCCATGGTTCCGGCCGGCAGTGCAATCGTATTCCCATCTCCTGACGCAACTGAATCGTTCGGATGAGGCGTTGCAGTTTCTGCTCGACGCCGAGCCTCGCCTCGAATGCGCGTCGGTCTCGGCACAGTTGGCGGGCTTGCAAGACGAGTTGCGCGATCACGCCGGCGCCAAACGCAGCTACGAGCGATTCGCCGAGCTGTCGCCGCTGATAGAAGACGAAGTAAAGGAATGGCTCAACGCACGCCGCAGCGACGTGGCTTACGATCTGGGAAATTATGACGATTGTCTGAATCTGGCGAGGCAGGCGGGCGACGGGTTTCACAAGACGCTCGTGGGCAAACTGGAGTCGCCGCCGCCGGAGGCCAAGCGGGTCCTTCTGCCCGTCGAGCCGCCGCGTCCGATCCCGGCGAATACCCCAGCCGCGTTGGCGACCATGCGGCATTTCTGGCAGCCGAATGCTGCCATGCCCTCCGATGACCTGTTCAAGATCGACGCGCCCGGCGAATATCTCGAGCGCGCCTGGGTCGGTGAAGGCGCCTGGGTGGTTCGCGAATTCACCGTGACCGAACCGGCGGCCCACGCCTTGATCGATCAGGGCGTGCCGTTCGCCTTATGCACCGTGGAGGCGACCTACGCCCATTTGCAGCCGGTCGTCGGTTACGATCAGCGCCGCGGCGTGTTACTGTTGCGCGAACCGACTGAACGCCACGAAGGCGAGATGCTCCTGCAACCGTTGCTGGAGAGATTCCGTTCGAGCGGCCCGCGCGGGTTATTGGCCGTGCCGCCCGATCAAGCCGGCCGAATCAACGGCGTGGCCTTGCCGGACTCCTCGCTTTACGATCAGCTTTTCGCGCTGCACCAAGCCATCGTCGAGCATCGCCGCGAATCGGCCGTGCGCATTTACGACACGATGCGAGCCGAGGCCCCCGATCATCGACTGACGTTACAGGCGCGGGTTTCGATCGCGCGTTATGACGGCAATAACGCCGAGTTGCTGGCCGCCGTCGATGCCCTGCTGGCGCTCTTCCCCAACGATCCGACGCTATTGTTGCAACGAATCAGCGTCCTTCGCGATCTCGATCGGCGCGACGAACGGGTCACCCTGTTGGCGCGGCTCAGCGGGCAAAAGGAGATGGACCCGATCTTCACGCAGCAGTACGGTCAGGAGTTGATCACCGACACGCGCGAACATGATCGAGCCGAGAAGCTGCTTCGCAAGGCCATCAAGCTGCGGTCGCTGACGGCGGCGCCCTATTTCTATCTGGCAAATCTGCTGTGGGACGATCAGCGAACCGACGAGGCCCTGGAGCTGTATCGTTTCGCGGCCTGTCTGGACGACGCTTCCGATCCGTTGGCTCGGACCTATTTTCGTTCCGCGCGTTCGTCGAACCGAACCGACGAGGCGTTGTCGTTCCTGCGCGACCGATTCCAACGCCTGGGCGACAAGTCGGGCCAGCCGGCGAAGATTCTGTTCAACGCTCTGAGTGACCTTGAACAGACCGAGGACGCCTTTGCGGTTCTCGATCGAGCGTTGGCAAAGCGTAAGACCGACGGCGATTTGCTGTTGTTCGCATCCGAGATGCGCGCCAGTTTCGGCTCGATCAAGGAGGCGGCAGCGCTTTTGAAGGCGGCCCAGGACAAAGTGAAGCGTCCGGCGTGGCTGCGAGCGGCCGCCAACCTCGCCGGCTTGCAAGGGAACCTGCCCGAGTCGTTGACCCATTGGCAGGAGGTCATCGAGACCGAACCGCTGGCGCTGGACGCCCATCGTGCCATCGCCCTGCGTTTGGCCGAACTGAAAAGTCGGCCGGCGGCCCTTGAGCATCTGAAGCAGTTCTGCACGCGATTCCCGTATCACTACGGCTTGCTGCAACTCTGGATCGAGTGGCTTCGCGGCGAAGGCCCGGCCGCCGTCGAGCCGGTCGTGCGGCAGTTGATCGCGAATCACCCCGCCGATGCCTGGGCCCGGCGCGAGTTGGCGTTGCACCTGGCCGATCAGAAGCGATTCGCGGATGCGGACGCCGCCCTCGATGACGCCGCCCGGTTGGAGCCACCCTCGCCGTCGTACCATTGTGTTTGCGGGCGTGTGCATACACTGGCCGGCCGGCCCGATCAGGCGCGCGAATCGTATCGGGCCGCCATTCGCCTTTCCGTGGACAACGAGTTGGCCGTCGCCGAACTGCTCGCGCTGTGCAACTCGCGTCAGGAACGCCGCGACGAATTGCTCTTCGTTCAAGATGAACTGAATCGGCAACCGCACACCGGCGACGGCGTCTTGGCCTTCCACAACCACGCCGCCCATACGCTCGAAGATCACGAGATTCATGCGGCCTTGCAGCGATTGCTCGACGATCGCGGGGACCTGTGGCAGACGTGGTCGGCGATGACCCAACAGTTGCTCTCGATGGAGCGATTCCCCGAGGCTCGCACCTTGGCCGAACAGGCGACCGAGCGCTTTCCGCTGTTGCCGCGCCTGTGGATCGATCGCGCCCAAGTGTGCGCGGCGACGGGCGACACCGACGGCCAACGCGACGCCTTGCGCCAGGCTCTGAAAATCAGCCCCGGATGGGGCGTCGCCGCTCGCGAATTGTCTGAGGTGCTCGATCGCGATGGCCAACTAGAAGAATCGCGCGACCTCTTGGAGCAAGCCGTCGCGCGGGCGCCACTCGATCCGGGCAATCACGCCTACTTGGCCGAGAAGCTCTGGAAACTCGGCGATAGCAAGCGAGCCGTCGAGCAACTTCAGGAAGCCCTGCGACTCGATCCGGGTTACGACTGGGCGTGGCGAACGCTGCACGAGTGGGCCGATCGCATGGAGCGCCCGGATTTGCCGATCGAATTGTCGCGCGACCTGACGCAACGACGTCCGGGCGATGCTCGCGTTTGGTTGGCCCTGGTTCGCAATCTCGGCGGCCCGGAAAACACCAACGAGGTTCTGGCGGCCCTGGACAAGGTCCTCGAACTTAGCCCACGCAACAGCGAGGCCCGTGACCTCAAATCGGAACGGCTCGCCGAACTCGGGCGATTCGATGAGGCTGCCGCCGCCTGTCGCCGTGTCGAGGGCGAGGACGCGCAGCCCCTTATCCTGCAAGGGCGGCAAGCCTGGGTCGAGGCCCGTCGCGGCAATCGCGAAGAGGCGATTCACCTCATGGAGGGCATCGTCCAAGAGGAGCCGGATTATTACTGGGGATGGCAGCAGTTGGCGGAGTGGTACAGCGAAGCGGGCCGCTCTGAGGATTATCTGCGTGCCGCCAACGAGATGGTGCGACTGAGGCCGGAAAGCCCCTATTCGCTGGCCCGTCGCGGCGAGGCCTTGATCCTGACCGGCGAGCGCGAATCGGGCAAGGCCGACCTACGCCAGGCTCAGAAGCTCGCGCCGGATTATCCGTTGCCCGGCATGTTGCTGTTCGACGAGCAATTGGCCGACGAGGAGTTTGAGCAGGCGGCCGACACCTTGGCGATTCTACAAGAACACGTCGGCGACGATTTCGTGTCGGCGCGACAGTGTCAATTAGCCTGCCGTCAGAATGATCGCGACGCGGCCCTGGATGCATTCCGATACTTGTGCGAGTCGCCCGTGGAGGCAACCTGGCCGATCACGACGGCGTTCGGAGCTGTGCGAGCCGCCGGTTGGGGCGATGAAGCCGAGACGATTCTGCGGGAGAGCCTCGAGTCACGCTTATTCAATCCGCATCTGGCGATTCTGTGGCTCGACACACCGTCGGCCGATGAAGCTCCTGAGGAAGAACGGTTGAATGTATTGGATCGAGCCATCAGCCGGCATCCGCGTTATTTGCCTCTGTACGACCGCAAGGCCGAGTTGCTATCGCGCATGGATCGCTATGACGAGGCGGCCGCCACCTGCCGGCCCGCGGGCTTCGATGATCTACCGCTCATTCTTCGAGGTCGCGCCGCGTGGGTCGAATTTCAACGGGGTAATCGCGACCGGGGCATTGAGTTGATGCGCGAGTGCGTCGCGAATGCCCCCGATTATTACTGGGGTTGGCAGCAGCTCGCCAATTGGTTTGAGACAACCGAACAATTCAGCGGCTATCTGGAATCGGCCGAGCAGATGGTGCGCCTGGCTCCGCGAGACCCGACGGCATTCGGCTATCGCGGAGAGGCCCGGCTTCGCACCGGGGACCGCGAGGGGGCCAAGGCCGACTTTCGCAGAGCCTACGAAATGGACCCCGAATATGGCTTCGCCGGCCTACACCTGCTCGATGAACAGTTGAACGACAATGAGATTGAGGATGCCGCCGAGACTTTGGCACGCCTCCGCGAGCGCGGCGATGACGCTTACATCCGCTTGCGAGCTTTACGGCTGGCCATTGCCCAACAGGATCAGGACGAAGCGTTGCGAATGCTCGAAGAATATGTCGGCGACGATGACACCCCGCCACCCATGTTCGCCCGAGCGCTGGAGCTTCTCGATGAGGCCGGCTGGCAAGCCGACGTGGATCGGGTCTTGGCGGCAAGGCTCGACGATGACGATGCCGCCGAACCCGCCGCGCGAGCTTGGGTGGAACGCAAGTTGGCTCAAGGCCTGCCCGACGAAATCCTGCCGCGGGTCACTCGTTGGCTTGAACGCGACGACGATGTCGGGCGCGAGGCGCTGTTGGCGTATCTGGAAGGCATTGCCCGCAACCGAGACAAGCCTCGGCTATTTGAGTGCATTGACCGCTTCACCGAGGCGTTTCGCGAAGAAACGCTGAGTTGGGGTAAGGTGGGCTGGGCATTGACGCGCGTCCATGAATATACCCGAGCCGCCGATTGGATGCACGATTGGCCCGAGCGCGAGGATCCCGGGTCGTGGATGCTCATCAATCTGGCCATCTGCCTGCGGGCCATCGATCGCGATACGGAAGCGGCCGCCGTCAGCTTGCACGCGCGGCAAAACGCCGACCCCGACTTTACCTCGCCGTTCCACGACATTTGGCTGGCGCTCGATGAGGCCCTCGCCGGCCACACCGCGGCGGCCGCGGAAGCTATCGATCCCGTCGTCGCCCGTCGCGGTGACCTTGATGATTATTTCCGCATGGTGCTGGCAATGGTCGAAGGTTTGCTCATGGTGCAACAAGCACCGCGAGGCCAAAAGAGCGGGGCGTTTGCCATCGCCCGAACTATGCTCGACAAAGCCGGCAAGGATTACGCCGGCCTCGACCCCGACCCGGCTCTGACCAAGGCTTGGGACAAGATGGTACGGCGACTCGCGCGAGATACGTTTTCGATCAGCGCCTGGCTCTGGAGCCGAAAAGCTCGCGGCAAGCCGCCATTCCCCACGACGCCAAAGGATTAGACGCGCCTTCAGCGAGCACGACGCCTCTTCCACGAGCACGACGCGCCAGCAAGTGAAATACGAACACTTGCTGGCGCGTCGTGCTCGAATCCCGACGCGTGCTCGAATCGCGCCGCGCGCCCATCACGAGCACGACGCGCCAGCAAGTGATACGCAAACACCCGTCAGCTTGCCGCCTTATGTCCACTGAGCACGAGGATCAAGCTCTTGCAAAACATCGGTAGGTCGTCGATCCCGCGACAGGTGAGGATACTACCATCCTGGCAAACCGCTTCGTCGTGGTAATTGGCGCCGGCGGCGCGAACATCGTCGCGGATCCCCGGCACACACGTCACCTCTTTATTGTCCAAAGCGCCGGCACTGATGAGCAGTTGCAGGCCATACGAGATGGCCGCGATGTGCCGGCCGTCTTCCTTGAAGGTGCGAGCGATATCGACGGCTTCTTCGCGCAGCCGCAAGGCCTCCGGGGAGTCGCCGCCCGGAATCAGCAACAGGTCGTACTCGGCCGGATTCACTTCGCGAATCGGCATATCCGGCTCGACGACGTAACCGTGACGACCCGTGACCGCCTGCCGACCGGGACTGGCGAGCGTCACGCCGATCCCTTCTTCCTGCAAGCGATGCCAGGGGGTAAACAATTCTACATCTTCGAATCCGTCCGCGATGAGTATGAGGACTTTCATTAACGAGCATCTCGCGCCAAAAATTATGAGAAAGAGCCGTTTCAGGCATTCTATACCGTAGCCCTATTTCGAGCGAAAGACGAATCGAAGGACTTGGGCAAGGAAACGAAAAACCCGCCAAAAAGTGGGAGAAAAGGGGGATTGGTATCCCCGCACGCCTCAATCGCCTTCAAAACAGCTCCATCACCGGGTAGCCGTCGCAGATCATGTGCGGTTGGCCCTGGATGTCGCGGACTTGGCTGCGCGGATCGACGCCGAGGATGTGGAAGATCGTCGCGGCCAATTCGCTGATATGCACCGGCCGCTCTTTTGGATACCCGCCGAAGCGATCCGACGAACCGATCACCCGCCCGCCAACGACACCGCCGCCCGCCATCACGACCGAGTAGCAGTTACACCAATGGTCGCGGCCGGTGGCGTTGTTGGTGTTGTTCGAGAACTGCACGCCCATCTTCGGTGTGCGGCCGAACTCGCCCATCCAAACGACGAGGGTCGAATCGAGCAACCCGCGCGTGTGCAAGTCATCGAGCAGAGTCGCGAAGCTCTCGTCGGCCGGCGGCATGAGGTCATTCTTCGCGCGTTCGACGTGTTTCTGGTGCGTATCCCAGCTTCCCTTGTCCACGTCGGTGTGCGAAAAGACGCTGATAAACGGCACGCCGGCTTCGACAAGCCGCCGCGCCAAGAGGGTGCTCTGACCGATTTGATGACGCCCGTAACGGTCGCGAAGTTTGGCTGGCTCTTGCGAGAGATCGAACGCCTGTTTGGTTCGCGGTGAGGTCAAGAGCGCCATGGCCCGTTGTTGAAACGTCGCCATGGCGTCAAAAGCGCCACCGGTTTCCAATCCGCGTTGCGCCTGATCGATCCGGCTCAAAAGATTCTGACGATCGTCCAAGCGTGTCGCGGGAATGTCCGGCGGCAACCCGGCGGCGTCAAAGCGAAAATCGGCCGCGCTCGGATCGGCGCCCAGGACGAACGGGTCGAACGCGGCGCCGAGATAGCCGGCCTTCAGCCCCGGCGATTTCGATGGCCCATTGTTGGTCACGTCGGGAATGATGACGTGCCCCGGCATCGCCGGGTTGAGCGGGCGAATCTTGGCTACGACCGACGCATAATGCGGATGATCCGTGCGCTTGGCTGCGGTTCGGTTCGAGATCGCCATCGGCTCGGTCGCCTCACGCCCGACGAGGCTGCAATAGATCGCCGGATTGTGACAGCGGATCGTGTGGAAGACGCTGCGAATGATGGCAAAATGATGGGCTTGCTTCGCCACTTGCGGCAGCCCGGCGCTGATCAGGGTCCCCGGCACCGGCGTCGCCGTCGGGTCATAAATGCCGCGAATCTCCGCCGGCGCATCGGGTTTTGGGTCGAACGTCTCGACCTGATACGGCCCGCCGACCTGAAACAGGATGATGCACGCCCGCGCCTTGCCAAACCCCGGTGCGGCACTTCGGCCATCGGCTCGCCGCGACAAGGCATGCATCAGGCCGGCGCTAAGCAGTTGTACCCCGCCGATGCGGAACCAGTCGCGCCGAGTCGGGTACATCGTGATCCTCCGCGGGGTTCGGCTGCCGGCAGGAAACCGGTGAGACGCATATGCTCGGCACTCGCCGTTGCCCGTTCGCATTCTTATCAGATTTCCGGCACGCGGCGTGAGAAATTGCCGTGACCCGCTGCGCGGAGCGATCAAGCAATGGACCCATGCGGTGTCTGGGCCACAAAATGGTTGCACCTGCCCGTAAGGGCGCATATATTCCACCTCGTCTTCTGACCTGATGTTTCTTCACCCGAGGAGTATGCGGCATGTCGATGTTCATTGGGGAAGCCCTCGCCGGCGACGGCAACGAGATCGCGCACATTGACCTATTGATCGGCTCGAAAGATGGTCCGGTCGGGGTCGCCTTCGCCAATGCGTTGGCCAATCAATCGCGAGGCCACTCGAACTTGCTGGCTGTTCTCACGCCGAACCTGATTTGCAAGCCGGCCACGGTCATGATTACCAAGGTGACCATCGGCGGCGCCCGGCAAGCGGTGCAGATGTTCGGCCCGGCTCAGGCCGCCGTCGCCCGCGCCGTTGCCGATTGCGTGGCAGCCGGCGTCATCCCGGCCTCTCAAGCCGACGACCTCGTCATCGTCTGCGGCGTCTTTATCCACTGGGAAGCCGCCGACGACAACAAGATCTACCAGTACAATTACGACGCCACCAAGCTGGCCATCGAACGCGCGATGAAAGGCGAACCGAAGATCGGCGACATCACCGCCAATCGCGACAAGGCGAAGCATCCGTTTTCGCCGAAGTAGGTCTCTCCGCGCGGCCGGCGCCGGAGACTCTGCCGGTACCGGTCGCGCCCTGCCTTTTTTCGAGTGCTGTCATGGATAAGCCGAAGATCCTGCTTCAACTTGACACCGATCCGCATGCCAGCGTCTTCGATCGGGTCGTGGCGATCGACGCTGGCGCCGATCACGTCTTCAGCTACGGCGGGGTCAAACCCGAGCAGGTCGCGGGCTTGGTTCATGGTCTGATCTTCACGCGCGGGCCATCCGAGTTAGCTCATAGCGCCGTTTTCATCGGTGGCAGCGACGTGGCGGCCGGCGAGCAACTATTGGCCGCCGCCCGCAAGGCCATGATTCCAAAGGCAGGCTTGCGAGTCTCGTTGATGCTCGACAGCAACGGCGCCAACACGACGGCTGCGGCCGCTGTCCTCGCCGCCTCGCGCCACATGGACCTCAGCGCCGCCAATGGACTTGTCTTGGGCGGCACCGGCCCGGTTGGCCAACGGGTCGCTCGGCTGCTCGCCAAACTCGGCGCCCATGTCCGCATTGGCTCGCGGCAACTCGATCGGGCCAAGGCCGTTTGCGACGCCATCGCCAAGCGATACCCCGATGCCCGCCTCGAAGCGGTTCAAACGGCGACCTCGGCGGATGGCCCCGCCGCGTTGCAAGGGCGCGATCTCGTGGTCGCCGCGGGCGCCGCCGGTGTCATCCTGCTGCCTGAGAAACTTCGCAAGAGCTGCGCGACGCTGCGGGTCGCGATTGACCTCAATGCCGTGCCGCCGGTGGGCATCGAAGGCGTCGAACTCGGTGCCAAGGCGGTCACGCACGACGGCGTCGTGTGTTACGGCGCTCTCGGTGTCGGCGGCTCGAAGATGAAGGTTCACAAGACGGTCATCAAGCGCCTTTTCGCCGCCACGGACGCGGTCTTCGACGCCGAGGAGATTTACGACCTGGCCGCGAGTAGCCCGTGAACGCCGTGCTGGCTCTGCTGCCGCTCATCCTGGCGGCGCCGGATGCCGACGTCTACGCGCGTGCGTTGCCCGCCATGGCCTGGGTTCGAGCCGGTGCGGAGGGCCTCGGAACCGGCTGGCTTGTCGATCGACCGCGACGACTCTTGCTCACCTGCCATCACGTTGTCGGAGAGGCCAAAGCCGTCGAGGTCTTCTTCCCCGTTTTCGACGGTTCCACGGTTATCGTTGAACGGTCGTACTACCTTCAGAACGTCGATCGATTGCGAACGGAAGGACGGGTCACCCGCGGCGTCGTCATGAAACGCCGGTCCGAAAGCGATCTGGCCCTCATTGAGTTGGCATCGCTTCCCGCGGATGCCGTGGCCCTGCCGCTGGCGACTCCCATGGCGATGCCCGGCGAGCCAGTGATGGCGATCGGCTGCCGTAACGATCTCGATCAACTATGGCTGCAATCGACCGGACACATTCGCAACGGCTTCCGATCGACGGCCGGCTATCCGTGGCGTGGCCAATCTCTGTCGGCAGGGGCATCGCTCTACGCCGTGCAATTGCCCGTCACCGGCGGCGATAGCGGAGCGGCCTTGCTTGATGCCCGCGGGCATGTCACCGGCATGGTAGCGGCTGTGTTCGGCGATCCGGCTCGAACGTGCGCGGCCATCAGTCTGACGGAATTGCGAGCGTTCCTCGCCGAGTCGCCGCCGGAGCCGCCGCCCGTCGCGGAGTCGCCTTACAACACCATGATTCGTGCGGTGGCGCGTGTGGAGAATCCGGCCACATCGGCGCGGGCAACGGCATGGGTTGTCGATGGCGAGGCGCGCCTGCTCGTGGCGCCCGCCGCCGTCGTGTCACCATCAGCGCGCGTCGATCTACTCTTTCCGCGAATTACCAATTCGCGGCCGGTGCCCGAAGCCGACGCCTATCGCGGGTCAACGCGAGTGCGTGCCGGCGTTGTCGCGCTCGACGCTCGCCGAAATCTGGCTCTGCTTGAAGCGACCATGCTGCCCCCCGGGACGAAGGCCCTGCTGCCGGCCCAAGCCGCGGCTCGGCCCGGCGATCGACTTCATGCGATCGCCAATCCGCATGGGCTGGAAACACTGTGGAACTACACGGCGGCCGTCGTGCGGCAATCGGGTCGTTTTCGCGTGACCGGCGCCGAAACGTCCTCCGAACCGCCGAGGGCGCTGGTGTTGCAAGCACCCGCCAGCGCCGGTGACGCCGGTGGGCCGCTCGTCGATGATCGCGGCCGGCTTGTCGCCGTGCTGACCGGCAAGGATCGACCCGAACCCGAAGTCACCTACTCCGTCGATCAAACCGAGGTTCAAGCTTTCATCGATGTTCACCAGCGCTTTCGCCGGCCGAGCAACGCCGCGGATTGGATCGCCCGCGGAAGGCTTCGACTGCGTTGGCACATGCCCCAGGCTGCCGTCGCCGATTTCGAATCGGCGTTACGTTCGGACGCTATTGCCGTGGCCG
Source organism: uncultured Alcaligenaceae bacterium (assembly GCA_964515185.1). Taxonomy (GTDB): domain Bacteria; phylum Planctomycetota; class Planctomycetia; order Gemmatales; family Gemmataceae; genus CAZESP01. Next base: position 31,630 of record CAZESP010000019.1, read on the forward strand.
CCCATGACGGGCTGGCTCGCGCGTGGGAGATGGCGGGTGACCGGCAACGGCATTTGGCGACCTGTGACGACGCTCTGCAAAAGGTGCCGGCCACGGGTCGGCCCGCGCTCTTGGCGTCACGGGCATGGGCACGTTTGGCGCTGGGTCAACTGGCCCCCGCTCTCACCGACGCCGGCGAGGCCCTGAAGCTCGATCCGCGATGCGCCGCTGCGGCTCTGGCTCGAGCCGAGGCCCGTCGCCGCATGAAACAACTCACCGACGCTCTGGCCGACGCCGACGAAGCCGTCTGGCTGGCACCCAACGACGCTCGCGGGTATCTGATTCGCGGCACGATCGAGGCCGACCGGCGCTCGTTTGAATCGGCGATTCGCGATTTCACTCGGGCGATCGAACTGGATCCGCTCGACCCCGAGCCGTTGCGCCGCCGCGCCATGGCGCATGATTCGTTCGGCGACCCGAAAAAGGCCGTTCTCGATCGCGCCGCCGCCGAGCGCCTGCGATGACAGGCCGCTGATGGTAGCGACAACGCCGTGTGAAACGGGGCGGCACCCCAGCCATGCGATCGAAATCGAATCGCCACGCGCCGCGGCTTCATGTCAGTCGCTAGACTAGCTGTTATGAATCGACCGGAAGATAGCGCGATGTTGGCCTGCGAGGGTGGGCATCGTTGGGCGATGAAGAGCGCGTCGGCGTTTTGCCCGATTTGCGGTGGCCCGCCGGTTGAAACGATGACGATGGCCTTTGACGGCGATGGCGTGCCGGATTCCGCGGCGACGTTGGCTCACGACACGGCGCCCGCCAACAACACCCAGCGGCCCTTGGTGCCGGGATATGAGATCGATCGCGAAATTGGCCGTGGTGGCATGGGCGTCGTCTATCTGGCGCGGCAGGCGGAACTGAATCGACTCGTCGCGCTGAAGATGATCCTGTCGGGCGCCCATGCCGGGCCGGTCGAGCGCGCCAGGTTTCGCGCCGAAGCCGAGGCTGCCGCCCGTTTGCAACATCCCAACATCGTTCAGATTTTCGAGATCGGCGAAGCTGACGGTCACCCTTATCTGGCGTTCGAGTTTGTCGCCGGCGGAAGCCTATCCTCGCGTCTGACCGGTACGCCGTGGTCGGCGCGCGAGGCCGCCCTGCTTATCGAGACACTTGCGCGAGCCATTCACCATGCCCATCAGCGCGGCGTCATTCATCGCGACCTGAAGCCGGCCAACATCCTGCTCAGCACGAAGCTGGTATCCGTCGAGCCGCTTTCGGATTCGACCGTCCGGGGATTGGATCTGGGACTTCCTAAGATCGCCGACTTTGGGCTAGCTAAGAGATTGCGCGAGGGGACCGACGCCAAGGGTGGGCATACGCGGACAGGGGCCGTCATGGGAACGCCAAGCTACATCGCGCCGGAACAGGCTCGCGGCCATTCGGCACGGGTCGGCCCGGCGGCTGATGTCTATGCCTTGGGGGCGATTCTCTATGAGTTGCTGACGGGTCGCCCGCCATTTCGCGGTGAAACGCCGCTGGATACCGTGTTATTGGTAATGGGCACCGAGCCGGTTCCGCCTCGCCAACTCCAGCCGAAGATTCCTCGCGACCTCGAAACCATTTGCATGATGTGCCTGCAAAAGGAACCTCGCAAGCGTTATGCCAGTGCGGAACAACTGGCGGAGGATTTGCGGCGATATCAGGAAAAGCGGCCGATCACCGCTCGACCGGCGTCGGCATGGGCCAAGCTCGTGAAGTGGGGGCGTCGGCGACCGGCCACGGCAGCCTTGATGGCCCTATTGGTGCTAATCACCCTGGGCATCGCGGCGGGCAGCATTTACTTCAATTTTCGTCTGAATGACGCGGCTGAGAGGGAACGGATTGCGGCAGCGCAAGCGCGGGCTCAACAACAGGCTGCCGAAGCCGAGTCGCGACGTGCCGAGGAACAACGACTCGAGGCCGTGCGCCTTCGTGGCGAGGCCGAACAGAAAGAGCAGGTAGCCCGTCGAAGCCTCTACGCCTTGCAATTGGCCCAAATCGCCGTGTTGACGGAGCGCGACCCGCGCCGAGCGATGCAGCTCCTGGACGACCCGTTGCGTTGCCCGCCGGAGTTGCGCGACTTCGCGTGGGCCTATTTGCGCCGGCTGACGCAGCGGGAACGATTTGCGTTGGCCGGTCACACCAGCGCCGTCAGCGCCGTGGCTTACGCTCCCGCGGGCGATAAGCAGGACCAGCCGCTCTTGGCGAGCGTGGGATGGGATCGCTCGTTGCGACTGTGGAATCCCCGCAACGGCCGGTTGATTCATGCCGTCACGGCCCACGACGGGTTGGTCCTGGCGGTTGCGTTCTCCCCAGATGGCCAGCGCCTGGTGACGGCCGGGGACGATGGAGCCGTCAAGCTCTGGGATATCGACCGCCGAAAAGCGGCGGCGGGGCTGTTGCTCGGCGGAGCCGCCGGCGTGATGGTACAGCCGCGCGTTCGCCTTCGACGTACATTGCCCGGCCACCCGGGAGGTGTTCGATGCGTGGCGTTCGCCCCCGACGGCAAGACCCTGGCAACCGGCGGCTACGATCATTCTGTCAAGATTTGGAATGTGGCTACGGCCACGCTTCGGGCGACCCTGCACGGGCATGGCAACGTCGTTTGGGCCGTCGCGTACTCGCCCGATGGTAAGACGCTGGCCAGCGGCAGTCAGGATCACACCGTTCGCCTATGGGATTTAACGGGCTTGCGGCCCAAGGATGAGCCGGCGGCCGTGACGCTGACGGGCCACACCGACGCCGTTGTCGCCCTGGCCTTTTCGCCCGACGGCAAAACGCTGGCAACAGGGAGCAACTACCGCGACCAATCGTTGCGACTTTGGGATCTGACGACTCGCTCGGAACGCGCGCGTCTGAAGGGTCATACACGCGCCGTGTTCGCCGTCTGCTTTAGCCCGGATGGTCAGACGCTGGCTTCGGGAAGTGTCGATCAGACCGTCCGGCTGTGGGATCCGACGACCGGCCGCGAGCGCGTTGTCTTGCAGGGTCACAGCGAACAGGTGCTCGGGTTGGCCTTTTCCACGGACAGCCAGACGCTGGCTTCCGCCGGGGCCGACCGCACGGTTCGCCTCTGGGATCTGGCCGAACGACGCGAGGATACTCGGCAAGTTCAGGTTGATAAACCCGGGCCGTTTCAGTTCGCCCCCAATGCGACGCAACTGATCTATGGCGACGGCGCGACATTGCGTGTCTGGGATCGCAGCGACGGCTCCAAGGTCGTGATTCGTGGTCACACGGCTCCCGTGAACTTCTTGGCGGTTGCGGCGGATCTGATCGCCTCGATCGGGGCCGATCGTCGCGTGCGTCTGTGGCGCGGTGACAAACCGATTATGGTGCTGAACGACCTGCCACCGGCAATTCGGACCATAACCATGGCGCCAAACGGGCGCCTGTTAGCCGTCGGCGACGCCAAGGGTCGCGTCGAGATTTGGGACCCCACAACCGGAAAACGATTGGCCGCTGCCGACATGCACTCGGGCAGTCTGACGGCCATGGCGTTTGCCGGCGACAATCGCTGGTTGGCGACCGCGGGCGCCGATCGCGCTGTGAAGCTCTGGGACATCGAGACCTTACGCCAAGCCGGCGAAACCGTCGAGCCGGCGGCTGATCTCGGAGGCCACGCCGTTTCCGTGCGAGCCTTGGCCTTCAGTCACGACGGCCGAATGCTCGCCAGCGGTGGCTTGGACGGGCTTATAAAAATCTGGGACGTGGCCGAGGCTCGGCGGGCGCCGGATGCCATCATTCCGGCGACCGTGTTGTCGGGCCACAACGACACGATCACGGCTTTGGCGTTCGCGCCCAGCGATCGTACCCTCGCCAGCGGCAGTCGCGATCGAACCATCAAGCTATGGGACGCCGTCACCGGTCAGGAGCGCGCCACTCTGGCCGGGCACACCGATCACGTTGCCCATATCGCGTTCGCTCCGGCGGGCGATTTTCTGGCAAGCGTCAGCGAAGACGGTCAGGTCAAATTCTGGCAGGCCGACGACAGTAACAAGCACTAGAACTTCGCGAATCGCCGGCATTCCAACGCGGCGCGCTCGCCCCCAACACCATCACGATTCGCTCATGTGACGGAGATTCTCGGAATAGACTCTCACCCCGTCGTCGTCGCCGAACTCTTCGCAAAGGATTTTGGCTCTCCGCGTCAAGGTGATGGCCTGTGCCACGTCGCCGGTGTGATACAGAGCGATGCCAAGCATGCCAAAGGTTCTCGGCAAAAAATGGTTAACACCCGTTCCGCGATACTCCTTGGTCCTCTCAAGAACGGCATTCAACAGACGGACAGCGTCTTCGGCTTGCCCTCGATCAATCATCGCCTGGGCCGAGGCCAAGTCTCTCTCCCATGCCAGTAACGGGTTGTTGTCTTCGTCTCCGGTCAGCCGGGCGATCAAGCTCGGATTACCGGCATGTTCAAACGCCTGCGCGATTGTCACAAGGCCATTTACATAACGGTCGCGCGCGATCGGATCGTCTCGAATTTCGCGAGGCACCGTCTGCCATGCCGGAAACGCCTCAAGTATGGCCCGCTCATTCTGCTCGCACAGTCGGCCCAGCGCGGCAAAGTCCTTGCGATCAGCGGCGTCAATCAACTGATCGAGGAGATTGCCGGCGCCGGGCGCCGGCGGTCGGCGACGCTTGAAGAAATCGAAGAAACCCATCGCCCTCTCCCTTTTTAGCACGCCGCGCCAGTGCTTCTCTCCCCTTCGAGCACGCCGCGCCAGCAAGTGCTTCTCTCCCCTTTGAGGACGCCGCGCCAGCAAGTGCCTTGGCGTCATTTCGACTGCACGATCTCGACGCGAATTCGCGGCTTAATCGGCGTTTCGCCACGAGTTGCCGCGGGCCGCGCCATGCCCTCTTCCCATGCCGCGACCACGGGGCCTTTCCCGGTAAGCGCGGCTGCCACGACCGGATCCGCAGCGGCACGGGCGAGCGTGACGCGTGCCTTGTCGGGCGTCTTCATCACCAACTCGCCGTTACGCTTGCTGAGCCAAACCAGATAAAAGCCGCCAGGGCCGGCCGTCACCCAGGCTTGCTCGCCGATGCCGAGCTTCTCTTCCGCGTCGCCTGGCCGGCATCGGAACAGGTCCTGCCCACGCCGCCACACGGTTTCGATCGTCGGGCCATCGCCGGCGGCCAACGCTCCGCCATCCATCGGGCAGCGATCGATCGGCCAATGCCCTCGCCCGAGCAACGACGCCTCGCCCCCGATCCACTGACCTGCCTTGTATTCAAACGTTCGCAAGAACATGTCGCGATTGCCGTCGAGGTCGTTGCGCCACATCATGAGCAATCGGCCGGCGCGATCGAAGGCGATGGCCGGCTGACAGCACGGGCAGACGCCCCCTTCCGGCGCCCGATACGCCAGCCACTCCGGCTGCCAGGTCGCCCCATGATCGTCGGAGACAGCGACAAAGACCTCGAAGCGCATGTTGCGCAGATCGAGCCAGACACAGGCGACGCGGCCATCCGGGCCGGCAGCGGTATGGTGCAATCCCTCGCGTGCGGACCCCGAGACGCGATTGACTGCGACGCCTCGGCTCCACGATTTGCCGTTGTCGGTAGACCGCCACGCCAACAGGTCGCCATCGGCGCCTTTGCCTCGGGCGCCGTAAATCGCGGTGATGACGACGGCGTTTTCCGTGGCGGCCACGCGCGGACCACGGCGCATTCCCAGCGACAACTCTCCATCATCGGCGACACGCACCGATGGGCCGAAATGCCGCCCGCCATCGACCGACGTCGCGCAATAGACTTTGTTCCCATCACCGAAGGCCACATGAATCGCCCCATCCGGCGCGATGGCGACTTGCGGTTGCCGCGGAGCCTTGGTGTCGCCGCCAATTTCAACCGGTGCCGGCGACGCGGAACTGGCGACCAAGACGAGAACCAGCATGGCAACAATTCGCGACAAGGAAAACCCTCGACAAATAGGTGATGAACCTAGCATACCCGACAGACCGGCGCCGGCGATAGGGGCCTTCCGCCAACGGCTCGCGGCTGCCCGGAGAATTGGCAACGTCAGTTTTCGCTTGTGGGTGCTTTCCCCGATGGCTTACGATGTCGCGGGGCACGAAACGTCGAAGTGTCGGCATCGTAACGTCATCGTTGCGATTGTCGATCGGTGCTGGCGCGAGGAGTTGAGTCATGGCCTCGTTTCGATGTCGTTTCTGCAATCTGGCCGTCACCGTCGATCTTGAGCCGGGCGACCGGTATCTGTGCATCCGCTGCCGAAACGAAACCGTGGTTCCCGGGACGCCGCGAGCCAGGGCACCGGAGCCGGCGGACGATCAAGATCAACGCCGCCGCGAAGCCGCCGTCCGGCTCCAATCCGAGGGAATCATCCACCTCCGCGCCGACTTCGCATCAAAGACGGAGTTCGAGCTCACGCGACTCCTGCTGAAGGCAACTCAACTCGGCGATCACGCCGAAGTCATTCGCTGTCTGGATGAACTGCTCCGGCGCAACATTCCCGTCCGAGAACAGTGGCTGACGGAAAAGGGCAACGCCCTGCGGAGAATGCTGCGGTTCGAGGACTCCGTGACGGTTTACGATGAGGTCTTGCAGATTGACCCGAGGCGAGTCGATGCCCTGGCCGGCAAGGCGATGTCGCTGGACAAACTGAGTCGATTCGAAGAGTCGCTTCGTTGTTGGGACGCCGTGTTGGTGTTGGAGCCAAATCGTGATGGAGCGCGGCAAAACCGCGATGCCGCGGAAGCTGCCCTGGTCATGCAACGAGATTCACCGGCTCCGGTGGCGGCGCCATCGCCGCCCCCAACGCCGCCGATCGAAGAGCCGCCCCCGGAGCCGCCGCCCAGCTTTGACACGCACCACCAACTTCAACCAGCGCGAGTGATCGTCGGACCAGCAACGAATCCCGTGAAGCGAAACGGGCTTCGTCGCCAATGGGTCAAATGGAGATGGGCGATCAATGACCATATGTCGGAAAGTCGTTGGATCATCCTCGCCGTTGCCTTGTTTCTGTTGATTGGCGCGGGGGTGAGCTTGCTCTTGTACGTTCGCTCGTGAAACGGATTCTTCGGCGAAGCCATCAGGGATAAGCCTGCGGTCTCCGTTGGCGCGAGCGGTGAGTGGGGTGTCACCGGAAAGGACATCGGATGGGAGACCGTTTCATAGGCCGCGTTGCACTCGTGACCGGCGCGGGTTCGGGCATCGGTCGCGCCACGGCGTTGGGTCTGGCCTCCGAGGGAGCCGTGGTCGCATGTACGGACATGAACGAATCCGCGGCGAGGGCAACGGCCCACGACGCCGGCCCCACGGCGAAAGCGCATCAACTCGACGTGGCCAACGAAGCCGACTGGGAGGTTGTTGTTCAGGCTGTTTTGGCGTCGCATGGTCGGCTCGACATTCTGGTGAACAGCGCCGGCGTTTCCGCCGCCAGCCCCGTTCCCGAGACGACCTTCGCTGAATGGCGTCGCGTGCTGGGTGTTAATCTCGATGGCGCGTTTCTGGCGACCAAGCACGCCATGCGAGCCATGCGAGCGTTGGGCGGAAGCATCATCCACGTATCGTCGGCATCGGGCATCAAGGCCGCCGGAGGGGCGGCCGCTTATTCAACCAGCAAGGCGGGGCTTTGCATGTTGGCCCGAACCGCGGCCAAGGAGTGCCGCGATGCCGGCTTGACGATACGGGTCAACACCGTTTGCCCGGGCGGGGTGAAGACTCCGATGTGGAGTTCGATGCCGTTCTTCCGCGAGTTGGTGCAACAGTTGGGTTCGGAAGATGCGGCTTTCGCCTCACTGGCCGAGGGACCGGGCGGCTCTTTCGCCGAGCCGGCTGACGTCGTCGCCGCCATTCTGTTCCTCGCGTCGGATGAAGCACGATTCATCAGCGGGATCGATCTGGTGGTGGATGGCGGATACGTCCTGTAACCGCCGCCGGCCCGCGGATGTTGTCGCGATTCCAACGCCGCGATTCGCTCAGGCCCTTGCATTCGCGAATCACGAAGACGAAAATCAGGGACGGGTCGAGGAGTCGAGGCGGCGTGACTCGCGGGTCTATCGCGGTGAGGTCGCTATGTCTGAAAACAACGAGCCGAACACCTTGAATAGTCTCATTCGATGGGGATTGCTTTTCGTTGCCGGTGTCAGTGTGGCGTGCGCCGTGCTTCATGCCTGTTTTCCCGGTCGGTTCGACGAGAAGACGGCGATGTTTCTGGCCGTCGCCGTGGTCGCCCTGGTGGTTCCTCAGATTACCAAGTTCAAGGGATTCGGGATTGAATTCGAGAAGGAAGTCCAGCGATTGAAGGATGAAGTTAAGAATGTCGGAAAGGTCGTGGGAGGTCTGGAAAAATCGCTCGGACCCGGGAGCAAGTCGGCGGTGCCGGTCGCCGGCGGCGTCGCACGGGCAATCTCCGGGACAACCGTTGATCCCGACGATCCGAACAAGGGTCAATTCGGCGGGGCGCCGCAAGCCAATGGCCGCCGCCTTTCGGCGAAGATTACACCCCTCGCCGGGCTACGCAGCGCTCGTTGCCGCGTGACCATTCGCGTTGAGTCAACCGATCCTGCCAGGCCGCTCACGGGAAAGGTCAAGCTCTACCTCCATCCCACGTTTGGCGATGCTTCCACATATGAACTCGACGTTGTCGGTGGCGTGGCGGAAGACAACGAGATCGTTTCCTACGGAGCATTCACGATCGGGGCCGAGGCCGACGGCGGTACGACGAAACTCGAACTCGACCTCATGGATGTACCGGGAGGAACCACTCGCTTCTATGAGCAATAATGGACAGCATCGAGCCGGCCGTCGCCCTCGACGCGAACGCTGACGACATCCCTTGCGGCAACACGGGGCGCCGATAACGACCGCGGGTCGCGGTGCGCATTCGTGGATACCTCTAATACAATCTCCTCATGGAAACGGAAGGCTTGAGGCCCTTGCGTTACTCCCGCCATCGCCCGATTCTCATCGGGGTCTCTCTATGTCACCTTCACGAATCGTCGCGATCGTTTGGCTCCTTGGTTGGGTCGGCGCGGTCAATGCGGATACGTGGCACGTTCCCAAGGATCATCGCACCATTCAGGCGGCCATCGATGCCGCGAAACCCGGCGACACGGTTCTGGTCGATGCCGGCACCTATCGCGAGAGCGTTCGGCTTAAAGAGCGAATCCTCGTCCGAAGCGCCGGTGACGACACCCCGGGCACAATGGGATTGAAACGAGCGGAAGCCACGATCATCGAGGGTTCCGCGATGGCTCAGGGGCCGGCCGTCATCTTGGCCGACGCGGCTGTCTTCGACGGGTTCACTGTGACCAAAGTCGGTCGCTTCGATCAGAAAGAGTACGACAAGCACTACGCCGAGCGAGGCGAAAACCTGCCCGATGACCGCGGCGCCGTCGGGGCCGCCGGTAGCTTTCCCGCCGTGTCGATTCCGGCGGTCACGGCGATCGTGCGTAACAACATCGTTTGCAACAACGGCCATGCGGGCATCGGTTGCACCAGTCGTCAGGGCCAACGGAATGCCTCGTTCATTTCCATGAATGTCTGCTATCGGAACATGGGCGGGGGAATCGGGATCGCGGATGGCGCCGCGCCGGTCGTCGAGCGGAATCGCTGTTACTCCAATCTTCGAGGTGGTATCGGCAACCGGCGGTCGCGCGGGCTTATCGTCGAGAACGAGTGCTTCGACAACGTGCGAGCCGGGATCGGTGTTCGCGAGGGCGCCTGCCCCACCATTCGCGGCAACAAATGCCATAAAAACCGCCGGGCCGGTATTGGGTGTCGCATGGAGGGAACCAGCCCGGTTATCGAAGGCAATGATTGCTATCAGAACGGCATGGCCGGTATCGGCTGCCGCGACGGGGCATCGCCGATCATTCGCAAAAACCAATGTCATGACAACGATTGGGCGGGCATCGGCGCTCGCGACGGCGCTCGACCCGTTATCGTCGAGAACAAATGCTATCGCAACAAGGAAGCCGGTATCGGCATCGAGTCGTCAGCACGCGCGGTGATCGCGAAGAACGAGTGCCACGAAAACGAAAAGGCGGGCATCGGCCAACGCGGCGACGCTGAAACCGTTGTCGAGGGCAATCACTTGCACCACAACAAGGCCGCGGGAATTGGGTTCGAGGCGTGCCGCTCTGGCAAGTCCACGGTGTTGAACAACAAGATCGTCGATAACGGCGCGGTGGCCGCCGGCATCCACGGCGGGTGGAAGGTTCGACTCGCCGGCAATACCATGTCGCGCCCGTCCGGGTTGCCGCCCATTGTGCAGGTATTCAAAGACGCCGAAGCCGACATCTCCGACAACTTGATTAGCGGCAGCGGCGTCGCCGGCGTCCGTGCCGAGGGCATCGTCCGCATCACGGGCAACCGATTCGACTGCCCATCGCCGCGACAAGGAGGAGGGCCGCCGCAGTTCGCGATTTGGGGGTTGCCGGGTGCCGAGTTGGTGGTCGCGGATAACACCATCGCTGGGTGGCGCCATGCTCTCGTGATCGACAAGGCTGCCGTGACGATTACGGGAAACCGCGTGCTGGGATTCTGGCAAGTAGGGATGCAACTCACCCAACCAGCGTCGCCGGCCATCGTGACGGGAAACGTGTTTCAGTCGAACGCGGATTATCCCATGATCCGGGTAACGGGTGGGGAAACCATGATGGAGAACAACCGCCGCGAGAGGCCGGCCGTTGTCAAGTAGCCATCATGAGAAGATCGAATGGATCGCGTCGCGGGCCGGTGAAACGGGTGCCAGTTTTGCCATCCATATGAGCAACAATGGGTTGGGGTGAATCGCAATCGCTCAGGCCATCGGTTCTGGTCCCCTTTGACGGCACCGGGGAGGAATAAAAAAAGAATGCCGATCCTCCGCCGTGATATTGGACGTATCAGCGACTCAACTCATGAGGAGGTATTGTGTTATCGCGATGTCCGCAAGTCGCGGGGAAGCCGAATGACTTAATGGGAGGCGCGAATTAATCCGGTCGGCGCGATGGGTTGGCACGTAACTTGAATAAATCTCGGTAGTTTCTTGCATGCGCGCGATTCGGCGGCCGGTATAATGAGACTGTACCTACCCGCCTTGAGTTCGATGACTTTCGAATCGGATGGTTGCCCTGAGCCGTCAATAATGATGGTGTCTGTGTCGGCAATCCAACTTTGGCGACCCTTAGGGCGGAACTCAAACTCTACGACGGACATCCGTGACAGGATCGAGCGATGAAACGAACGACCAGGACCAAAGATGAACCCCGTATCGATCGGCCGTCGGCGACCGATGCGGGTTTTGTCCGCCCCCGTCGTGGCTCGCCCGCGCCGGAGGTGCCGCCCGAGCCGCCGCTCGATGAAGAACTGGAAGTCGATGTCGTCGAGGAGGCTCACGAATCCGAAGACGAAGCGACGTCGGGGCCGGATGACGCCTTGGGTGTCTACCTGCGTCAGATGGGGGCCATTCCGCTGCTGGATCGGAAACAGGAACTGGCTCTGGCTCAACGATTGGAACGGACACGGGAGCGATTCCGAGCCGCCGCCTTCGCCAGCGCTCGCGTCCTGAATCGGATCATGGGAGCGTTCGAGAAGATTCGCGCGGGGCAATTGACGCTCGATCCGACGATCGACGTGGTCGCCAGCATCGGATTGACTCGGGATAGCATCCTGAAGCGCATTCCTCACCATTTGCCGACATTGAAACGATTGCTGGCGGCCGAGGCGAAGGCCTTTGCCGAATACTTGTCGGCCGACAGCAACACGGCTCGTCGCAAGGCTCGCCGCAAACGAGGGCGCATTCTTCGCAAAGCTCGCCGGCTGGTTTGGGAGCTATCGCCACGCACCGAGATCGTGGAGAAATGGGTCGAGGATCTCGCCGATCAGAGCAAGGAGCTGTCGAGTTTGGCTCGGCGACTGGAAGCCTCGGGCCTGCGGGGCGCCAGTGGGCGTCGCAGCAAGCCGTTGCGAGAGGCGATGATTAAGGCCCACGGCACGGCTCCGGAACTGGTAGGCTTGGTCGCCGTCATCACCCATCGGCGGCGAATCTATCAGAAAGCCCGTCGCGAATTGGCCGAGGCGAACCTGCGGTTGGTCGTGTCGATCGCGAAGCGTTATCGGGGTCGCGGCCTGCCGTTTGCCGATCTGATTCAAGAGGGCAACCGTGGGCTGATGCGAGCCGTGGATAAGTTCGAGCATCGGATGGGGTTCAAGTTTGGTACTTATGCGACTTGGTGGATCCGCCAAGGCATCACGCGAGCGTTGGCCGATCACGCTCGCACGGTGCGCGTCCCGTGCCACCAAGTTGGGATGCTGGCGGCCATCGAGCGGATCCGCGGCGAGTTATCGGCGGCGAGCGGCCGCGAACCCACCGTTGAGGAAATCGCCTTGGCGTTGGGGGCCAAGCCCGACGAGACGCGGACGCTTCGAGTCGTCGGCCGCAACCCCGTCAGTTTGCATGATCCTATCGGCGGCGACGGCGAGCGGGCCTTGGAGGATTTCCTGAGCGACCCCGGCACAATTAACCCGGGACTGAACGTCGATCAGGGGCTGTTGCGCGACCGCATTTCCGAGGTCTTGCGATCGTTGGCTCAGCGTGAGCGCGAGGTGATCGAGCACCGCTACGGGTTACGTGACGGCCAGCCCAAGACGCTGGACGAGGTCGCGCGGCTGTATGGCATCACTCGTGAGCGGATTCGGCAGATCGAGGCGCGAGCTTTGCTCAAGCTGCGTCAACCGCCTCGATGCACACGTTTGGAAGGATTCAACGACGACGAGGTGTGACGGCCGACGGGCAAGCGATTGTAAAAGTCGCGGAAAATTTTTGAATCAGGCTCGAATTTCCGAGCCGCGTCGCGCATCATAGAAGCAATGAGTTGGAGCGTGTTGGGCCGGTTCGGCAGCGCGGTTGGCAGCGTCCGCGTGGTCGGCCGGCCCGACCATTTCTTGGTCTGTCGCGATTATCAATCGATGCAATACGGGCGACCGTAATAGCGCGGAGCCGAGTACACGCCATACGGCGAATACGAGCGGTATTCGAAACTAATCGACGGCGCCGCATAGACTCGACCGGGGTAGAAATGCGACCCCGAGTGATAGTAGCTGTAGCCCGGGCCAACGTGGAAGTGACCCGGACGATAATACGAATAGGCAGGGCGATGATAATGCCCGAACGGTTCGTGAGCGGAGGCCGTCCCGGTCTTGCCAAGCGCCAAACCGCAGACCGCGACGAATCCCAGAAACAATCGACGCATAGCTGTTCTCCTTAAAACCACTCTTCCCCAAGGCAGAACGCAGAGCGGCAGCGAATTTGCGCGCCGTCGAAGATGAACTTTCCCGGCTGACTCGCGGAGCGGGACTCCCGCAGCCCACGGCGCCGGTGACATTTTGGCAGGTTCCGATTCACTCTTCGTGGAGGCCGCGATGGGTCGATGGTCTATCGCCCTCGTCGTGATCTTTTTCGCCGCCGCAGTCGCTGGTGCCGATGACTGGCCGATGTACGGGCGCGATCGCACCCGCAACGCCGTCAGCCCCGAAAAAGGCGCACCCCTCGATTGGCAATGGACCAGCGATCAACGTGATCCGAAAAAGCCACCGGTGACCCGGAACATTCTCTGGTCCGTCAAACTCGGCTCGCGCAGCCTTGGCGGGCCGATCGTGAGCAACGGCCTTGTCTGGGTCGGCACCAACAGCCACATCACCCGCAATGAGCCGAGGTCCAAGGACATGGCCGTGCTGCTTTGCTTGCGTGAACGTGACGGCAAGGAAGTTTGGCGTTACGAATCAGCGCGACTGCCCGATTTTGTTCAAGATGGTCCCTGGCATAGTATGGGCACTCCCCTCGTGGCTGGGCATCGGCTCTATCTCATCACCAACCGATGCGAGACGATCGCCTTCGACATCGGCCCGTTGGTGCGCGGTGACGGCGTGCCCAAGATACTCTGGAAAGTCGATATGCGAGATCGGCTCGGCGTCTATCCACAATCGGACCTGATGGCGTCCGGGTTCTGCCGGTCGCTGGCCATCGATTCCGAGCGCGTCTTCGCGGGCACCAGCAACGGTGTCGATGACAGCCATCTCAAAGTGCCGGCTCCCATGGCTCCGAGCCTTGTTTGCTTTCAACAGGATTCCGGCAAGATTCTCTGGCAAGATGCGTCGCCGGGCAAGAACATCATGCACTCGCAGAGATCGTCGCCTTTGGTCGCCGACATTGGCGGAAACACCCACGTCATCATCGGCCAGGGCGACGGCTGGTTGCGATCGTTCGACGCCAAGACAAGCCGGCTCATCTGGAAGTGTGACCTGAACCCGAAAGGGCTGAAGTACGAAATCGGAGGCAACTGTCGCAAGAACTACGTCATGGCAACGCCCGTGCTGGCCGACAACCGAATCTACATCGGTCCCGGCCAAAGCCCGGAGAATTATGAAGGAGAGAGCGAGCTTTTTTGCATCGACCCCAATGGCGCCGGTGACGTGAGCGCCGAACTCGATGACGGCAACGGCAAGGGGAAGCCGAACCCCAATTCGCATGTGATTTGGCGCTATGGCGGACCCGACAAGCGACCCGGCGCCAAGCGGGAGTTTCTGTTTGGCCGAACCTTGGCCAACTGCACCGTGGCCGGCGGGTTGGTCTATGCCACCGACATTGGCGGCTTCCTCTATTGCATCGATGCAAAAACCGGAAAATACTACTGGGACCATGACCTGAAGAGCGAAGCCTGGACGACCCCGCTTTGGGTCGATGGCAAGATCTACGTGGCCACGATGGATGGCGACGTTTGGATCTTCGCGCATGGGCGCGAGAAGAAGGTTCTGAAAACAATCGCGATGGACGATCCAATTCTGGCGGCGCCAATCTTCGCCAACGGTGTCCTGTACGTCATGACCGAATCGTGGTTACATGCCATCAAACCGACGAAATGATCCCTGTCGCGAGACCACGTCATGCCAGCTCGCTATTCCCCCCACAGCCTGATGATCGTCGTCGCGCTCGCCGTGTCCGTGGCCCGCGGAGCGGAGCCTGCCGAGCAAGGATTCTGGCCGCAGTGGCGAGGACCCGATCGCACCAATGTGGCCCGTGACACCGGCCTGTTGAAGGCATGGCCCGAGGGCGGCCCGCCGCTGCTATGGAAGGCTGAGGGCCTCGGCGAGGGCGTGCCATCCGTTGCGGTCGCCGGCGGCAAGGTCTTCGTCCTTGGCTACCGCGACGACAAGGAATTCCTAACGGCGGTGAATGAAAACGACGGCACGCGAGCATGGAGCGTGTCGGTTGGGCCGGCCGTCAAGGAAATGAGCATCATGCGTTGGCTCAGCCAGCGGACGCCGACCGTCGATGGCGACCGCGTCTATGCGTTCACGGCCCGGGGCCAGCTCATCTGCTTGGCGACCGGCGATGGCAAGGAACTCTGGCGCAAAGACTACATCAAGGACTTCGGCGGACGACCGGGAAATTGGGGCTACTGTGACTTCCCGCTCGTCGATGGCGATCGGCTGATTGGCACGCCCGGCGCGGCGAACGCGACGTTGGTCGCGCTGAACAAGAAGACCGGCGAGGTCATCTGGAAGTGCGCCCTGCCCGGCAATAGTCGCAACACCTATGGCGGCGTCGTCGCGGCTACGATTGGCGGCGTCCGGCAGTATGTCCATCAACTCGACATGGGAATCGTCGGCGTGGCCGCTTCCGACGGCAAGATCCTGTGGCAATTCCCCGACATTCGCAGCGAAATGGGGAATGTTCACACGGCCATCGTCCGGGGCAGCGAAGTCTTTGCATCGTGCGGCTGGGGCGTCGGGGCGGCATTACTCAAACTGTTGCCTGACGGTTCGGCCTTCCGCGCCGAGGCACTTTACAAGGTGAAGTCTTCGGCTGTCCTTGAATCATGGCGCGGGAGTTCCATGGCCGTCGGTGACTTCGTCTTGACGGTCAATGGTGGCTGCCTCGAATGGAAGACGGGAAAGTTGATCGGGTACGATCGGTCCCTGGGTGCCGGCACCGCGACGTTTGCCGACCAACGGTTGTATCATCGAACGGGTCAAAACAAGGTCACACTTTGCGAGATTAGCGACAAGGGAACCTTCATTCGGCACGGGTCATTCAGCCCGCCAAGGCTACCGAAGCCGCCGACGAACGAGCCGGCTTGGACCTTCCCCGTTGTTGCCGGAGGCCGGCTCTATCTGCGCGATCATGATTGGCTGTTGTGCTACGACGTGCGCGATACGAAGCGCCGTCGCCGAGGCCCGGACGTCATCTTCGTGCCGACGCCCCAGGATGTGGTCGAGAAGATGTTGGAATTGGCCGCAGTCATCAAAGGCGACGTCGTGGCCGATCTTGGTTGCGGCGACGGGCGCATCGTCACGACCGCTGCCAAAAAGTACAGATGCCGCGCCATCGGCTACGACATCGATCCCGAGTGCGTCCGGCTCTCACGCGAAAAGGTCAAGGAAAACGGTGTCCAAGAGTTAGTGACCGTCGAACGAAAAGATATCTTTGACGTCGATCTGAAGGACGTATCGGTCGTCATGCTCTATCTCGGCTCGGTCATGAACGCCAAGCTCATTCCGCAGCTCGAAAGGATGAAGCCCGGCTCGCGGATCGTCTCGCATGCGTTCGACATGCCCGGCGTCAAACCTGACAAGGTCATCGAGGTCGTTTCTGAGGAAGACGATATCCGTCGTAAAATCTATCTGTGGACAATCCCGCTGAAAAAGGACATGCGTTGAGCGGCGACGCGACGGATTTGCGGGAGATCGTGACTAACTCAAGTTCATCATCAACGGTCGCAGTTCGCCGGCGAGAAATACCGAGCCGGTGACGATGATGAGATCGCCGGAACGGGCATCGGAAAGCGCGGCCCGCCATGCCGACGCGGCATCGTCGAATTGCTTAGACGGCTTTGCCGATACCTCGCGCCATAATTCCGCGAGTCGTTGCGGCGCCACGGCCCGCGGGCTATTGGCGAACCGGGTCAGGTA
Source organism: uncultured Alcaligenaceae bacterium (assembly GCA_964515185.1). Classification (GTDB taxonomy): domain Bacteria; phylum Planctomycetota; class Planctomycetia; order Gemmatales; family Gemmataceae; genus CAZESP01. The sequence continues at coordinate 48,571 of CAZESP010000019.1, forward strand.
GGCGCCATCGACCTCACCGCTCAGGTGGCGCAGGATTCCGGCGATGTCTTTGTCGCTGGACGACGCGAAGACCAAGAGACGCCGGCCGGCCGGAAACGACTCTCGCAGAGCGTTCGCGAGTGCCTCGGCCGACGCGACGTTATGAGCGCAATCGAGCACCACCCACGGCGCGCGTCTGAGTATCTCCATTCGTGCCGGCCAAACCACATGGGCCAGCCCCGCCGCCACGGCTCGCGCCGGGAGGTGGAGTCCTAGCTCGCGCAAACGTTCGACGGTCGCGACGACGACTGCGGCGTTCGTGGCCTGATGTGCGCCCAGCAAGCCGAGTTCGAGTTCAGGCCATGCACCGGCTCGTGTCGCGATCTTCACTCGCGGCCGCTCGCCATCCGCGACCCGTCCCGGCGTGTAGTGGACCTCAACGTCGCGGCCAATCTCCGTCAATGGCGCCCGCCGTTCCAAGCACACGCGGCGAATCACCGCATTCGCTTCGGGCGAGCCGGCACCGCTGACCACTGGCCGGCGCGGCTTGACGATGCCGGCTTTTTCAAAGGCGATACTCTCGAGGCTGTTCCCCAATACCGCGGTGTGGTCGAAGCTGATGCTCGTGATGATCGACACCAGCGGCGTGATGACATTGGTGGAATCGAAGCGACCGCCGAGACCGACCTCAACAACGCTCACGTCGGCCCGTAGCCGCTGGAAGTGAAGGAAGCCCGCCGCCGTGTTGATCTCGAAAAACGTTGGCGTTAAGTCGTGGCCCGTCGCCGTGCGAATGTCGGTCAACAGTGCGGCCAATTCGAGCTTGGTGATGGGCCGATCGTCGAGTCGAATCCGTTCCTCGACGGCTGACAGATGCGGCGACGTAAACAAGCCGGTACGATAGCCCGCGGCCCGCAGGACAGCCGCCAGCATCGCCGCCGTCGATCCCTTCCCCTTGCTTCCGGCGACATGGACCAATCGCAATCGCTGGTGAGGGTCGCCCAGACGTCGCAAGAGCGCCCGCATCGGTTCAAGGCGCAGGTCATCGCGCCGCGGCGCTCGGCGCTCGAAATCGATGCGGCCATACCACCACGCGATCGCCTCATCGTAGGTCATGCCTGCACCCTACAAATCGCCCCTTCCGCCGACCACCGAATGGGGATGGTGATTTCCGGTGGCTCGACCGCTTTCGCGGAGTATCCAATATCATAGCGCGATAACCATTGGAGTTTCCCATGCGTCGAATCTGGCTTGCACTTCTAGTGGCATTATCCGTGGCGCCCGTGTCGCGCGGCGACGAATTGGACGCGAAGAATCAGTGGCCGCATTGGCGAGGACCGTTGGCTACCGGCGTCGCCCCCCATGCGAATCCGCCGGCCAAATGGGACGCCACAACCAATGTCCGGTGGAAGGCGCCTCTGCCGGGCCGCGGCAGCAGCACGCCGAGCTCGACCATTTCCGCCCGCCGTTGAGCCGTACGCATCCGTGGCGCGGATTCGACGGCACCTGGGTGGCGGCGATGGCACGGCTGCTATCGGCGATCTTCACGAGCACGAAGCGCCAGCAAGTGATGGGCGAACAGCGGCTGGCGCCGCGTGCTTCAACAGTTGGGAATTCAAGTCAGGAGGCGTGTCATGTCATCGCATCCATCCGAACCGTCTCGCCGGCAGTTTCTCGCCGGTGGCATCGCGGGGTTGGCGGCGGGATTGACCGCTGGGGCGATCATCGGTCGATACGGAAGTTACACCGAACCGCGCGTACCGCCACCCACTCAGCCCGTCGAGCCGGCGCCGAACGGCATGCCCGGTCGCTTTCCCGGCCGCGTTGTCGAGGTGCACCGCCCCGGCGTCGTGCGGGCCGACTGGTCCGTTGATGCCGCGATCGTAGACGCCATGGTCGGCCGCGGCATGTGCGAATTGACGGGCGCCGATCATGCCGACGAGGCCTGGAAATCATTCTTCGAGCCGGATGACGTGGTCGGCTTGAAGGTCAATCCCGTCGGGCAATCGAATCGGCGCGGCATCGTCGGCGCGATCTCGCATCCGGAGTTGGTCATCTTGGTGGTGACGGCCCTCAAGCGGGCCGGAGTGAAGGCGCGCAACATTATTGTCTTCGATCGGTATGCCAGCGAGTTCATCAGTGCCGGGTACGAGGAACTGATGCGTCAACCGCCCTTGGATGGCTGCCGATGGTTCGCTGCGTCGGCCGGGTACAGCCCGGGGCAACTGGCCATCGACGGCCTCGACGGCGGGCGCGATGCGTACTCGCCGGAATTCGCGCGCCACGTCGTCGGCTATGACCCGGATGCCTTTGTTCATATGGGGTTCTCGGCGCCGGAACATCATCCCAAGGACGACCGCCGGTTTCGGTCCCACCTAACCCTGATCGTTACGAAGATGGTGAACAAGCTCATCACCCTGCCTGTGTTGAAGGACCATCGCTCAGCCGGGGTGACGCTGTCGCTCAAAAATCTGTCTCACGGTTTCAACAACAACGTCGCCCGCAGCCATCAGGCGAACATCGCGCATGGATTCCCCGATTCGCCGGGCCGCGCCGTGACCGGGCCAAATCAGTGCAACACGTTCATCCCGCTGGCGGTCAATCAGGCGGCCACTCGACGGGTAGCGACGCTGCATATCCTCGACGGTCTGATCGGCGTCTATGAAGGCGGACCCGGAACGTGGAACCGCACCTGGGGCGTTTGGCCGCATCAGTCGTTGTTCTTCGCCACGGATCCGGTGGCGATGGATCACGTCGGTTGGGACATTATCGACGCTCAGCGGACGCGATTGGGCTTGCCGAAAGCCGGCGACATGGGCCCGTATCGCTATCAGCCGGAGATTCTCGCGCGAGCGCGGGCGGCGGCGCTGGCTGGCGCTCACCTCATGCAGGCCGCGACTCTGGCCGCTGCCGGTGAGTTCGTTCACGGTGGGTCACTCTCAGAAGTGTTTGATCGACGACAGCCGGAACATATCTACCTCGCCGGCACGATTGGGCTGGGTGAATTCGACCCGAATCGGATCACTCATCGGCGCGTGCGGCTGTGACGACTCGAAAACGCATCGTTTAACACTCGAAACTAAACACCGCCCCGACTTTCCCACCGGCACCGGGAAAGGCGCCGGCGGGCAAGGTCACGCCCGGCAGCGATGCGACGGCATTCGCCGGCTGGGGCGGCGGCGGAACCTGAAACGTTCTTTCGTGCGTTTGACCATTGACATCGAAGGTCAGCGTCACCATGAGCGGAGCTCGTTTGGGTGGCGGCGAAATTTTCACCTGCGGGCGATACGAGTCCGGGGAATCTCCGGCGGCCGCGTGCAACACCAATTGAACCGTCGCTGAATCCTTGCCGTAACAGTGGCGGGCGACCTCCGGCGGCAACGGCAGTTCGGGCGAGCCTTCGGGAGTCGTCAAGCCCCAATAGCCGCCGTCGTCCTTGTCGGAATCGGCGCCGCGCGTTCGCAGCACCGGCGACCGATGCCCCAACGGTCGTGCGATCAGCAGCATCACGACGGGCGGCAGTTTGAACTGAAGGCCGCGCCGTGCCAGTAGCGCGGCTCCGTCGGCGGCCATGACGCCCAACCACGCCGCCGGCATTTCCTGATCGATGGCGTCGGCCAGTTGCGAGAGCGCCACCGGATCAACCGCCAAAGCGGATAGGGCTTCGTCCGGCAACGCGGTTAGGCCTCGGGCCAGAACGGCAGCCTCCGCGGCATCGTCGAGGGGTTGCGACGGCGGATGATTGGTGCCGCGACGGCGTTGCAGATATTGGACATGGCGGACGTAGCCATCGTGATTCACGAGGACATGGGCCAGCCAATCCAGCAACGCGACGCGGGCGCCGGGTGCCAACGGCGATGCCGGGCGCGCCAAGAGGGCGTCGAGGACAGCTTCGGGGATGTCGGGGAGGGTCGCTTTCATGACTTCGATCTCTCTGGTCCGTCCGCCGGGCGTCGGGGCAGGATGCCGAAGCCCCAATGGGCGGCATCGATTCCTTCCTTGAGCAGGCGCTCGAGCAGCTCTTGCTCGGCCTTGAGACGCTCGCGCCTTGCCCGTTGACCTTTGGCTTTCGGGCCGGCGGCATCGTCATACAGTTGGGCGCCGATCTCTTCGTCGGTGAGGTTGTCGATATAGGCCCATTCGAGGATCTTTCGCTGCCGTTCGGGCATCTCGGTAAGGACCCGCCGCAACGTGGCGCGATCATCGTCAGGGTCCGGGTCGCGAGCGCCGACCGGCACGTTCTCCGGTAGCGCCTCGGGCGCCTTCTTTCTCAGGTGATCCAGAGCCAGCCGGGTGGCGACCTGGGTCAACCAGTTGAGGAAGTAGGTCGCCGTTCCACCCGGGAACAAATGAGCACGGAATAAGGCATCCTGTGTCGCATCGAATGCTACCTCCTCGGCGCGAGCCAAACGAAGCCCCTTTTTGCAGAGGTATCGGCAAGCCCGGTTGAACACTACCTGACCGGCCTGTTCGGGCGGAACCGGCGCGTGTATCGGCCACACAGTGCGAGTCCTCTGCAAGCTGGCTAATGGAGCTACGAGTGAGGTCGAATCTTTTTTCGCGACTCGATCGCGAATTATCTTATTCGCCTTCGTGACGGGATTATTTTACCAAAACGGCGTGAGGTGATGTTTTTCAGGCACCGGCGAACACTTGCTTGCGCCGCGTGCTCGGCGCCGAGCGCCGCGTGCTCTTCACGAGCACGAAGCGCAAGCAAGTGATGGTGCGAACACTTGCTTGCGCCGCGTGCTCTTCACGAGCACGAAGCGAACACTTGCTTGCGCTTCGTGCTCGTGAAGAGCGCTCGGATGGGCTACTTCTTCGCTGTTTCTTTTTCCTTCGGCTTGTTGGCAGCGTTCCGCTCTCGAACCAGTTCGGCTTCGAGGGCGCGAGCGGCCTCCGCAGCACTTGTCACGTCCATGACGGCCGAGGCCTTCACCGACGGCAAATGTTGGTCGAGATCCGCTTCGATCTTGACGTCGGCCTTGCCGCTCATGCGGAACATCTTGCTGGACGAGTCGAACGGAAGACAACCACCGACCAGACCCATCAGCAGCAGCAGGAATGCGTGACGTTTCATGGCTTCACCTCCCGAATCGGGGCCGCGGATGCCTGGCTGGGCTGTTCGAAGCTGAGCTTCGGCGCAAGTCGCGCGGCGCTCGCGGCCGTCGTCGCCGGGGCCGGGGCCAGTTTCTGATCGAGCAGTTTCTCGTCGTTTCCAGGCATCATGCGACCAACCGGCAGGTGGGCCACCGCCCGTTGATAGGCGTCCCATGCCTCGCGATCGAGTCGATCCGCCTTGTCTTGAAGCTCCTTGTTGCTGGTCTCGAACGCGATCTGGCGAATCTGGTCGCAGACCTCGCGGCGGCGATTCAATTCGGCCTCGGCCTTGGCGCGCACGATGGCCGCTTCGGTCCCCGGCGAGGTTTTCGGTTTGACCTGCTCGACCTTGGGCGGCTCTTTCTTGGTCCGTCCAAACCAGCGTTGATACCAAGGAGCCTGAGTTTCCTTGGGCGGCGGATCGTCGGCAAAAGCGTGCGGCGCACTGCTCACCATCAGCAGGACGGCCAACGCCGCCCCGACCTTAAGTCGGTTCATGAGTTCCCCCCTCGGACCGAACAATCCCCCAACCCGCCACAGCCGTGGCCGGTTTCCGATCCGTCTCAATGTCCATGACAGGCTGTGGCAAGCGATATGCCGATTCTTCGAATGCGTGTCAAGAGGGAGTCACGATTGCGTTGCCGGAGCGATCGGCGCGGGGCGCCCAACCACATTCACGGGACCGATGGCGAAGGAGCCTTCGCGGGGTTGAGTCGTCGCGATACCCCGATGGCCTCGGAAATTACCTTGCCGCTGCTGTCAGCGATTGTGTGCCGAAACTCGCGCTGATTCTCTTGGAACACCCACCGGCCCGCCTTGGTCTTATCCAGCGTCTCCCAGGTCAAGGTTTTCGTGGCGGGGTCCCAAGTCCCGTTCATCGCCAAGGTGTGGCCGTCACTGTTGAAATACCATTGGCGGTATGCCTTTTCGACCGGATCGTACCAAATGATGGCATAGTCGCTCGCGCGGTTCGCGACGTTGGTCCCGGTAATCTCGATAAAGCGGCCGGAGAGGATCGGCCGTGCCGTTGACCGCCACGACTCGACGATCGGCGCGCTCGGTGGGGACGCCGGCTTGATCGTGATTTCGGTCTGCCAGTCTCCCGCGAGTGGGTCGAGCACCTTCATTTCTTCCGGGCGTTTCGGATCGATACGCGCCTTCAAGGCGATAACCGGCTGATCGATGCGGTTGAATGTCGCGCGTGATTCGTACACGATCTTGCTGTCGGCGTTCATGTCATAGTTTCGAGCCTTCACGGTGTGGGTATCGACAAACTGCATGTGATGAACCGATTGGGTGCGGTCGGGAAAGCTCTCCATCCATAGAAAGGTGCGATTCGTGGGATCGTATGCGCCGGCGCGGGACACGCTGACTTCGCCTTCGTACGAGAAGAACCAACTATGGAGCCGGTCGGAACCGTTGTCGTATGAGTGGAGAACGAGGTACTTCATGGTGCCTTTCTCGTCCAGCGCCAGGCCGCGCATCACCTTGCCGCCCGCGACGGGGTCAAACGTATGGTGGCCCGACAAGCGAGTCTTTTCGGGCGGTCGATTCGGTTCGACGATTATGGCGTCGCTCTTCCACGTACCCCGGATGAACCGCAAAACATCGGCCGCTGTTTTCGGCACCTCGGGCGACTTCGGCGGCAGCTCCTTGATCTCGATCTTGCGGATGCGCACCTCTCCCTGGCCCTCGACAATTTCAAACCCAAGGAAGCCCTCGGCGACGTCGCGGTTTGTGGTATCCGCGACGAGTTTGTCATTCACCTTGACCTGAAGACGGTCGCCTTCCGCAATCACCTCTTGCGTGTACCAGGTGCCGGAGGCGAGTCGTTCGGAGGTGCTTGGCATATCCTTCGGTCCATCCTTGCCAACGATTCTCAACATGCCCGGAAACTCACCGATTCGGGCTTGATAGCCATTGGCAATCGACAACGCGCCGAGCCGCCCGCGGAAACACTGCCCGCAGGCGATTGTGCCGACGAACTGCGATTCGACGCGGAATCGGAAGTCACGGAAATTGGTTCGCGTGGTACGCAACAGAGAGAATGCCCCACTGCCGATTAGCACGCCGTTCTCGACCCGCCATTTCCCCGCTGCTGTTGGGGGGTTCCATCCGCTCAGGTCCCTGCCGTTGAATAGTTGCACCCAGCCATCATCGGACGAAGGCGAGGGAGCGGGACGTTCCGGCGGCTTTGGGATTGTCAACATCTGCGGGCGCAAGATCACCCGCTGGCCGCGCTCCACCGTGATGATCGCCGATGTTCGTTCGACCGCCACCCAATCTTGCCGGCTCCCGAACAAACCTGATGCCTTCACCTCCCACTGGTTCACGGTCGTTCCCATCGGATAGGTGCTGACGTTCAATTGATATTTGCCCGGTGGAAGCGTCAGTTTCTGCGGCTTCTTCATGCCGAGCCAGTCGGTGACCATCGGGTGAATCTTGTTCGCGTTGATGATTCCTTCGTCGTTCTTCAGCACGATCACCGAGATGAGCCCCGTGTCGGGTTCGATGACGAGTTGCCCGCGATTCGTGAGGGTGAGCCATGCGGGTCGTCCGAACAGACCGAACAATGCCGTAATCACCACGAAGGCGACAGCGATCCATCGCCCCCGTCGAGAGCGGCGCACGGCCGCCGGTTTCACGGCTGGTACGCGAGAGAAATCACGCAGAACTCCATGGGATTTCAGTTGGGCCTCGCAGTCGGCCAAGACGTCCGCTACCTCGCGCGCCGACTGAAAGCGCTCGTTCGGATCTTTGGCGTGCAGCTTGGCGATAATGTCACAGAGCCATTGCGGCGTCTCCGGGATAATCTCGCGGATCGGCCGCGGGTTATCCTCCGCGACTCGCTTGAGGACCGCGAGAGTGTTGACCGCCCGGAACGGCGGCCGGCCGGTGGTCATCTGGTAAAGCACACTGCCCAGGCTGAACAAGTCGGCCCGCTGGTCAAGCGTCTCTCCTTTTGCCTGTTCCGGGGCCATGTACATCGGAGTGCCGGCGATGACTCCGCTCTGCGAGATGCTGGCGTCGTCGGCGGCTCGCGCCAGGCCGAAGTCGGTTATCTTGACGCGCTGCGCCCCAGACTCGATCAGGACGTTGCCCGGTTTGATGTCGCGGTGAATGAGGTCACTGGCATGTGCGGCAGCGAGACCATCGGCGATCTGCCGGCCGATGCGAACAACTTCGGCAGGTTCGACGGGGCCGATGCGATCGAGCCGTTGTTGCAGCGTTTCACCGGGGATGAACTCCATCGCGATGTACGGCAACGGCTGTTCCCCAACCTCGTATACCTGCACCACGTTGTCGTGGCGAATCGCCGCCGACGATCGAGCTTCGCGAAGGAATCGCTTGCGGGCCGGCGACGTGGCCGCCATTTGAGGCGACAACACCTTGACCGCCACCACCCGATGCAGAACATCGTCAAACGCGCGAAAGACGATCCCGAATCCGCCCTTGCCGAGAACTTCAAGGACCTCGTAATGCCCGATGCGGCCCAGCGAATCGGGTCGCGTGGCCGGTGACAAAAAACCAAGAGGCACGTCGTCATCGTCCGGCCGGCCGCCGCCGTCTCGGCTGATCGTTCGCATTTCTGTCCGGTCAGACTCAATGGGAGCCACCACCGGTTGATCGAGCAGGCTATCCGGCTGGGCATGGGCGCGAAGCAACTCTTCGACCCGCGACTTTAATTCGAGGTCGCGGCCGCAGGCTTCGGCAAGATACCGGACACGTTCCGCCGCATCGCCGATTTCGACAGCAACGAGAAACACGGCCTGAACTCGGTTGGCATCGCTAGGCATGGTCACTCTCCGAATGAAACTCACCCTACCATGCGACGTTTCACCCGCGGGCTGTCGAAAATAATCAGGAATTTCTCGTCAGGGCGTCCCGAAGCCAAGCGCGGGCATACGTCCACTTTTGCCGTGCCACGTAAACGGTGATCCCAAGGGCCTCGGCAACAACCTCGTGGCTGGCTCCGGCGAAATGATGAAGCTCAACCACGCGAGCCGCCACTGGGTCCTCAGCGCTCAATCGAGTTAATGCGTCGTCGAGCGCCAACAGTCGCTCATCCGGGTCACGGGCCGCGACATCCGGGAGTTCGACCCGCGCCCGACGGCCTCCGTGTTTGATCCGTTTCTTGCGGCGGGCGGCCTCGACGAGGATGCGCCGCATCGCCTCGGCCGCGGCCGCGAAAAAATGCCCGCGATGATCCCAGCGCGACATATCGGCCACGCCGACCAGCCGCAGGTAGGCCTCATGGACCAGGGCCGTCGGCTGAAGCGTGTCGCCCGGCTTCTCCTCGGCCATTCGTGCTGCGGCCAGCTTCCGAAGTTCGTCGTAAACGAGAGGAAGCAAGTCGGCGGCCGCACGTCGATCGCCGGCCGCGACGGCATCCAGAAGTTGCGTGACGTCTGCCATTACGCCTGAGTGTACCGCCCGGGGGCGAGTCGAACAAGGAACCGCCGCCCCCAGACTTCGCCCGTATCCAGGTCCGCCAAAGCGCCCAGGAACGAGTCTTGCCCCCTCGCGTCTACTTTCTCCATCCTCCACCGAAACGAGCGATCGCGGCCGCCCACCTACCGGCCCATGGCGCTTTTCCCTTGACGCGCCGGCCACATTATCCGATGCCGGCGCGGGTCGCCTCGATTCATTGCAGGATCCCGCCATGGCTACGCCAGAACCCAACGAATCGTCACCCCGGCCGCGTCGCTGGCGTTGGCGTCTCCTGTTCGCTGCCGTTTGCGCCGTCACCTTGGTCGCTGCGGCGCCGTGGCTGGCCGCGCATACGCCCTTGCGCTCCGTCGCCCTGAAGCAAGCCATTGGCCCGATCCGTGGAAGCGTGCGCGTCGGCAGCGCCTCGTTCGGGTGGTTCTCGTCGCCGACATTTGCTGATGTCGAGATGCGCGATCCGCAAGGGCGCCCACTGATTAGCACTCCGCGAGTTACCGTAAGCCGTTCCCTTCTGGGGCTGATGCTCGATTCATCGAATGTGGGCACCGTTCATATCGAGCGGGCGACGGTTGAGGTCATCTGTAGCGGCGATCAAACAAACGTCGAAGAGACGTTCGCCCCACTCTGGGAATCGAGCGATGCGGTCGCGACCGCGGCGGTTACCGTCGAACTGGCTCAGGCTGTCGTCAATGTGCGCGATCAAGATACTCAACAGGCATGGGTCGTTGATCCCGCCGACGCAACGATCGTCGTGAGTCGTGACGGATCGGTTCAGATTGCGTCGACCGGCGCCATCGCCGGCACCGTGCGAAGCGAATGGAGCGTAAAGGCAGCCGTGGGAGCAACTGGGACGATCGACGGCGTCATCCACGCGGAGCGCCTTCCGCTGGGGTTGCTCGCGCCGCTGCTGCGGCGTGTCGAGCCGGGAACGCGACTCGACGGCCGGTTAAACGCCGACATTGCCGGGCAATGGGAGGGAAACCAAGCCAAGTTTGAAGGCCGGGTGACCGCGACGGGCTTTCAACTGGCCGCACCATGGCTTGGAAACGATCGAATCACTTTGGCGACGCTCGATGCACCTTGCAAGGCAACGCTCGCGGATCGGCGATTGCACGTCGAGCAAGCCCGCTTGATGTGCGATCTCGGCGAGGCGCGACTGGCAGGTTTTTTCGACACGGGCGACTTGCTGAACGCCTGGCGCCAGCCGGGATTGGAAGCAGGGATCGATCTCGATCTGGCGCGGCTGGCAGCCATGCTACCGAGCCGGCTTCATTTGCACCAAGATTTGAAGGTCACGTCGGGCCGTCTGACGGCGGCCGTTCGCAGTCAAGCGATGCCCCAAGGCGTGGCCTGGGATGGGCGCCTCGTGACCGCCGACATTCGTGGTATCAACGCCGGTCGCGCCGTCAGTTGGCCCCAACCGATCAAGGTCGAATTCGCGGCCAAGCAGACTCAGGGCAAGTTGCCGACCGTTGATCGTCTCACCTGCGAGTCGAATTTTCTGCGCCTCGAAGGCAGTGGATCTGCGGAGCGGGTCGCCCTTTCGGCCGGCTTCGACCTCGGACGCCTGACCGATCAATTGGGTCAATTCCTCGATTTTGGCCCGGTACGGCCGGCGGGTCGCGGTTGGCTGCGACTGGCCGTGGCTCGCGATGAGGGCGGCAACACACGGCTGGCCGGCGACGCCGAGTTGCGCGATCTGGTTTTGGCCATGACGCCGGCCCAGACGTGGCGCGAGCCGATCCTTCAGTTGCGATTCAGTGCCGCCGGTCAGGCTGCGGATTCAATGCGGCTCGACACGGCCGAGTTGCACTTTCAGGCCGCGGCGGAGTCGGCAAGCCTTCAGTTATCCACACCGATTCGAGACCTCTCCAAGCTCGCGGGTTCGTCGTTGCGGCTGACGGCGCGAGGCGACCTGAACCGGGCCAAGCTGCTGCTTGGATTGCCGGCCGATTGGGCGATTGGCGGCTCGGCCGAAGCCACGGCGCTGATGACCTATCAGTCGCAGGCCATCACGTTCACCGATGCCCGCGCCATTTGCCGAAACGTTCGCTTTCGCGGCCTCGGGTTGGCCATCCAAGAGCCATCGATGGACGTCACCGCGTCGCGTGGCCGATTTGACCTCAAGGGCGCGAAGATGGATCTGGCCAACGCCCGCGTGAGCTGCCCGTCGTTCGTTCTCGATTGCCCCACAATCGCTGGGGAATTCTCGGAGAAAGGCCCGCTGGACTTAACCGTTGCCGGCACGGTGCAAGGCGACGCCGGGCGGCTTCAACAGTGGTTCCCCGATGTGACCGCCGTGACGGGAAACATCGCCGGGCAGTTCCAAGGTCAGGTCAACACCCGCTATCTGGGCGACCGGCTCGGGATGGCGGCGGACGTCACCATTCGCGACTTTCGACTCGGCCCGGCCGCTACGCCGACCTGGCGCGAATCGGCAATGCGGGTCGCGGCTCGGGCCCGCATGGAATTCGCCGCCGACACCATGCACATCGATCAAATGGCCGTCGAATCGTCGCTGCTCGGAGTATCGGCGACGGGGAAGTTATCGCGCCTCAGCACGCGCACCGAACTGGCCGTAACAGGCGATTTGAACTACGACCTGGAAAAGCTTGAGCCGTCGTTGCGCGGGTTGCTCGGTCCCGGCGCGAAACTGACCGGGCGTGACCGCCGCCCATTCCGCGTTGACGGCACGCTGGCCAAACCCGTGGGCAGCGCTGGGGCGAGTTGGCAGCAATTGCAGGCCTTTGGCTTTACGGTCGGCCCGGCGGAATTGCAGGTGCAAATGGCCGGCGACGGTTGGGCGCGCGTGGCGCCGATCAACACCACGATCAACCAAGGGCGCTTGCGATTAGAGCCATACATCCGGCTATCGCCGGCGCTGGATCTGATGTTCGGCAAGGCGACGGGGATCGATCGCGCCCGGATCACGCCGGCGGTCTGTGCCGGCTCGCTGGGGTTCGCGGTGCCGGCCCTGGCTGCGGTGAAAGATGCCGAAGGGGAATTTTCGTTGACGATCGAGGGTAGTCGAATCCCGCTGCTCGATCCTGCCAAGGCCGACATCGTGGGGCGCTATGTATTGCACTCGGCTCGCACGGCGCCCGGCCCGTTGTTTCAACAGTTGAATCAGATTTTTAAGGGCGACAATGTCGAGTGGCGGTTGCCGCGCGAGGTTCAAGTGCCGTTTCGGCTCGTCAATGGCCGCGTCTATCATCAGAACGTCGATCTGCCGTTTGGCGACGTCGATGTGCGCACCAGTGGATCGGTGGGATTTGATAGTTCCCTCGACCTGACCGCCGATGTACCGGTGCCCGCGAAATGGCTCGGCAATCGCGCCTCGGGAGCGAAGGCGACGACGATGCGGTTGCCGATCCGCGGCACATTGAACCGGCCCGTCATCGACGAGGCGGCGTTGCGCCAGGCGATGGCACAATTCACGCGCGACGCGGCATCGGAGGCGATTCGTCAAGAGATTGAAAAAGGCTTGCAAAGGATGTTGCGACCGCTGGCGAAATGAATCACCAGAGCCAGACTTATTCCGCGGGTTCGACCCGGCCGGTTGTTTCGACGATTCGCGCATCATCGCGGATTTGCCATTGCCTCTCGCGTTCACCCGAACGCTTTAGTTTCAGGCGTGCCTCGAAATGCGTCGACGTCGCCTCGATCTGAACCGGGGCGTTTAATCGCAGCTCCCTTAAGGATCGGGCGAAACGGCCACGGGCGCGACGATAGTCGTGCTGGGCACGATAGATCTTGTGCAGCCAATGTCGGGCGATGCCGGCATCACGATCCGGGCGATAGACGCCCACGCCCGGCGGATCGCTGCTGAATTGCAAATAGCCCCAGGTCTCGGGCTGGTGCATGTTCACGACACCTTGAGGCGACCAGACCCAGTTATCCTCCCTGGTTCCCGGCTTCGGGCGGGTCTTGCCGTCCACGATATCGGGTTGCCATTCGACGCGCGAGAAGTTGATGCGCCACTGGTCGCCATCCTGGGGCGGCGACGTTCGCGGAGCGATTTGACCCAGTCCCTTCCAGGGCCACGCGATTTCGATCGTCCATCCACGATCGGTGTCGCGTGGATCATTCAGCGTGCCGTTGACGCGAACCGCTGTCTTCAACCCATCGATTTCCCAGGCATCGATCGCCAGCCCATGATTCTTGTACGGCTTGGTGAGGAGCAAGTCCCAGGTCGTATTCAGCGCGTTCATTTCGAGTTCGGCGTAAACATGGCTGTCGCCATCGGGATCGAGGAACACTTCAAAGTCATTGTCGAACTGAAATATGTAGCTGTCGTGCAACGTGGAATTGGCCCAAACGTGTGGCTCGTCCAATTCGGCGGCGATGTAAAGTGCCTTGTCGTCCCAGACCATTTTGACGCGCGTGCGAAAGAGCGGCTTCGGCTTCGAGTCACCTTCAATATCGACGAAATTTTCTGACCAAGGCGAGTCGCGCCAGACCGGATCGTCCAATTGGCCGTCGATGATCGGAGCGGTCGATGTTCGCCCGCAGAGGTAACCACGCGGCGGAACGTAATCGATCGGGGGAATCGGCTCAGGCGATGGCGACGGCGACAGGATCAGCAATAGGATAGCGGCCAGAGCGAGCAATCCGACCGACATCGCGACATGTGCGCGTGAGAGCATATTCAATCTCGGGGGCCACCCATGCAATTCGATCTTGCCGCCTGCCGTCGCGAGTTCCCTTCCTTCGCACGGATACAAGACGGGCGCCCGGTTGTCTACCTCGACGGCCCCGCCGGCAGCCAAGTCCCGCGACGGGTGGCCGAGGCGATGAGCGATTACCTGTTCAACCATAACGCCAATCATGGCGGCGCCTTTGCCACAAGCCGACAGAGCGATGCGCTCACCATCGAGGCCCGGCGGGCGGTCGCGGACTTACTCGGCGTGGTCGATGACGTGCCCATCGTCTTCGGGGCGAACATGACGACGCTCACGTTCGCCTTTAGCCGGGCGCTGGCTCGCGAATGGAAACCGGGCGACGAAGTGGTCGTCACACGTTTAGACCACGATGCGAATATCACGCCCTGGGTTCTCGCCGCACGGGATGCCGGCGCCACGCTGAAACAAGTTCGATTTCATCCCGAAAATGGCACGCTGGACCTCAACGACTTTCGGGCGAAACTCTCGGCGCGAACGCGCCTCGTCGCGGTGGGGGCGGCGTCGAACTCGCTGGGCACGGTTAACCCCGTGGCGAAAATCACCGCGATAGCCCATGAGGTCGGCGCCGAAGTCTTCGTCGATGCCGTTCACTATGCGCCGCATCGGCTGATCGACGTGCCGGCGTGGGGCTGCGACTATCTCGTGTGCTCGGCTTACAAATTCTTCGGCCCGCATGTGGGAATTCTCTGGGGTCGCCGCGACCGGCTGGAGCGCCTGACGCCGTACAAGGTCCGGCCGGCGTCGGACGATGTCCCCGATCGCTGGATGACCGGCACGCCGAACCTCGAAGGTATCGCCGGCGTGCGAGCCGCCATCGGCTATCTCGCCGACCTCGACGGCCCGGCGACGACCCGGCGTGAGGCCCTTGTCCGATCATTCCAACGAATTGACGAATATGAGCGCCGCATCGGGTCGCGGTTGCTTCAAGGCTTGGCCTCCGTGCCGGGACTGCGAATCTATGGCATCAACGACCCGTCGCGATGGGACGACCGAGTGCCGACAGTGTCGTTCACGATGGCAGCCCGCGCGCCGCACGAGATCGGCGAGCGGCTGGCCGCGCGGGCGATCCAGGTCTGGTCGGGAAACTTCTACGCGATGGCGCTTTCGGAAGATTTGGGCCTGGAGCCGGAGGGCATGGTTCGCGTCGGTTTGCTACACTACAACACGGCGGGTGAGGTCGACGAGTTGATCGCAGCCTTGGAGGAAATGGCCTGACCCGCGCCGCCCATTCGAGGAGATAATCGATGAATCGAATTCTCGCGACGATCGCCGTGATTGTTGGCGGCGCTTGCGCCTGTTATGCCGACGACAAACCGGCGCCGCCGAAGAAGCCGAAGTACGAGTTTCGCCGCGAGCATGACCCGAATGGCATCGGCAAGTTCTACATGGGCCGCGAAATCGCCATGGTCATGGGTCACGTTGCCGCCGACTGGCTCGATCGGCCAGAGCGGGAGCAGGAAGAGCAGCCGGCGAAGTTGTTGCCCTTGCTCAAAATCAAGGCCGGCGACGTAGTAGCCGACATCGGCGCGGGCAGCGGCTACTACACCTTCAAACTGGCCGCCGCTGTCGGCGCCGAGGGCAAAGTCCTCGCCGTCGATATTCAGCCCGAGATGCTCGCCCTGATCCGGCAACGCGCTAAGGCCCGCAACCTCACCAACGTCGTCCCCGTCGCCGGCACTACGACCGACCCAAAGCTGCCCGAGGCCGGCGTCGATCTGATCCTGATGGTCGATGTTTATCACGAATTCTCGCACCCATACGAAATGACCGAGGCCATGGTGAAATCGCTCAAGCCGGGCGGGCGCATCGCGTTTGTCGAGTTTCGCATGGAGGATCCGAACGTGCCGATCAAGCTCGTCCACAAGATGACCGAAAAGCAGGTGCTGCGCGAGATGTCCGTTCACCCTCTCAAACACGTCAAAACGTTCCCCGACCTGCCATGGCAGCACGTCATCGTCTTCGAGAAGCGATAGAGGTCCGAAGCGACGTTCCGCGACGCTTCGAAGAAGCGCTGCGAAGCGACATTAAGCGACGCTTCGAAGAAGCGATCACGAAAGAGCGCTTCTTCGAAGCGTCGTTTAATAAGGGAATCACTGCGCCGAGTCCCCATACAGCAACCGCTGCGCGCCGTTCACGAACGCCGCCTGTCCCTGTGGCGTGATGGTGATGCTCCAGATGCGATCGAAGACGTTCTCGTCGATCGAATCCGGAATCTGAAGCGAGTCGCCGTTCTTCGTCTTGCCGGCGATGGCCCGCGCCAGCTTCGGCATCTTGCCGTGATGCCAGCAAATCAGAATCGTCTTGCCGCCGAAGATCTTTGGGCTGCCGAAAATCTCGTCGGCGACGGCTTGGAAATCGTCGTCCTTGTGCTTGTCGTGGATGTGCAGATCGCTGAGCGCGCGCGACAAGGGCGTGATGGTCTCGATCGGCCGGCTGCTGTTGCCCGACGTCTTCGCAGCGAACAGAATATCCGGCCGGGCGAACGTCGGCGGCTTCGTTGGGAACGTCGGCGGAATCAAGAACAGCGACGGGAGCGCCGCCGCCCGCGCGGCCCCGCGACTGGTCAGATGCGGGTCGCCCTTCTCGTCGGGCTTCTCCGCATGTCGGATCATCAAAATCTCGCGCGGATACTTGCTGGGCGGATCGGCGGCGACGCCGACGCGAGCGAGACCCGCAACAACAACGGCGATCCACACAAGACTAACGCTTGCGTTCATGCTGGCACTTTCTCTCAAGGGGCCGCAATGAGTTCGACTAATGTCCATGCTCCACCGAGCATTCCCGCCCAATATCCTACCCGCTTGCCCGTGCCAAAACACGCCTCGAACTCGTGAACCATTTCTGCTACATTTCACTCGTATCGAATAGGGTGGTTGTTTTTTGGAGACTCTTTGCAATGAATGCCGACCTGCGACGTCGAACCGACGAACTTTCCGCTCGCCTGACCCAGCTTCGAGACTCTCTTTGATGTCGCCAGCAAGTTCGCCGAGCGTGATCGCCTGAACGCGCTCATGGGCGAAGCCAATTTTTGGGATAATCCCGACAAGGCTCGCAAGACCATCGGCCAACTGAAACCGCTCAACGGGCTGCTGAGGCCCTATGAGGAGCTGACCGCCGGCATCACCGACGTCCAGGCTCTGGCCGAGCTTTGTGACGAAGACGCCTCACTCGAAGCTGAACTCGACAGCGAGCTGGAGCGCCTGTTGAAGCAGCTTGAAGCCTTCGAGTTGAAGGCCATGCTCTCCGGTCGCGCCGATGCCAACAACGCTTTCGTCCGCATCCAAGCCGGCGCCGGCGGCACCGACGCTTGCGACTGGGCCGAAATGCTCCTGCGCATGTATTCCCGATGGGCCGACCGCCACGGCTATACCGTCGAGGAAATCGATCAACTCCGAAACGAGGAAGCCGGCATCCAATCGGCGACCATCAAGATTATCGGCGAATACGCCTACGGCAATCTCCAGGGCGAGTCGGGCGTGCATCGGCTCGTTCGTATTAGCCCATTCGGCTCCGGCGACACCCGGCAAACGTCATTTGCCGGCGTGGACGTGACCCCCGAGATCGACGACAACATTCAGATCGACATTAAAGAAAACGATCTCGAAATGCAGACGTTCACCAGTGGAGGCCCCGGAGGGCAGCACCAGAACAAGACGCAATCGGGTGTGCGCCTCATCCACAAACCCACCGGCCTTCGCGGTGAGAGCCGAACCGAGCGAAGCCAACACAAAAATTACGACAACGCCTTGGCTCTACTCAAGGCCCGTATGTACGCCATCGAGGAGGCCAAGCGGCGCGCCGAGGTTGAGCGAACCTATGACGCCAAAGGCGACATTGCCTGGGGTAACCAGATCCGCAATTACGTCCTCCAACCGTATACCATGGTCAAGGATGTTCGCCTCGGCATTGAAACCTCGCAGGTTTACCAGGTTCTCGACGGCGACTTGGATATGTTCATCGAGGCATATTTGCGGATGAAGACCGCCCGCGACCACAAGAAGAATTAGACTCGACGTTTGTCTGGAGGCGAAGGCTACTCTCCTTTGCCTCCTGTCAACCTCGTGCCACTCCCATGAACCTCCCCGACCTCGCCGCCACCGATGCCTTCGGACACCACATCGCCCAAGGCTTATTCCCCGGCGCCGTCGCCGCACTCATTGGACCGATGGGCGCCGGAAAGACCCACCTCGTCCGTGCCATCGTCGAGGGTCTCGGCGGCGACCCCCGGCAAGTCAGCAGCCCGACATATACTCTCATCCATGAATATCACGCCCGCTTGCCGGTCTATCACTTCGACGCCTACCGCTTACGCTCTCCCGACGAATTCCGCGATCTCGGCGCTCACGAGTATTTCAGCTGTGGCGGCGTTTGCCTCATCGAATGGGCCGACCGAGTCCTCGAATACCTGCCCATCCCTCGGATCGAAATCCACTTGATCCCATCGGGAGCAACGTCACGCGAAGTGACGGTCACGCAGAAATAGTCTCGCGGATCATGTTCCCGCCTGGTCGCCTCAGCCTAATCCCAGGTTTACGCGGCTCGTCGACTTCATCAACTCTTCACACCATCACAACACGTTTCACTCACTCGACCCATATTCCAAACGGGGAGTCGTGTCCGTTAACTTCCAAGGGGAGTTGAAATGACAGCATCGCAAGCCCACGCGGGACGTCGAGGTTTTACGCTAATCGAACTTCTGGTCGTCATCGCGATCATTGCAATTTTGATCGGGTTGCTTTTGCCCGCGGTTCAAAAGGTGCGTGAAGCGGCTGCACGAATGACGTGCAGCAATCACCTGAAACAGATTGGACTCGCCGTTCACAACTACGAGAGTACCTATGGATTCCTCCCGCACCCGGGTCAATGCGACTCCACGGGTGACGGCACCACCTCGTATATGACGCAGTCCACGCCGACCCTGCTATTGCCGTATATCGAGCAAGAGAATATCTTCCGCATGATGGACCAGACTAAGCCCGCAACGGCCTATGGGACGCTGAACTCACAAGGATATGTGCAGTGTCCCTCGGGGGCTCTCCTCAACCCACGAGGCCTCGGCGCCGTCTACAATGACCCGGCATTCCCCAATACCATTGCCGCAGCCAAGACCAAAATTAAAATCTACGTCTGCCCGAGCACGCCCATTCCAGTCGATCGCGCCGATCCCCTGCTGTACGGAGCCTGGGATTACATGTTCATCGCCAATTCCGACATCGAAGATGGACTAACACCGGGAGCGACGTCGCCGATTGGAACACGCCCCACGTCCGCGGCACGTCGACTGCAACAATCCCAATCGGGCATGTTAACATGTGATTATCGGAAGATGGTCGGCGTCACCGACGGTACCAGCAATACCATCCTTTGCATCGAAGACTCCGGACGTGCCCATCCCAACGCAGGCGCATTCGGCAGCCTGTCCAGCCGTCCCTCAGCCATTGCCGGTGAAGGCCCCGCTTGGAGCGGTGGCTCTTCAGGCGGGCGTCGCATGTATGCCTGGGCCGATCCCGACTCAGGCGCCAACGGTCTTTCTGGGCCGAGCAACGCCCTTGGAAATCGAACTGCCAAGATCAACAATTACCCATTCCCATTTGGCGGTCCGCCTGAATGCCGATGGGCCAATAACAACTGCGGCCCCAACGATGAGCCGTTCAGCTTCCATTCTGGTGGTGTTAACTGCCTCATGGGTGATGGTAGTGTTCGGTTTCTTCGCGATGGTATCCCGGCACTGACCCTGAAATGGCTCGCCGGCGCCGCCGACGGTCAATCTTTCACCATCGACTGATAGTCCATGGCGACCTGAGCCGGCTCGACATTCAATCACGTGACAGAGATTCGCCCACACTCCGTCACGTGATCGGCTTCACGTAACACCACTACTCCTTTCACAAACTTGATATTGGAAAGCCTTACTATGACTCTTGCACGCCTCCGTCTCGCCACGATCATGGTCGCCTGTGTCGCGTGCATCGGATGCGGTGACGTTTCACTCCGCGCCGGTGACGAGGTCGACGTGACAGGTCAGGTCTCAGGACGCGACGGAAAACCGATCAGCGATGTTTCAATTCACTTTCAACCGACAGGTGGAAACGCGCTGCCAGCGCAATTTGACCTCAACGCCGATGGAACTTTCAGCGGCAAAATGCTCGCCGGCCAGTACACCTACTACTTGACTACGTCCGTTACGAAGCCCACGAAGAAAGGTGCCGTGGTCCTGGAATCGTTGCCCGCGGAATACAGGCAAGGGTCGATGGAACGCCAGATCACCGTCCGCGCCGGTCGGCTCGATATCAAATTCCAATGATTTCGACCGAGCCGCCTTCGACTGTTCGTTTCCGGAAACGCTATTCGATCGCCGCCTCTCAGGGCGCTAATTGCGTCGTCGCGGGTTGCGGAGGAAATAGAATCGCCCATCCTCCGCACCTCCAACAAAATCCGGTATCCCGTCACCGACAAAATCCACCACCGTCGGGCTGACGTCATGCCCTTCGATATTCCGCTTCGCGAGTGTGCCCTCATTTCGGAAGACCCAGAGGCCGTTACGACGATCCACTTGCCGCAACCAGTCCGCGTTTGAGGAATTCACCAGGAAGTCGAACTTCCCGTCGCCATCCCAGTCCACAACAGACAGTTTACGCCGGCCGCTGCCGCCCCCTGGGCGCGCATTCAATCTTAAAGGGTCGCCATGTTCGTTCACAAACGGACGTCGCGGCGGTAGCAAAACCGATTGGTCGCGGCGCCGGCTTCGCTCAAAGAAAGCCAAATAGCCTTCCGTATCCAACACCGCCAGATCAGTAAGCCCATCGCCGTTGAAGTCGTACGCAACCGGTGTGGTTCTCCATTGTGTTAATAAAGCTTTGCCGCTCGGTTTCCGCCAACCCCATGCTAAAACCGGAGCCGCTCCGTCCCACTCAACCTCGATCGGCGCCGGATTATCAAGCACGGGCCTCTGCCGAGTCCCGATGTTTTTCATCCATACAATTTCGCCATGGATGCTGTTAAGGATCACATCGAGCAGGCCGTCATGATCCCAGTCGGCAACACTCAGCGTTGTATAGCCCCACTTCGCCTCCGCCGGCCCTTGTATGCTTCCATTCTCACCTGCCATGATCCGAAACGGTCGCTCGCCGGCCGTGAGACGTCGTGGAGCCGCCCACCTCGGACTTGCGACTCCGCGGCCACTCAGATTCTCGAAGAATTCCAAGTAGCCTGCTGTGTTTCCGCTCAGAATGTCCACATCCCCGTCACCGTCCCAATCGACACCAACGGGCGTGGCCAAGGCGCCACATTTCAGCGTGTCCGCTTCCTGTTTGAAATAGACCGGGGGTGTGAATATCGGGCGCCGCTGTCGGTCGAGTCTTCCTGTGTTTTCCACAAACGCAACGCGACCATCCTCGTCGCCGACGATCAGATCAAGGTCACCATCCTTATCCCAATCAAACGCAACGGGAACGATCATCTGCAAATCCATCCGCAGCGGTCGGCCAAATGTATCATTCAACCGACGGCCCGGCGCGTACCTCGGCGCCGTTCGAGTGCCGACATTCTCGTAATAGGTAAACCCATCCAAGAATTCGCCGCAGATCAGATCCAAATCGCCATCGCCATCGAAGTCGCCAAAATTGGGCGACGGACACCCGAATGTATCGAGCGCTTTGTCGCCGGCATTAAGTTGAACCGCGCCCCCATACGAGCCGTCACTCCGCCGAAGAAACACAAAGATGAATCCGTGTAATGGACCGTTGCGCCAGCGCCCCTGGGCATCCCACGCATCATCCCAGCCATACTCGCTCCAGTCCTCGACTCCGGCAACGATATCCAATAGGCCGTCGCCATTGAAATCGACATATCTCCACTGATTATGTCGAACCTTGGGTCCCTTGGTTTGGCTCCAACGAGGTTTATAAAAATTTGCGGGTATGTCGAGTGGTACGCGAGGTATCGTTCCCGTCCGAACGAACTCCGGATACTCGAATCCGGGCGATAACACCCGTAGACGCGCGTCGTCGTAGCTCGGCATAACATAGTGAACAGTCGGGCTGAGTCTCTTGGCGGCCCTGAATACTGGCAATTTATTGCGAGCGGTATCCGTGCCGGGATTCGTGAAGAGCCACACGCCGTTGGATGGCCGGTCCGGGCATGACACGATGAGGTCATAATAGCCTTGTCCATCGATATCGCAAGGAACCGGCCAAGCCCACAATCCAACGCCGAGGTCGACCACCAGCCCCGAATTGTTATAGGCGATCGGCTTGAGTTCCTGGCCGCCGGCACCGTTAACACCCACCGACATCGCCACCATCGCGACGACGGTCCGCGCGCTCGCAGTTATTGTTTTCATGTCGAACACCTTGCTGCCACTGCAAGCACGTGACGGAGCCCATAAAAAGCCGCGCGTTCTATTTTTTCCGCACAGTCACAAAAAATGCACCGCATAAATTGTTACCATTCGCATCGGCGAACCACGCCTTCAGAGTCGTCCTACCGGCCGGCAAGCGCGCTGTGACGCTGACGCCGTTCGCTGTTGAATCTGCCTGAGCGGTTACTTTGACGTTGGCGATCGCAACATGTGCTTGAGCAATCTCCGGGAAAGTCTTTGGTTTCGCCTTCTTGGTATTTTCAGCCGTTTCCGGCCGTTCATAGGCTCCGCCGAGCGCCGCTTTGGTGCGCTCCGGCCAGCGTCTTAGCACGAACTCATAATCGCCGGCGTGGTCGACGTGTATATGCCAGTGACCACCCGTTGGCCCTCCAACGGCATCGCGGACATGGCCGTTATTGTCGGCATAGATGCCCTCCCAGTCTCCGCTGGTGAGATCAACCACGGGTTGCTGCCGAGATCCAATACTAATCGGAACGAAGTCATTGAGAATCGGCTCCACGCCCTTCCACCAGACCTCATAATAGTCGCGCATCGTCCTCACGATGTCCGGGAATTTTGAGGCGACACTGGTTCTTTGGCCCCGATCGGTTTCAATGTCATATAACTCCTCGCCTTTCACGAGGCGCCAATGTTCCCAAATAACACAAGAGTCGAACTTTACCGGCGTTTGTCCGTACTGTACCACCAGTTTGCGGCCGGCCAATTGGTTCGGTGGACCGCTGCCGGCTGTTCTCATTAGCGATGCGAGGCTTGAACCACGATAGAGGGTGTCAGTCGCATGGTAAGCGGGCAGCGCTATGTCGCACAAATCGCAAAGCGTCGGCAACAGATCGGTATTTTGTGTAGGAATTGAAATGTCACGCGGTTGACCGAGCATACCATTCGGCCACCGAATCCAACACGGAACGCGATGGCCACCGTCGTAATATGTGGTCTTCCCGGCCCGAAGCCCTGCGTTGTACGTGGCCACTCCGGCGGTTCCCCCATTGTCGGTCATGAAGATGACAATAGTATTATCCCTCAGGCCTTCATTGCTCAGAAACCGCTCCAAGTCGCCAAAACGTCGATCCAGATGCGATATCATGCCGAAGAATCCAGCAGGCCCTTTGCCGCGATAAGGCTTGACGTATTCTTGCAACTCAATCCAAGGTGCATGCGGGGCATTCGTCGGTAGATAACAGAAAAACGGTTGCCTTCGACCACTACAGGCTTTCATCCAGCTCATAGCGGAGTCGAACCAGAAATCCGTACAGTGCCCTTTGAATTGTTGCTCGTGACCATTAACGAAACAGCGCCCATCGATTAGCGGCCAATCGAACTCCGGGGTACTATTGAGCATTCCCCAGCCGAGATGATAGACACTTGTCTGAAAACCACGGTCTATGGGCCGGTGGGGGTAATGGTCTCCGAGGTGCCACTTTCCGAAGATACCCGTGTTGTACCCAGCCTTCGCAAAGAGGCCCGGTAATGTCGCTAGACCCGTTCGCATGAAGGTACGACCCGCCGTCACAGACGTCGCGCCGTTTCGGAGGGCTGCGAGACCCGTCAAAAGCTGCCCGCGCGTTGGGCTGCACATGGGCGCCACATGAAAGTCTGTCAACCGTATGGCTGACTTTGCGAACGCATCGAAGTTCGGCGTCTTCAGAATAGGGTTTCCTGTGTAGGAGAAATCCCCTAAGCCTTGATCGTCTGTCATGATTATCAGCACGTTGGGTCGATCAGCGGCCTCAGCAACGACCGGGACAGCCAGAACCATCAGAGACGCGACAATCATCGATGCTCTCATACTCATCAGTCCTTTTTCTTTCCTTTTGGGTTTTCGCGTAAGGGCCAGTCGGGGTGACTCGATCGAGCCATTCGGATGATGTCAGCGGCTTTACGGGCGATGGTTTCGTTTTCGCCCGCCACGTTCGTGGTCTCCGATGGATCCTTCGACAAATCATAGAGTTCGACGGGCGCTGACGGGGATTTCCGAATCGCTTTCCAATCACCGATTCGCACCGCCTGTTGCGTGGATCCCTCGTGAAACTCCCAATAGAAATACTCCCGTTTGGGAAGATCGGATTCCCCGCGCAACACGTTCGCCATGGAAATACCATCGAGTCCCTGTGGTCGCTCGCCGCCCGCGAGATCAGCCAGCGTTGGCAGCACGTCCCAGAAGGCCCACGGCGTCGAGTCCGTCACCCCTTTCCGCATGCC
Source organism: uncultured Alcaligenaceae bacterium (assembly GCA_964515185.1). GTDB lineage: Bacteria > Planctomycetota > Planctomycetia > Gemmatales > Gemmataceae > CAZESP01. The sequence goes on from CAZESP010000019.1 coordinate 73,360, forward strand.
AGCACCCGTAACGATCATAGGGACTCGGATTCCGCCTTCGTAGAGGTCACGCTTCCCGCCATGCAGTGGGCCGTTTGAATCGTTCATGTCAAAATGATACCCACCTTCCTTGTGAGGTCCGTTATCGGACGTGAATATCACAATGGTGTTATGAGCGACGTCGGTATCGGATAACAGTTTCACTAGCCGGCCCACATCACGATCCAGCCGTGAGATCATGGCGGCGTGTGCTTTGGCAGCCGGATTTAGGTCGAGCTTGGCATACTCTCCCAGATCGGGCACTTCCATGCCAAGGTTCTTAGCTTCGTTATTCGCGTGGGGTATCGTCGGTGCCCAGAAGAGAAAGAACGGACGCTGTTTATTACGGCGGACAAACGCGAGCGCTTCGTCTGTAATAAGATCGTGGGCATACTGCGCCTTATTACTGGAAACGCCGGCACCGGTTGGTCTCTCATCGGGCACGCTGTTCTTCAATGACTCCTTCACCTCATTCCGATAGAGATATGATGGATAGTAATTGTGGGCGTGGGAGTGATTGAGAAAACCATAGGATTCATCAAACCCCTGACGGCTTGGCACTCCGGCCTCGCCACCCGAGTCGGGCTGTCCCAGCCCCCACTTACCGATGACCGCTGTTCGATATCCGGCCTTTTGCATAACTTTCGCGACCGTGATGTCGCCAGCCTGCAACGACGTTACTTTTGGAGGGCCATTGCCACGGACTCTGGCACGGCCCGTGTGATACCCAGTCATTAAACAGCACCTTGATGGGGCGCACACTGTCGATCCGGCATAACATTGCGTAAACCGAATACCGCCGGCGGCGAGTGCGTCAAGATTCGGCGTCTTGATGCGTTTTTGTCCATAACATCCCAAATCGCCCCATCCGAGGTCGTCTGCGAGGATTAACACGATGTTTGGTCTTCTCACTGCTTCTTGTCCGAGTGCCGGCAGGGAAATGGCGCCCGCGATGGCCAACGTCGCCCCTAGCATCTTCATAGCCTTCCTCCAGCGTCATCGTTTTGTCGGTCGGGCCAGTATCTTACGAGGATATAGCTGCCTGCACGCGTGCATCAGCGTCTTCCTTTGCTCGGAATCGGTACTGGTATTGGTACACAGCGCTCCACGTCGGCTCGCTCGTAGTGTCGGCATATCGGATAGCGGGTGACGTCGTCGAGTGGCGCGATACTCATGGATGTTTCCGAAGCAATCGTCGGGCGATGTCGGGGGATACTACTTCAAATTCGCGAGGTGCTGTTTCAATTGCGCAACGATGTTCTGGGACGCAGGATCCGCAGCGATGTTTTTCAGTTCGCCGGGGTCAGTTGTATAGTCATATAATTGCGTTCCGCATTTGCCGCCATCCCATTCGGTATAACGGTATCGCTCAGTGCGAACGCTGCGGCCCATGAACCATTTTGGGTCTTTGCTCTTATCCCCGGTTGCCGTCGGGGTTCCGCGCGAGACTTGCGTGAAGGCCGGCCGGGTCCATTCGCGGGTAGGGTTTTCGAGAAGCGGCTTCAGGCTTGCACCATCCGTAGTTGGGGCGGCGATTCCGCAAAGGTCGGCCAACGTGGCGTGAAGATCGACCAACTCCACGGTTCGTGAACAGACTCGACCGGCACCCTTTGAGCGTGGATCGTAGATGATTAAGGGCACGCGTGCCGAGTTCTCAAATAGGCTCATTTTTTGCCAGAGGCCGTGCTCGCCGAGATGGTATCCGTGATCGCTGAAGAAGACGACGATTGTATGATCCGCAAGCTTCAAATCGTCAAGTGCTTTGAGGACAATACCGACCTGTGAATCCATAAAGGTAGCGCTGGCTCGATAGGCCTGAATGGCTTGACGACGCAAGTCGTCGTTGAGTTGTTCTTGCTCCTTTTTGTGGCTGCCAAAGGCTGGCGCGGGAGCGCTGTCGCGATGCCCGTCGGGGACGGTGGGAAGTGCAATTCGGTCCGTGGGATGCATGGCGAAATAGCTTTTCGGTGCGACATACGGTGTGTGAGGGCGGAAAAAGCCACACGCAAGAAAGAACGGGCGGGCGGCATTCTCTTTGAGTAGCCCAGCCACGGCGAGAGCGATTTTTCCATCGGTCTGGTCGGCGTCGGCTCCTTCAGCGGCGAGCCAACTCAACGTGCCGCCGAATCGGGCCGGCCCCTTCGCCTTCGGGTTGAGCGTGAAGATCATGTCTTCATCGTCTTTGTCGCGGCCTCGCGGATTGATGACTCGCTCCCAACTCATGGGATCGTCGAGGCCGTCAGTTCCAATCTGTGCGGGAACTCCATAGTGATAGAGCTTTCCGACGCGGGCGACGGTGTAACCGGCCTTGCGAAACGTCTGGGGAAGGCTCTGCGCGTTGGGCACGTTTTTGCGAAACTGCGTGGCGTTCTCATAGACACGTGTCGTATCGGGTCGCAGACCGGTGAGAAAGCTGGCGCGGCTGGGGTTGCAGAGCGGGAATTGGCAATAGGCGCGGTCGAATCGAATGCCGCGCTGCGCAAGAGCGTCGATATTCGGAGAAAGGCCCGGAGAGCCATAACAACCGAGTGCGTTATTGGTGAGATCATCAGACACGATGAAAAGCACATTCATCCGCGGTGGTTCGGCGGCACGCAGCACCGGCAGCCCCATGACAACAGAAACAACACAGATTAGCCAACGCATGACGATAGCTCCAAAGAGATAGGCGATGGCGATGTGGGTGTTAGGTTATCGTCGCGTTTGCTCATTCGCAACCATTTTTGCGATCGAGTCAGCCAATCTGATGGCGGCTGGGGGATGTAGGCGAAGCCAAAGCTCTGGCTCGATCAGCTCGAGTTCCATGATGGCCAGACGCTCCGAGTTGTCGCGGATCATGTCGACTCGCCCATAGGCGGGCACCGGACGGCATGCCGCCATGGCTCGTTCGGCAAGCTCAACTTGATCCAGGGTTGGGGTATACTCTTGGACGGTGCCGCCATGGTCATCCTGCACGCGGAAATCGCCGGGCTTGGCAGTTTTGCGGACCGCGTGTGTATAGCATCCACCGAATACCATGAGCGTGTCTTCGCCGGTTTCAATCACATCATGTTGAAATGGCTGTAATATCATCGACTCCGTTGTTAGTAGCTGGTTCAAGATCGGCTCTACCGCCGCAGCCGTCGCGGGATTGACACGATACGTATGCCGAGCAGCCCCGGAGATGCACGGTTTGACGATGGCATCGTGCCAGCCGGTATCGGTGAGCATCTCAAGGAGATTTACCTGACGGCCGCGCTCAATGAAGCGACTAGGCACGACGTTGACGCCCGTGGCATCGAGGTCGGCCAGGTAATGTTTGTCCATGTTCCAACGGACCAAGCTCGCCGGATTGCACAAGTTGGCGTGCGACTCCACTCGATTGAGCCACGCGGAGAATTCGGAGAAGCGGTCGAAGTAGTCCCATGTGGTACGAAAAACGACGTGGCGAAACCGGGACCAATCGACGTCGGGGCGCGACCAGTCAAGGCGGACCGCTGACAATCCAATGTCCGCCAGAGCGTCGCTGAGCAACTGATCCTCGCGCAAGATGTTGCCGAGATACCAGTCACCCGGCGCCGCTGTTTCGGCGGCGTAACGGCGTTCGGTCAAGAGCGCGACATCAGCATGCGGATGGGACATGGAGGCGCATTGTATGACGCGCCGGTTGTGGTCGGACCCTCGCTGATGCGTCAGGCTCGGTTCGCGAGGATCGCGCGGCGTGAGTGCTTATCGGCGGCTCGAATATCCGACCCCGACGCTGAATCCGGGCGGCGGTGGGGGCGGGGCCGGCATCACATACACCGGCCGTGCCGGCAGGTAAACCGGCTGCTCGACCACCGTGGTGCGTTCAATCACCCGTGGCGGCGGCGCCGAGGTCGTGCGAGCTGTCCGTTGCATTTCTTGAATCACCGCGTCGCTAACGTTGCTCTGTTTGAGCCAAATAATGTCACTCGACGACAAGTTGTAGTGCGACCCGGTGCTGCGAATCTGGCCGATGATGACGCTATCGCTGACGCCTTGCTGAGCCATGTTGGCCACGTCGGTGAGGCCGAGCGGTCCGGCCTTGGGCTGAGCGGCGGCGGCGGCCTGTTCGTCGTCTTTGGCGCTGCCGATGGCTGTGCCCGCCAGAAGCCCGGCTGCGGCACCAATGGCCGTGCCTGCGGTCTTGTGCCCGCGACCGGCAACGGCATTGCCGATCAACGCACCCGCTCCGGTGCCGATCAAGGCGCCGCGGTCGGTATTGTTCATGGACGAACAACCGCCGGCCATGGTGGTCCCCAGCAATAGTCCCGCAACGATTACTCGGCGCATTGTGACAACCCTCCCATCTCGACAACGCTTCCGACGCCCAGCGCGCGTCGCGTCCCCCAAGCGGCGTGGAATACCGTCAAGGAGTTCGGCGGTCAAGACGTCGTGGAATGAAACATGAGGCCGCAACGGGAAGCTGGGAAAGGCAACCGAGACCCGTCGCCTATGGAGTTTGGGGAAGTAGGGGTTGCCATAACAGTCTATTGTGACTCAGAACAGCACATGACTAAGATGCACGGGACGAGAGCACTATGAAGGATACGGAATCATGAATGAACGAGAGATCTTGGAAGCTGTTGCCGAAGGCGAAGCGGCTGATTGGGAATTCAAATCAGCCAAAGGCGGCTTCCCTGCGAGTGTCTGGGAAACCTATTCAGCGATGGCAAATACCAATGGCGGCCCCATTGTCTTGGGCGTCGGGCAGACGGCGGATGGTTTCGACGTCGAGGAATTGAAGAATCCAAGTCAATATCTGAAGACCTGTTTTGATACGGTCAATAATCGAGGGAAAGTAAGTATCAACTTGTTGATGGGGTCGGCGGCTCGGTTAGTAACAGTTGAAAGCAAGCAAGTGTTGGTCATCCAAGTACCACGGGCCAGCCGACGGCAACGCCCCGTTTATGTCGGACAGAACCCGCTTGAAGGTACTTATCGCCGCAACTGCGAACAAGACCCCAATTTCCCCCTCATTTCCCCCCACCGCGCCCTACAAAAACTGGCCATTTTTCGCTAAAATAACCTTCTTGAGACACGGACAGGTTCTCGCCCCGGCCGTGGCGTTCGACCCTCAGTCGTCGGGCGCCCGAGGAGCTTGCATTGTCGGACGAAATTCCCCCACCCGTACCTCCCACCGTCGCCGCTTCCAATGGCCCGCCGGCGGATGATTTTCCCCCGCTCAATATCGTCGATGAGCTGAAGGACAGCTACATGGCCTACGCCATGAGCGTCATCATCAGCCGCGCCTTGCCCGACGTGCGCGATGGCCTCAAACCCTCGCAGCGACGCATTCTCGTGGCCATGAACGACCTCGGCCTTGGCCCGAACGCAGGCACCAGCAAGTGCGCCGGCATCGTCGGCGAGACCATGAAGCGTTACCATCCGCACGGCGAAATGACGATCTACCCGACCCTGGTCCGCATGGCCCAGGATTGGGTCATGCGGCATCGGCTCATCCATCCGCAGGGCAACTTCGGGTCGATCGCCGGCCTGCCCGCGGCGGCGATGCGTTACACCGAGGCGCGTCTCTCGCCCGTCGCCGCTGAGTTGCTAACGGACCTCGACCGCGACACCGTTGACTTCATCGACAACTACGACGGCAAATATCGCGAGCCGCTCGTCCTGCCCGGCCGGTTCCCCAACCTTCTGGTCAACGGCTCCGACGGCATTGCGGTCGGCATGGCCACCGAGATTCCGCCGCACAATCTGCGCGAGGTCTGCGATGGCCTCATCCGCCTCATCGACGAGCCCGAGGTGAGCATCGCACAACTGATTGAGTTGATCCCCGGTCCGGATTTCCCCACGGGCGGCATCATCTGTGGCCGGCAGGGTCTCATCGAAGGCTATCACACCGGTCGCGGCAAGGTCGTCCTGCGAGCCCGAGCCGACATCGTCGAAGAAGGCCGCAACCCGCAGATCATCATCACCGAGGTGCCGTTCCAATGCACCCGCAATCGCCTCGCGGAAGCGATCGGTGAGCTTGTCAAAGAGGATCGCATCAAGGACATCTCCGAGGTTCGCGACGAGTCGAGCGCCCGCAGCGGTGAGCCGGTCCGGTTGGTCGTGACCCTCAAACGCGGCGCCGACCCGAACCTCGTGTTGAATCAGCTCTACCAATTCTCGCCCTTGCAAACGACCGTCAGCATCATCCTGCTGGCGCTCGTCGATGGCCGGCCTCGCACGCTGACGCTCAAGCAAATGATGGAGGAATATCTCCGTCATCGGGTGCATGTGATTCGCCGCCGCACCGAGTTCCTGCTTCGCGAAGCCAAGCGGCGCGGCCACGTTCTTGAGGGGCAACTGATCGCGATTTCGTCGCTCGACGAGGTCATCGAAATCTGCCGGCGGTCGCCCAATCGCGGAGCGGCCAAGGAGCGCCTTCAACAACTCACGGTCGCGGCCGCCGTCTTGCAGAGGGCTCTTGGCGATGAAGGCTTCGGCGCCCTGAAACGCGAACTCGGCACCCTCGACAGCTACCACATGACCGAGGCCCAAGCCGAAGCGGTCGTCCGCATGCAACTCGGGCAACTGGCCGCCCTCGAACGCGACGAGATTTTGCGCGAGTACAACGACCTGCGCCGGCAGATTAGCCAATATGAAGAATTGCTCAGCAACGATCGCAACATCCTCGCGCAGATTCGCAAGGATTTGGAGGAGCTTCGCGACAAATATGGCAACGATCGCCGCACCGAGATCATCGACGCCGGCGGCAAGATCGACTTGGAGGATCTGATCCCCGAGGAATCGAACGTCGTGACCCTCAGCCACGGGGGGTACATCAAACGGCTGCCGTTGAATACCTACCGCAGCCAGCACCGCGGCGGCAAGGGCGTCAGCGGCGGGACAACGAGGGAAGACGACTTCATCGAGCATTTCTTCGTCGCCAGCACCCACGCCTATCTGCTCTGCTTCACGACGCGGGGCCAGGTCTATTGGCTAAAGGTCTACGAGATTCCGACGGCGAGCCGCACGAGTGCCGGGCGCTCGATTGCCAATGTGCTGTCGCTGAAACCCGAGGAGAAGATCACGAGCGTGATCCCGGTGCGGCAGTTCGACGCGGACCATTTCCTGTTGATGGCAACCCGCAGCGGGTTGGTGAAAAAGACCGCGCTGGAGGAATACAGCCGGCCTCGAGCGGGGGGCATCATCGGCATCGGCTTGGAGGACGGCGACCAGTTGATCGACGTCGCCTTGGTGAAGGGTGGCGACGAGATCGTGCTTTGCACGCGCAACGGCATGGCGATTCGGTTTGCCGAATCAGACGTTCGCTCGATGGGCCGGCCGGCGAAAGGCGTGAAGGGCATCAATCTCGCTGCCGACGACGCCGTCGTGGGCATGGCGTTGGCCGAACCGAATGGCTATTTGCTGACGCTGTGCGAGAATGGATACGGCAAGCGGACGCCGTTTGGGGCGAATGTCGTCGATGTCGTCGATGACGTCGGTGACGACGAGCCGGCTGACGAACCTGCGGACACCGGCGACGGCGCCGAGGCCGCTGAGGGAGAAGGCGAAGCCGTCGTGCGCTCCGGCATGCGTTATCGTAAGCAGCGCCGCGGCGGCAAGGGGCTTCGCGACATCCGTACCAGTGAACGCAACGGCCCAGTGGTTGGAGTCTTGGCGGTTCATGACGACGATGACGTGATGCTCATCACGACACAGGGCATGGTGAATCGCACGCACATTAGCGAAATCCGCGTGGTCGGCCGCAACACCCAAGGCGTGCGCGTCATGAATTTGAACGAGGGCGACAAGGTCGCGTCGATCGCGAAGATCGCCAAAGAAGAGATTGAACCCGAGGCGGCGCCGGAACCGGCACCGGAACCTGCGCCCGGCTAGCGACGCTTTATGGTCGAGGTAAGCCATCATGGCCAAATTCGCACGGGAGCCGGAGGACAACGCCCCGGCCAAGTCGTCGTCCGATAACACGCTGCTGATTCTCATCGTGGTCGCGGCCGGGGTGTTGCTCGTCTGCGGCGGCCTCGCCGGCGTCGGGTTCCTTTTCACGGCTCGCACGCAAGTGCAACAAGACGTGATGCGGGCCGAGGAAGCGCGGGCCATGGCCGATGCCGAGCGGGCACGCATGGAAGCCGAGTCGAATCGGGCCAAGATCGAAGATGCCCGCCGCGCCATGGATGACGCACAAACTAAGAAACTTGCGAACCCGGAGCTTTTCAAACATCTCGATGAAGCGATGCGCCAATCGTTGCGCGACGCTTCGCGAGAGATGGTCAAAAACGCGAAGCGATTGATCGCCGATGGCCACCACGAACCGGCGCAATCGATTCTTGGCCAGGCCCGCGGATTGCTCGAACAACTCGTGACGGCAAAGACCGACGACGCCGAGGGCCGGAAAGACCTTACCGAATGCCTCGACCTGATTGCTTCATCGTATCGAGCCACCAAGAACATCGCCCTCGCCGAAGAAGCCGAAGCCAAGGCCAAGGAACTGCGAGACAAGAAATAACCTCGTCTACTGTTTCGCGTTCGCAAGCGAAACCATCGAACCTGAAACCCACGACGATCGCGAAACGTCAAACTGCTTTGGAGCCTGTCGTTCATGCGTGTGTTGCTCACCGGCGGGTATGGGTGTATCGGCAGTTGGATCGCGCGCCAGTTGCGCGAGCGCGCCGACGAGGTCTTCATTTACGACCTCAAGGAAGACCCGCGACGCTTACGGTTGATCCTGCCCGAAAACGTCGTCCGTACTATCCGCTTCATTCAAGGCGATGTCACCGATCTCCCGGCACTGCGACGGGCCATCGCGGATTACGGCATCACCCATGTCATACATCTCGCCGGCCTGCAGGTGCCGGTCTGCCGGGCCAACCCGATCCTCGGCGCGACCGTGAACGTCGTCGGCACCCTTGCCGTCTTCGAGGCGGTGCGTCTCGCCGGCGACCAGATTAGGCGGCTCATCTACCTCAGCTCGGCCGCCGTCTTCGGCCCGCCGGAAAGTTACCCCGCGGGTCATTTGCCTGATGACGTGCCGCTCGTGCCCAGCACCCATTACGGCGTCTTCAAATGTTGCAACGAAGGGAACGCCCGCATCTATTACCAAGACTTCGGCCTGAGTAGCATCGGCTTGCGACCGTGGACGGTCTATGGCGTCGGCCGCGACTTCGGTATGACGAGCGAGCCGACGAAGGCGATCAAGTCCGTGGCGCTCGGCCGGCCTTATGCCATCACTTATGGCGGGATCCAGGACCTGCAATACGTCGAGGACGTGGCGGCGGTCTGCGTCGCCTGTCTCGACCGGCCCTATTCCGGGGCAAAGTCGTACAACCTTCGCGGCGAAGTCGTGGACCTTCCGACGTTCTGGCGAACGTTATGCCGTGTGGCGCCGGAGGCGGAGCGGCTCATCACGCACGGGACGCGACAGATTGCCATCGCCTATGACCTGTCCGACGACGGCCTGCAACGCGACCTCGGCCCGATACCGAAGACCTCGCTAGAAGCCGGCATCCGCCGCACGTTGGAGCAATTCCGCAAGCTCCACGCCGAAGGCCGACTCGACACGGCGGATCTGGACGTGGCCCCACCGCCGGTCACCCGTGCCGACGAGCCGTGAGCGAGTATCCTTAGAGAGCCGAGCCAGAATCATGCCCGATAGCCCATCATTCGATCGGCTGTTAAGTGAGATGAACAAAGGCGCCACCGACGAAGTCGGCGTCATGATCGTGCGCCGTTTCGCGTCGCGTCTGGTGGCCCTGGCGGCGGCCCGTTTGAAAAACCGGCTTCGGCAACGCATCGATGCCGAGGACGTCGTTCAATCCGTGTTCAAATCGTTCTTTCGACACCTGGATCAGGGCGAGTTGCAGTTGCTCGATTGGGACTCCCTTTGGGGATTGCTTGCCCAGGCGGTTATCTGGAAAGTCGGACACCAACACGCGCGAAGTCGAGCGGCCAAAAGGGCACTGGACAAGGAAATGCCGTCCAATGACGAAACGGCGTTCTTGGCACTCGACCCAACACCCGAAGCCGTCGTCATCGCCGAGGAAATGATGGACCTTGTTCTCAGCCGACTTCGCGAAGAACATCGGGAGATTTTTCGCCTGAGCCTTGCCGGGTGGAAGCATGCAGAGATAGCCGACGAACGCGGGGTGTCGATCGCCACGGTCGGTCGCGTCTTGCGGCACGCCCGCGATGAGTTGAAGGCCATCATCGACGTCCACGATCAATGCCCGTGATCGACTCCGGCTCGCGTTCGGTATATCCTCGATAATCCTTCGTCCGGTGCCGAGGTGTCTCATGATGATCGAATCGCTGCGTCATCGCGTCGAAAACCATCTAGCCGCCTTCGAGAAAGCCTGGGCGTCGGCATCGGCGCCGGACCTGGACGTGTTCCTGTCGTCGATCCATGACGTGGATACTCACGACCTCATGCTCGATCTGGCGTGCATCGACCTGGAAAAGCGCCTGCGGGCTGGGCAGGCCGCGCGGGTTGAGACCTATCTGACACGGTATCCGAGCTTGGCGTCGTCGCCGCCGGCGATTCTCGAATTGGCCGTTCACGAATTCTTGGTGCGACGCCATCTGGGAGCGCCCGCGAGCATTGTCGAATATCAATCGCGCTTTCCCCAGCTTCAGGACCAACTGGCGGCACGGCTGGCCGATCAATCGCCGGGTCTTCCCGAGATTCCCGGGTATCAGTTGGGCCGCGAAATCGGCCGCGGCGGGATGGGTGTCGTGGTGGAAGCTATCGACATGGAGTTCGGCCGGCCCGTCGCGGTGAAGCTCATGTCGCCCGCCCGAGCCGGCCAACGTGACGCGATTGATCGTTTTCTCGGCGAAGCTCGAGTCATGGGACGATTGCAGCATCCGGGGATTCCCGCCGTTCATCGGGTCGGCACGATCAGTGACGGGCAACCGTACTTGGCGATGAGGCTGATTCGCGGCCAAACCTTGGCCGACTTGCTGAAAGAGCGAGCGTTACCCAGCGATAGCCGGCCTCGCTACCTTCAAATATTCGAGCAAATGTGCCAAACGATGGCGTATGCCCACGAACAAGGCGTCGTCCATCGAGACCTCAAGCCGAGCAACGTCATGGTCGGTGCGTTCGGTGAGGTGCAGGTGATGGATTGGGGTCTGGCCAAGGTCCGCGGCGATCATAAGAATCGGCCAACCGCCGAGCCATTGCCGCCGCCCCTCGACGGTGTCGCCAATCTCACCCGAGAAGGCGACGTCGTGGGCACGCCGGCGTACATGCCCCCGGAACAAGCCCGAGGTGAACACGATCGCGTGGATGCGCGCGCCGATGTCTTCGCGCTCGGGGCGATGCTGTGCGAGATTCTGACCGGGCAATCGCCCTACTCCGGTAGCGACCTCATGCTCGAAGCCGCCCGGCAGGCCAGCTTGGAACCAACGCATCAACGGTTGCGGGACTGCGGTGCCGACGCGGAGTTGATCGACTTGACCATCCGTTGCTTGGGTGCGGATCCCGATCAGCGTCCGGCCGATGCGGCGCAGTTAGCTCACATCATCGCAACGCATCGCGAACGGGTCGAGCAACGGCTGCGCCACGCAGAGCGCGATCGCGCCGTGGCGGAGGCACGGGCAACCGGTGAGCGTCGTCGTCGCCGCGTGCAACTCTGGCTCGCCGTTGCCGTCGCCATGTCGGTGTGTCTGGGCCTCGCCTTTGCTTGGTATGCCGACCGCCACGCTTCCGAGCGCCGCGCGATGACACAGCAAGCCCGCATCGCGATCGAAGCCGCGTTAGACCAAGCCGCCCAGTCGCTGCGCGATGATAGGCCGAGGGAGGCCAGAATAGCCCTTGCCGAATCGGAGCAGCGCCTCCGCGTGCATCCTTCCGACGACTTGCTCCAACGACACCAACAATTACAGTTTCAACTGAATCTTCTCGTTGACATCGATCGTATCCGCGAAAAACGCTGGACACTCGTCGATGGAAAACTCGGCCGTGACGCCGTTCGAACGACCATACCCAAGGTCGTTCAACAACATGGAATCGCCTTGCAACAACCCGCCGAATGGGTTAAAGCCATACAGTCCTGGGCCATTCGCGATCAGGCTTTGGAGCTGTTTGATATCTGGCTGAGCGTGACACCGGATCAGCCGGGACTGTTACCCTTGTTAGAGGCCATTGATCCCGATTTACAACGAAACGAATGGCGGCGAGCCGTTGCCAGCGACAACTCCGAGAAACGGGATCAAGCGTCCGCTCTATTGAAAAACGCTCGACCTCCGGCCCGATTCCTGTCGGCCTATGCGCTGCTGTTGCGGCGCGATGTCGGCCTTGCGATGTTACGTCAGGCATGGGAGCAGCAGCCGAGCAGCTTTCCTTTAGCATGGAATCTGGCCTATATGTTATATGAGGGCGATGAGTTAGAAAAAGAAGCCGCCGCCGGATACTGGCGCCTCTGTCTGGCACTCCGACCCAAGTGTGCCGGTACGCTCCACAATCTCGGAGTCGTCGCCGGCGACAAAAAAGATGAAATGGGCGCCATCCGCCTTTTCCGCCAAGCGATTGAAGCGGACCCACTCCATGCCGCGTCATATTTCAATCTTGCCAATGCGCTATTGAAACAAGGAAACGCCGACGAAGCGATACCACTTGTTCACACGGCAATTCGCCTCGATCCGCTCAGCTCGCAGGCCCATTTCACATTGGGCATCACCATGGCCAACTTCAAACAAGACTTCGATGCCGCCGTCGTTCATCTGAATAAGGCAATCGCCATCGATCCGAAGCGACGCGATGCTCATTTCGCGTTGGGCGTGGTATTCATGCAGAAAAACGACCCTGATTCAGCGATCCCTTGCCTTCAAAGGGCCATTGCATTGGGGACCATGAAAACAAACGGTCCCGCTTATACAGTTCTCGGGTTCGCCTACCAGGCTAAAGAAGATATTCCCAACGCGATCCATTGTCATGAAAAAGCCCTTGAGTGTAACCCTCGGCAGTTTGACTATTATGGAAACCTTCATTGGGCATTCGCGAAAACGAAAAACGTGCAGGGAGAGATTCGTTGTTGGCGCATGGCAGTCGCCAACTTGCCTCAAAATGCCGATGCTCATTTCAACCTTGGCGTATGTCTATCCAAGAACAACGATGTCGAAGGGGCCATCGCTTCCTTTCGGCAGGCTATTTCAATCCGGCCGGCGCATGCCGAGGCTCTATGCAATCTCGGTGGGATGTTATTGACTCAAGGCCATTTTACGGACGCGGTGGAGTCATTGCAACGGGGTCATGACATTGGAAAGAAACAGCCGCAATGGAAATACCCATCGGGTGAGGCACTTCGCGAAGCGAGACGGCTTGCAGAACTCGATCAGCGACTGCCCAAGGTATTGGCCGGCGCCGACAAGCCCCAGTCGGCGGAAGAAATGGCGGCATTTGCGAATCTTTGCGGTCAGTATCGCAATCGTCATGCTGATGCGGTGCGGCTATTTCGCAGCGCGTTTGCACTAAAGCCGTCAATGGCGTCGGACGTAAGCGCTGCGTGGCGATTTCAGGCCGCTGTTTCGGCCATTCGCGCCGCCAATGGCGATGGGATCGATGCGCCGCCGGTCGCGGAGCGATCGCGTCTGCGGGAACAGGCGCTGGAATGGTTGCGGGCGGAACTGGCGGCCTGGAGTAAGGCGGCAGCGAGGCAGAGGTCGAGCGTGAGTCAGTGGCTTAACGACCCTGCGTTCGGGGCGGTTCGGGATGCGGCCGCGCTGGCGACGCTTCCCGACGATCAACGGCAGGCGTGGGAACAGTTCTGGATGGAGGTTCGCCGAGTGGCCGATTCCACGGCGACGCCAAGCAAGCAGTAGCCCATCATCATTCGCACCTCGGTTGAAATCTTCACTTTTATGGTGATTGTCTGATCGATTCCGGTCCGCGATCGGTTTCTACGATTGCGGCGATCAATCGAGGCCCGCCGGTACGGGCCGGATAGGCGTCGCTGATCGACTTATTCTTGGGAGATTTGCATGAAATCGATTCTGGCAATGGTTGGAGCGACGTGCGCCATGCTGGCGACGCTCGGGTGTTCGGCGTCACAAGAACCGGCCGTGGGGGCAGCGCCGGCTCCGAAAGCAGCTGAGGGCGACCCGTCGTTACAGCAGGTTTTGAAAGCGATTATCGACCGTGAAACACTCGCGCTCACCGACGGGGCGGACGGCGATTGTTTCGAGCGGCGTGGACGAGCGCATCTGGGATTGGGGAATATCGACCTCGCCGTCGCCGATCTCGGTCGGGCCGTGGCATTGAAGCCTAAAGACGCGGTAGCGCATATCATTCTGGCGCGCGGGCTACTATGGCAACTCAAAGCCGCCGGCGACGCCAAGGACGAGCAAGGTGTGAAGACTATCTCCGATCGCTATGCTCTAACGTTCAAGGCCGCCGGGCTCATCGACATACGGTTCAACTACTGGGTGGCCAACGGCGCCTTCGGTGACCCAACCAAGGACGCATTGGAAGCCGACGCTTGGCTATGGCTCGCTCTCGATACAGGTTCCGGCGCGGTCCGCGATCTGGCGTGGAAAAGATTCACGACGCCGACTGATGACATCGCCAAGCGCGTGATTGCTGAAGCATGGAACCCGACTCTGCTCGATCGCATGAAGATTGAAACATCGACGAACAAGCGTTTTCTGGAATTCGTGGCGGCAGCCCGAAAGAAGCAACCAGAGCTGGCTCGCAAAGGTGCCGACTACGCGGTTAACGAGGAGCGAGAGGTTCGTAACCTCGTGATCCAACTCGGCGTCGCGTCGGGCGATCCCGGAGTGATGCGAAAGTACCGCGGCGAATTAAACTACTTTCTCGACGTCGCAGCGCTGCTCTCCGAACCATCGAAGCAATAGCCGGTCATGCAACGTCCTTCTTTCGAATGGAGTGTTATTCCCATGTCACGAACGTCGCACCGAACGCGAATCCTGGGATTGGAGATTCTCGAAGCCCGCGATGTACCCTCGACCGCCGCCAGCATAAACCTGATACCGGCGATTCGACCCATAAGCCCGCCGACCGTGATTGCCGGCAGTGCGTCGCTGGCTCCATCACTGATCGCGCCGGCGCTGGAACGCTCCAGCGCTAGTCAAAATGTTCTCGATGTCCGTTTCTGGGCCGGCCGCGCCTCCGTCGGCGGCAATGTGCCGATCACGGTCTACAACAGTCAAGGCCAGCGCGTGTTATCCCTAACAACCAATCGCGATGGTAAAGCGGTCTTCAATCAGCTTCCACCGGGATCATATCGCGTCGTTGCCGACTTTCGAGTCAACGGACAACGATATTTCGGCTTCTACGACCTCGATCGTCGCGTTAGCCATCCGATCTGGGTGCAACGCGTGGTTGTTCCGGAAGGCACTCGCCCGGTGAACGGAATGAACAGTATCACCGTGACCGTTCTGGATCGTACCGGGAGCCGGCCGATTCCCGGCGCTCGCGTGCGATTGCTGGACGCCAATCGCAGAGTCGTGGCCGAATATCGCGCCAATTCAGCCGGCCAAGTCGACTTTTGGCAACTGAGCGAGCAACGATACTACGTTGAAGCTCTGGATCTCACGACCAATCGGTGGGTGGCGCCGGCCGGCGAGGCATTCCGCGATTTCCAAACTACGGGGAGGATCCACTGGTCACCACTGATCCGCCTGACGAGGTAACCATGCTCTCGATGCCATAACGAGTCGCTATGATGACCACATCTCAAGCAGGAACTCCTTTGCGGAGGTGTTATCATGGCGACTCGTGTGCGTTGGCTGGGACATTCGTGCTTGTGGATCGAAAGCGGCGAACATCGGTTGCTCATCGATCCGTTCCTCACCGGCAACCCGAAAGCGCCTGTAAAACCTGATGAATTGAAGCCGACTTTCATCCTCGTGTCGCACGGCCATAGCGACCATCTGGGCGACGCCATCGCGATGGCCAAGCGAACGGGCGCCATGGTGATCGCCAATTTTGAGATTTCGCAATGGCTGCACCATCAGGGCGTGAAGAATGCTCACGGCATGCAACATGGCGGCGCCTTCAAGTTCCCGTTCGGGCGCTGCAAGATGACACTGGCCTTTCATGGCTCGGCCTTGCCCGATGGCAGCTATGGCGGGAACCCTTGCGGATTCTTGCTGACGTCTGCCGATGGCAAGACGATCTATGACGCCGCCGACACGGGCCTGTTTGGTGACATGAAATTGATCGGCGAGGAGGGCGTCGATCTGGCGTGTTTGCCGATCGGTGACAATTACACGATGGGTCCCGACGACGCGGTCCGAGCCGTAAAGTTGCTGTCGCCGAAAAAGGTGCTGCCGATCCACTACAACACGTTCCCCATGATCGATCAAGACGCGAATACCTGGGCCGCGAAGGTGAAAAAGGAGACCGCCGCTGTACCCGTGGTGCTGAACCCCGGCGACTGGATTGAGGTGTGACGGCGCAAAGATAACCGTGATAGCACGCGAAACAGATCATGGGAACTTCACATAAAGCTGACTCTGTTCTTCATATTCGTTCGTAATTAATGACGACGTCGCTCACAAGGCTCTCTGGGGGACTTGCAATGCAACGTCGTCGAGGTTTTACGCTGATCGAGTTGTTGGTGGTGATTGCTATCATTGCCATTCTCATTGGCTTGTTGTTGCCGGCTGTCCAGAAAGTACGCGAAGCGGCGGCACGCCTGCAATGCTCGAATAATCTGAAACAGATCGGGCTTGCATTTCATAATTATGAGAGCGCCTTTCAGTACTTTCCTGAGGGAGGTCTGGACGGCGATCCTCGCGCGATAACCACGGGTGGTGCGCCGAATCCGGGCGGATATAACTACGATGAAGCTCCCGGACAGTATGAAGGCTCGACCTGTTGCCGGGCGGCCACTCGAAGCGGTTTTAATCATTGGTATCGCATCCTGCCGTATATCGAGCAGGAAAACGTCTATCGGCTCGGGCGCGATGATCCGCCCTATTGGCCAAATGTGCTTAACAACGGTGGTGAAAACGACGTGGCCCAAGCGATTATCAAGATTTACTATTGTCCGTCGCGACGAGCGCCGACCGGCTATGGCACGGCCTTGTTCGGCCGATGTGACTATGCGGGTAATGCGGGCTTCTATCAGGGTGAACTGCACGAAGGGTTCGGCGATATTCCACCGCCACCGATAGGCTTAGCACCGCGACGGAATGAACGAACCAGTGAAAACTTTGGCGATTACCCCGGGCGCAAAGGTTTCATTGTCTGGCCTGGACGCGGCGCGAGGCGGACAGTGGCATCAATAACAGATGGCACATCAAATACGATTGCCGCCGCTGAGAAACATCTGCCTCCAACACGGCACGGCACCGATGGCGGTGACAATGAACGTTGGAACAATTCAGGATGGGACGAGGATAACGTTCGCTATCACTTCCCTCCGTTACACGACCTCGATGCACGTGCCATTGTCACGACGAGTAGTGGCGGTACGGTCTGGCGGCGCTACTTCGGCTCGTCACACACAGGCGGCCTGAACGCTGTTTTCGCAGACGGATCGGTTCGGTTTATCCGGTTTAGCGTTGATCCAGTTGTTTTCATGCGAGCCTGCATCGCTGACGATGGTCAACCGTTCAACAACAATGACCTTTAAACTGTTCCCCAAAAAACGGCAGTGGCGTTTTGGGCTCGACCCCTTTCATGCGGGGATTAAGGGAAGTTAGAAAGGCGAGGCTTGATTCGACCACTGTCACTCTCATGAGAGGCTATCTAAGGAGTATCGCGACGATGCGGTGGGCGTTCATTGTGGTCTTCATGCTTTTTCTGACTCTCGCAAGTGGCTGCGGATCAAAGGCATCCCAAACCGGAACGTTGACGGACGAGCAAAAGAAGATCATCATCGAGAATGATGATCGAGTCGATGTAGAAGAACGCAGCGGGTCTGGTACCGCAACAAAGGCTCCAAAGCGTAAGTAATGGTGTTCAAATTGTGGTCGTCGGCGAACGGGGATGGATCAGGTCTCGTTCGCTGTGTCGATTTGGGAGTCTGCGTTATGAGTCGGTGCGTTCTATCGTCACTCATTGTTGTCGCGGTGGCATCAGGTTGCACATCGTCCAAACCAAAGGTTGCAATCGTTCCGGCGACCGATAACGGGGACGCGCTACCGACCTTTGAGATGATGGAGAATCCCGATTATAAAACATGGTCCTTGTTTCCCAAAGGTACCATAATGCGGCAACGCGCTATTACAAGATCCGAAAAGGACGCAGGCGAGACTGTTACAATAACAACCTTTTCCTTAGTGGAACGCAATGATGAGCATGTTACGATAACAATGAAGAATCGTACAGTTCGGTATGACGGATTTCGAATCGACAATCCCGATCAGAAGGTGTCTATTCCGAGAAAGGTCCGTCTGCCTGGCCGCGAGAAGGATGAAGGAAACGAGAGGCCCAAGCCTACGGTGGAAGAGAGAGACGAGATGATTGCGATTGGCGGCAGGGTGTTGAAGACTCGCAAATCGCAATTCAAGGACCGGAACGAAGCTGGCGAGGTGCAGATCACGACATGGACATCCGATGAAGTGCCCGCAGGTCTGGTACGCTCTGTCATGCGAACGCCCGCGGTCGGCAAAGTAACGACCATTGAATTGATCGAGTTGACCATTCCAAAGACGGACTAATCAACTCTCGTGTGCTGCGTCTGATGGTATCCGGCGTGAGAGGGCACAACGAGAATCGCACGATCTTCGGCGCGCTGAGGCCGGATGCTCGGATGTTGGGAGACAGTCAGTTTGCCGAGGTGGCGGCGTCCCCTTCATGCACTCCGGGAAAGTCTGGAAAGTAGCGTGTTGGCTGAGCAGTGTCGACTGGCCAAAGGTCGTCACCGAGCTGGGCGGGATTCGTGGGTACGGAGAGTAAGGCATCCCGGCCATGATGTCGCCGTCTGACGGCGCCGCTCAGCGGCTGACGCCAACGTCCACCAACCGCAGACCCAATGCCTTCAGGCCGCGGCCGTGCGCGCCCGCCCACTCCTTGGGGTACGGCGCGTTAGCCCCCTTCATCGCATGCCATAGGATTCCGTAAAGAGTCCCCGCGAGGGGGAGTAAGGGGCCCTCGCGGGGACTCTGGACGAGGGGACTAGTCAGCCTACCAGTCGTTGCCGAGTACCTCGCCGCCAGCGGGGGTCATCGCCTGCCACCAGGTCAGGCCGCTGATCCCGGGACTGACGTTGCGGACACTACCGTCGCCCAGGCTGACCAGGATGCCGCTGGACCGGACCGCCGTTGCCAGGCGGAAATCGCAGGTGGCGTTGACGCCCGACCAGGTTGGGGTGATCTGAAACTTGGTCGCCGCCCCGTCCAGGTAGCCGGTCGAACTGGACCCGTTCCGCCAGTAGTTGATCACCGGCATCCACTCGTACCAGGAGCTGGCGTTGGCATACGGCGAGATGTTGTAGAACGCCCCAGAATACGACGGCCGGTAAGCGCACGGGTTCCGCTCACATACCGCCGTGCGGGTGGTGTACATGATCGTGTTCGAGGTGCCGTCGGTCATGCCGAGGATCGGAATCAGTCGATTCACCTTGAACGACGAGGCGTTGACGTAGCCGCCCATCGCCAGGTAGTTGGCGACGTAGCCGGTGACGCTGTACACGCCCCAGCCGCTGTCGTTGTACGCCCCGTTGCTCTGCGACGGGTCCTGTGGATTGATGAAAATCTTCGGCGGCGCCTGGTTGTAGGTGATGGCGTAGTACTGGCCGCTGGTACGGGTACTGCTATCGACGACCCGCTTGAGGTTGTCCTGCTCGATGTAAGGCAGGATGTGGACCACCCACGAGCCGTCCTTGAAGCCCCCGGCGGTGCCGAACTCAACGAACGCCGGCGGCATGTGATTCATCGCGTCGTGGTAGTTGTGCGTGGCCAGGCCGATCTGCTTCAGGTTATTGGTCGACTGCATGCGGGCCGCGGCGTCACGGACCTTTTGGACCGCGGGGAGCAACAAACCAATGAGGATCGCGATGATGGCGATCACCACGAGCAGCTCGATTAGCGTGAACCCTTTTCGCAAACTCCGAATCATAACGAATTCCTCCGGGAGAGAGCAACGGCATATGTGAGCCGATTCCCATGACCCGTCATCAGCCCACGCTTGGGATGACCGATCGGGCACGAACAATCTAGGTACACGGCGTGAGTAACAGATTGCATCTGTGTTAGGATTCGATGAAACTGTTGCTTTCCGCGACGGGGTGCAATACCGTCACCGATCAAGCCGGGGACGCCGGCTTGGTCCTCGGAAACGTACATTCTCGGCGCTGTGGATATAACCGTGCCGGGAAAGACGCCAATCGTGATGGGAATTGTCGCGGCGTCGCCGGCGGGGACGGGGAATGCGAGTGACTGGTCATCGGCTCCGCCTTCACGGACAACTGCGAGATCGGTGATCGGGACGAGGTGGCCGCGTTCGGTGTCTTTGATCTCGCCTACTTCCGCTTCATGGCCCGCACGACGGCGGCGCCCAGATCCGCCGGGGTGACAGCGATCTCGATGTTGGCCTTCTCCAACGCCGCCAGCTTGTCCTGGGCGCTGCCGCTTCCGCCGCTAATGATCGCGCCCGCGTGACCCATGCGTTTGCCGGGCGGCGCGGTCTGGCCGGCAATGAAGGCGGCGACGGGCTTCTTCACATGCTCATGAATGTACTCCGCCGCTCGCTCCTCCGCGGTGCCGCCGATCTCGCCGATCATCAGCATTGCCTCTGTGCCTGGATCGGCCTCGAACATCCGCAGCAGGTCGATCTGATTCGTGCCGATGATCGGGTCGCCGCCGATGCCGACGCAAGTTGATTGCCCCAACCCCAAGCTCGACAGCTGCCAGACCGCCTCATAGGTCAGGGTGCCGCTTCGCGAAATGACGCCGACCGTGCCGGGCTTGTGGATGTAGCCGGGCATGATGCCGATCTTGCACTGGCCGGGCGTGATGATGCCGGGGCAGTTCGGGCCGATGAGGCGGCTGTTGGGGCGATCCTCTAAAAAGCGCATGACCTTGGCCATGTCCAACACCGGGATGCCCTCGGTGATGGCGACGATGACGCCAATGCCTGCGTCGGCAGCCTCCATGATGGCGTCGGCGGCCCCCGAAGGCGGGACGAAGATCATGGTCGCGTTGGCGCCGGTCTTGCGCACCGCCTCGGCGACGGTGTTGAACAGCGGAAACCCTTCCTTCGTCTGTCCGCCCTTGCCCGGCGAGATGCCCCCGACCATCTGCGTGCCGTATTCGCGGCACTGAATCGCGTGAAACGTGCCGGCCTTCCCCAGCCCCTGACAGATAACCCGCGTCTCTTTATTAACCAGAATGCTCATGTGACGTTCGTTCCCCAGTGAGAATAACTCAGACCGATTATTGCAAGCCATCGACGCGCCAGGTTCCGGCGGCGTCTTTGGTCAGTTTCATCGTGAAGGTACTCGCCATACCGATCCATTCGCCGCGCACGGTGAGGGCCGCCCCCGTGGATTCCAGGCCCTTGATGCGATAGCCGGTTGCTCCTCGACCTCGCTCTGCCAGCCAGCTCAACACGTCCTTCTCGGCGTATCCCAACTCGCGACTGTCGGGGATCGAGGGCGAGGGCAATTGTCGCTTCAACTCGATGGTCATGACTCGGCTGGCGAAACGGGCGTCGCCGCCGCAGACGGCATCGAGAAAATCGAGCGCCGTCTCGCGTGCCCATTGGGCCTCCCCATCCGGGGGCGTCTCGCGGTGCCATTCCGCGGTGGCGGGCGTGACGATAATGGCCGACACGCTCCAGCCGTCGCCGTTTCGCGCCAGTCGCATCGCCAATCGCCGCTCGCCCCATCGTCCGCGGGCCGACGCCTCATGGCCGGACGATGACATGACGATCGTTTGAATGTCGAAAACCTTGGCCCCGCCCGCCAACTGGGCGAGCCACTTGCGCGCGTCGCCGGCAGAGTAGCCCAGCGGCTGCTCATCGCTGTAAAACGGCGGAAATAGGGCCTTCCTCAAGACCACGTCGAGCATGGCACTCGCCTTGTCGGTCTGCTCTGCCGTCACGGCCGTCAGGAACGCCTCGGCGGCTCGGCGAGGGGCCACCTCGGGCGATGCCGCCGGCACGACGGTCGCGCCATTGGCCGGCACGTTCATCGACATCGCCGGCCGTGAGGCGACGACCTTGGCCGAATCGGTGCGCGACTGGCACCCGGTCATGACCGCGACCATCACGGCCGCCCCGATCCATCGACCCAACCCCGATTGCAACGTCGTGTTCATCGGCTGCCACCTCATGTGGGGGAACGCTTTGTCGAAGCGTCGCTGAACCTTCGCGCCTCACGCGCTTGCCGCCGCCACCACCTTTTTCGCCGCGTCGGATAGATCCTCCGCCGTGACGATGTTTCGACCGCTCTCGCGCAATATCTGCCGGCCCTCGGCGACGTTGGTGCCTTCCAATCGCACAACCAACGGCACATGGAAACCGACCTCGGCGAAGGCTGCCAAGATGGCGTTCGCGATCGTGTCGCACTTCATGATGCCGCCGAAGATATTCACCAAGACGGCCTTCACATTCGGATCGCCGAGCAGGATTCGGAACGCCTCGGTCACTTGATCCTTGTTGGCGCCGCCGCCCACGTCGAGGAAGTTCGCCGGTTGCCCGCCGTGGTGCTTGATAATGTCCATCGTCGCCATTGCCAGCCCGGCGCCATTGACCAGACAGCCGATGTTCCCATGCAATTGAATGAAGCTCAGGCCGCTCTTGCCGGCTCGCAGTTCGTTCGGGTTCTCCTCGCTCAGGTCGCGCAGACCCTCGACGTCGGGATGGCGGAACAGGCCGTTATCGTCGAAGGTGATCTTGGCGTCGAGGGCCACGACGTCGCCGCCGGGCGTGACGACCAGCGGGTTAATCTCGGCGAGGGTGCAATCCTTGTCGAGATAGACCTTCGAGAGCGCTTTGAAGATGGTCACGGCTTGATCGATCTGATTGCCGGTGAAGCCGAGATCGAAGGCCAACTGCCGCGCCTGATAATCTTGCAAACCGGTCTCGGGCCGAACGAGGACGCGAAGGATTTTCTCGGGGTGACTGGCAGCGACTTCCTCGATCTCGACGCCGCCTTCGGCGCAGCCCATGAGCACCGGCAAGCCGACGGCCCGATCGAGGACCATGCCGACGTAGACCTCGCGGGCGATGTCGGCGGCTACTTGCACCAGCACCTTCGACACCTTCTGGCCGTCGGCGCCGGTCTGCTTGGTCACGAGCGGGAAGCGGAACATGATGTCGGCGGCCTTGGCAACGTCGTCGCGCTTGGTGAGGTATTTGACGCCGCCCATGTCGGAGCCGGAATCTTTGAACCGGCCTTTGCCGCGGCCGCCGGCATGAATCTGGGCTTTGAGGACGACAGGCTTGCCGCCGAGTTGATCGAAGGCGGCGACCGCTTCGGCTGGGGATGACGCGACGATGCCCTTTGGAATCGGGGCGCCGGCGGCGGCGAGGAGGTCCTTGGCCTGATATTCGTGGATTTTCATGGTCCGTGGAAGTTCCGTCGGTGCGAGGAAATCGGCCCGCGCGAAATCTCGCGGGTAACCGTCCGGATCGTTATACGATCGGCCCCGGCACCCGTTAAGCCGCCAACATCCCAGGTGCATCGTCCTTTGCCACGATTTCTGGCGGGCGACGGTAACACTTTGACCTTCGATTTCGCTAGGGCCATTATGCGATCGGCGATTGGCACTCCGCGAATCGCCTGCCATTCATGAATTCACTGGAGATTGTCGGCCATGTTCCTTGAAATCGTCACGACCCAGAATCGGTTCGTTTACAACGAGAAAGCCCTGACCGGCCTCTTGCGGAAGATCGAGTCCACGATCAAGGACAATCGCTCGGTCTGCGGAGGCATCCTCGAACTGGCCAACTTCCGAATGAGCGACACCGCCAAGCGCCGCTATCCGAAAGAGGTGACCACGCGCGACATGGTGCTCGAAGCCCTCAAGCCGGACAACGCGCCAGCCGTCACACCCATGCATCAGATGTACTTGGCTCAAGGGGTTGATCCCGACTGGGTCATGGTTCTCTCTGGAGAAAAGCCGCCGCGTATTCAAGTCTTGGCCGAGCTGATTCGTTTGTGGGAGAAGAACCAAACCGACGTCTTTCTCACACGGCAGTTAACCTCCATCATCACGATGGGGCTGGCCAATTACTTCTTGGATCTCAAGGATAAGTTGCCGGATGCCAGCCGCGACGTCATGCTCACCGGCCGGCTGGGCATCCCGTCCCACTTGAAGGAGTTCGCGACCAAAGCCTTCGGAGCCTTGGGTTGGCCTGCCGAGCATTACCTGCCCACGCGCGCCAACTTTGACACCGCCGGCCACAAGATCCCCGTGCCCAATCCCGCCGCGACGCATCCGTAGCCTTGCCCCGTCACGGGCTGGCTTTGTGCTGGCCCCAGCCAAAATCTCGTAAGGATCATGTGGTCCTTCGTACCGTCGCGTGCGACAATCTCGATGGTTGGATTTGGCCCAATCGAGGTTGCGGTGGGTTATGCACGACGAAACGAAAACCAATGATCGGCACATCAACCAGACATTCGAAGCCCCCATCGTGCCGGGCTACGAGATTCTCGACGAGGTCGGCCATGGCGG
>CAZESP010000020.1:0-97917 GCA_964515185.1 uncultured Alcaligenaceae bacterium
TCGGTTTCCGTCTTCTGTTCCGCCTGGACTGATTTTCACTGTACACTTTTACACTATTACCCTTTGCCCTTGTTTTTCTTCTTTACCCTTTCTTCGCCGCGAAGCGGCGCGCGGCGTGGATCCCTTGGCATCGCGCTTCTGCGGAGCGCTACAAAACGCAATGTCGTTCAACGAAGGAAGGAATTGGGATAATAGCGCGGCCATGATCCCCGGCGTGAAATGCCTGGGGAGTTTTCACCCCTCGATCCGATCCAGCAATCGGTTCGCCAACTCGTCCCGTTGGACGCGCTCGTAGCCGGTTTCGGCACGGCCGACATATGCGGCATCGCGGATCATGTCGAGCGTGTTCGCCACCATCCAATCGGCGTGCGAATGTCGCCGCGAACGCTCCGCAATTTCGAGCAACTCGGTTTCGCCGATGCCAACCTCAAGCTTGAACTTCACCAGGGTGCCGGTGAAACCCCACGGGTGGCGGATCTTGTCGATGAGTTTCTCCGTGGGCGTCAGGCGAAGCCATAGTTCCTCGTGGCTGCTCTTCACCTTTGGCGCGTTGGCATCGAGCATCGTCGCGTCGCCGCGCCACTTGCCGCTTGCCTCATCGAACGTCGAGTTTGCCGACGTCGTGTAGATGCCGGTGACGTTGTAATCGCTGACGGCGGCGGAGTGGATGACGGCGTCGAATTGTCCGTTGGGGATATACGCGGCCATCAGCCGATGCAAGTCGTCATAGGTGCGATACGGCACAATTTCCCAAGTGCCCGGTTCAGGCGTGTGGGCCGGTGTCAGTTCGCCAACAACACCGGGGTGCGAGGTGAGGAGCGTCACGCGATGGCCGCGGGCGTGGGCCGCGAGCGCGACTCGGGTACCGGTGCGGCCGGTGAAAATATTCGTGATGCAGCGAACCTCGTCGATTGGCGTCTGCGTGTTGCCGGCGGTGACGAGGATACGCATGAGGGCATTCCCGAGGACGCAGCGCCATCCGAGCACGCAGCGCCAACAAGTGTAAGCGCCCTCACTTGCTGGCGCTGCGTGCTCGTGCTCGTGGGGCTATCCAATTTTTCGCAACAGGTTCACCATCTCGATGGCGGCCATCGCGGCATCGGCGCCCTTGTTGCCGGCTTTGGCCCCGGCGCGGTTGATCGCCTGCTCGACGGTGTCGCAAGTCAGGACCCCGAAGATGACAGGAACACCCGTGTTGGCGGAGGCTTGAGCGACACCGCTTGTCACACCGCCGGCGACATGGTCGTAGTGATCGGTCTCACCGCGAATTACAGCTCCCAGGCAAATCAGGGCGGCATACTTGCCCGACGCGGCCATCTTCTGAGCGACCAGCGGAATCTCAAACGACCCTGGTACCCAGGCGATATCGATGACCTTGTCCGCGACGCCGTGACGCTTCAACGTGTCCAGCGCGCCATCCACGAGGCGATCGACAATAAACTGATTGAATCGTGCCGCGACGATGGCAAAGCGTCCCGAGGGTGTCGAAAAATCGCCTTCGATAATTGTGGGCATGGTCGTCTACGCAAGGTTCATGGTGTTGAGGAATTCCGCGTTCGTCTTGGAACGGGCCATGCGGCTAATGAGCAATTCCATCGCCTCGACGGGGTTCATGTCGCTCAAAACTTTGTGCAACAGATAGACTCGCCGCAACTCGTCGGGAGCCCGCAATAGCTCTTCCTTTCGGGTGCCGGATGCATTGACATCGATGGCCGGCCAGACGCGTTTGTCAACGAGCCGGCGATCGAGGTGCAGTTCCATGTTTCCGGTGCCTTTGAACTCTTCAAAAATCACGTCGTCCATGCGGCTGCCGGTATCGATCAGGGCCGTGGCGAGAATCGTTAACGATCCCCCTTCCTCGATGTTGCGAGCGGCGCCGAAGAATCGCTTCGGTTTGTGCAGCGCGTTAGCGTCGAGGCCGCCGGAAAGGATTTTGCCGGAATTTACGACGACGTTGTTATAGGCTCGCCCGAGGCGCGTGATCGAGTCTAGGAGAATCACGACGTCATGGCCATATTCGACCATTCGGCGTGCCTTCTCGATGACCATCTCGCTGACCTGAACGTGACGGGTCGCGGGTTCGTCAAACGTGGAACTGATGACTTCCGATCGCGGGCCTTTGACGGTTCGTTCCATCTCCGTCACTTCTTCGGGTCGCTCGTCGATCAGAAGCACAATGACATAGCATTCGGGATGGTTGTTAAGAATGGCGCGGGCCATTTTCTGAAGCAGGATTGTTTTGCCGGTACGCGGTGGGGCCACGATAAGCCCGCGCTGGCCTTTGCCAATCGGTGTAATGAGGTCCATGACGCGCGTGTTGATCTCCGTGGGATCGGTCTCCAGCCGGAGGCGTTCGCACGGATGCAACGGGGTCAAATCCTCGAAGACTACCTTTTGGGTCAGCAATTCCGGGTCTTGATAGTTGATCGCCTCGACGCGGAGCAGCGCGAAATATCGCTCGGCTTCTTTTGGCGGCCGAATCTGACCGCAGACGATGGCGCCATTTCTTAGTCCAAATCGCCGAATCTGACTTGGTGAAATGTAAATGTCGTCGGGGCCGGGAAGGTAGTTGCTGTCGGCGTTGCGAAGAAAACCAAAGCCGTCAGGCAGCATCTCCAACGTGCCCTCACCATACATCAGGCCGTTCTGCTTCACCCGTTCCTTGACGATCTTGAAGATAAGATCTTGCTTCTTCAGTCCACTGTAATCGGTGAGATTCTCATCGCGTGCGATCTTCATGAGCTGCGTCATGTTCATCTGTTGCAGCTCGCTGATGTACGTTCCGCCGCGTTTGATTTCCTCGTATCGGCTATTCGTTTCGGCATCGAACCCGCGTTCATGGTTGGCGACGGGTGTCGTGGGGGGCGGTGCCGGCAATGCGGCCGCCGGTTCGTTGGCTTGAACCGGTTCGGCCAACGGCTGATCAAGGGCCGCTGCCGGCACGGGCGGTTCCGGCGCCGGCGGCTCCGGCGTCGAGACCACTTCGACGGCAACGGGCGAAGCCGGAGGTTCGAGAATGCCCGCTCCAAATCCCTGATCTTCGACCGGCTCAACCGGTGGCGGCGGATCGGCGGTGGGCGGCGCTGCCTTGGCCCGGGTTCGGCGAGTCTTGGATTCTGCGCGTGTGTCGGCCATAACTTTCTTCTCCCCTCGCGGGACGCTCACCTACTTAACCATTATGGGGGCGTCCGCGCTCATCCCGATTCCGTCAATCGCAAGAACTGCGAGCATCCACATGGGTAAGAAGCCAATGGAGTAGCCATATGTCTAATTGTTTCGTGACATCGGTTTCCAGACAATTGTTGTCCAAACGAACATCGGCGAACCGTGCCTTTTCGGCAACCGGCCACTGTGACCGCTCGCGGGCGTCGATTTGTTCTCGCGTCCAACCCCGCGCGGCCAGGCGGGCGTATCGAATTTCGGGAGAAGCATCTACGTAGACGATTCTATCACAGACGTTATTCCATCCCGCTTCTAACATCACAGCGGCGTCCAAGACCACGAATCGAACCGCGGGATTCACTAGCGCGGCTTCGACTCGCGAGGCGATTTCTTGGCCGATCCACGGATGGACGATGGTCTCCAGTCGCCGCAACGCGTCGCGGTCTCGGAAGACCTTTTCAGCGACCCGCCGCCGGACGATTTCGCCGTCATCGCCGAGAATCCCTGGCCCGAATTCCGCCACAACCCGATCGCGAATCGCCGGCTGCCTCAAGGCCTCGTGTCCGACGAGATCGCCGTCGATGACCATGCCGCCACGTTTTCCCAGCAACTTCGCCACAAAACTCTTCCCGCTTCCAATACCACCGACCAGACCGATAACCAGCTTCCGCCGCCCGACATTTCCCAGCGTCGCGCTCATGGTAGTCCCCTGCACGCTTCGTCGCGACGGTTAGTTCAGCGTCATCGGCATCACGTCGAGCCAATTCGGCCCAGCGGCCACATCGACCTTGAGCGGTACATTGAGGCTCATTGCCGTCGTCATTTCATGTTTAACGAGAGTCGCCAGGGGATCCAGCTCCTCTAGCGGCACTTCAAAGACCAGCTCATCGTGAACCGTGAGCAACATACGTGACCGAAGCCTTTCACGAGCCAGCCGCCGATGGATGTTAACCATGGCGGTCTTCAACAAGTCCGCCGCAGAGCCTTGAATCTCCATGTTAATAGCTTCTCGCTCGGCCTGATTCCGATTCTTGAACGTTGAATGGGCACGTATCGCGGTGGCGGCGAATCGCCGGCGCCGACCCAAGACGGTGTGGACAAACCCTTCGCGGCGACACCGTGTCAGCAGATTCGATTGATAGTCGAGGACCTTCGGGTAACGGCCGAAATAGGCCTGGATGAACCGCTCGGCGTCGGCCTGTGGAATGCCGAGCCGATCCGCAAGGCCGAAGGCGCTCATGCCATAGATCACGCCGAAGTTCACCGTTTTCGCAACCCGCCGATGGTCCTTGTTGATCTGGTTCTCGGGCAAAGCGAATATCTGCGCGGCCACGGCGGTGTGGATATCCCGATCCTCGACGAAAGCCTGGCGCAAGGCATCGTCATCGCTCAGGTGTGCCAGCAATCGCAATTCAATCTGGGAGTAGTCGGCCGAGAGCAGCACCCAGCCGTCGGCCGGAATAAACGCCTGTCGAATCTGGCGCCCCTGATCGGAGCCTACGGGGATATTCTGTAGGTTTGGGTCCTGCGAACTTAGCCGGCCCGTCGTCGTGACCACCTGATTGAACGAGGTGTGTATTCGTCCTGTTCGTGGATTAACAAGCGATGGCAAGGCGTCGGTGTAGGTGCCTTTCAACTTCGCGATGTGTCGATATTCGACGACTTTCTTTGGGAGTTCGTGTCCCGTGGCGGCGAGTTTTTCGAGCGTGTCTTGGTCCGTGCTGGCGGCCCCCGTCAGATCGGTTTTTTTCTTGACGGGGAGCTTCATCTCGTCGAACAAGACTTGAGCCAATTGCCGTGGCGAGGCGATGTTGAATTCGCGCCCGGCCAATTTATGGATCTCGGCCTCGATTCCGGTCAGCTCTGATTCCATCTCTTTACTCAAACGCTGAAGCAACTGCACATCAAGGCGAATGCCGGCCAATTCCATGTCGGCCAGTACGTCAATGAGCGGGATTTCGAGGGTCTGATAAATGGTGGCGACCCCGTTCGACGGCAGGTCGGCTTCGAGTCGATTCGTGAGGCGCCAGGCAAGGTCCGCATCCTCCGCGGCGTAGGCGGTTATCTTGGCTACCGGCACCTGGTCCATTGTCAATTGCGACTTTCCCTTCTTCCCGATCAGGTCGGTGATCGGGATGGGGACGTGATTGAAATACCGTTCGGAAAGCTCGTCCAGGTTGTGGCCGCGGTCACCCGAACGCAGGAGGTAGTCTGCCACCATCGAATCGCCGGCGATTCCGCGCACGTCGATTCCGTAGCACTTTAGCACGCTGAGATCGAACTTGATGTTCTGATTCACCTTCGCAATCTGGGGGTTCTCAAAGATCGGCTTGAGTTTCGCGAGGGCGGTGGCCTCATCCAGATGGGCCTCGCCTTCGGGTGATCGGATCGGAAGGTAATACGCTTCTCCGTCCTTCCAGCAAAACGCGATTCCCACAATGGCACATGTGATTGGATCGAGGCCCGTGGTTTCCATGTCGAAGGCGAATCTTTTTTGGCGACGAAGCTCCGTCAGAAATGAGTTGAATTTCTTCGGTGTGTCGATCGTTTGATAGTCACCTGTCCAATCGTCCGTGCGTGCGTTGGCCCCAAATGCGAAGTCCGCCGCGGGATCGTCGGGAGGATCCATGCTGGCAAACAGGTCAGCGGCCGGTTTGACCGGTGACTTGACCTTTTCGGCAAATGAGCGGAAGCCCCATTCTTTGAATAGGACGTGGAGTTGTGCCCGATCCGGTTCGGAGAGGCGCCATTGGTCCCAGTCGAAGGTAATCGGCACGGCGCGGTCCAGTGCCACGAGCTTGCGACTCAGTTCAAGCTGTCCGGTGGCAATGGCATCTATGAGCGAAGCCTGAATCTTGGCAGAGACCACGCCATCGAGTTGATCTCGATTCTGCACGATGGCGTCGAGCGAGCCAAATTTCTGAAGCAGTTTTGCGGCTGTCTTCTCGCCGATGCCTTTGACTCCCGAGACGTTGTCGGTGGGGTCGCCCACCATGGCCTGAAAGTCCACAACCTGTTCGGGATGAACGCCCCAGTCGTCGTGAAGCGCTCGCCGGTCGAGATAGGTGCGTTTTCGCAAGTTGAACATCCGAACGTGGTCGTCAATCAACTGGCGAATGTCTTTGTCGGTCGTGCAAATGATGACTTCCATGCCAAGGTCGGCCGCTTGGGTGGCCACGGTGGCAATGACGTCATCGGCCTCATAACCGGCACAATCGAGAATGGGCACGCGAAACGCCGCGAGGAGTTGGCGAATCATTGGCTCTTGGGCCAGCAGGTCGTCGGGCGGCGGCGGGCGATGAGCCTTGTAGTTGGGGGCCAACGCCGAGCGAAACGTCGGTTCCGCTCGGTCAAAGGCATAGATGAGATACGAAGGCTTCACTTCCTCGCGGATGTAAAACAAATCGCGTGCGAAACCAAAGACGATATTAGTCGGCCGGCCATCGGGGGCCGTCATGGGCGCGATGGCGTGAAAGAGTTGAAAGACCAGAGCATGACCATCGACCAAGAACAAGGTCTCTCGCGAATCAACATTCGGCGCGGAATCGGTCACGGCCGGATCCATTCGAGCCGGGGCTTGGTGCCCCGACCAGCCTCATCGAGTTCGAACGACGGGAAAAAACCAATGGCGTGGACGTGTCGCACGCGGAAGACAGTGGGTAAGCTCTCTCGTTGATGGGGAGTTTACGGGGGCGCGGAAATCCTGTCAAGGGCGACCTGGCCACGGCAAAAGTGTTATGAGCTATGCGGGCCGCGAATCCGGCCCGGTCCGCGTGGTCAAATTCGTTGACACAACATCCCGGTCGGTTACACTAGGCATTATACTTGACGTTGTGGTGCGCCGGTTGCCGAGCGCGCCGCGGTCGGGTCGGTCGGCCGGCCCGGGTTTTCCCCTGAGGATCCTCGACATGGCGCGGCGAAGTGCTCCCCCTCCCCCGGCTGAATCCAAAACCGGGTTGATTATCGCGTTGGTCTTGTTCATCATTACCACCCTCATCGGTGGAACGATGGCCTACATGGGCTTCTCCGGCCAAACCGAATACAAGAATCGGGCCGGCGAAGCACAGAAAGAGGCCAAAAACGCCAAGGAAGAACGCGATAAGATGGAGGTGCGCCGGATTCTTAATGCCATTTACAATGGCTCCGCCACCCAAGCCGATCGCACCAATCTGGCACTCCTCATGCAAACGCAGAGCGGTGCTTACAATGAAGAACTTGGCCGACTGAACAACGACTACAAGAAGTACCTCGGCGAGTGGGTTCCCAACGAAAACAAGCCGCCGATGTCGTTTGCTGATTTCGCCGCCAAGATGGTGAGCGAGGTTGCCGATCGCGACAACAAACTCAAGGCTGCCGGCGATGATCTAAACAAGACTCGGAATGACCTACAGGCCGCCTTGGCCGCCGCCGATTCCGCCAAGGACGCTGCCTTGGCGAAGCAGAAGCAAGCCAATGACGACCTTGTCAAGACCCAGAATACGCAGTCCGAAGCGTTCAAGGACCTCACCAATACGGTAGCCAAACAGCGTGAAGATTACACGAAGCTGATGGCCGACAAAGAAGCCGCCGAAAAGAAACTGGCACGGGAAATCCTCGCCCTGCGAGCCAGCCTGTCCGAAAAAGACAAACTCATTCAGCGTCAGAAGGAAGTCATCGACGAGAGCCGCGAAGACATCACGCGGTATGACGTGCCCAAGGGGTTGATCAATCAAGTCGATCGTGCGGCGAATCTTGTCTATATCAACATTGGGTCCGACCACAACGTTCGACCGCAATTGACGTTCAGTGTGCTGGCCGCGGATGCCGCCGGGAACGGGGCCGCGATAAAGGATCGCAAGGGCGCCATCGAAGTCGTCGGCGTCCTCGGCCCCAATGCAGCCGTTGGCAGGATTATCGACGTGACCAACCCAACCCGCGATCCCATCGTTCGCGGCGATTTGTTGTTCAATCCGGCGTGGTCGCCCGATCGACGTGACCATATCGCGATCGCAGGTTTGATTGACCTGAACGGCGACGGCATGGATGACACGCCCGACTTCATTCGAAGCCTCGAACGCCAGGGGGTTGTCGTCGACTCGTACATCGATCTGAAAGATGTCTCGATTCGTGGATCGGGCATGACGGAAAGCACGAGCTACTTGGTCATCGGCGACAAGCCGGATACCGAGTTGCATGCCTTCGCGACCGGTGCTAAGGCCGAAAGGCTCAAACTGGTCATGGAGAAAGTCACCGATCTAAAGACGCAAGCCGATAGGTTAGGCGTTCAGAAGGTGCCGTATCGACGGTTCCTGGCGATGATGGGCTATCAGATGCCGCGAATCTTCCGCCCCGCCGAATATGCTCCGCCTGGATCGATCAAGGCGACCCTCGGCGGCGCTCCGAAGGAAGGCGAGATGCCTGCGAAGAAAGACGAAAAGGACGAAGGCAAATAATCCGCCCATCGCGTTATGGCAATTCAGGCCCGGCTCGTCGTTGGAGGGAGAATCCCTCAATGGCAAGCCGGGCCTTATCGTTTTTTGCGAGGCCCACGGATCCAGCGAGTTATCCTCGACCTTGCCCCGGAACCCACAAGACGTCATTTGCGCCGTTCTCGTTCGCAGCGCGGGCCATGACGAACAGCAAGTCCGATAGCCGATTGAGATAGATCAGAACCTGCTGATTCACGGTCTCGGTTCGCATGAGCGTTACGATGGCCCGTTCGGCTCGGCGGCATACGGTTCGGGCCAGATGAAGCCATGCCGCTGAACACGATCCGCCGGGAAGAATGAAGCTTGTCAATGGCTTGAGCGATTCGTTCAAGCGATCAATCGCTTGTTCCAATCGCGCGACTTGAGTGTGGGTCACGCGGAGACGTGAATCTGGCGACTCGCCATCGACGGGCGGAAGGCAAAGGTCCGCTCCAACATCGAAAAGATCATTCTGAATGGTTCGCAGGAGTTCGTTCTCGAAAGCCGACTCCGTTGCGGTCACGAGCCCGAGGACGGCATTGAGTTCGTCAACCTCGCCGTAGGCGGCCACGCGAGGCGAGTCTTTGGCAACGCGAAGTCCATCGCCGAGCGAGGTTTCGCCATTGTCGCCGGCCTTGGTGTAAATCTTGGAAAGGTAGACCATATTGGGAATCAATTGAGGTTGAGGGAAACCCGATATTCACCATCCTATCTGGCTGGCGATGTTCAGCCCATGCGCGATGACCGAGGTTCGTTCAAAACGTCATGACCGAGCGCATTGTTTCAAGTCCCCGAACCGTTGGAACCGATACAGTTCAACGATTCACCACACGCGATCCAAAGGGAGTTTCCAGCGGCCCGGTGGGATCAGTCCTTAGCCGCCGGCCTGGGATTTCGGAAAAAGGGGGATTCGGATGACCAGGTTGCGGTATGCCCTGTTTTTGGCGGGGGCCAGCCTCGGGTTAGGCAGCCTGAGCGGCTGTATTGGCTTCGGAGCGGTGGCGCCGATTCCGGTGCAACCGTGGGTGACCGAGCGCATGGAGGACAAGTATCTCCATAAGAACGATCATCGCACTCCGATCATGCCTCCGATTCGCGACGGTTTCCCGGCGCCGTTGTGCCAGGATGAGCCGAGCGAGCAAGAAGTATTGCGAGCCATGCCACGCGTGGCCCGTGGCGTGCCATACTTCTACGAAGAGTTCCGCGACGACATCGAGATCGTATGCGAGAAACTCGTGGACAAGATCGACCCGCCGCGGTTCTTCCCGTTGGTCGGGCCGGCCCAGTTGCATCATTGCCACTGGAAATGCACCATCTACTACACCGAGACGCTGCAGTCGGGATATCCATTCCCGGTCAAGTTGAAGAAACGCCGCGTCGAAGTGGTCTACATCGACAAGGACCATCTGCACCAATATGTCGGACCTGACCCCGAGGTGCAGCGAGCTGTCACGAAGGAACACGTCGGCTACTAGCCATTGCCTACGATAGGGTGTCGCGCGACTCATTCGCGCGACACCCTATTTTTCCTCCTGCGTCATCGATCATCAGCCTCACTTTTCGCGACGCGTCCCGGCAAACTCGATACCCTGGGCGGAATTCATGCTAGGTTTGAGCAGACCCAAGCCTTGCTCAATCAAGACGGCGTTTGTCATGGATGCTATGACTGCGTCTGGAGGAGACACTCCGAATGCATGCGACCGAAACGACCCGAGCCAATCGACGTGACAAGAAGGCCGCGACCCCTCCACCGCAGGAACCGAGCGTCAGCTATCAGGTGAGCGTAACTCACCCAAAGTTATGTCGGCCGGGTCAGGTCTATCCGGTTTCGATCGATATCTGTCCGTTGAAGCCGATGAGTTCGTCATCGAGCAACACGGGATTTCCGGTTCGAAGCGTCCTGATGCGACTCGTTGTTCCGGGGGCACTGGTCAGTCCGAGCGAGCAGTTTGTCGATGTGACCGACATGGGCGGCTATTCGATGTTCCACATCACGCCGTTGGCCGAGGGTCAACTGCCATCGGCGCGGGTGGAGATCGTTCGCCAAGGGCGCGTGGCCCAACGCGTGGAATTAAGGTTAGCTTGCCAGCGGCGGCGTCATGCCCGATTGGTGGCCATGAGCGTCTTGCTGACGATCCTGGTGCCTATCAGTTGCCACTTGCCCGTGATGTTTCCCAATAGCGAATTCGGGGTCAGTTTTGCCCGGGCGTTCTCGAATGTGCCGCCGGCGACTGACACTTTGGCTGCCATTGCCCAGTCGATCTACGATTTCCTGGGTACGACCGCGGCGCCTTGGCTGTTGGGGCCAATCTCGTTCGGTCTCTTGCTTCTTGTGACGTTGCGTATCGCATTGCGCCGTGATCGCCTCGGGCGGACGACGACCGACGGCAGCATCCTGTCGCCGGAAACACTACGACTGGCCGGGCCGCCGCCATTCCTCAGTCCGGTCAACGAACTGGAATTGAGCGGCCTCGATCGCCGATCCTAAACGGCCCCCCCGTTCAGCGACAGTGAAATCGGGGTGCATGGCGATCATGGCGGGTTAGGAAACCCGCCCTACCACCCAACCCATGGTGGCACGGCTTTCCGAAGCCGTGCTCGCAGTCATGGCGGGTTAGGAAACCCGCCCTACCACCCAACCCATGGTGGCACGGCTTTCCGAAGCCGTGCTCGCAGTCATGGCGGGCTGCGAAATACCGCACGTCACGTTACCTTTCCGCGCTGATCACTCTCGCTTGGGTGGGGGACCGATGAAATGCCCCGGCCCAATCAGCCACGTTCCAAGGATGAGCCGACGCTTCCCTGATGGCACGAACGGAATCACGCGTATTCACTT
Organism: uncultured Alcaligenaceae bacterium; assembly: GCA_964515185.1. Classification (GTDB taxonomy): domain Bacteria; phylum Planctomycetota; class Planctomycetia; order Gemmatales; family Gemmataceae; genus CAZESP01. The sequence continues at coordinate 11,446 of CAZESP010000020.1, forward strand.
CGCGGATCGGCTGGCGGACAGCAAGAAAGCTGGGCCGTTTTGGAACTCGGGTTGATCGAGCGTTACGCGGATATCGTCGAATCCGCCGTGACGCAAACACGCCAGAATATCGGCCTTTGTCAGCCAATGAGCATAAGGAGCTGAGCCGCCACAGAAGCCTGTCCAATTCAATGCCTCGAGGTATTCATAGCGATGATGGGTGCAACGGAATCCGTCCCATTCCGCGGCATGATGGCTCGGGAACCTCTTCTTCAGATCCGGTCGGGCGTCGATTCGATCAGCATCGAAATACTGAGTCCAAATGACGACACGATCGGTAATCTTGGCAAGCCGCAGCAACATCTCGGCAGGCTGACGCATGTGATAGAGCACGCCAACCGCGAGGACGACATCGAATCGCGGCGGATGGGCGCGAAGATACTCCATCAAGTCGCCGCAGAGGAATCGCACGTTTTTCAGACCGAGGGTTTCCTTGGTAATCAGACATTTCAAATAGGCTCGTGAATTGGCCTCGATCGCGGTCACTTCAGCGGCGCCGGCCCATTCGAGCATGGCGCTGTGAGCTCCTTCGAGTGGTCCGAGTTCAAGGACTCGCTTGCCCGCGACGCCCCCCAATTGGTCCAGACCCCACTTGATCCTGCCATCCGAAAACAGCTCGGCTCCGGCGCCGGTCACGGCTCCGCAATCATTGGGCAGCTTCGATGACCATTCGCCCCGAAACAGGTCGACGGCGTTTTGCGGAGAAGGGCAAAGGGAACAGTAGTTGTCGAGGATAGTGGTCTGCGGCGATGGCGGCGCGATGACCGGCTCATGATGGGGGTGCCTGCGAAGGCGTGCGAATGCTTGCCGGAGGGATCGAACCGCCATGAACCGACTCCTTTTGATTTAGGCGACGCGGGGTAAAGGGTGTTGAATGTCGAGCCGGAAGTTCCGATTGAAAAACGGGTCGCCGGCCGTGCGGAATTCGAGCCATTTGCGGTGGAATCGATCGACCTCGGCACGGTAGCGAGCAATCTTGGCCGGCGTGTCCTCGGGTCCGCGTGTCTTCGACTCGTGGTGGTAAAGCTCCGCGTCCGGCGTCCACGCATTGCGATAACCTGCCTGGAGGATCTTCAGGCAAAGATCGATATCGCTGTAGCACAGCGGGTATTCCTCGTCCAACCCGCCGACTTCTTCGTAAATCTCTTTGCGGACCATCATGCAGGCTCCGGTCACGGCGGAGAAATTTTGCACGCACACGAGCCGTCCGAGGTAGCCCAGATTGTCGCCAGGGACGCCAACGTTGACGTGCCCCGCGACTTCGCCCATGCCAATGATGACGCCGGCGTGTTGCACCGATTTGTCGGGGTAATAGAGCTTCGCGCCGACGACGCCGACGCCCGGCTTGGTGGCTAGCCCAACCATGTGTTCCAGCCAATCGGGGTTGATAACCTCGATGTCGTTGTTCATCAGCAACACCAGTTCGCCGCGAGCCTCTCGCACCGCGAAGTTGTTGACCGCGCCGTAATTGAACGGCATCTCCCAACGCAGGATGCGAACATTCGGTTTGGCGGCCCATCGCTGGTAAAGGTCAAACGTTTCGCGAAGCTGGCTGCCGTTTTCGACAATCACGATCTCGACGTTCGAGTACGTTGTTTTCTCAAGTGATCGAAGGCATCGTTCGAGCATCTTCGGTTGATCGCGGTTGGGAATGATGATCGAGACCAATGGCGTTGATTGCCAACGGTAACAGATCTTGTAAAGCCCCGGCGCGTTGTCGCGAATGGTCACCTCGCCAGGCAGGCCGACGCGCTTGAGGTGATCCGCGATGGCTCGCTGACCCGCCGTAAACGCGTAGAGCTTGCTGCCCGGATTCAAGGCCGTCGATTGCATGTGCATTCGCCAATGGTAAAGAACCTTCGGAATATGCACGACCTTGCGAGCTTTCTCGACGAGTCGCAACACGAGATCATAGTCTTGCGACCCATCGAAATCGGGACGCAATCCGCCAATCTCGCGGATCATCGACGTTCGGGCGGTCGTCAAATGGCAAATGTAGTTCTGGCTAAGCAGAGTCTCGAGCGCGAAGTCCGGCTTGAAATGCGGGCCGACGCGGTGACCATGCTCGTCGAGCTTGTCTTCATCGGAATAGAACATATCGGCTTCGGGATGGGCGTTGATGCCGGCGACAACCTCGTGCAGCGCAAACGGAGCCAAGGTGTCGTCGTGATCAAGCAACGAGACCCATTCGCCCGTAGCCATGGCCAGCGCCGCGTTTGTGTTTCCAGAGATGCCCAGGTTCTTGTCGAGAAACGCTACTTTGATCCGGCGATCCTGTGCAGCCGCCGTTTCCATCACGCGCCGGACCCATGGGGCCGTACTCGCGCCATCGGCCAAGCACAACTCCCAGTTGGGGTACGTTTGGCGGCGAACGGAATCGATCATCTCGGACAAGAACTGCTCGGGGCAATTGTAAACCGGTACGATGACACTGATCGTCGGCGCGTGTTGAAAACAATGAGCGCGTTGTCGGTCAAGGTCGGCCACCGTGGGTTCGTTGTTGCGCATCCAGACACGGTAGGCCGTCTCAAAGTCCAAGAGTGCGACGGTGTCGAGGAATTCGGTCGCAGGGCTAATGGCGACATCTGCCGGACCGGATGAAACTTGGAGGAGTCCGTGACGAACAAGTCGGCCGATCAACCTGCCGAGCCAACGCTGAAAGTCATGGCGGCGCGGCAGCCGTCGATGGCGAATCGGCCATGAAACGCCTCGATACGACCAGCGCGCGATTTTTCGGGACATCCGTACCATGCGCCGAACGGTCATGGGAGGCATCTCGCGGGTCACTTTCCCAGCTAGGCGAGCGACGTATCGCTGCCGGGCGCTGGCGTATAGGTTGCATTGACCGAAAAAACAATGCTGACCCCACGCGCCCGCCATTGGTGGCGAGGGCAGAGCGGCCGACGATGTATCGGTAAAATGAACGTGAGTTTTCGAGGAATTCCGGTTATGCTGACCCGTCGATCCAAAGCACGCGAAGTTGCGCTTCAGCTACTTTTCCAACTCGACCAGAATTACGGCGTCGAACGCGAGGTCATTGAAACCTTTGCGGCTTCGCGCCTGTCGAATTTGGGTTTGACGGAGTTTGGGCTGGAATTGTTTGACGGTGTGGTCGACCACCGAATGGAGATTGACGAGCAACTGGCGGCGGCGGCTGAGAATTGGAGGCTGTCCCGAATGGCGATTGTCGATCGCAACATTTTACGATTGGCCGCCTTCGAATTGATGAATCTTCCCGCGAATCCCCCCGCCGTCGTCATCAACGAGGCGATTGAGCTAGCCAAACGTTTCGGGTCGAAGGACTCGCCCGCGTTCGTCAATGGCATCCTCGATCGGTTGGTCCGTGACATGACCCAACCGGTGAAGACTGAGCCGTTGAGCGAAAACAGCTAAACCATCGGCTTGCGCCTTTTCCGGGTTGATCGCGTCGCGTCGACGCCACATTGCCAGGCAACAGCCCATCATTAGTGCCAGCGTTTGCCACGACATTGCCGCATACCACAGGCCCAAGGTGTACAGAGCCGAGCCCCACAGATCCTTGTTTGACAGAAGCCCGCCAAGGCACGCCAGCGCCATCAGGGCTCGTGAAGTCCTACCGCCGTCGATGGCAACTCGGGCCATTACAAACGACGGCAACACTAACACGACGAAGTGGGGCACGCTCGACATCGGTGACAACAACGGCATGAGAGCCATGATGACCGCAAACTCAAACGCCTCTCGATTGAGTTCCGCATTGCCCTGATGCTGGCTCCGGCGCCGCGCGCCGATCGTCACTGCGCCAAAGGCCAAGAGGCCTAACGCGGCGAGCTTATGTGACCGGCGAAGGATCAAGGCATCAGTGGGGTGTTCAGCTTGGGCGATCTGGACTTTTCTGCCGGCCCATTGCCAGGTCGTCAGTCCCCAACGGTTGATCGCGCCGGAAATCGATTGGTTGTAGATCGGATCGCTGAACCATTGGCCGGGCGCGTATTGGCCGGTGGCCACGGGGCGAAGGTAATCGTTGGTCCATCGAATCAACCAGCTCGGCGAATTGGCCGGCCGATGAATGGCGTCGGGCAATAGACTCACCACGACGGCAACGAGCGAAAGTGTTCCCGCGGCTCGCCAACGCCGTCGCCATAGGAGATATGGAAGCCACAGGAGCGGCGTGCATTTCATGGCTGCTGCCATGCCCAACAACGCTCCCGCGCCCGTTTCCGATCGACGCGACAGCAAGAGGCAACCGCCAACAACCAGAGCGCCGATTACCAAATCGGTTTGCTGATGGGCAAGCGAGTGAAACAGATACCAAATACTTGCGAACAGGCCCAACAAGAACACCAAATGCTCGCGACGTGTTGAGCCTGATTGCCGATTCAACTTCGCCCCGCCCGTGACTTGCCAAGCTCCGACGATGATCGTCCCGGCACAGAAGACATTGGCGGCAAACCAGAGTACACGACCGAAACTCACTGGAAGAAAGACCCACGGAAGCGCCAAGAACGCTTGAAATGGCGGGTAAACATAGCCATGCGGCTGAGCGTAGATATCGTCGCCTTGCACCAAATGACGAGCCGTTGCGACGTAGACTTGCTCCCATTCAGTTGAATGGGGCTTGACGCAATACGGAATAATCGTCGCAACGACGAGCAGCAATGCCCCAGTGCCGTAAGGCGAATTCACGACCGCGCGTCGCATCAGCGACGGCAACGCGGCTAGTGTGCTCGGCATTCCAGCAGCCTCAAATTGGTAGGCGTAATCGCGACGATCCTATATTCCTGATGCAATGGCGGCTCCTACCCGACGTGCCCCGGGGCAGTCAATACCATTAACAGGCATGGTTCGGCGATCAAGACGCGAAAGGACGGCATGCCGGCGGGACAACCCTTTACGCGACTCTGTCGAAGTCTGGCGATAGCCCGTATGGAGACCTCAGGTGCCGATCTCCATGTGCATACGACGTGTAGCGACGGCACACACAGCCCCGAAGATGTCGTGGCTCGCGCTCGGAGTCGGCGACTCGGGGCAGTTGCCATCACGGATCACGACACTATGTCGGGAATCGGCGCCGCTGTCGTTGCGACTCGCCAACCCGGCCCACCGCTGGAGATCGTTCCCGGCGTGGAAATCACGGCGAGCTTTCGCGGCCGAGAATTGCATCTGCTCGGCTACTGGATCGATACGCGAAATGGCGCGCTGAACGACGCCTTGGCACGACTTCGAAGCAGTCGCGCGAATCGCCTGGTAGAAATGGCCGAGAGATTTTGCCGGTTCGGTGTCCGACTCGACGAGGCCGATATCGCATCGTTGCGAGAGTTGTCGTCGCCGGGTCGTCGTCATCTGGCGGCTCTATTGGTTCGCACCGGCCGGGTTCGGTCCATTTCCGAAGCGTTTGTTCGCTATCTATCCGACGATGGACCCGTCGCCGTGCCGAAAGAGTTCTTGCCAATTGAAAGCGCCTTGTCGCTGGTTCGTGAAGCGGGCGGCATGAGTAGTTGGGCGCATCCGCCGGAGAGTGTTTCATTGCGTGAGTTGGACGATCTTCGCGAAATGGGGCTGGACGCGATCGAGGCGATTTATCCGACATTCGGGACTTCACGCCGGCGAAATCTGCGAGAGTTAGCGAAGGCTGCAAGATTGGGAGTCACCGGCGGAAGTGACAGTCACGGGGCGAAGCCACTCAATCGCGACGTGGGGGCGACGACGCTCGCGTGGAGCGATTACCTGGAACTGCGGCGACGGGCGCCTGGCGCGGCAACTATCCAGGATTCGACGATTTCCAAACCTGCCATTTCTTGAAAGCGTCGTTGCGGCTCGCGGTATCGGGAAACCCCAACAAGGCCGGTGACACCGAGAAATTGGGATTGCCGCGGAACATTTTCAAATAGGGGTAGCCGTAGTCGGCGGCATCCTGGCCGCTGAGCCGGACGACGGTTGCTAACGCGACGTCTCGAAGTTGTGTCGTAACACGAACATTGTTGATGCTGGCCATGCCGACAACGGTATCGTTCTTCAGCAAAGGCTCCAAGTCGGCAATGTCACGCCTGGTTCCGAGTTTGCCAATGAGGCTGATGGCAACGGCTCTGGCGTGCGGAATCGCTTTGTCGGAGCGAATCACCTTGCGAGCGAGCGTCAGCCCTTCGGGCAGTTCAAGGTTGGAGATCAAGCTCATCGACATGCTCATCGATGGGTCGGTGTCGCGTTCGACGAAGGCGAGCAGCAGCTTTCTTAATGCCAAGTTGTCACGGAAGGGTAGTCGCGTGTTCTCCTGGTTGGATTGCCATTGAAGGGCGAATTGGAACATAAAACCGGCGCGATCCTCGAGTCGATTCTTCGGGTCGCCCAAAGCGAGCAGCAACATCGCGGTTTCGGCAATCGGCGCCGTGGCTTTGCCGCGCATATATGTTTGCGCGTATTGCTCGGTGCGTGTGGCGAGACGGCCCATGTACTTGCTGCGACTTCGCTCCAGACCGTCCAACAACTCGGGTTCGACGCGATAGAGGTCAATAAAAAACGAACGGCTTTCGGGGGTATCTCCGACGATTTCTCGATACCGGGGCCAACCGCCCAAGGGAGTCGTCGCTTCACCAGTTCGCAGGAAGGCACCGAGTTGTCGATCGAGTTCAAAGTTGATCGCGCGAGGAATGAGGCGACGGCAACGTTCACGTATCTCGGGGTCGGGGTCGGCCAGAGCCTCGCGCAACATCGGTTCCACGCCTCGGCCCATTTTCGCCAGTCGCTCGCCGGCGGCTTCACGAACCGCAAACGAGCGATGTCCCAGTTGTTTGATCCATTCCGCGACTTCGGCTTGTTGCTCGGGGGTGAGAGGAGGCACGGCCTTTCCAAGTGATTGGCCTGCGCCGGCGACTACAATGACCCCAACGAGGATGTACTTGGCAACCGATAGCATGGGTAAACCCCAAGGGCGACGGCGAGAACGAACCTCTGCGGTATCTATTAAGATAACAGACGCGAGGTTGGTTTTTCCACTATTTGCACGCCGGAAACGACAAAGGAAACCGGAACGATGCTCAGCGGCCTGTGGACGAAACTCAAACGAGGGCTGGCCAAGACGCGAGGCGTATTCGCCGGGGTCGCCGACCTGTTTCGGCTTCGCGGAAAGGTGGATCGCAGCTTTTTGGAGCAATTGGAACAGCGGCTTTACCTCGCCGACGTTGGCCCGACCGCGACGGCCGAGATTGTCGATCGCGTCCGTCAGGCATTCCTTGACCGAGAAATATCGGATGACGTGCAGCAGTTCGTGAAACAGATGCTCCGGGAAATGCTCTCCGACCCGTCGCCGGGCCTGAGTTTTGCGCCTTCGGGGCCTACGGTTGTCATGATTGCCGGTGTCAACGGATCGGGAAAGACGACTTCAATCGCTAAACTTGCGAATCGTTGCAAGGCCGACGGGAAAAAGGTTCTCGTTGCCGCATGCGATACATTCCGCGCTGCAGCCGTTGAACAGCTCACCATTTGGAGCGAGCGCATCGGATGCGAGATTGTGAAGAATAACCAGGGGAGTGATCCGGCAAGCGTGGCCCATGACGCTTGTGAGCGCGCGGTTGCGCGCGGCTTCGATGTCTTGATCGTCGACACGGCGGGCCGGCTGCACACTCAAGCGCACTTGATGCGCGAGTTGGAGAAGATTCGCAAGGTGGTGTCACGCCAGATTCCGGGGGCGCCTCATGAGGTTCTACTGGTTCTGGACGCAACGACCGGACAGAACGCGGTCGCCCAGGCCGAGATGTTTTCGAAATCTGTTCAATGTACCGGTGTGATTCTCTCGAAACTCGACGGCACGGCCAAGGGAGGCGCCATTTTCGCCATCAAGAAGAAGCTCGGGCTTCCCGTGAAGTTCATTGGCCTCGGCGAAACCATCGACGATCTGGAGTTGTTCGAACCCGATGCCTATGTCGGAGCGCTTTTTGAGATCTAGGGTCGCGGCCATGTGAGTCGAGGCCGGATCGGGATCGTGAGGGATTATCATGTCGCATATGGACCGTCGCCAGATGCTTGCCGCCGTTGCCGGTGCGGGAGCCGTTGTCCTTTCCTCGGCACCCGCCCGCGGCGAGCGAACTCCGGATCTGATTCGCAACGAGAATGAGAAACCGGGGACCACCGATTGGCAATTGACCTATACGCGTGTCGATCCGAAGACGAAATTCCGCTCGACGCTAATTGAGGGATATGCCAACCGGCAGAGCGTGGCGGCGGGAGAGTCAATCTCGTTTCACGTTAGCACGAATCCGGCTTCGCCATTTTTTATCGACATCTATCGCCTCGGCTACTATCAGGGCAAAGGTGGCCGGCATCTGCAGCGGCTCGGCCCGTTTCCCGGCAAAGCGCAACCGACGCCACCTGTCGGCGAACAGCGGCTGCGAGAATGCCAATGGGAGCCTTGTACCGAGTGGCAGATTCCGAAGCATTGGCCAAGCGGGGTTTACATTGGAAAACTATCAGCCGCAAAACATCGGTATCAAAGCTATCTGATTTTCATTGTCCGCGACGATCGCCCGGCCGAGTTTCTGTTTCAATGCAGCGACAATACATGGCAAGCCTATAACGCCTGGCCGGACAACTACTCGCTTTACACCAACGACCGCAAGGATCGCCTTGTCTTGGTCAGCGGCGTGAAAGTGAGCTTCGATCGACCTTATGGCAAATATGTGCAGATCTTCGACAACCCTCTCTCGCAAGGTTCAGGCGAGTTCTTGCTCTGGGAGTTTCCATTGGCGTTTTGGATGGAGCAGCATGGCTACGATGTCACGTACTGTTCCAATCGCGACGTCCACGAGAATCTGAATTGTCTGACTCGGGCCAAAACGTTGATCTCAGTGGGGCATGACGAATATTGGAGTCGCCGCCAATACGATCACGTCAAGGCCGCGATTGGCGCCGGCGTCAATGTGGCGTTCCTGTCGGGGAATACCTGCTGTTTCGTCGCGCCGTTCTTCCCCTCGACGCGGGGGGCTGACCATCGCATTCTGACTCGCGCCGGTCGTTACGGCGGCATTCGGCCCAACGAGCGATCGTACATGGCGGATCTCCCCGAGGATGGTCCGAATGAATCGACGATCATTGGCGCCCAGACAATTTCTCCTTTCAATGGCTCCGGCGACTGGACCGTTACGAAGCCGGATCATTGGCTGTTCGAGGGAACAGGAATGAAGAAGGGCGATTCGATCCCAGGTTTGGTCGGCTGGGAGTTTCATGGAGAGCCGGCGAAGATCCCCGGATTGGAGATCGTCGCGGAAGGTGACACCATCAACGCGGGCGAGGTTCCCGCACGATATACCGCGACCATCTATCCCGGCCAGAAGGGCAATTTCGTCTTCAACGCCTCGACAATCTTTTGGGCGCAGGGCCTGTCGTCACCTCCTGGGCACATGCCGCCAATCTCGCACTTTGGCCGTCCTCACGGCCCCGATCCTCGCGTTCAGCGGATCACGCGGAATTTCTTCGTGAGGTGTCGAAGCTGAAGAATAACGCCGCGAGGCCGCCGGTTATCCAGCGGCCTCGCGAGGGTAGGCACGTCATTCTCGATACGATTAGATAAACGTCTCGAAGGTCAACAGGATAAACGGCGCTGCCGTGAGGGCCGGATACGTCGCGCTATTGATGGTGTCGGTACCGGTTCCGCCAGCGATCGTCAGGCTGGCCCCCGTCACGAGCGGCGCGCCTCCGACGGCGAGGAAGGCATCGTCACCGGTGCCGAGCATGATGTTGCCGGTTCCGTTGATCGTGGAATTGGCGTCCATCGTAATCTTGTCGTCACCCGTGCCCGCATCGACGAAGATGACGTTTGCGGCGCCGTTGCCGATAAACGCCGTTCCTTCGATGTCGAGGACGTCGCTTCCAGATCCCAGCGTGATTCGAGCCTGATTGCGGACGTTAGCAGTCGTGGCGATTGTGACCAAATCGCCCTCGGCGCGGGTGTCAACAATCAGACGCTTGTTAATCTGACCCGAAATCGTCACTTGATCGCTTTTGTTCGTCCCGGTGAAGAGGCAGTCGCCTTCAACGGTCGAGAATTCATCGACACTCAAGTCGCTGCCGAAATTCGCAAACAGCGAACTCGTGAACACGAGGTTTCGGCCGACGCTGCTGCTCTCGAGTTGGAGAGTGCTGAGGCCGACCTTGTTTCCGATGAGCAAAGGCGAAATCAACCGCAAGTCGCCGTTGATCGTGGAAGGGTTGGTGGCGCCGCCGACGATAATTTCATTGCGGCCATTGCCTCCGAAAAACGTCAGGTTTTTCGGTGTGGCCAGAGACCCCACCGTCGTGCCCTGCACGCCGACGAAGTTCACCTGGTAGACGTTAACGTTGCCTTTGAATTCGCTGTTGAGAATGTCAAGGGTATCATCAATCCCGCCGTTGGCACTGATGACCGAATCTTTGGTGACAGTGATCGACGTGACGTCAATGTTGTCCTCGCCCGCCCCTCCATAAACGAGCATTAGACCGCCAACCGTGCTACCGGCAACCGCGGCCTTGTTGATGGTAAGGTTGTTGTTTCCAGCGCACATGTTGATGCAGAGGTTACCGCCGGTGGTGAACCCATTCAGGGCGACATCAATCTCGTCGTCGGCGTTCGTTGTTACGACGTTGACGTGATTGACGTTAGCGAACGGGGCGCCGGTCACCTGGGTGGCACCGTCATAGACATCGACGGTCGTGCCGGATGTGTAGTCGATGAGGAGCACATCACCCGGATTGGTCACGGACCCCCTTACATTCAGGGTCTTGGTGGCGACGACGTAGGTCGCCGTGACCGCCGGAGTGCAACGAATCTCGAGGGATTCGACGTGCGGGCGAAAACTAACACGATTATTCATCTAAAGGCCTCCGTGGTGCGACATCCGCGAGTCGGCTTGCGCAGACCGCGACCACTTAACGGGGGCTGGCAAAGAGTAGCGCTGGGGGAAAATGACCACTCTTTACCAAGCTTGCCGACAACTCCATAGATGAAGGTAGTTTGGAGGTAGCGAGCGGTCAACAAAAATTTACCCATTTTCACATGTGGCGAGACTCCATCCTTTCGCTTCGCCGTTACGTTCATGTTCGGGCATCAATTCACCCAGACAAAAAAAGAAAAACGGGGTCAGCCGCGCCGGACTTTCCCCGTCTATCCCAGTTACAGTCGTCAAATTCGTTATTTGTTGACCTTTTCGAAATAAGCTTTCGAACCGTCAACGGTGGGCTTGATGGTCGGCGCGCCCTTCTGCCAGTTGGCTGGGCAGACCTCGCCGTGTTGTTTGAAATGCTGCCAAGCGTCGAGCACTCGCAACACTTCGTCGACATTGCGGCCCAATGGGAGATCGTTGACCGTGATGTGGCGAACGATACCGTCCGGGTCAATGATGAACAGGCCACGAAGGGCGATGCCACCGTCGAGTTTTACGCCATAGTCTTCGCTGATCTTCTTCGATAAGTCGGATACCAGAGGGTATTTCAGTTCGCCGAGGCCCCCCTTGGTCCGGGGCAGGTGTGTCCACGCAAGGTGTGAATAATGGCTATCAACGGAAACACCGAGAACGACGCAATTGCGTTCCGTGAATTCATTGATGCGATCGCTGAAGGCAATAATCTCCGTCGGGCAGACGAAGGTGAAATCGAGTGGGTAGAAGAACAGCACGACGTATTTCCCGCGGTAATCAGCGAGTTTCACGGGCTTGAATTCGCCGTTGATCACCGCCGTCGCGGAAAAATCGGGAGCCGCCTTCTGCACTTGAGCCGACATAGGGTGTTTTCCTCCATTCGTAGTTTGGTAGGTTGAACCTTACCCAGTCAGAATAGGGAATTCACGACGCCAATGTCCAACACGAGGCGATGATGATGCCTTCGCTACTCCTCCTCTGCTCCACGTTCCTTCCCATGCAATCAGCGGCGGGTGAGTCGAAGGCCCAGGAGTTTCTTGACGCAGTATTCAAAGGCGATCACTCCGCCGCGTCAGCGTTCTATGACGAGGCGATGGCCAAAGCGTTACCGAAGAAAGAAAAGCTCGAAGCGATTCGCGATGGCCTCCGCTCGCAGTTTGGTCAGATCAAGAAACAGAGTGTTGCTCGCCGAGTCAATGGCGAGAAATACGACGCGGTCTTCGTCACCTGTGAATTTGAGAAATCGACCATCGAAGCCAGAGTAGTCTTCGACAAGAAGGGCCAAGTAACGGGGTTGTTTTTTCAGCCGCCCGGGAGCGCTTTTCCGGTGCCGGCCTATGCGAAGAAGGATTCGTTTCGCGAGCGAGATGTCACCGTCGGCACCGGCGAGTTTGCCTTATCGGGCACGCTCACGATGCCGGTCGGCGATGGGCCGTTTCCGGCAGTCGTACTCGTTCATGGCTCGGGGCCACAAGATCGAGATGAGACCATCGGCTTGCTGAAGCCGTTCCGCGACCTTGCCTGGGGGTTAGCGTCTCGCGGCATCGCCGTGGTCCGCTATGAGAAGCGTACCAAACAGCACGGCGCCAAAATGATCGCTGCCAAGCAACGAACTCTCGACGACGAAACGACTGATGATGCTCTGGCGGCGGCGGCGTTGTTGCGAACGACGCCGAGTATCGACCCAAAGCGCGTGTTCATCATCGGCCATAGTCAAGGCGCGATGTTGGCACCGCGTATGACCGGTCGCGACCAACGTTTGGCGGGAATCGTTCTGCTCGCCGGTCCAAGTCGATCGTTGGATGTTGTGATGTTGGAGCAAACCGAACGGGTACTGAAACGGCCAAACCTGGCCGATTCGGAAAAGAAACTGCTTACGACTCTGACGGACGTGGCGACCCGATTTCGCGACGGCAAATTGAAACCGGACACGCCCGATGCAGATCTCATGTCGATCCCGGCTACCTATTGGATTGAATTGTTCACCGTGTCCGCCGTCGCGGACTCTCAAAAACTCAGGCTCCCGATCTTGATCCTCCAAGGCGAACTAGACGTCCAAGTCACGATGGACGACTTTCGCGGCTGGGAAAAGGCGATGGCCGGACGAGCGAATGTGACGCTCAAGAGCTACCCCGGATTGGGGCACGCTTTCACTCCCAGCGACGGTAAGGGCAATCCCGCGGAATTGGCTACCGCGGCCAACGTGGCGCCGGTGGTCGTCTCTGATATCGCGGACTGGATTGGCAAACACGGTCGATAATGTTGATCGGCGCGCCGAAACAGACCTCGGCGGCTTCTTTGAATTGCCGCTGACCGAATCCCTCAACCGCCAATAGCGTGCATGGTTCGCAACGGTTTCACGAACCGGGCCGTGTTGATCTCGTGTCCCTCCCACTTCGCCCAGACGTTGGCACGAATCACTGCCGCCAATGCCGAGTCATCGGGTTGCTGGCGCAGGAACGGCTTCACGTCCACTTCGTCCAGGGCGAACAGACAATTGCGGAGTTTGCCGTCGGCTGTCAGTCGCACCCGATTACATTGATGGCAAAACGGCCGTGAGACCGAGACGATTAGCCCGACTTTTCCACCGCCATCGGTGTATACGAAATCCATCGCCGGCGCTCGGGGGTCGTAATCCGGGGCGGGAACTAGGGGAGCAACCTCCTTTTCGAGCAATTCAAGCAGTTCATGGCCGAAGAAGACTTTGTCCCGTTCCCAATTCTCGGCACCGATCGGCATGTACTCGATAAAGCGCATCTCAAAACCATGCTGGCGGCAGAAACGGGCCAGGGGCGCCGCATCATGTTCGATGAAACCACGAATGGCGACGGCATTCACCTTGATTGGCTGAAAACCGGCGCGTTTGGCGGCAAGAAGACCTTCAATGACCTGCTCGACGCCTTCGCGCCTGGCTAATTCTCGAAATCGGCCTGGGTCGAGCGTGTCGAGGCTGACGTTGAGGCGACGCAGTCCGGCGTCGTAGAGTTGCTGAGCCAACGGCGCCAGCAAAAGGCCGTTGGTCGTGAGGCCGACGTCTCGGATACCGGGAATCGCCGCCAACATTTGCACGAGGCGATAAATGTCTCGCCGCATCAACGGCTCACCGCCGGTCAACCGAATCTTGTCGATGCCCAAGGGGACGGCAACTCGAACGAAGTGAACGATCTCTTCAAAGGAAAGCAGTTCGGCCCGATCGAGGAACTTCACTTCCTCGGGCATGCAATAGACACATCGTAAGTTGCAGCGATCCGTGACGCTGATCCGCAGATTGTTGTGAACGCGACCAAACGTATCGAGCAGAACGCTCATCGATCGGCCCCCGGATGAACCCACTCGGATTGCCCCTTGGGGCCATGCTCTCGCTTCCAGATCGGGACGATTTCCTTCAGGCGATCGATAACGAATCGGCAGGCTTCAAAAGCTTGGGCTCGATGCGGGCAACTGACGGCCACGGCCACGCTGATGTCGCCCAGTTCGAGGTGACCGAGGCGATGGACCAGCGCCAGTTCGCCGATCGGCCACCGGCTTCGGGCATCGGCTTCGATCTCGGCCATCTTTTTTTCGGCCATGGCCGGATAGGCGTCATAGTCGAGGGCCACCGTTATCACATCGCCCGTCAGGTCGCGAACTGTGCCAAGGAACGTCACGACCGCACCGCAGGAGTTTCGACGCACCATCTCGGTCAACTGAGCGGAATCGATGGCGTCGTTTGTCAGTCGAATCATCGTTCACCCCCCGAGACCGGCGGAATGATGGCAATCTCGGCGCCCTGCGGAATCGGCTGACCGTCATCGGCGTATTCTGCGTTGACGGCCACGGCGGATCGTTGCAACAAACCACCGAGGGAGGGAAAATCAGCCGCGAGTTGGCGGCGCAGGTCGGCGACCGTTGCCGAAGCCGGTAGTTCGATCGCGACCGAATCCGATCCGGCCAAGTCGCGCAACCGAGCAAACAACGCAACAGATTGGATCATGGTTCGACGCGTCGGGCCAGTTCCGGCATAAGCCCGTATGCGATGGCCAGGTACTGCGCGGGATGTAAGGTTCGCTTTCCCGTGCCTTCTTCCATTTGCATCCGGCAAGCGCTGCACTCGCTGGAGCCGGCCAATACCTTGGGGCGGCGCAGCTGGTCGAGCATCGGCCGGCCTGCCTCCAGCGATAGGTGGTAATTCCACCGATTCAAGCCAAAGGTGCCGGCCATGCCGGAGCATCCCTCGTCGATTGTATGCACGATAAATCGCGGGATCAACGAAAGGATATCCGGACCCGCGGGGGCACCGAGTGCCTTGATGTGGCAGGGCACGTGATGACCAACGGCGATCGGCACCGGCAGGAAGTCGGTCCGAAGCTGGCGCCGCTTGTGGAGTTCCCCCAAGTACGTCATGAATTCCATCGTCTGATCCGCGACGAACTGAACGTCCGGGTCATCGAGAATGTCGCGATAGTCTTGCTTGAACATCAGGGCGGCCGATGGTTCGGAGCAGACGATTTGGTAGCCATCACGCGCAAACTCCGACAAGACCCGGAGATTCTGAATCGCGGCTTCGCGGGCTGTTTCGACATCTCCGCGAGCGAGCGGCGCGATTCCGCAGCCGCGTTGGCCTTCGGGAACGACCACGACGCAGCCATTGTGCTTCAAGACAGCAACGACGGCTTCGGCGATCGAGGGGTCGTTATAGTTGGCATAGACATCAACAAAATAGGCGACCCGTGGCGACGAACCCGCTGTTCGAGGCGGCTTCGTAGTCCACCCGCGTCGCCGAGCATGTTTCAGGAAGCTTAGGCCGGCGAATGGCGGTAGCCGGCGATGCCGAGAAATGCCCAGAACCCGTTCGAGGAGCCATCGGGCCGCGGGATTCGTCAGCAACGGGTTGACGAATAGGGCCAATCGACTGCCGATGGCGGCAAAGCCTTCGGTGCGGGCCAGTGCCCAGTCGGCGCGCGTCATGCCATGTTCCGCGACGTGAGCCGCCTTGGTTTCGAGCATGAGTTTCGGGATGTTGACTCGAGCTGGGCATTCACCCGCACACATTTTGCAGTTGATGCAGAGATCGGCAACATCGCGCACGTCGCCGGCGGTCAACCGTGACGGGTCACCAGTGGACAAGAGGTGGCGGAGCAAATTGGCCTTGGCTCGGGGCGAGGCTTCCTCGGCATGGCTCACCCGAAAGAGCGGGCACATCCGCGAACCAGCCGACTCGACGCGGCAGTCTCCGCACCCATTGCAGGTTGTTACTTGCCGTTCGAATTCGCCGGCCGGCCAAATCAGTGAGTTTGTGAGGAGCGGCAACTCGACGCTCCCGTTCTTGCCGGCAACCGGCAGCGGCGCCATGTGCCGTAACGGCCAGGCCGGAGGGCGCCACATGGGATCGACGATCTTGCCGGGGTTGAGGATTCCGCGAGGGTCGAAAACGGCCTTCAAGTCTCGGAAAACCGAGTAGAGCGGGCCGAACTGCCGCTCGACCCAAGGCGATCGGGCGATCCCCGTGCCATGCTGGGTGCTGATCGTGCCGGCGAATTCCAACGCCGCCGAGTACAAGTCTTCAGCCAGGTCCGAGAGCCGGGCCGTTTCGTCGGGCTTGGAAAGGTCCACGAACGGGCGAATGTGAACTTGCCCCGTTGCCGCGTGAACGAGAAACGACGCCGTCACATCATGTCGCAGCAACACTTGGCGAGCTTGCGACAGAAACTCGGCCAGGGCATACGGCGGAACGCCGATGTCCTCGACGAAGGCCACGGGCCGATGCCCGCGTCCCATGCTGAACAGGGTCGGCAAGGCGACTTCGCGTAATTGCCATACCAGATCGACAACCTCCGGTTCGTACGCCGGCACAATACTCAATGCGGTGGAGGGCAGGCGCCGGGCCAAGGACAGGGCGTTTTCCTTGGCCTCCGCGACACGGTCGCACTCGAACTCGATGAGCAACACCGCTTCGGCCTCGGCCGGCACGAACCGCGACGCCATGGGGGCTTGACTTCGAGCTAACGAAAGCAAGCGACGATCAATTAGATCGCAGGCCGATGGCCCGTCGGCGAGCGTGATGGGCACGGCGGCTATCGCGGCTTCGAGACTCGCGAAACTGCACAGGACAACGCTTCGCCCGCCCGGTGCCGCCATCGTTTTCAACGTGGCTTCGGAAAACAGAGCCAAGGTCCCCTCGGAGCCAATGAGGAGTTGATGCAGGTCCAGAGTGCTCGGCCCGAGAATGTCGATCAGTCGGTAACCGCAACGGTTGAATGGCGTGAATGGTGCCGCTGCCCGAATCAGTTCGGCGTGACGGTCGAGTTGCTCGGCGGTGCCGCGGATCACCTCGCGAAGCCTTGGGTTGATGTCCGGCGATGGGGATCGCGGCTCACGGGCAATTCCCACGGCGTCGCCGCTGTCCAAGACAACCCGAAGCGACGCGACGTGGTCTCGTGTGTAGCCGTATTTCCGAAGCCGCGCACCGGATGCATCGGTCGCGAGCATCCCGCCAATGGTGCAGGCCGCGGCGCTCGATGGGTCGGGCGCGAATCGGCGGCCCATTAGAGCAAGTTCCGCGTTTAGCTTCTGAAGCACGACGCCGGGTTGAACTCGCACGGTGTCGCTGCCCATTTCGCGAATCTGGCGGAAATGCCGGCTGAGATCGACGACAACGCCCGACCCGAGAGATTCACCGGCAAGCCCTGTCCCGGCGCCGCGGGGGATTAGTGGAATTAGATTGGCGTGGGCATAGCGAACCAAGGTCTGAAGGTCTTCTTCATCCGCTGGAGCGACGACGCCCAGGGGTTCGACCTGAAAGATGCTGGCATCGGTGCTGTAAAGAGCGCGATCGAGTTCTCCGAACAGTAAGTCACCTCGGACGATCCCTCGAAGGTCGTCGTGGACGCGTTCCCGTTGACTAGGGTCCAGGGGCATGAGGTTGTTATATAGCGGCGGGTAAACCCGCCGCTATTTAGCGGCGGGCTTGCCCGCCGGGGGATTGCGCCGGGGGATTGCTGCGGGTAAACCCGCCGCTATATAAAAACGCCATGATTTGCGGCATTCACCTCATTTGGACGACTTACGGCACCTGGCTGCCGGGTGACTGTCGCGGGCATTGGTCGGCACTTTTTGATGCCTACGGCAATATCGTCGAACAAGGCGGCAAGCTCAACATGGCCGATGCGGTCACCCGAGAACGGGCACGCCAACTCATGACCGAATCGCCTAAACTTCTCAACTCCGATGAGATCGTGACCGTTGCGACAGAGATCGGCCGCCACGTCGCGCCGCACGGTCCGCCGGCGTGGGCGGCGGCCATCGAACCGAATCACGTTCACTTGCTCGTCGGTCCACTGACCGAAGACGTCCAAGTGTACGTGGGGCGGCTCAAAGGTCGAACCAGCAGCGAAGTCGGAAAGTTGACTCCAAACGCGCACCGCGAACGGGTCTGGACGAGCGGCTATTGGAAAGTGTTTCTGTTCGACCTCGATGCCGTGGTTGCGGTCACGTCGTACATCGAATCGCACAATCTTCGCAACGGCCTGCCCGCGGCGCCGTATCCGTGGATCGCGCCGATCCCGATTTAGCGGCGGGTTTGCCGGGGGATTGCGGCGGGTAAACCCGCCGCTAATTGCTACAATTCATCGAAGCCTTCCTTGCGACATTCCCTGCCGTGGAGTTGTCTAATGCCGCATCGCTTTCTGCTCGTCGTCCTCGCGTTTGTCCCGTCGCTTGCCTTTGCTCAATTGCCGCCGGAAAAGGCGCTCGCGACGTTGAAGGTCCCCGATGACCTTCAGGTCGAATTGTTCGCGTCCGAGCCGATGTTCTCGAATCCCACAAGTATCGATGTCGATCACAAGGGTCGAGTCTGGGTCTGCGAGTCGGTCAACTATCGCACGAATTTGAGAAGGACGAAGCCCAACCGGCCCGAAGGCGACCGTATCGTGGTACTCGAAGACACCGATGGCGACGGCAAGGCGGACAAGGCCACGACGTTTTATCAGGCGCCCGATTTGCTCGCTCCGTTGGGCATCGCTGTCGCGCCGTTGATGGTGAGCCCTGGCCGTAAGGCCGGGGAGGGAGTTCGAGTCTTTGTCTGTCATTCACCGCACATCTACGTTTTCGATGACAAGGACGGCGACCTTAAGGCCGACGGCCCTCCGAAGATTCTGCTCACCGGCTTTCAGGGCTACGACCACGATCACGGCGTTCATGGCGTCAACATCGGACCCGACGGCAAGCTCTATTTCACCGTTGGCGATGCCGGTGTTCGCGACCTGCAATCCAGCGACGCCAAAGGCCGCAAATGGTCGAGCAACAGCACCGATTGCCGCGCCGGCACCGTCTGGCGTTGCGACGTCGACGGTAAGAACCTGGAACTGATCGCCCATAATTTTCGCAACAACTACGAATGTTGCGTAAACAGCTTCGGCGAGATTTGGCTGAGCGACAACGACGATGACGGCAACCAGCAAACCCGCATTTGCTTTGTCATGCCGGGCGGTGATTACGGCTATCACCCACGCGGACCGGGGCAAAGTCATTGGCACGAAGAGCAGCCGGGGATCGTCCACAAGGTCCTGCGCACCGGCTTCGGCAGTCCGACGGGCATCTGTTTCTATGAAGGGTCGTTACTTCCGAAGCGGTTCCATGGCCAGTTGCTGCACACCGACGCCGGCCCTCGCGAATGTCGATGCTTCCATCTCAAACCGAAGGGCGCCGGCTACGAAGCTGAGAAAGAATTGCTGGTCACCAGTTCGGACAATTGGTTCCGGCTCAGCGACGTGTGCGTCGCTCCTGACGGCAGCGTGATTCTGTCCGATTGGTACGACCCCGGCGTCGGAGGCCACGGCATGGGCGACACGACCCGCGGCCGAATCTATCGCGTCACACCGAAGGGGCACAAGGGGTACAAGATACCTGATTTTAGTGTGGCTTCTCAGCAAGGGTTCTTGGCAGCGTTGGGTAATCCCTGCCTGTCGGCGCGTGCCGGGGCCATCGGCGTCCTGCCCCAGATGAAGCCAATACACGCACGAGATTGGCTCGATCATGGGCTGAAGGGTCGCGACAACCCATGGGGTCAATCGCGAGCTTTGTGGCAGCTTGACCGGCTCGTGCGGTACTCGAATGAGGTCTCCGAGGAGAACAAGCGGCATGTTGTGGCTGGAGGGGAGTGGCGATCGATGTTCGAGCAACAGCGGTTGCGCATGGACGCTCCTCACATTCGAGAAGAAGGGGCATTCGATGAACTTCGCTCGCGGATCGGAAGCGTTCGCAGTGCCACCAACCCCATGGCGAGCGCGCGAGAATTAGCTCTGTCATTGGCTCCGCTGTTGCCCGAATCGGCATCGGTCGCGTTCTATCCGCTGGCTCAGCTCTATGACGGTACCGACCGTTTCTACCTCGCCGCGCTTAACATCGCGTGCGGGACGGACCCGAAACGGCGCGAGGCAATTTTGGCCGACTTCGACAAGCACTTTCCCGAACTCGACGACAGGACCCTGAACCTAATTTGGGAACTGCGTCCGAAATCGGTCATGGCCAGACTCGGACAGATGCTTGCCAAACCGGGTATTCGCATGGCTCAACGCGACCGGATCTTGGAGGTTCTGGCGGCCGGGAATGACCCGTCGACGGCGAAGGTCGTGGTCAATCTGCTGAGCCAGTCGAACGCGCAGCCCGGTGTCAATGAATCCGCGTGGCGCGTGCTCTCGGCCAATTTGCCAACGCGATGGGCGTCGCTGAAAGATGACCCCGACCTTGATCGGCTCATCGACCATTGGTTCCGCGCCGGAAATGAACTGGAGCGAAGCCGCGCATTCGACCTGATCCGACTCGGCGTTCTAACCAAACATGCCAGGTTCACGAGAAACGCGGCGGCGAACAATGCCGAGCATGAGCAACCCCGGATTGCTGCCATTCGCGCGTTGGAAGTTTTCAAGACCAAGGCCGATGTCGATACTCTCGCCCGAGTGTTGAATGATGAGGAAGCGACACGATTCTCGGGCGTCGTCATCGAGTCGCTTGGCCGCATGCACACGCCGGATGCCCTGGGCTTGCTGCAACGCCTGGTGACGAATCCGAAATCCAGCGAACTTCGCCGGCAGGCGTCGCTTGCCGCCCTGGCGGCGAGTCGCCCCGGAAGTGATTGGCTGTTGAAGCTCAAAGAGAGCGGCATGATGCCGGAGTCACTCGTCGCCGATGCGGGGCGCCTCTTGCGGAACAGCCCATTCCAGGGCCAGCGCAACAAGGCGATGTTGTTGTTCCCGCCGCCCGGCAAACTTGATCCCAAGAAATTCCCCGCAATTGCCGTGCTGGCCAAACGTCAGGGCGACGCTGAAAAGGGCCGAAAACTCTTGGCGGCGACCCTAACGAACGAGGCCCAGTGCCTGAAGTGCCACACGGTTCGCGGCGTTGGCGGGCAGGTCGGCCCGGACCTGTCGATGATCGGCAAGAAGGCGAGCCGCGAGAATCTTATTGAATCGATTCTGTTGCCGAGCAAGGCCATCGCCGACCAGTTCATTCAATGGCGTGTCGAAACGAAAAACGGCCAAGACATTACGGGATTGCTGATCGAAGAGACGAAAGAGTCGCTGTTGCTGCGCGACGCCAACGCGAAGGATCATCGCATCCCCATCGCCAATATCGAATCGCGTGCGAAGAGTACCGTTTCGATCATGCCCGAGAACATCGTCGCGGCCCTGACCGAAGACGAGCTAATCGACTTGGTGGAATACTTGGCGACTCTGAATACAGCGTCGTTCACTCCCGATACTTGGTTGCTTGCCGGTCCGTTTGCCGCGAACGGCAACGATGGCCTCGACAAGGATTTTGGCCCTGAAAGAGCGTTCAACGGTGCCGCAACGTTCGAAACGAAATCGGGCAAGGTCGGCTGGCGAACCGTGCGGCGAGCCGACAATGGCTACATCGACCTTGCGGCGTTTCACGGCGACCCGGGTAACAATTCAGTCTCGTATGCCTACCGCGAGATTGAATCTCCCGTGGACCAAGAAGCCGAAATCGCACTGGGCACCGACGACGGCGGCAAACTCTGGGTCAACGGCAAGGAAGTCTTCGCCCTAAAGACGACTCGTGCCGCGGCTGCGGAACAGAATCGAGTGAAAGTGCCATTGATAAAGGGCCGCAACACGATCTTGCTCAAGATTGCCAACGGCAACAACCCGCACGGGTTCTATTGCACCATCCGCACCGAGCAGGAGGTAAAATAAGCAATAGGTCGTAAAGCGATGATTCAAAGAATCGTGAAGGAGGCTTGCCATGGCGACATCAAGCATGTCGTTGAATCCGCCACGCCCTGATTCAGGCGTCGAGCCGATCGAATTGGAGAACGGTGATCGGCTCGACCAACAGACGTTTCACACGAGATACCTACGGACGCCCGATTCATTCAAGGCCGAGTTGATTGGAGGTATTGTCCACATGCCTTCCCCCCTTAGACTCTGTCACGGCCTGCCCCATGCCAATGTGATGTTATGGCTCGGCACCTATTGTGTTGGAACAAAGGGAGTTTTGTGTGCCGACAACACGACTTCGATCCTTGGAGAAGATAGCGAACCGCAACCGGACGCCATGTTGATCGTCCTACCCACTTTCGGCGGGCAAACTCGTGAGAATGATGACGGCTATTTGGTCGGACCGCCAGAATTAATCGTCGAGGTTGCATCTAGTTCGGCTGCAATCGACTTGCACGCGAAAAAGGCCGACTACGAAAAGGCCGGCGTTGGTGAATATGTCGTACTCGCGATTCGTCCCGGCGCGTTGTTCTGGTGGAAGTTGCACGATGGAAAATACGTCGAGCTGCCGGCCGGTGACGACGGCATTTTTCGGTCGGAGAAATTTCCCGGCTTATGGCTTGATGCCGCAGCGCTGATTCGAGGTGACGCGAAGGGCGTCCTCGATGTGCTCCAGCACGGGTTGGCCTCGCCGGCCCATGACGCATTCGTGACCGAACTTGCGCGTGTCGCTGCGGGCAAATAACTCACACGTCGTCTGGCTCATCTTCCTTGTCATTTCCGCCATTGATGACGAACGACTCCTCGATGGGCACTGGCAATCCGAGGTGAGCGCGCGCGTTCAAGCAGGCTTGCATCAGATACTTCCGCGCCAACGATTGATCGGCCAGAATGTCGGCGCTGATTGTTTCAGTTGTGGAAACGCCGATCCGAATGCGTCGCCAAATCCTCTTGCGTTTATTCTTCGTCGGTGGGCCGTTGAAATATGACGTGTAGCTACCCCAACCTCCCTCGATCCAACATGCGATGATCGGTGTTTCCGGCTTCTCTCGGAGCATCTGATAAATGCCCTGGCCGAATCGTTTGAGCAATTGTTGCTCTTTGCGGCGCAGGTAGCCCTCGGGGAAGATCAGGATAATCTCACCGCGATCGAGTCGTCGAATCGCCTCTTGAATCTCAGGCGCCTCGCGTTTGAGCGGATGCTCCGGCACGCGAATGGTGTGCGCGACAGAGCCGACAATCCAACTCACCACGGGGATATCGAAAAACCGTGCGGTCATGAGTGGCGTCACACGGCAGGGGGCGGCCTTCGCCATCCACAACGGATCGAGCCAAGCCGCGTGATTGGCGAAGATGATCGCGGGGCCTCTCAGCGGAATCTGACGCGCACCGGGACCTGTCATGTGAACCTGATAGACGGGCCACATTCCCATTTCGACAATCTGTTCAATCAACTCCCTCATGAATACTCGTCCAAGAATCACCAGCGCGATGAGGGCGACCAGAGCGAGAATTCCAAAACCAAGATCGGTGACTTCGAGGCTTCGAAACAGGGCCATGGGAACGGCGATGATTGTCGCGGCCAATCCCTGCAACGCGACCATCGTGAACATTCCCAACAACCGTTGTGCCGGCGGAAGCGCGTTCACAAATCCGGCTCGCACCGGCCCATGCGGCCAGCCCGCCGCGAAGCCAAACAGCATCAAACCCAAATCGCTTCGCGGCGAAAGCGTTAGAACAACCAAGGCGATGAGGGCCAAAGCCAATCCAAACGGAACCGATGACAGCGAACGCTGTGGATTCCCTTGAAGCACTGAGAAAATGACCCCGCAGACGACCCCGAACGTGATCGATCCGATGGATTCTGGCGGGTCGCTGAAATGGACGAGGTCCATGGGCATCGTCAGCACCAGAGTTCCCGCGATCAAGGCGACGAACACGATGCTCGCGAACATGTTTCGGCGAGCGTCCCAATTCGCGACGTGCTGAAGACTCATTAGGAAGAATTTCCGAGGTACCGTATCGGACGGTTCGGATGGTTGGCCGGCGCGCCACGACAGAACAACGACGGCGATCAAGGCGATGGCGAAACCGAGCATCCAAGGGAACGACTGGCCCAGCGACGCCCGCGGCCCGGAAAGTTCCCAGCCGATCGGAATGGCGGCCCAAGCACCAAGGATCCCCAGAAGATCCGTTACAACCAAGACTCGGGTCGGGCCAAGATCCGCGCAGTGGGCCAAGGCTGGCATGCGCGATTGGCGATAGCACTCGGCCGCCATCAAAAGCCCCATGACGGAAATGGCCACCGGCACCGCGACCCAATCCGACAACGCGACAACCATGACGATGACCGCGGTAAACCACAGGCATGTCTGAGCGGGAAAAAGGAAGGCGAGAATGGTCTGCGAGGCCGCAGTTCGAGTCATGAGTGAGGTCAATACAAGGGTTGAGTGAGACGAATCGCCGAATGTTGTACGGCAAGACGGCAAAAAGAAAACGGGGCAGGAATCAAGATCCCTGCCCCGTCCTGGTTCACTGAGCAACGCTCAGCGACCTGCTTTCCCGTTTCGTTACTGAGGCGGCGGATTGGTCAGACCCGTCTGCCGTTCCTCTTCCTCGCTGTTGATGATGATGCGGGGCGTCACCATGATCAACATGCTCTGAGCCTCACGGCCGTAGCCAACGTTCTTGAACAGGCGGTTGACATACGGAATCTTGCTCAGGACCGGCGGGCCGAATTCATTGCGGCCCTCGGACAGTGTCTTCAAGCCGCCCATCAACACGGTGCCGCCATCGGGCACGCTCACCGTGGTCTGGACGTTGAGGAAGCTGAACTTCGGCTGTTGAATGAACTGCGTGAACGGAATCGGCTGCCCTTGGAAGCCACCTTCAAAGGTCGGGACGATG
The DNA here is from genome assembly GCA_964515185.1 of uncultured Alcaligenaceae bacterium. Taxonomy (GTDB): domain Bacteria; phylum Planctomycetota; class Planctomycetia; order Gemmatales; family Gemmataceae; genus CAZESP01. Next base: position 36,470 of record CAZESP010000020.1, read on the forward strand.
AACGTCGTCACCGGGAACAGCGGAACCGTCGCGCTGGCCAGCGTGGATAGCGAAGGCGTCAGGTTCAACCGGACGAATCGCCGATCGGCCGACACGACCGCCTGGATGGTCATACTGATACCGACGCCGGCGGCGCCCAAGCTGCCGTCGATCGGAATCTGGCCAACCGGGAACGGCTGGTTCTGCGGCACGAAGACCACTTGACCGTTCACCGATACGACCGTGACGTTGGTGACGAAGAACTGGAAGTCTTGCACCTGAATCGTCGAGGTCTGACCGTTGAACAGGGTCAGCTTCGGTGCCTGCATGACGTTCGTGCGGCGATCACCCTGGGCGGCCTCCATGAACATGAAGACCTGAATGTCGCTCAAGAACGCCAAGCCCAGCGATAGACCACCGTTCGATCCCGGGATGTTCGGATAGGCGAACGGCGGAATCGCGTACTGGAAGCTGCTAGCACGGAGCGGCACGTCCAAGTCGCTCGTCAGCGTTCCAGCCGGGGTCAACCCGCTGAAGAAGTTCTTCGGATGGAAATCGTTGATGAATCCCGCCGGCTTGAAATGGCCGGTGGTAATCTGCGGTTCCCATCGCGAGGTATTGGCGTCGGTCTTTACATTGAGGGCGAAGTCCAAGCCAATTCGTTCGAAGAACGTCTCGGCCAGAGTGATGACGCGAACCTCAACAGCGACTTCCAGGTCTTGCAGTTTCCGCAACGCTTCGAGCAGTTCGGCAACCTGTTCCTGAATGTCGGCTGTCTGATTCACCACCAGGGCCATGCCGATCGGGAAGTAGTCGATCGTGCCGGACCCACCCACGTCGCTCCACGATTGCGGAGCCACCGTGCTGGTGATGAGTTTGAGGAGCGTGTCCTCCATCGTGTTCTTGGCACCCGTCGTGGTCGCCGATGGGGCCATCGGGCTGTTGGCCGGCGCTGATGGCGACCCTGCGGCGCCAGGGGCCGTGCTCATGCTCGCACCGTTCAGCCCGCCGCCGGCCTGAACGCCGCCGCTCAGACCCATGGCCGGCGAGAACGCGCTCATCCCTTGCAACTGAACCTGGCTACGGGCCTGGTCCAACGCTCGCGGCAATTGAGCCGCCGTCGGAATCGCGTAGTTATCGACCGGAATCACGAGATCCGCGACCGAGTAGACTTTCTGAATCAGCTTGCCTTTGGCACCCTTTTCCGTCGTGATTTGCAACGCGTCGTCGCGAATCACATACGTCAAGTGGTTCTGACGGAGCAGAATGTTCAACGCCGACTTCAGCGGGACGGCGTCCAACTGCACGTCCACCGGCGATTCCAAGCTGACGCTGTCGGCCTTGAGGTCTTCAAGGGCCGGCACGATGTTCATGCGCGTCATCACGCGAAGATCGCTGATGACCTGACGCAGCGGCGTGTTCTTGAAGTTGATCGTCACGAGTTGCGTGGACAGCTTGCGCTCGATCTCCTTCTCCTTTTCGGACCGACCTTTCAACCCGATGCTGAGGGCGCCGCCCGTTCGCATCTGGGCCAAGCGAGTCCGCTCCGGATTGAGCGTCAGCGGGTCATTCGTCGAGAGGAATTTCCCCTCGTCTTCCGCGTCATTCAACCCATCCAGGACAAGCTGCTCCTTGTTGTCCTTGAGCTGTTGATAGCGCGACTGCCGGGCCTGGATACGGGCGATGTGGATCGCCGCGCCCAAGCCGGGATCGTCCGGGTCCAGCTCATGGGCCTTCATCGCGAGCATTTCCGCCTCGCGATACTTGCCCTCTTCGAAGAGCTGGTTGTACTGCTTCATCAGGTCGGCGATTTCCTTCTTCTTCGAATCTTCGGCAATCGCCCGCTGAGCCATCTTGTTCTTGTGCTGCGTCGAACGCAGTGCCAAGTTGGTCTCGGCGTCTCGCTGAGTCTTCAGCACCTTGAACGTCTGCAAGCGGTATTCGACCGGCCGCGTCAACAGAGCCAGGTTCGCGGGGTCGATCTGCGCTTCCTTGATCTTCGCCAGGTGGTCTTGCAGCATCTGGATCGCCGCATCGGTCTCGCCTTTGCCGAAGCGAGCCTGAGCGTCGCGCTGAACCTTCAGCCCGTCCGCCCGGAGGCGTTGGAACTCGATCTGCTGCAAGGCTTGAACCTGATTGGCGAAGTCGCTCGGATTGCTGGGCTGTCCTTGAACGACCGGCGCCGTTGTCATCGGAGCGGTGTTCGTCGGCATTGGCATCGGCATCGGCGTTGCGGGCTTGTCAATTACCCGCGGTGCCATCGGGACATTCGGAACCGGCGGCTGGCCGCCGACTTGGCGAATGGGATTCCCACTCGGAATCGGCGGCGGTGCCGCGATCGGCGCGGCCGCTTCCGGCGCGGCCGCCGGTGGAGCCTTGGCGACAGTGACGTTGGCGGCCGGCTGAGCACCGGCAACCTGCATCATGTCTTTCATCCGATTACGCTTGTCGGATGAAAGCAAGGTGCCGTCGATCTGCAGGAAGATCCCCAGCGCCTGGTCGTATTCCTTGTTGAGGTAAGCCATCGAGGCCGCTTCATAGGCCCGATTGGCCGCAAGGATTCGCTGGTTGTATTCCTCGGTGTCGATGTTACGCAACAACGATTGGGCCTCGGCCTGCAAGCCATACGGGCCGGCGAGGACCTCGACGACCAATCGTCGCGACGCATCGGTATTACCCGCTCTCAGCTCCAGGCGAGCCTTTTCGAGCATGTCGCGGCCCGTATCAGCCGGACCCTTTGTCGCGGTCGCCGACGCCGGTTGCACCGGAGCCGACGCCCGAACCATTTGGGCCGATCGCTGATCGATGGGGTGCGTATCCAACCCCATCGCCATCGCCAAACGCCGTGCCTGATCGAGCTTCTGCTTGGCGATTCCGGCGTTTTGGCCGCCGCTGACCGTTGCCTCATTCAGCCAGGCGTCGATTTGACGCTGAGCTTTTAAGGTCACGTCCATCACGACACGGTCGGGATGGTCTTCCGCGGGGCCGAATTCGACCTTGAGCTGTTTGGCTTCAAATGCCTTGGCTCGGGCTTCGTGGTAGAGGCCGGCCTTTTCCATGGCACGAGCTTCACGCAGGAGACCGACCGCTTTGTGGCGATGGGCGTCGATGGCGTGATCGGCAGTTGCGGCGTGGCCCGTGGCCGCATAGCCGGCCGGCGTGACCGGCGCCGTCGCCCTGGCGTCCGTGCCCGTCCCCGTGGCGGCAACATTGCCCAGCCGGAGCTTCGCCCGAGCGGCCTCAATCTCGGCCATCAACCTGCTCGGACGATCACCAACCTCAAGCACGCCATACGGGCCATGCAGGCGGTCGGCCTTCTGAGCCAAGCGCTCGGCGTCGTCGAGCTGGTTCTTTTGAAACAGCAACCGGGCCTGGGCGAGAATTTTCTCGGCCTCGACCTTGTTGCGGGTTTCCTGTTCCTTCTGAATCTCACCGAGCAACTTCGCGGGCGAATCCTCGAACAATCCCCATCGGGCGTTCGAGCTATTGGCCTTGTTGGCGAGTTCCTTGGCAAGTTCGAGATTGCCGGCCTTGAGTGCCAATCGGCTTTGCTTGACCAGCTCACGCGGGTCGGAAGCTACAGCCTTGGCCGGCGCCGCGGGCGGTGCCGCGGGAGCCGTCATCGGGGCGGCCGCCGTCGGCGCCGGTGCCGCGGTCGTCCCGAGATGGTTGATATCGTTGAGCAGTTTTTCGGGCGAGTCTTCCCACGACTCCAACTTGACCCCAGTCGATTGGGCCAGTTGGGCCATCGCCCGAGCTTTTGAGACGTCCCCCGCCATGAGTGCGGAGCGGCCCATGCGGATCATTTGCCGCACGCCTTCCTTCATGTCCGTGGCGTTCGCCGTTGCTCCTGGCAACGACTCCCCGGCGGCCTGGGCCAGGACGGTTCCCCCCTTAGCCAGGGCTGGAATAATGACCAGCCCGGCGGCAACCCGTCGCCACATCCGCTTTGATGCCTGAGACACCATTGCCTCCTTTCCCCCGTCCGTTCCCTCGACCGGCCAAACCGACCGGATCGCCATGCATACGATGCCCCGGACCTGTCGAAGATGCCCTGACAGCAGGGTCTCCCCGACTCCCCCGATCCGTAGCAACGCCAATAGTGATGGAAAAGCGGGCGGACAATAGCTCGGACCCCAAGGCCGGTCAATAGCAGGTCACCCGTTTTGGCCGGATTTTTGGCCGAATTCTTGCACGAATGACTCGTGCGGACCCCTCGGTGAACTTCGCTAGTCTAGTTGGTGTTCCCAACCCGTCGGAGTCATCGCGATCCGACTGCCTGCGCAGTCCATCCAAAAACCGGCTTCCACGAATTCGCCAATCGCCCGTAGCTCGATCCCATCGATGGGTTGTGTCTCGACCAGACGCCGTCCATCTGTTGCGCTGACGGCAAACGCCAACTCGAAGTCCTCGCCGTCGGAAAGGGCGTGTTCCAATGGCGTTCGTTGGTCGCGGCTGGTCCCTGCGGCGTCGGAAATCGGGATGCTCTCGGCCCGAAGCACGACGCCGCACCGGCTTTCCTCGCAAATGTGCCAAACGTCTGCGGCCAGCCCGTCGCTGATGTCGATCATCGCGTGAAGTTCGACGCATGCGTGCAGGGCCAGCGCCTCGTCGACTCTTGGCTTGAAATCGAGGTGTTTTCCAAACAGACTTCCCCCGAGGGCGCCGGTAACTATGAGCCAGTCACCAGGGCGGGCGCCTGTGCGGCGCACCGGGCCACGCTCGGTGGCTTCGCCGACCACTGTGACGCTTATTACTAATGGCCCATCCCAACTATTCGTGTCGCCCCCGACCAGGGCTGTATCGAATTCGTCGGCACAATCGCGCAACCCAAGGTACAGTTCCTCGGCGATTTGGCGTCCATCGTTTCTCGGAAGGCACACGGCGACAACAGCCGCGACGGGGCGCCCCGCCATGGCGGCGATATCGCTGAGGTTTACCCCCATGGCCTTGCGTCCCACACGTCTTGCGCCCGCTTCGGCCAGATGAAAGTGTCGGCCGTCCATGAGCATGTCGGTCGTGAGCAGACAGAGTGACTCTCGAGGCCAAGCCACTGCCGCAGCGTCGTCTCCCGGCCCTATGACAACACGCGCCGTGGCTGGGGTCCGGTCCCGAAGCCAATCGATATAGGCAAACTCACCGGATGATGCCATGCGAGCCCTCTTTTCCTAACGTGTTGCGAATCAATGCCGTTCGATCGGCTTCGAGCTGATATTATTCGAGCGGAAGTCGAAAGAGCGACGATTGTGGCGGTTCCCGGTGATGATTGCCAGCCGCTATTTCAGGTATGAGATATACTTTCGATAATATTCAGTCTGCAACCGATTTGTGCGCTGGACGACCCCGCGCGTTCGGGTAAGCTGGAGTTTGATAGTGCCGCCTCTCGTTGCATCGCCCGTTGACGCGGCCTAGGAGTTGACTAATGCCGAATCCTCTGCTGGACGACGTGGCGCCTCCACCAGACTATCCTCCTGTTCCTGTCCGGCGTACCTTTGGCGAGCCTCGCTATCACACCGATAGTGAACTGGCGGCGGTCGTTTTTGATCGCGACGGAAACCTCCGATCGGTCGAGGATTCCGGGTGGCTTCGCCATTGGGGCGTCGACGGCAGACAACTTGCCGCCCACCATCTAAGCGATCTCGAAACTCTCTGGGTTTTCAGTGCCGATGGCCGGCGAATGGTCTCGGCCAGTGACGACCTGATTCTCTGGAACGCCGATACCGGCGAGAAGCTGTCTTCCATCCCTCAAGCGTCATGGGTGACGTCCGTGGCGTTCCGCGGCGACTCGGCGGTCATTGCGACCGGCCACGACGACGGGCAAGTCCGGCTCTGGGATGTCGAATCCGAGGCGATGATTGCCGAACTCAAGGGTCATTCGATGCCCTTGTCGGCTCTGGCGTTTAGCCCCGACGGAAAACGGTTGGCGTCGGCGGGCGAAGATCGGCATATTTACATCTGGGATCTCGAAAGCCAGACCATCGTCAGAACGTTGGATGGTCACACCGACCGAGTTCCTATGCTCGCGTGGCATCCCGATGGCAAGCTGCTGGTCTCCGCTGGTTGGGATACGACGGCTCGGCTGTGGAACGCCGATACCGGAAGCCCGATCATCCTTTTGAATAGCCACGCCGATCAGGTGTTGGCCGTTGTGTTCAGCCCTGACGGAAGGTTGTTGGCCTGTGCCGACTCCGATCACGTCATTCATGTTTGGGATAATTTCATTGGCGGAAAGACAGCCCATGTTCTGCATGGTCATACCGACGATATTCGTACCCTGGCCTTCAGTGCCGACAGTACGCGATTAGCGTCGGCGGGCATGGACCAAGCCATCCATATTTGGAATCCGCATGAAGGGAAGCTAGTCGCGGGGAGCAACGCGCGGTCGAAACACTCCATCGCCGTCGGTAGCGGGCCGAAGCCGGTGTTGGCCAGTTCTTGTGGAGGAACGGCACTTCAAGTCTGGGATCTCACTACGAGAGAGAATGTACCGCCGTCGGGGGCGATGGTGCCCAACGCGGTCGCCATCAGCCCTAACGGAAAGTGGCTCGTGACCGTCGGCGGGCGGGTGACCAGTGGCACCGAGTCGAATCTCCGCATTTGGGAACTCGGGACCGACAAGCCGCCTTTTGACTTGTTGGGGCACTGGGGCCCAGGGGGGTTCTTAACCTTCAGCGATGACTCTAAGCTATTCGCCTCGGCTTGCGCCACCGATGGAACGTGTTGGGTCTGGAACGTCGAGAATCGGACCGAACATTTGCTGATTCCTGAAGCATCCGACGGTTGTTCGGTCGAATGCGTGGCTTTTCACCCCAATGGGCGATGGCTGGCATGCGGCGGAATCGACTGGTTGTCCACCAGTGGAGCCGATGGGGCCATTTGCCTTTGGGATATCATGGAGCCAAAGAGACTGACCGTGTTTGAAGGCGGCGTGAGCAGCATGGCTTTTCATCCTAATGGCCGCTGGTTGGCCGCGGCATCGCTGGAAGATACTGTCCTTGTCTGGGACCTAAACGAAAACGAGGCGACACCCAAGGTTCTTACCGGGCATTTGGGACGGGTGACTGCCGTCACCTATTCGCCGGATGGACAGTGGCTCGTTTCCGCGAGCGACGACGGCACCATTCGCGTCTGGAAAAGCGAGTCGGGAGAGGCCCACGTCATTCGCAAGTTGGCCTCGCCTATCAAAGCGATGGCGTTTGCCCGGGACGGACAGAACTTGTACACCGCGACGGCCAACACGCTCTGCCAAGAAATTGATTTCTCGGCTTTGCTTCATGTGTGACCGGACCCGAGTGCCTGTCGACGTTGGACCACCGTTGAGACCCGTATCGTCAGGAGGCGATGGATCCATAAGACCCGTTCTGGTGTTTGTGATAGCATGTCATCAGGGGTTGAGCGTTCGATCGAGTCGGGAACGATTCCATGGATGAAACGCAAGTCTCTCGCGGCGTACCGTCAGTCCCACCCCAAGATGAGGATTGGTCGGGACGCACGTTGGGGGATTTCGTCATCCTCCGCCGCATCGGCCGCGGTGGAATGGGGCAGGTCTTCTTGGCCGAGCAGACATCCCTCAAACGCAAGGTCGCACTGAAGCTCTTGCGGCCCGAACTGTCAGCCAATTCGACGGCGTTGCAGCGATTCCGCATTGAAGCCGAAGCCGTCGCCCGAATCTCCCACGCCAATATCGTCCAGGTCTATGCCATCGGAGTTCAAGACGCGGTGCATTTCATGGCCCTCGAATACGTCGAGGGGAAGAACCTCCGCGATTACCTCGACCGCAAAGGGCCACCCGACTTGCCGATCGCGCTGAGCATCATGCGACAAATAGCCTCGGCGCTTCAGCGTGCGGCTGAACTCGGCATCGTTCATCGCGACATTAAGCCCGAGAACATCCTGCTGACCCGCAAGGTCGAAGTTAAAGTCGCCGACTTCGGATTGTCGCGATGCTTCACGGACGGCCAACCCTTGAACCTGACGCAATCAGGTGTCAGTATGGGGACACCCCTTTACATGAGCCCCGAACAAGTCCAGGGAAAACCCGTCGATCACCGGACCGATATCTATTCGTTTGGCGTCACGTCGTATCATCTCCTCACCGGGCAGCCTCCTTTTCATGGCGCGACGTCCTATGAAGTTGCAATCAAGCACGTTCAGCAGGAACCGATCCCGATCGCGTCCATTCGTCCCGATCTACCAGCAGAGTTATGCGCCATTGTCCACAAGATGATGGCAAAAAAGCCGGATGATCGCTATCAGTCGGCTCGCGAGATTCTGCGAGACCTCGCATTGGTTCGAGGCGGAACTACGGGCGCCGCGAAGCCACCACTAGAACTGTCAATCCAATCCGGTGTCTTGGCACCGATGCCCATCACCGAATCCGGCTTCGTCCCACCGGCAAATCGTCGTACTCCCCGCTGGCTTATGATCGGTGGGATCGTCGCGGCCTGTGTGGTTTTAATCGCGATTGGTGCCGGCCTGCGAGTCTTGCAGAGTCGTCGCGTCAAGCCGCCTGTCGTTGTGACCGAAGTGACGACTCCCTACGTTTCGGCCGAGGAACGCATGGCAATCGAGTTGGCGGAACGATTCGCCGATCCCAAGCCCGAATGGCTTGAGATTATCAAAGGTGTCGGGTTTCAGATTGATTTGGGGATGTTCTACTTAAAACAGGGGCGAATCGACGAAGCAGGCGAGTTCTTTAATAAGCTTGACGAAAAGCCTTATCGCATCCCGCCGCAGTCGCCGCCCAAAGCGGAACATCCTTACCGGACGCTGGCGAAAATCGGAAATGCCATCGTATTGGCCAATCGGGATCAGCCGAAGGAATCACTCGAAGAATTCCGCAAAGCGGTCGCATCGCGGAGACCCGTAATCGGTGGGGGCGCCGGTGATTGGCTCTCGATGTCGCCGTGGAATAACGTCGATCTGCGCAAGGCCATTGCCGATGCTCTGAATCGAAATGCGATCAACTTGAAGCAGGAAAAGCTCACCGATTCGACTTTGGAGAATCTGCGTCATCCGCCGCGAGCGCCCGAATTGCCGTCGCCGATCCCGAAGAAGACTCGGCCCAAGGATGGTGCCACGAAGCGAGCGCCTTCGTCGGCGAACATGGCCGCGTAATCGGGACAGCGCGGCGGCGTCTCATCGAATAAGCCCGACGCGATTCCAATCAATCACCTGAAGTTCTCGCGTGCCGAATACTCCGCGCCGGCTGGGTTGATGGAGCAGAAGCGGCTTACCGAGGAACATGTGTTCGGGAACTCCGGGAATCGACCAAAAACGGCTGTCCTCGGAATTGGCGCTGTTGTCGCCCAGCATGAAGTACTCGTTTGGACCGAGTTGCCAAGGTTCGTAGATGGCATTGCGGCCCGAAGACGTGTAGTGAAGGTCGCGATAAAGGGTCAATCGTTGAATCTCCGCTCGCAGGCCGGCAGCCCTGAAAGAGATTGGCCGGGACACCGGCCTTCTGCCATATCGCGGCTCGTTCAGGTTCAACGGGCCGAGTTTGACGACACCGTCGATCGCCACCGTCACCCGCCGGTCGACAAGGGCGGCATCAACCAGGTAGACTCTGTCCGGCTTGAGAGCGATATCGGAACCGAGGTAGGTTTCCTTTCCTCGACGCCCGTAGATGGCTCCGGTCGCCGGCATCACAATCTCGAACTCATCCACGCCATCTCGCAATCGAAACTCGAGCGCTCCATTGCCGCCCTGGTGACGAAAGGCGAAGGACGCGGAGAAGTCAAAAACGTCGCTTGGTTCATGTCGATAGCCGCCGCCGTTGTAGGCGAACCAATCGGTGATCGGTCGCTCGGACTTCGTTGCCGAGTCCCAATTGCGAAAATGGACCCATTTGGCGGGATCCTGGTCGTCGCCGCTCCAACAGAGCGCCGGTTGAGGGCACTCGACGTGGGCGTCGCAGACCCAGTGTCGCTCGAGGTTGCCGTTGGTCAACGGGTAAGCGGTGTCGAAGACGGGAATGCGCATCGGCTGAAGCTCTCGTAGCGTCTTTCGCAGCAAGTTCCCGTTGATATAGACGTCGCCGCCGCGAATCTGAATCCGCTCGTTGGGTAGGCCGACGACTCGTTTGACATAGGGCTTCGTGAGGTCCGACGGGTTACGAAAAACGGCGACCTCCCATCGTCGGGGTGTTCGCAACTCGAAGATGTTCTTATCAACCAACAGCCGGTCTCCGATGACTTCGGTGGCAGACCGTAGATCAACAATGGCGCCGCAATTGGGGCAGGTGGTCACGGATGAGGATGGAGACTTGGAGTCGCCGCTGTTTTGGCCGACGCGGATTGGGAAACCGCAATCCGGACATTGACACGCCTTGTGGTTACCCGCGAGCGTTAACGCCATGCTTCCGGTCGGAACGCCGAACGGTTCGATCACCACGGCTCGCAACGTTAAGACGGCGATGAGAAAGATCGTGGCCGAGTGAAGGAAACGGCGAAACCCGTCCTGATGATGTGGGACCAGTGCGCGGCACCGGGGAGGCTGGCAGCGGCGGGCGGAGGTCGCGGAGTCGATTGGCTCGGTGGGGAGATCATCCACGTCGCACCCCGTTGAGTGGATCACTCGTCGGCCTCGAGGACGGCTAGGAACGCCTCTTGGGGAATCTCGACTTGGCCGACTTGTTTCATTCGCTTCTTGCCGGCGGCTTGTTTTGCCCAGAGCTTCCGCTTACGAGTGATGTCGCCGCCGTAGCACTTGGCCGTCACGTTTTTCCGGATCGCCGAGATTGTCTCTCGGGCAATGACCCGGCTGCCAATCGCTGCTTGCAGGGCAATCTCGAATAGGTGCCGGTCGATCTCCTCTCGAAGCTTCTTCACTAGCTTTCGGCCGCGATACTCGGCGTTGGCGCGGTGAACGATAATCGATAGCGCATCCACACGCTTGCCATGCACGAGAATGTCGAGCCGCACAAGGTCGGCTTCACGATAGCCGAGCAATTCATAATCCATCGTGCCGTAGCCATGAGTGACCGACTTCAGTTTATCGTAAAGGTCATAGATCACTTCCGCTAGTGGAAGCTCATAGGTCAGCATCACTCGCGTCGGACTCAGATATTCCTGGCGCAAGAATTGACCGCGACGGTCGGCGCAGAGCTTCATGATGTCCCCAACGTTTTCAGCGGGGATGATGAAGTTGATCTTCACGATCGGTTCGCGAAACTGATCGATCTGGCCGGCGTCGGGAACTTCTTGCGGGCTATTGACGATAATGACTTGCCCGTCGCGCTTCAGGATTTCATAGGTCACGTTTGGGGCGGTCTGAACAAGGTCGATGGCACAGTCACGCTCGAGCCGTTGTTGAATAATCTCGCGATGCAACATGCCAAGGAAGCCGCACCGGAAACCGAAGCCGAGTCCCTCACTGTTTTCCGGCTGATATGTGAAGCTGGAGTCGTTCAGTTTGAGCTTGGCCAGGGCCTCCCGAAGCGTCTCGAAATCGTTGTTGTTGACGGGGTACAGTCCGCTGAAGACCATCGGCTTCGGCTCTTTGTAACCCGACAATGGCTCCAGCGTCGGCGAGATCGCGTCTGTCACCGTGTCGCCGATGTGAACGTCGGCGAGGTCCTTGATTTGGGCCATGAAGTATCCGACTTGGCCTGCGGAAAGCTCATCGCATTCGACCATGTTCGGCCGGAATCGCCCGACGTTGGTGACGACGTATTCTTGGCCGGAACGCATCAGGCGAATCTGTTCGCCCTTCTTCAAGACGCCGTCGCGGATTCTCACGTAGACGACAACGCCCTTGTAGGTGTCAAAGTGGCTGTTGTAAACGAGGGCCTTGAGCGGGGCCTTCTCGTCGCCCGATGGAGGTGGAACGCGATCAAGGATGGCATCGAGAATCTCGTCAATGCCGATGCCGGTCTTGGCGCTGCATCTCAAGACGTCCTCCCCATGCACGCCGAGCGCGTGTTCCATCTCGGCAATGACGGCATCCGGCCGAGCCGTCGGCATGTCGATCTTGTTGAGGACGGGGATAATCGTCAGGTTGTGTTCCATCGCTAGAAAGGCGTTAGCGACCGTCTGGGCCTGGACTCCTTGAAATGCGTCAACCAGGAGAATCGCGCCTTCACATGCGGCAAGGCTTCGCGAGACTTCGTAGCTGAAATCAACGTGGCCGGGCGTGTCGATGAGGTTCAATTCGTACTGCCGGCCGTTCCGCTCGTGGAAAATCGTGACCGGGTGCATGCGTATGGTGATGCCCCGCTCCCGTTCGAGATCCATCGCATCAAGGGTCTGAGCACGATAATCGCGGGCGGATATGGTTCCTGTCTTCAACAGAAATTGGTCCGCGAGCGTACTCTTCCCGTGGTCGATGTGAGCGATGATGCAGTAGTTGCGAACGAATTCGGTAGATGGCATGGTATCGCGTGAAACCTTCTAACCCTGTATCCAGATAAGCTAATCTAGCAGGCTGGGCCGATTCTGAATAGGGCAGGGCATGGTAATCGCCCTTTTCGGCTGTGCGTATTTGGTTGTCGGCGCCGACAGAGACTTATAAAACAACGCGTAGAAACAGTCCGAACCAAGTTGGTAAATGCATCAGAGGTCGATACATGAGACGGTTGCTGCTCGCCGCGGCTGTGTTGGCGATGTCCACCGCCACGGGGAAGGCGGCTGACCCACTTCAGTCCGGTCCTCAACCGGGCGAAGCGCTTCCGGGTCCCTTTCACACCTTCAACGTGACCGGTGACAACGCCGGCGAACGTGCGTGTCTTTTCTGCAAACATGGCGACAATCCCGTCGTGATGATCTTCGCCCATGATTTAACGCCGGCCTTGGCGGCGCTTATCAAGAACATCGACGCGGCCATTGAAAAACATGCCGCCGCCGAGTTGGGCAGTTTTGTCGTCTTCTGCTCCGATGATGCGACACTCAAGAATCGGCTTGAAAATCAGGCCAAAAAGGACGCCTTGAAGCATGTCGTCTTGTGTATTGACGACAAGATGGGTCCAAAGGAATACAAATTGGCGCGTGATGCGGAAGTCACCGTGATTCAGTACGTCAAAGCTACGGTGAAGGCGAATCGGGCCTATCGCAAGGGTGAGTTTGACGCCAATGAGTGTGCCAAGGTATTGGCGGATCTCCCCAAAATTGTCGTGCCCAGCAGATGAGGAGGTCGCCAGTGACGTATCGCTCTTGGGTCATTCTCCCGTTGTGGCTTGTGCTGGTCGCCGGTTGCAGTAGCCCCGTGGCGACGAAAGGCCCCGAAACAATGCCACCGCCCAAAGAGGAGTCGTCGCAGGACGCTCCCACAGCGAAGGCCGTTGTCGACGCGAATAAGCCGGTCGCCGGCAACGCCGACTTCAAGTTGGTCGCTCTCGATGAGCTGAAAAAGCAGATTGCCGCCCGAAAGGGGAAGGTCGTCGTCATCGACGTTTGGGCCAACTACTGAACGTCGTGCAAAGAGGAGCATCCGCATCTGGTTCAGATGTATGCGAAGCGAAAAAGCGAAGGACTCGAGCTAATTCTTGTCAGCATCGATGAACCGCAGGATCGGCCCCGTGGGCAGAAGTATCTTGCGAGTAAGAAGTATCCCGTCGAGTGTTATTTTCTCGATGAAGCCGGCGCAATGGCCATTGAGAGCGAATGGAAGTTCTCTTCGTTGCCCGCCGTGGTCGTCTTCGACGCGGCCGGGAAACTCGTCCAAACGTTCACGGAGAAGCCATTCCAGGCTGCCGACGTTGAGAAATTCGTCGAGCCGATGCTGAAGAAGTAGCCGCTGACCCCAAACGATCAGCGGCTGCTTCAGTTACTTATCTTGAGCGAAGATTAGCAGTCCCATTCCTTCCGGGCGAGGAGTAGCAGCGGCGGGCGTTGACCAAGCCTGCATGCCGCGGCCGGGGATTGTCCGCACCACATTGGTTGCCCAAACACGGCCCAACGGAATTGATTCGCCGGTTAGCTCCGTGCGCGGAATCGCAATCTCCGCAGCCCAGAACGTCGCCTCGCTCTTCACGGCGACGAACCATCGTGGGTTCCACGTCGCGTCTCCCCAACAATCCTCAGCGACGCACCCACGCTGGTCGAACTGCAATTGGTAGTAGGTTTGGTAATCTCGATCAAGATCGAGCATAATACTGACACGGTCCTGTCGGCTCAAATCCTGGTCGTGCTGGCGGTTCTTGGCGGCGGGCACCGGTTGGGCTTGCGGGTGCTCGCACCGGATGCCAATGTAGATGAATTCCGTGTCGTAGGCAAAGAAGGCCTTGGTCGCGTATTCCTTGCCGAGTTCGCTGTTGACGGGGCGAAGCGCCATGGCCGTCGAAGCTTTCCAGCAATCGTCGCTCAAATCGCCGTCCAAATATGGACGCGTCGTCGTCAATCGGCACATGCCCACGGGGCGCGGCGGCTGCGACGTGCGGTTGGTCAGCCATAACTCGGCAGCAGCCACGTCGCGCCACGGATTCGGGCCGGCGTCCGGCGTGGTCGTCGCCGTGTCGGCCAGGAACTTTGCATACCATTTTCGTGGCCCTTCAACGTCGCCAAGATTGCGCCGAGCCGATTGAAGACAGAACTGAAAACTCGGATCGGTGGCGTACAACGGCCCGAACGCGGCCAGGCGAGGCTCGACCGCCAGGGAGCCGTGATACCATTGGCGAGTCTCTGCCAGGTTCGTCAGATAGACGAGTTCTTGCGTGCCGGTCATCTGCGTGGGGTTAGCGTTGCTTCCAGGCTTTCGGCCCGCAACCTGCGAGATTGTCATTTCCGTGAAGATCGCGAATTGTCCCAGTTCGTGGCGGCGTCGGGCTTCGGAGCTGGCCCCGAAGCGAGCGAGCCAGCGATAGGCCTCGACCGCTAACGGGTCGGCGGGAAACTGATCGACCATCAAGACAAAGCCTTCGCGTGCCAGCTGCCATTGCCCGGCACGGGCATATTGATTGGCCAGGCCGAAAGCGGCTGCGGCCCCTTGATCCGCGGGCATCTTCTTGAGCGCGAGGCCAAGTTGGCCAATAACGCGCTCCGCGCCTCCCAGTGCGGCAAACGATTGATTGGATAGTCTTTCGAGTGTCAGTTTCTCGCGTGCCGCCGTCGCGCGGGCCTTGGCGATCGTCATTTCCGATTCCGTGGGGATTGTCTGTTCCCGTCGGGCGGTACCGCCATGGGCCAGCGTGACGCCGTCCATGAAGTAGCCGTTGGCACCGCATTTCACGCGGGTCTCGATTAAGGTGAATAATCGTTGATCGGGCCAAACTGTAGAGCGATCCGAAACCATGCCGATAGCCGATGTGGCAAAATCACGCGGCGAATCGCCCAGATGAGCAAGCGGTTCATTGACCGCAAGCTCGTATCCTCGCGCGGGCGTACCCGAATGTACCGCATAGAGCTTTTTCGCTGTCCACGGTTTTAGCCCGAGTTGCTGAATCTGTTCAGGGAAGCAATTGGGATCGGCTGCACGGGCGAAGGCCTCCCGAATCGACTCAATCGCCACGGCGCCCGAAGCGGGTGTCGAGCCATGGCCGCCGATGACCACTTCAGGTTGCCACATACGCAGCGACAGCACCAACTGGCGCAAGAGCGTATCGGAGGCTTTGTCTCCGTGGAGTCTGTCCCAGGCGGCAAGCAGTTCGCGAGGGTCGTTGGCACCGTATTCGGGCAGCGGAAACATCCAGTAGCTTTCCGCGGCTACTCCCCCGGATTGCCGCATGGCGGCGACCAGTCTCTCGGGGTCGGTCGATCGGCGCAACGGGGACGTTGAAGGGTCGGCGGCCGTGAACTGAAGTCCCGTGACGAGATACCCGTCATTCAATCCGAGTTGTGCAACGGCATCAAACGGGATCGACGGCGAGTCGGCCGCGGCGCATAGCACGGCCGCACGCTCTCCCCCGCGACGCTGAATGGCCCAAGTCTTTCCACCATCACGCGTGGCGAGGATGGTTCCGAGTTCACCGACTGCCCATCCTTCTTTGTCGTTGTGGAAGTGGACACCGTGAAGCGGAACGTTTTGACCGGTGGGGAACGCCTCCCAGTTTCGGCCGTTGTCGGGGCTATGCAAGATCATCGTACCGGGCCGGCCAACCACCCAAGTGTGGTCGTCAACCAACGCGACACCGTGGAAGTCACAGCATTGCAACGAGGCCGTATTCAGGACGCGGCTGAGGTTGGCGTAGGCCCATTTCATGCCGGCGGTTTCGCGGCTAATGAGGATTACGCCGCCTTGACCCACGGCGACAGCTCGCTGGCCTCGAACGCGTACTCCAAGAATGCTCCGGCCGCCCAACGTGTCGAGTTCCGCCTTGCGAAACTGACCATCGCGAATGAGGTCGAGGCGACTCCAGGCGCCGGCCAGGGTCGCGGTTTTCGGGTCTTGAAAATCGCCGGTGAGCCAACTGGGGACTCTTGGCCCGGGAACGGGCTTCCATGTTCGCCCGCCGTCGCTTGTCGCGAATACACCCGACGGAAACTGGTCGTTACCATCGCCGGCTGCGACGCCATTCTGGTCGTCGAAGAATCGAACGACGTTCAGGCCCGGCATCTTGTTGGTGGCAACTCGTTGCCACTTCAATCCGCCGTCGAAGGTGACGAGCAGGACGCCGGCGCTCCCGCCGCCATAGGGCAATTCCTCACGCCCCGCGACCCATCCGGTGAATGGTGTCAGAAAGTGAATTGATCGAAGCGACGCACGAGTCCCTGTGGATTGCCGCTCCCATGTGGCGCCGCCGTCGATGGTGTGCCAAATCACGCCTTCATCACCGGCAACCCAGCCCTCGCTGGCATCGACGAATTGTACGGCTCGCAGCGGCGCATCGTCGAAGTTGCGCACAGGCGTGACAGCACCCAACGGTGCAACAACGATGAAACAGAGTCCGACGGCGACGGCAATCGTATGACGCATCTTGCCCCTCTCAATTCCGTGTGAATACCACGTGCCTTAGCGAAGTCGCTATCATGCGCGATCGACCAGTGCCTCGTTCGTCTCGCGGCGCTTAGTTGAAAAATGCGTAGCGGATGATGCAATACAGCGCGTTGAACGCGTCCTTTAGACCGATCTTCTTGCCTTCCTCGTAGGTTCGACCGGAGTAGCTGACGGGAATCTCGTAGACGCGCCACTTGGGAGCGCGATGTTTGGCAATCTTCGCTGTGATCTCTGGCTCGAAGCCAAAACGATTCGATCGCAGGTTCACGCCGGCCAGTACCTCGCGCCGAAAGACCTTGTAGCAGGTCTCCATATCGGTGAGATTAAGATTGGTGAACATATTCGAGAGCGTGGTTAGGACCTTGTTGGCGACGGAGTGCCAGAAATAAAGCACGCGATGGCTCTCGCCAATGAAGCGCGACCCAAAGACGACGTCAGCGCGGTTTTGCAAGATTGGCTGGATGAGCCGGGGATACTCCGCGGGATCGTATTCCAGGTCGGCGTCTTGAACAATCACGACATCGCCCGTGACGTGACGGAATCCTTCCCGGAGGGCCGCTCCCTTCCCTTGATTGCGCGCTTGGTAGAAGACCCGAACATTGTCGGCCTCGGACTCGACCTCCGCGAGAATCTCTCGCGTTCCATCCGTGCTCCCGTCATCAACGAGGATGATCTCCTTGGGAATGGGCACATTCTGAACCCTGCGAACGACTTCGCGGACCCACTGCTGTTCGTTGTAAACCGGCATGACAACGGAGAGCGTGAAGCCTTGGGGGATCGGGCAGACTCCGAGTTGCCGGCAGACACCCTCGCCGAGAAGGTGATGCAGAACGTGGTATCGATCATCGGGCGAGAGATTGTTGACGAGTCGAACTAAGTCGCTCGAAGGCTCGGGTTGGGGTAGTCGAAGGATGTTTGGCATCATGCCCACTTCGGTTGGAGGGTTGCCATCGCGTCCGAACGATGGCCCGCCGATTATGGGAAAACCCGGGGCAAACGGTCAAGGGCGACCTTCGGCTTGACAGCGATTGCCTATCCCGCCACACTACTCCGGCCTGACTAGGCACAAAAACCGTCACACGGGCAGAAGGAGTCGGCCGATGGCGAACATGGATGTTCCCCTTTGCGACATTCAGGCGCACTATCGCAACTTGAAACCGGAAATTGACGAGGCGATCCAGCGAGTCTTGGCGTCGGGGCAAGTGATTCTCGGTCCGGAAATCGCGGCGCTCGAACGGGAAATAGCAGTCTATTGCGGCGCTGCCCACGGTGTTTCGTGTGCCTCGGGCACCGACGCGTTGTTGTTGGCGCTCTGTGCCATGGGCGTTGGGCCGGGCGATGAGGTCATCGTGCCGGCGTTCACGTTCTTCGCCACGGCCGGCTCGGTTTGCCGCACCGGCGCGACGCCGGTGTTCGTCGATATCGACCCCCAAACCTACAACCTCGATCCGTTACAGGTTGAATGCAAGATCACGCCCCGGACCAAAGCCATCATGCCGGTCCATCTCTTTGGACAGTGCGCCGACATGGAGCCATTGTGGCACATTGCCGAACGGCACGGCGTCACGATTGTCGAAGACGCGGCTCAGTCGCTGGGCGCCGAATATCAGGGCAAACGCTGCGGCACGCTGGGGGCCATGGCTTGCTTGAGTTTTTACCCGACGAAGAACCTGGGCACCTTTGGCGATGGCGGAATGGTCGTCACCAATGATCCGACTTGGGCGGCACGCATGGCAAGCCTTCGCGTGCATGGCATGGAGCCGAAGTATTACCACAAATACCTCGGCTGGAACGCTCGCATGGACGCGGTTCACGCGGCCATCCTTCGTGTCAAGCTGCCTCATGTTGAGAATTGGATCGCCAAACGTCAGGATGTCGCTCGCCGGTATGACGCCCTGATCGAACGGCATCATCTGACCCATTTCCTCGAAAGACCGGTTATCCGGCGCGAGTGCCGGCACACCTTCAACCAGTACGTCGTTCGTGTTGGTAATGGGAAGCGAAACGAGTTGGCGCGATATCTGAAGGACGAACGCATCGGCTACGAGATTTACTATCCGCGGCCGGTACACATGCAGGAGTGCCTCGCCCATCTGGGCTATCGCGAAGGCGATTTCCCGGTGAGCGAGGCGGCGTCGGAAAGCGTCTTGGCGCTGCCGATTTATCCCGAGTTGACGCTCACCCAACAAGAGCGAGTCATTGCGACGTGTGCTCGCTTCGTGCGACAACAGGTTCGACGTGCGGCGTAATTGTTGTTGAAACTAAAGACCGGAGGCAGGATATTGTACAACATCCTGCCTCCGGTCTTTTCAATTATCGTCTGATTATCGCTTCCGCCGCCGAGCGACGATGCCAGCCAATCCAACGCCAATCAATCCGGTCAAGAGTGTTGCCGGCTCGGGCGTGTTCTGAACCACAACGGGCGGCGGTTCGGGATCCGGTTCTTTGTCGCCTCCGCCACTCGGGATTGGAGGTGGATCGATAACGATTTCACCACCGACGGTCCCTGGGGGGGGCTGTTGGGGCGGCGGCAAGGTGCCTCCGCCGGTCGCCGGTGGCCATGGTGGCCAAAACGCTGCCTGAGCGGCTGGAAGAAACAAGAGCCAACTAAGTGTTGTTATTGCCGCGAAGGCAACCAATCGCCGGCGCGGTTCATGGGTCGTTCGGCACATTGACCACTCCTTGGTCCCCGTTGGGCTTTGTCGCAGGGGGCTGACAATCCACCGCAAATAGTCCAGTTCGCGGTAACATCTGTCGCCAGCCCTATCGGCAAGATTTCGTGTCACACGCGAAGCAAGGGCGGGTTCTTCGCAGAATCTCTCAAGCAAGTCAAGCGAGACTTGTAATGGCCATCCGCTGACGATGAACTGGGTAGTATTGGCGGACTCTGCCGGTTCATTTCGTGCCGTTTGGTCTACCTGTGCGGGTTCTGTGGAATGTGACCAGAACGCGCGAGTTGCGGCGAGAAATGAGTTTCGAACCTTTGTGGCAAGCGCCGGCGAATGGTCGAAAAGATGGTGGCGGGAAGATGGGGGCTGCTTGACATGGCGCGAAGTCTCGTGATGTTCGGGCGCATCGAGCCGTGAGGCGGGCCCTGTCAGGGAAACTTGGGATGCCGCGGTTGCCCGTTGTGGCACCGCTGTGAGGAATCACACATGAACGGCAAACTGGCGAAGAGTCTTGGCGTCACCCTCGGCCTGATGACCGCGATGGCTCGGGCCGATGACATCGAGTGGCGAGCAGTCAAACCAACGTCACCCGTTGCACGGGCCGCTGCCGAACCTCCTCCACCGGCTTCGACCACGTTCCCCACCCACGCCGGCGCCGTTCAGTTGTATCCAAGCCCTCGCCCCGGCGACTTGGACCCTCCCACCATTCCGTCCGCGTTCAAGTGGCAGCAGCCGTGGCACTCGGCCAAGATTCGCGCTCAAACTGCGGATCCAAAGGGGCCTGACATCAAGGTGCCTCATTTCAAGTCGGCTGACCCGAAAGCGAAACTCCCCAAAAGTTCTGAGCCAAAGCTCGCCGAACCGAAGCCTGGGGAGTTGAAACTCGAGAAGATTGCGCCTCATCGAGACGTAAAGGAGGACTCAAAAACGGGCAAGCCCGAACCGATCTTGGCCGGTTCCGATGTGCCAATGACCTTGATCGGCGAGTATGGCTGCGGCGAGCAACCGCCGCCCATTGAGCCGGGTATTCGAACGTGGGCGCGCGCCGAGTATTTGATGTGGTGGACCACGGGGATGCGAGTGCCGCCGTTGGCGACCATGAGCTTGATGCCGGGCGTGAATCCGCCGAGCTTTGGGTTTTTCGGCGACCCGTTCACCCGCGTCTTGCTGGGTGATACGACCCATCACACGGGCATGCGCAACGGTGGTCGCTTCACGTTCGGTTGTTGGTTCAACGAGTGCCAACAGGCCGGGATCGACGGTAGTTATTTCTTCCTCGGTCAGGAGTCGCAACGGGTCACCGTTTCACCCAACCAGTTTCCCTCGATCACACGCCCGATTTTGGTCCCGAATATCGTGAATGGCGCGCCGCTGGGAGAATTTGGCGAACTCGTCACGTTTCCGAATATCAGCACTGGCTCGCTGTCGGTGAAGACATCGACCTATTTTTGGGGGGCCGATGCCAATATCCGCGAGACGCTATGGTGCTGTAAGGGGTGCGATTGGGGGCGTCGAGCCGAGGTCTTCACGGGCTTCCGCTACTTGTCGCTGGATGAAACAATGCTCATCCGCGAGAATCCGACGAGTCTCGTGCCGACACAGGATGTTATCAATGGCGTCGTCGTCACCAGCCCTGCCGGGACACAACGACTGGTCAGCGATGATTTCCTGACGCACAATCAGTTCTACGGTTGGCAACTGGGCGTCGATTGGGAGTGGCGACGCGAACGCTGGTCTTTGTCCGCACGAACTGCCGTGGCGTTGGGTGACACGCATCAGACCCTTGTCATCAACGGATCGACGACTCAGATTCGACCGGGTGCCGCCCCGATGGCGTTCAATGGCGGGCTTCTCGCCAGCCAGACCAATATCGGCCGGCACACGCGAGACGTTTTCAGTGTGTCGCCGGAAGTCCGAGTGAACCTTGGCTATCAAGTGACTCGCGGTATCCGCGCCTTTGTCGGTTACAACTTCCTCTACTGGTCGAACGTCATCCGCCCCGGAGATCAGATCGACCGCGTGGTGGACGTGGCTCTGCTGCCGATTGCCCCGACCGGCCCAGGAGGACTGCCCATTCCGCCCTCGGGTCAGGCTCGCCCGACTGTGCTGTTTAACTCCAACGATTACTGGGCCCAAGGTTTGAACTTCGGCATGGAATTGCGTTGGTAGGCATCGACTGTCTCCCCTTGACCAGCCGGCCCACGACTTCGAGTTGTGGGCCGGTTATTTTCTTGACATCATCAACGTCGACGATTCGCGAGAGTCCAAGAAAAACAGTGGCGAATCGTCCGAATAAGCGGACAATCAATTCCTGCTGAGATAGCATGTCCCCGCGGTCTGTGGTTCACTCTCTTTGACCACACCCAGCGAGGATGCGAATGACCACGGCCAATCTCACCGAAGACACGGCGCTGCGACTTGCCCCCGACGATCAAGTCTTGCGCGATGGGCGCGAGTTGATCCGCAAAGGGCGTTTCGCGAACCTCGGCATTTCCGCGGACGGGACCTGGTTGCTCGGAGCCTGCCAAGGTAGTGGGAAACAACCTTACCAAGTCTCGGTCGATCTTGCCAATCCCGACCAACCCACGTGCCGGTGTAATTGCCCGAGCCGAAAATTCCCGTGCAAGCACGGCATGGGGCTGATGCTGCTCTATGCTCAGTCGCCTGAGAAATTCGCGATGCGGGAGCCGGATGCCGACTTGCTCGCCAAGCGAGAAAAACAGGTCGCCCGTGCCGCCAAGGCGGAAACGGCACCCCCAAAGAAAGTCAATGTTGCCGCCCTCAACAAGAAAGCCAAAGCACAGCGGGACGGCCTCGACGTTTTGGAAAAACTCCTGCTCGATCTGGTGGCTTCCGGCCAGTGGTTCGAGCGCTCGCGACTGGATCGACTCGAGCGGCAGGCGCGACAGATGCAGGATGCGTATCTGCCCGGCGCGACCTACATGCTCAACCGGCTTCGCACCATCGTCGATGACGCCGATCGAAACGACGATTCGGGGTCAATTGGTGATGAGCAACTTCAGATTGGGGCTGAGTTGATTGGCCAACTTTGGGCAACGGTGCAGAAAGGTCGCAACTACCTGGATGACAAGATCGCCGGTGATGAGAGCGCCTCCGAGGCCGAGGCCGTTGTGGAGGATCTCCTTGGCCGCGTCTGGAGACTCGATGAGCTAATCGCCCAAGGAAAGACACGATCAAACCTGACGTTGTTGGAGTTGGCCTACGAACGCATCGACGATGAGGCTCGGAGTCAGCGAATCGAAACGAGTCACTTGATCGATCTCAAGAGCGGGGAAATTCTGCACGCGATCAGTATGCGGCCGTTCAAGGGAATGCAGCACATCCCCGAGCAAGCGAGTTACCCGATACCGTTAAAGGTTGCCGTCGCGGCTATCTACCCAGGGTTCATTAACCGGCGAGTACGTTGGGAGAAAAACGCGGAGGCCACGGAGGATTTGAAGCCGGCCCATCTGAAGGCGGTCTATGCCGCGGCCCGCGGCGACTTCAAGTCCATCCTCGACGAATTTCGCAAGCAGCTCAAGCATCCCTTGGCGCCGCGCGATGCGGTTTTCTTCATCCGGTGCGAGCGCTTGGGTTTGGTGGGCGACGCCTTGGTATTCGAGGATGCCGCGGGCCAACGAATCGTCGCCGCCGATCGCCGCCCGGATTATTCCAACGTCGCGAATCTCGCCCGGAGCGCTGCGGTCTACGCCAAGAGCCGGCCGGCGCTGTTGGTGCGGCTGTTTGTGCGAGCACTCACCAACGACATTGTTGCCGAACCGCTGGCACTCGTTGTACCTGATAAGCACCTGAGACTCGGAATCTGACATCCCCCGATCATTGCTCGGCGAACCAAGCCGCGACGGTCTCGCGTTCTAAACTCGCGAGACGCGGCTAATCACAAGCGGACAAACGTGCCATGCCTCGCGAAACCCTGCTGGCCCTTACGAATGACGTGACGCGATTGCTTGCAGCCGGAGGTTCATCGGCGCCGGGCGACGACGGGCTTCGCAAACGATCGCTACGCCTACGCGAACTCGGCAAACAAGTCGCGGCCCTTATCCCCATTGCCGATGCCGTGGATAAAGTCTTGTCGGCCTCCCCCAAACAGGCGAACGCCGCCCTTCTCGATCTCGCCGTTGTCGCTCGGCAGGTTCGCGGCAGCTTGACAACAGCGGGTCTGAGCGGCGAAATGAAGTCATTCTCCGGGGAGGCGAATTGGGCGACTCCGCTCAGCATTCGAGACCTGAACGGGTTGATGGAGTGCCTGGATCGTTCCGATCCTTACAACTATGCCGGCGTTCCGAACAAGCTCGAAAGAGTCAAATCTACATTTGAAGGTGGCAAGCTCGCCGACCTTCGCTTGGTGGGCCCGATGATCGGCGTCTTGGGTGGCGGCAACTCCGACCTGGCCGATTATCTCGCCACGACGGTCCTTCCTTCGTTCGGGCGATCCGTGTTGCCGGACCTCGAGCGCGGCCTTGATTTGAAGGGGAAAATCGGTGACGCGCGTCGCTTGTTGGCCATCTGTGCTATTGACTCCAAGCGGGGCGCCGAACTCTGCCGGCAGGCGTTGGCCGAAGGCAGCGAAAGCGTTCAGACCCGGGCGCTCGAATGCCTCGGCTCTATTGACCCGAAATCGGCCGAGCAGGTCGCGCTCAAGATGATCGTCGAGGGCAAGAGTGGTATTCGCGCCGCATGTTGCCGCGCGCTGCGAAACGTCGTCACGGACAACGTGCTCAATGCCATCACCGCCTGTGTCGAGGACGGCTCCGAGGTTTGGCAGGCAGCTCAGAAGGTGTTGACAACATACAAGCATCCCAAGACGACCGAACATTTACTGAACTTGTTAAACGCCGCCATCAAGGGTTGGGAAAACGTGCCCGCCGCCAAAAAAAAGCCAGCCCCTGCTGCAGCCCCGAAGGGCAAGAAGAAACCGGCGCGGGACCCCAATGAAATTCTCCGCGAGAGTTTGCAGGAACAGATGAGCCGCTTGGCCTCGGTGTTGTGTCTGAGGCCTGACGTCGCCAAGGCGGTGGATTCGCTGGTGACGCTCTCTCGGCATCCTCACGCCGACACACGCGTCGTTGCCGCAAATGCGTTGGGCCAAGCCGGCCCGGTTTCCAACAATGTCGTGCCGGCTCTCGTGGAATTGTTGAACGACAAATTGAACGCCGTTCAGTCGGCCGCAGTGGATGCCCTTAACAAGATCGGCCCACCAGCCAAGGCCGCCGTGCCCGAACTCCTCAAACTTGCGGATCGCCCCAAGATCGAAAAGAGTCTCCAGGTCGAATGCATCGTGACGGCGAATCGACTCGAACCCAATGATGGCAATGCCCGCGCCAAGGTGATGGAGGTTTTGACTGCCAAGAAGACCGATGTCGGCGAGTGTCTCTTGAATCGAATCGAGAATGACGATCGCTATGAGTTTCTCTTGCCCTTGTTGATCGACGCCTTGAAACAGAACTTCGTGCCATTCGACAAGAGCTATTTCTCTTTCGAAAGCCTTGATCCCGATGGTACGACAGCGATACCACAATTGATGGCGGTCGGCAAGAACACGAAAATCGACTCAAAGACGCGGTGCTACGCTCTAGATGAGCTGGAACGCTATGGCGAGAAGATCCAGCATTTGGTGCCGGATTTCATCGCATTGCTCGATGATCCAAATGAGTCGGTTCGCGGCGAAGCGATTGACCTGCTCGAGGTCGCGGGACTATCTTCGGTATCTGCGTTGCCGAAACTGCTTGGGATGTTTCAGGCGGGTAAGGATCCGCTTCGACTGTGGTCGGCATTCCTCGACATAGACCCCGATGGAGCCACGGTAATCCCGTTCATGATCGATCAGTTGAAGAGCAAGAAAGACGATGCGCGTTATGCAGCGGTGATGGCCCTTGGCTGGTACGGCAAAAAGGCGCCGGCCGCGGTCGAACCGATACGCGCGTTGCTCAAGGACAAGATCAAACGCATTCGCGAAGAAGCTAAAGATGCCTTGGAGAGAATCCAATGAGGTCTGCCCGGGTACTTTCCATGATCTGGTTTGTCGAGTAAGTTCCCAGCACGGTATCTGCAACCCGATATTCTAACCCCGATCCCATCATGGCCAAAGCCGCCGCTAAACCGAAAACCGATACCCCGGCCCGCGACGACAAGGAGGCGCAGATTCTACGGCGCCCCGCGGAGCTGGAATACGCCGGCGAACTCGCCGCGCTGGCTGCCGCCGACAAGGATCCCAAGCCGGAGGGGTGGCTCCTGTCGCCAAAAGCCGTTCGTACCTACATCCTCGGCGGCAAGGCCGGTGGCACGGAGATTCGTCCGAAGTACCTTGGCAGTGAACGGGTCGTTGAAATTGCCATCGCCACGCTGGCGACCGATCGCGCGTTGCTGTTGATCGGCGAGCCGGGTACGGCGAAGAGTTGGCTCAGCGAACACCTGGCGGCGGCCATCTGTGGCGATAGCCTGCTCATTGTCCAGGGCACCGCCGGCACAAGTGAAGAACAGGTTCGCTATTCCTGGAACTACGCGATGCTGCTGGCCGAAGGGCCATCGGCCAAAGCGCTGGTCCCGTCACCGGTTTTTCGGGCGTTCGAGCACGGCAAGTTAGTGCGGTTCGAGGAGATCACACGCTGCCCATCGGAGGTTCAGGATACGCTCATCACCTTGTTGTCGGAAAAGGTGCTTGCTATTCCAGAGCTGGGCATTCACATCCCGGCGAAGCGAGGCTTCAACCTGATTGGCACGGCCAACACGCGCGACCGCGGCGTCAATGACATGTCCGCTGCCTTGAAACGCCGCTTCAACATCGTTGTTCTGCCGGTGCCGACCGACCCCGATACCGAGGTGCAAATCGTCCGCAAACGCGTTGCGGAAATCGGCACGAGTTTGCGACTCTCAGCGCCGCCGCCCGCCGAGGAAGCTGTCCGCAAGATCGTGCAGATCTTCCAGGAACTTCGCCGTGGCCAAACGCTCGACGGCAAACAGAAAATCAAGCCGCCGTCGGGTGTCTTGTCGACAGCCGAAGCCATCAGCCTCTTGGGCAACAGCATGTCGTTGGCGGGGCACTTCGGCACCGGCAAAGTCACGGATCGAGACTTGGCCGCAGGATTGCAGGGCGTCATCGTCAAAGAAGACGCCAAGGACATGGCCGCATGGGTCGAGTACCTGGAGAACATCATGAAAAAACGTGGAGCCGAATGGCGAGACCTTTACACGGCCTGCAAGGAATTAGTCTGACGTTTCTTCAACGGGTGCCGGTGCGAGGCCTGACGCGATGATCGACATCGATGCTCTGTTTCCGCCGAACAACGCGCTCGCTCGCATCTTCGGCGTCCGGCACCTGTCACCGGCAGCCGCGTTCCATCTCAGCGCCGTTTTGGACGCGATGAAGCCGACGGCCGTTCTCGTCGAAGGTCCCGCCGACGCGACCGATCAGATCAAGCACCTGATCCACAAGGACACCAAGCCTCCCCTCGCCATACTCGCTTACACCAAACAGCGTCCGGTCCGAACAATTCTCTATCCCTTGGCGGAGTATTCGCCCGAGTGGGTTGCCCTCACCTGGGGAACGCGCAACAAGGCCGACACCCGATTTATCGATCTGCCCTCGTCGGTGTTTCTCGAAATGCATCACCTGCAAAAACAAACGGAGCCGATTCCGGAACGGGCTGCCGCCGATACCAAACGTAAGCCGAGTGAACACACGCGAGCATATCTCGACGACCCGTGGGAGGAGATCGCGAGACTGTCCGGCGACCCCGACCATGAAACATGGTGGGAGCGCCATTTCGAGCACACTCTCGACGCGGAGTCGTATGTCCGCCAGATCGCCGAGTTCGGCAGTGGACTTCGCGGCATCCGACCAAGCGATGATGACGCGGAGAATCAGGTCCGCGAAGCTTTCATGCGGCGATGCATCCACGATGTCTTGAAGAAGCACAAGCCCGAAAAAGTGTTGGTCGTCTGCGGCGCGTTTCATGCCTCGGCATTGGCGGTCGATCGCGCACCCATGGATGATCGTCAGTTGAAAACTCTTCCCAGTGTCGATTGCAATCTGACGCTGATGCCATACAGCTACTTCCGGTTGTCGTCGCAATCCGGTTATGGCGCCGGTAACCATGCGCCGTTGTATTTTCAGCGCCTGTTTGAAGAACGGCGGGCGGGCGAACCACAGCGATTACCGGCGCGATTTCTCACCGACTTATGCCATGTCATGCGCAAGGCGGGACAAATTCGCTCGGCGGCCGAAGTCATCGAAGCGGTCCGGCTGGCGAATGGCTTGGCGGCTATCCATGATTCGCCGGCCCCGACCTTGCGCGACCTCCGGGATGCTGCCGTCACTTGCCTGGGCCGCGGCGAAGTGGATGCCGTCAGCCCGTTCCTGCCGGATGTCGAAGTCGGGGGCAGCATCGGAAAACTACCCAAGGGGGTCGGGAAGACCGCGATTCAAGATGATTTCTACCTTCAGCTTGAGTCGCTTTATTTGCAGAAGTATCAGATCGACAAGTGGCAAGAAATCGAACTGGACCTTCGCGAGGATCGGACGGCCAAGTCAGAATCCGCTGCGTTTCGCGACAGAAACCGCAGCACGTTTTTGCACCGGTTGCGGGCGCTGGGCATTGAATTTGGTGAGGTTGTCGAACGGCAGCAACAGGGGACTTCCAAGGAAAAATGGCGTTTGCGATGGCGTCCCGAGTGCGAGATTCAATTGGTCGAGGCAGCATTAAAAGGGGACTCCGTCGAGGTCGCAACGGCGGTTCGGCTGTCCGAGCGATTGGCCGAATGCCGGCGAGTCGATGAAGCAGCCGCCATCGTCAAGGAAGCCGCCGTCTGTGTTCTGGCCGACGCCATGGAGGACGCCCGCCGGCGCCTTCAGGCGATGGCCGTCGAGGACAGCGGGTTCATCGCCGTGGCGAAAGCGATTGACGATCTTTCCGAGACCATTAGTTACGGTGACGTTCGCAAGGTGAACCCCGAGCCGCTCAAGCCGCTGGTGGCGCAGTTATTCTTGCGAGCGACGATTTCGGTTCGCGCGGCTTGTTTGTGCGACCGGCAATCGACGCCAGACGTTCAGAAAGCGATCGTGATTCTCGATCGCGTGGCTGGTGAGTGTAGCGATATCGTCGATGCGTCACGGTGGTATTTGGAACTCGATGCCATTGCGGCGGCAGACAACCTGAATGCTTACCTCTCCGGCTTGGCTTGCGCGCTGGTGTTGGAAAAGAACCGGCTTACCGAGGATCAATTGGCCCGCGAAGTCGGACGTCGCCTGTCGCCCGGAATCGATGCCGAAGTTGGCGCCGGCTGGTTTGAAGGATTGGTTCAGTATAACCGATTCGGGCTGTTCGGTCGGATGGCCCTTTGGCGCCAACTTGATCAATATGTCCTCAGCCTCGACGACGATGGGTTTCGCAAAGCTCTGGTCTATCTTCGACGGGCCTTTGGCCGTTTTGAGCCGGCCGAAATACGCCGTGTTGTGTCGAATCTCGTGAGTCTTTCGGACGTTCAGGCCGACGATCTCAAGGCTGCCGTCGACGTCAAATTGAGCGACGACGAGGCGAAGCAACTCAGCGATGTACTTGGCGACCTCGATCTGTGATTGGGAACTATTTGACGGTATTTTTTGTTTTACCCCTTGCAAGCGGTACACACGTCGTTATACTTGACCGTATCTTGTTATCCTAGATCTTACGTTGGAGGGGTTTCCGATGCGTTTGGGCAACCGGCGTGGATTTACCTTGATTGAGTTGCTGGTGGTAATCGCCATTATCGCGATTCTGATCGGCCTGCTGCTCCCCGCAGTTCAAAAGGTGCGTGAGGCAGCCGCCCGAATGAAGTGTCAAAACAACCTGAAGCAGATTGGGTTGGCGTTCCACAACTACCACAGCGCCTACGATCGCTTCCCTGCGGGATTCGTATCGCAGACCACAACCGTGAACGGCGACGGGCTTGGGCCGGGCTGGGGATGGGCTTCGCAGTTGTTGCCCTATCTCGAGCAGGAAAATCTCTATCGCCAGATCGACTTCAAACGGGACATTGCTGATCCGGTCAATGCTCTCGCTCGCGTGCGATCGTTGTCGGTGTTTCTCTGTCCATCGGACACACCGCGTACCCCCACGTTTCTGGTGCAAGAAGAGTCCGGCGCGGGCATCTGTGATATCGCCTTTGCCAACTACGTCGGCATGGGCGGCACCTTTGAGATGAGCGGCTATCCGGACACCAACACCGGCTTGTTGCTTCGGAACACGAGTCATCGCGTGTTGGACATTACGGACGGATCGAGCAACACGTTGTTCGTCGGCGAGCGGCAAAGCAAATTGTCGCCGCAGACCACATGGGTCGGAGCCGTGACCAATTGTGCAGTGCCGCCATTGAACCCAGCTTATGAGCACGAAGGCCCGCCGGTCTTGATCCTGACCAACACCGGTGAAGCTGCCGACCGCCGCACGCCCAACAACCCGCTTGGCCATGTTGAAGACGCCAGTAGCCGGCATTCGGGTGGAGTGAATTTCCTGTTTGGCGACGGGTCGGTGCGATTCCTTCGCGAAACGATTCGGCCCGATCTGTGGGAGGCTCTCGGGACCCGCAACGGTTGCGAGCCGATCAGCTCGGTCGACTAGTGCATTGTCACAGCTTAATCTTCGGGTTGTGGTTCGGGTTTCCTAACCCGTCCTACGTGATTCAGAGCGGGTTAGGAAACCCGTCCCACGCAAACGCCCAACCCGAATTTTTTGCTGTGACAATGCACTAGAGCCTCGGTGAAACACCCATGTGGAATAATTCGGTCGCACCGCGATCTCGTCGCGGGTTGTTCGCCGCCATCGCTACGCTGGCCGTCATCGGCGGCTTAGTGTTACTCGCTTGGTCAATGATGCGAGGTCGTGAGGTCGCGATTCTCCATGGCCATCGCGGTGTCATTCGTTCCTTGGAGTATTCCAGCGACGGTCAATTGTTGCTTTCAAGTTCCGACGATGGCACTGTTCGCGTTTGGGACGCCCGCCGTTTCGTTTCCCTCAACACGCTCGAAGGTCATCAACGGTCGGTACGTGGCGTCGGCATCACGGCGAACAATGCGATCGTCGTCTCCGTGAGCGACGATCGCACAGCGCGGCTTTGGTCACGCGATGGCCAGTCCTTGGCAACCCTACCGCAAGCAGAGAAGGCCCTCGAATGTGTGGCGGTTCACGCCGACGATCAACTAGCGGTTGGCGGCGCTGATAAGTTGATCCGCCTTTGGCAACTGCGGGATCGAACGCTCCTACGAACGCTCAAGGGCCATGCCAAGCACGTTCATGCGTTAGCCTTTGCGCCTGACGGCAAATCCTTGGCATCCGGCGGTGAGGAGCCGAACATCCTGTTGTGGGAGACCGCGACCGGCCGAATAACCGCGAAGCTGTCATGTCCGGGGGCTCACGTTCATTGGGTACGCTTTTCACCCGACGGGCGAATCTTGGCGGCGGCTGTCACCGGTCGCGGGATTCGATGGTGGGACATGCCCCAGCGCACTGAGCGCGGCGAGTTCGGTACCGGCGCCGGCAACGCTCGCGCCATCGCATTCTCGGTCGACAGTCGCTTCCTGGCCAGCGCTCACGAAGATGGAACGGTGAAGCTGTGGAACGTTGAGGATCGTCGCCTGATCACAACGTGGCGAGGGAACTCGCAACCGGTCTTGGCAGTGGCCTTTTCTCCCGATGGTCGGCACGTGGCGTCGGCCGGCGGCGACCACGCCGTTCGCGTTTGGGCAGTACCGTAACTCCTGATTACGCTTCGTCGCATCGACCCCGATCGCGCGCGGCCTCGTCGTGAATGGCGGCGTTCCGTAGACTGCCGACGGCCCTTTTTTCCGCGACATCCGTACCGCCGGCTGATCGCGACCATTTTCAACCTCTGGCTAACGGATGAACTTCATGAGGTCCCTTGGCACCCTCGCTGTCGTCCTGACGATTGCAATCAGCGCGCCGGCGCAAAACGTGCAACGAAACATCGCCTACACCGACAATGCCGATGAACGACGGATGCTGGATGTCTACTCGCCAGCGAATGCCAAAGGCTTGCCCGTCGTTTTTTGGATCCACGGCGGAGGGTGGCAGGCCGGCGACAAAGCAGACGTTCAAATCAAACCGCAATTGTTCATGGACAAGGGGTTCGTTTTCGTTTCGACCAACTATCGATTGTTGCCGGCCGTCGACATGGAAACCATTTTCCGCGACGTTGCCAAATCAATGCGTTGGGTACATGACCACATCGCGGACCATGGCGGAGACCCGAAACGAATCCTGGTCATGGGCCATTCCGCAGGTGCCCAACTGGCAGCGATTGTGTGCATTGACGATCGCTACCTCAAGGCTGAGGGGTTGAACCTTGGAATCATCAAGGGATGCGTGCCGGTTGACGGCGACACCTATGACGTGACGGCGATGATTGAGACCGCTGAGACTCGTTGGCGCGTGCATAGTCTTCCGAAAGCGAAGTTCGGGCATCGAGAAAAGTTTGGCAATGATCCCGCCAAGCATCGAGACTACTCAGCGGTCACCCATGTGGCGAAGGACAAAGGAATCCCGCCGTTCCTAATCTTGCACGTGGCCGGTCATCCTGACGTGACCGCCCAGGCACAACGACTCGGCAACGCCTTGAAAGCGTCGGGGATTCCCGTCACAGTCTTCGGCGCTCGCGAGACAACGCACAGCAAGATCAACGCCGATCTTGGCAAACCCGACGACCCCACCACCAAGGCGCTCATCGGTTTCCTGGACAAGGCGCTGAGAAAGTGACAATCGATGGACTTCAGCCACTCAGGCTTTCACCAATAGCTCACTTGCGTCGTGCGATTGCCAGCCTGGGCAGTTTCGCGGCGTCGGGTTGGATGGCGACGAATTCCAGCTCCGGCTGAGCCGTGATTCTCTCGCGGATGCCTTCGGCTTGGGCGGCACCGATTTCGAGTAGCAACCAGCCCGCCGGCTCAAGGTGCCGGGCTGCCCCGGGAAGGAGGCGGTCGTAGACCGCGTAGCCATCCGGCCCTGCGTCCAAGGCGGACCTCGGTTCGAAATCTCGAATGTGCTTGGGCAACTGCTCCCAATCCGGCGTGGTCACATAAGGCGGGTTTGACACGATCATGTTGAACATCTCGCCCGACACCGGCGTGAACAAGTCGCCCAGTACAAAACGCACTCGAACTGTGACGCCGTGCCTTTCGGCATTTCGAGCCGCGGTTGCCAAGGCCCCGGCACTAATATCGGTTGCGGTCACCGTCGCGGTCGGGATTTGCTTTGCGAGGCTGATGGCGATGCAGCCGCTGCCGGTTCCCAAGTCGAGGATTCGCGCATGGCTCGTCCCCTTGAGCCGCTTCAGGCTCTCCATGACGAGGAGTTCCGTCTCGGGTCGCGGAATCAAAACATCGGGGCCGGTTTCGTAGTCGAGCAAATAGAATTCGCGACGGCCGATGAGGTACGCGACGGGGCAACCCTCGGCTCGTTTCTTCACGATTTCGCGGAATCGGGTGCGGGCCGACTCATCGGGAAGGTCGCCGGTACGCGTGTACAAGTCGATGCGTTTGCAGTCCAGAACATGAGCCAGCAGGAGCTGAGCCTCGACCCTTGGCGAATCGATGCCTTTGCCTCGAAAGAACTGCTCGGTCCAGTCAAGGAGGGCCTTGACCGTCCACTCCGTCTTGACCTGACGCGAATCGGCTGCGGCGGTTCGACCAGGTTGGATCGACACGGGAGTACCCTCATTGGTAGTGGCCGATCGCTCGAGTTCCTGCGTGGCCTTCGGCGTTCTGGGCGGGAACGGACCGCCGGAACCGCGTTTAGGCAATTTGCCCGAGTCGCTGCTTCTTGTCGTAGTCGCGCATGGCAGCGATCATCTCGTCAAGGGCGCCGGCGATAATCGCGTCCAACTGATAAAGCGTCAGGTTGATGCGATGATCGGTGACACGACTCTGTGGAAAATTGTAGGTGCGAATTCGATCGCTCCGATCCCCCGAGCCGATGAGGGTTCGGCGTTGTGCGGCTCGTTGAGCTTGAAGCCGGGATTGTTGGCGTTCAAAGACTCGGCTTCGCAGGATGCGCATGGCTCGGTCGTAGTTCTTGTGCTGACTCCGTTCGTCTTGGCATTTGACCTCAATCTCGTCGGGCGTGCCTTTCCGGTACCAGATGCGGACGGCGCTTTCCGTTTTGTTGACGTGTTGCCCTCCGGCGCCACCCGCTCGCATTTTCTCCCACTCAATGTCCGAGTCCTTGATGTCGATCTGGACCTCGTCCGGCTCCGGCAAGATGGCCACGGTCGCGGCCGAGGTGTGAATTCGTCCTTGGGTCTCGGTCTTTGGTACCCGCTGAACGCGATGCCCACCACTTTCGTATCGCAGATTCCGATAGGCGCCGGGGCCGGTCACGCTAAAGACGATTTCCTTGAATCCTCCCGCCTCACCAGGGCTGAACGAGATTTCCTCGACTCGCCAGTTTTGGGTTCGAGCGTAGCGGGTGTACATCCCGTACAGGTCGCCGGCGAAGATCGCGGCTTCGTCGCCGCCGGTGCCGGCGCGGATCTCGACGATGACGCTATCGAAATCTTCTTCGCTGCCTTCCAGCAGCAGGTCTTCCAGTTGCTCGTGAAGGGCATCGCGCCGACTTGTCAGTTCCTTCAATTCGTCGGCGGCATAACGCTGCATATCCGGGTCTGTTTCGGCGGCTGCCATCACTTCGGCTTGCTTGACGTCGTCGAGGAGTTTCAAGAACTGTTCGTAGGGCTTGACCAACTTCGCCAGTCGGCTGTGTTCCTTGGCGGCCTTGCTGAAGCGCGCGAAGTCGGCGATCACGGATGGATTGGCGAGTTGCTGTTCCAGTTCGCGGTAACGGGCAACGTGCTGTTCCATCGCCGGCCACATAGGATTCACCGAGTTGACACGAGAATGGGGACCAACGCTCACGGAAATGACACCGGGCGGGCGGCCAGCGGTTCACGCTCTGCCGCCCGCCCGGGTTCGCGTTCGCAGCTATTCCTTCGTCTTCTTCCGCTTGTCCCAGTTGTACTTCTTCTGGAACTTCTCGACGCGACCTGTCGTGTCGACGAATTTCATCTTCCCAGTGAAGAACGGGTGCGATGCGCTGGAAATATCGAGTCGAACGACGGGGTAGTCCTTGCCGTCGGTCCACTTCATCGTTTCCGTGCCCGTCTTGATGGTTGAACGAGTCAAGAACGAGAAATTGGCGGCGGCGTCAAAGAAGATCACCGGCCGATAGTTGGGATGAATCCCTTTTTGCATGGCTCACCTGTCGCCAATGAAAGAACGAATACCCTTCAAGGAGTCATTCTAGAGGCCCCTAGCCAATATTGACAAGAGCAGGCGGCCAGGACGGCCGCGCTCCGCGAGGCGATTTCCTGCCAATCAAACCATACTCGGGCAGCCGATTCGGATGCCCGTGACGCGTCAGCGATTGGGCCCGTCCTGGTGTCGATCCGACAATAGAGCTTTTCGAAGCAGTTCGTCAATTTTCCGGACTTCCGCGATGGCCATGAATCCGTGGCGAGTCGTGTGGGTCGTGCGTTGACCGTTGTTGTATCGGCCAATCGAGACGACCTCCTCAAAAACGAGGTCACCGCTGCC
The DNA here is from genome assembly GCA_964515185.1 of uncultured Alcaligenaceae bacterium. GTDB lineage: Bacteria > Planctomycetota > Planctomycetia > Gemmatales > Gemmataceae > CAZESP01. The sequence goes on from CAZESP010000020.1 coordinate 71,585, forward strand.
GTCGGAATACTCAGTACGGCGAATCTTGTTCAACTCGCTTGGGCCATAGGAGCGCACTTCGACGCTGCCGAACCAGCCTCCCTGCCAAATGATCGCGCGACGCTCCGTGAGCGCGTAGCATGTGCGCTTGGCCCGTCGCCTAAGCCAATATGGCGAACTGAGCATGCCGAAGCCAATAAGGATGAAGGGAATCCCAAATAAGGGAAAGCACGAGAAGATAGCACCGATTCCGCCTACCCCGGCATCGCCCTTGCCGAAGCCTAGAAACACCATCCCCGAGGCGGCCGCCACCCAGAATATCGAGAAAGCAGTCCATGGGATTCCGAACAGTACGATAGGGATCGCGGAGCGAGCGATTCGACCCGGCAGCGGTTGCCCAACCCAGAGCAGTCGTTCGCCATCGGAAAGTTCCGACTGGACGCGTGTTTCCAATTCCGGTGGAAGGCGACTGTCGCCATATAAGCGGTATTCGTTCATTACGATCGGCCTCGGCAGGGTGTGACTCAGTGACGCTGACATTCTGATCAAGGCTTCGACCGAATGCAAGCATGCAGCCGTCGCCGTTTACTCGATAGTGCCGATTGGTTAAGTTAGGATAGCTGCTGCAACGTTTTCCGCGACTGTAACGAGTAATCGATCGCATGATGGTAACGCCTCCTCGATTCGCTGGGCCATTGACACTTGGCAAGATCGCTCTGGCCAGCCGGTTCGCGCTGGCTCCACTCGCGGGCTACACCAACTTGCCGTTTCGGCAATCCGTGCGAGACATCGGAGGCGTTGGCCTGGCAACAACGGATCTGATCAACGCCCGCGCCATTCTCGATGCCAACCCGAAGACGCTCGACTTGCTCGCGACCTGCCCGGAGGATCGGCCCCTGGCGGTTCAGATATTCGGCTCCCAGGTTCATGAGATGGCCCCCGCGGCGCAATGGTTGGAACAATACGGCGCGACGAGCATCGACATCAACATGGGCTGCCCGGTTCGCAAGGTTGTCAAGGGCGGTGGCGGCTCGGCCATGTTGTGTAACACGACAGGGACTATCGATTTGGTGGCGAAGGTCGTCGACTCCGTGCGGATTCCCGTCACGGTAAAGATGCGCCTTGGCTGGGACGACTCCAACCGAAGCGCTCCGTTCTTTGCTCGCGAGTTCGAGAAGGTTGGCGTCGCGGCGGTGACCATTCACGGACGGACGCGCGAGCAAGGGTTTAGCGGCGGCGTCCACCTCGATGGGATTCGCGACGTGGTCGATGCCGTCGAGCGCATTCCGGTATTTGGCAACGGTGATGTTCGTACCGTCGCGGATGCCGCTCGGATGTTTGCGGAGACGGGTTGTGCCGGGATCGCCATTGGCCGAGGGGCGTTGGCGAACCCCTGGATCTTCACGCAATTGGATCGTTGGCTGGCGACGGGCGACCCGGGAGATCGCGCCAGTTACCACGATCGACTCGACTTCATGGCGACTCACTTTCAACGGCTCATCGCATGGCGAGGTGAGCATTTGGCCTGCCTTCAATTCCGCAAGATCGCGACGTGGTATTGCCGAACCCTTCGGACGGGAAAAGCCATTCAGCAAGTGTTGGTGATGCTCGATTCGCCGAAGACTCTCGATGGCATTGTCGAACAACTTCGCGACAAAGGTCCGCCCCCGGATTGGTCGCTTCGCGATTCCGCCGATGCAGCGATACCCGTGCCCGGCGGGCCTATTTCGCATTGGTGACATGGCCGGACGGCAGGTGCTTGCGACTCGATACGTGTTCCCGGCTCCTCAGTCGCTCTTCCCGAACGAGTTGATACATGAGCGAGCCGATGATGGCGAATCGCATCCAGCAAAGGCCTTCGCCAAGCAGTCGATGAAGCAGCGCACCTGTTTCGTCGCCGAATTGGATTGCTAACGTCGAGCGAGCCAAGTGAAACCAACACGGAAACGTCAAGTAGTTGATGAGATCAAGCGCTAGGATGGTCCATGCCAGATTCCGGCGGGTTTGTGCCAAGGGTGCCAGCAGCGGGATGAGCCAGAGAATCCATTGAGGGGAATAGAAAACCGCCAGCGATGCAAAGGTGAGCAATATCAAAGCGCTGCGCCGCAACATCTGTTCGAACTCGGTCACTTGAAACGCGATCGCCGGCACCATGACCGCGGCAAGGCATCCATAACGGAACAAGGCGCCGAGAGTTCCCGATGCCATGAATACCGGAACGAGCCGGCCGTAAACGGTTAGGCTCGTTTCGACAGGCCGAGTCATTTGAAACCGGTAGGGTGCGGCGATCGCCTGAAAATCAGAGCCGAATAGTAACGGGGCAAACCCCAACGAGACTGTCGCGGCAAATGCCAGCCCGAATCTGATGCAACTGCGGCGATCGTGCCATAGGTATCGAATGACAACCGGCATGAGCAGGATGGGATAGACCTTGAGCAGCACGGCAACCGCCAAAGCGATGCCCGCAACGCTCGCACGCTGCCTGCCCAGGGCCGCGAAAGCGGCAGCGGTCGCAACGGCCGGCAAAACATCGAACCTATAAAGAACGAAATAAGCCGCTGCCGGCCCGGCCAACAGCCATGCCCCGCCCCACAACGATTCGGTGTATCCCGCTCGGAGGATGCCAATAAGTCCCAAGGCGGCAATTGCCATCAAGACCACATAGGTATCCGTCACTTCGACCAACATCTTCCAGACGCGAACGTCTCCTTCATGTCGCGGCATATGCGAGGCGAGATTGTGGTAGTCATCGTCGTAAACCGCAGAGGGGATCTTGTTGCCGGCTGGACGAATCGCGAACGACAAACGGAAGATCGCCAAAGCGGCGTGCGGATATTCCAGAAAATACCGAGGCTCCAACGCCTTTGGGTCATCGAGGCGATTGTCAAAAACCTCCGCCGACACCCATTCGGTCGGGTCGAGTCGCCCGGCGAGCCGGCCTGCGTCGGCATTCAGCCCGCGCTGAGCCATCGCAGCGAGGTCGAACTCGTCGTAGATCATCCGTGTGACAATCGGATCCGGCGCCCGCAGCCGGTCACGCGGCTTGACGCTCAGTGCTACAACCAACGCAACAATCGGGAAAAGGTAGATGACGCGGTTTGATACAGCAGAAATCAGCACGTTTCTCATCAACCCCTCATCGCCCCTGCCAGTGGTGCAATTTGATTCAGCACCTGAACGAAAATGGAACACGACAAAGGGAAGCACGACACACAATGTAACGTCAGCATGCTTCGAAGAAATCCTGTTACCACGTAATCTCAGCGATATTCGAGAGTTGCAACGACTTTCATCGTTCTCTAACACTTATTGGCACGGCCATTGCAGTAAGCGTTTGCCGTGAGGTTTGAATGCGAGTCTCAGACCTCCATGCGAGTAGAAACAACCTACCTTCTACCCCCTTCCACCGGGCACGGGGTTTGACGGGATGCGAGTCCCCGTCAAGCAATCCCCCGTGCCCGCACCTCTTTTTATAGCTACTTACCTTGTTGCGATCTCGGATGCATGGTCACCCCCAATGTGGTTGAGCGCGCTTCGGGCTGCTGATGGGTTTGTGCCCCTTGTCGGTTGGCGGCGGGCGTTTTATTGTTAACTTCTGTTGATCCTGCCGCGACGGGACATTCCAATCTCCACTTGATTACACGCGGCGTGCTTGGCGGAGTTGCGAAATGATCCACGTTGAACGCCTGACAAAGTTCTATGGTGACTATCCCGCGGTTCGCGATGTGTCGTTCGACGTAACCGAGGGGCAGGTCGTCGGCTTTCTCGGTCCCAACGGCGCCGGAAAATCGACGACAATGCGGATTCTCGCCGGCTACCTGACAGCAACCTCCGGCAGAGTCTCGATCAACGGTGTGGATGTTTTTTGGCGGCCCGTCGAGTCACGCCGCCAAATCGGCTATATGCCCGAGAACTGCCCGCTCTATCCCGAGATGCGAGTCGAAGAATATCTTCGTTTCCGCGGTGGGTTGAAGGGAGTGTACGGTTCCGCTCGCCGGCAGCGGCTGGATTATGTGCTGAATCGTTGCTGGCTCAAAGACGTCCGCCGTCAATTGATTGGGACGCTCTCGAAAGGGTATCGCCAACGGGTCGGCCTCGCCGATGCCCTGATCGGGAATCCGAAAGTGTTGATCCTCGACGAACCGACCGCCGGATTGGACCCTGCCCAGATTCGTGAAACGCGCATGCTCATTCGCGAATTGGGCCAAGAACATACGGTCCTACTCTCGACGCACATACTTTCAGAGGTCGAGCGCACCTGTGACCACGTCATCATCATTAACAAGGGCGAGGTAGCGTTGTCGCGACCTCTCGGGGAGAGTACGGCCGGCGATCTTGAAGAGACCTTTATCCGGCTGACCAACCCGGATGCAGGCCACGATCATCGGTCCCATCGCCCGGCCCGCCGATGACGCCAACCACGAGAAATTGACATGCGACCGACGCTAACATTGATCAAGCGCGAGTTTACCTCGTACTTCTTGTCACCCATCGCTTACGTTGTGTTGACGGTCTTTCTGCTCGTCACGGGGCATTTGCTCTACCTGACGACGGTGCTGCTCACCGAGAAAGGCCCACGAGGAATCGAATACCCGATGCAGGCCCTGTTGGGAGATGAAAAATTCTGGCTCGTCTTTCTGTTCATCCCACCGCTGCTGACGATGCGGTCGTTTGCCGAGGAACGGGCGAGCGGGACACTGGAAATGTTGTTGACGGCCCCGCTGCGTGATTGGCAGGTCGTTTTGGCCAAGTACGTCGCGTGTTTGCTCTTCTACTTCGTCTTGTGGATCCCAACACTTGTCTATCTGCCGTTGCTGGTCAACCCAAGGGTCGCCTGGACCGGAGTCTGGTCACCGGGCAGCATTGCCGCTGCCGTGGGGCTTGGTGTGACGACCTTGGCCGCGCTCGCCTTTCTCGTGACCCCGCCCGATCGTGGGCCGAGAGGAGTCATGGCCCTAGTCGCCATCCTCGGTGTGGTGCTCGCTGTGGCTGCGTGCTGGTATCACTATCGGCGTGAAGCGACACAGTTGATCGAGATTGAGACCGGGATCGATCCGTACCCCGTGGTGACCTCATACCTTGGATTGGCGTTTGCCGGCGGCATGTTTCTGGCATTGGGGTTGTTGGTCAGCAGCTTGGTGAAAAGCCAAATGGTATCGGCACTCGTTGCGATGGTATTCAGTCTGGGGTTTGTGTTGGCGGCTTTCTGGCGGCCAGAGATGGACCCTTCGGGGTCCGTGTATCGGCTTCTCTATTTCTTCAGCGTGCCATTGCATTTTCAGCGAGACTTCGCGCGGGGGCAACTGGATACCCGCAATCTCGTGCTGTACGGCAGTGTCGCACTTGGCTGCCTGTTTTTCACCGTCCGAAGCCTTGAAAGCCGGCGTTGGCGATAACCGTCTTGGGTGAGGATTCATCGACCATGCGATTCATACTTCGTTTCCTCGGTCTGACGGGCCTATTGGTTTGTGGTATCGGCGCGCTGTGTGGCGTTGCGGCCTTCAGTTCATGGGATCTGCCGTCGTTGCGGGCCGCCTTGGAGGGCCAGGGGGACTCGCTGGCGAATTACGCGGCTTGGCTCATGGTCGCCGGTGCCGGCGTCGCGCTTCTGGTTCTTGCTCTTGAAGCCCTTTTGGGAATGTTCCAGGCCGCTGGTCGTCGAAGTGCCCTTGGGACGAACGTCTTGGTCCAAATCGCGCTGGTCGTTGCGCTGGTCGTAGGCGCGAACATCTGGTCTTTTCGCAACTACCGACGATACGATTTGACAAAATCGCGAGCATTTACACTCAGACCGGAGTTAGTCGAGCAACTGCGGCAGCTTCGGGGCGAGACGACCATTGTGGTCTATCAACAGCACAAGACCTTTGGCCGATTCTCCGATAAACCGCCGGATCGATACGATGCTGCTGCCGAACGCAAGGTCGTCGAGAAGGTCCGAGACCTCGTCGAGTTGTTTCATGAATTCGGCCCGCAATTTCGCGTTGTCACACTCGACGTTGAGGAAGAAGGGTTCGACAAGAAACTGTCGGCCGAAGTCGAACGATTCCCGCGACTGGCGGCCTCGGTCGAATCCGCACCTGAAAGCAGCATCTTCTTCTGTGGGAACGACCACGTACAGCGGCTTGGATTCAGCGAGTTCTTGCTGTTGGACAAGACCAGTTCGCAGCAATCCGACGGCGGTCGCGGTAACCTTGTATTGTTGTCGCAAGGGATCGAGCCATTCGCTCGGCGGTTGCTGGCAATAGAGGAAAAACGCCCCAAAGTGGCTGTTGCCGTCTCGCATCTCTGGCTCAGCACCGACGGTCCGCTGGCTGAATACACGTTGGCCGGCCTGAAAAAGAGTCTCGAGGCGAACGGGTTCGACGTTCAGGACGTCATTCTCAAACGACTGACAGGCCGGCGCGGGCGGTTGGAAGCGGCAGCGCTCACCCTTGATGAGAGCCGCTATGATCGGGCCGAGGCGCTTCTATTGGCGTTGTCCGCCCAGATTAGCCGCGACCAGCAGAGTTACGATCTGTTCAGCAAATTCCTGGCACGGTTGCGGACAAACGTATCGACCGAGGAGTTGAGTAAGCAACTTCGCGAAGAGCGCGTGATACCGCCTAACGCGACCCTCACCGATGACCTGCGGGAACAGAACATTCAGCAGATTTCGTCTCGCCTTCCAATTCTTCGTGAGGAGCTTAGTCGGCTACAACAGAAGCGGGCCGAGGCCGAACGCGAACTCGATCAGCTTCAGGAACAGGAGCGAGTCGTCGAGGGCCGGCGCGCTCAGGATCTGAAGAAAAAGTTGACGTCACTTCTGAGCGAATGTGACATGCTCGTTGTGGCTCGGATGACGATCCGAAATGCCGTGGTCGGCGATGTCGTGCCGAATTCGATTCATCAGCTCGAAGATGTCCAGGTCGCAGCCGTCAAGGAGTTCATTAAGGCCGGCAAGCCGGTGATGGTATGCCTGGGGCCGACCATCGAACCACCGGATCGCCCTGGTCCTCCGGGTTCTCCCACGGACAATCTTGAGACTCTCATGGGAGATTTGGGAATCGGCTTCGGACCGCAAGCCATCGTATTTGACAGCGAGATCGACGCCTACACAGCATATCAGGTAGACCCATTCAGCGGCGGCGGCGGGAACGTATCGGTTCCCCCGGTTATTTTTTCAGGACCACAGGCTCAGAATCCGGTGGCGGACAGTATGCGGCTCTTGACGCGAAGTGCCGGAAAGACGCTGGATCTCCGCCTACGGTCGGCGCGGCCGGTCTATGTATCGACGATTCGCGGAAAACTACCTCACGGCGCGCCGTTCTTGCTAACTGATGCCGGTTCGTGGAATGAAGAACAACCGTATCCCACAGAAGACCGGCCAGTTCCCCGCTACGAGCCGCCGAAGTCCGATGACCCAAATCGAGGGACTCGGCAGGAAAAACGACGCGGGCCATTCGATATTGGCGTTGCGGTTGAGACGACCGTGCCCGTCGAATGGACCGATGATCGTTTCCTCGCTCTGAATGCCGCGAGGTACGTCATGTCGGCGCCACAGGTTGATGGCGGCCTTCCGATGGGATTCGCCACCCAAACGTTGATTCCCGCGGAGGCTTTCGCCAAACCGAGTGAGACCAAGGTACGTGTTGCTGCCATCGGTCATGGCGGGTGGTTTGCCGGCCAAAAACTCACGCCGTCGAATGAGGCGTTGCTACTTCAAACGACGAATTGGCTCTTGGGACGAGACGACCGTTTACCCAAGGGGATCGAGATGTGGAGTTACCCACGACTCGCCTTGCAGCCTGCGGAACAAGCTCTCTGGCGATGGGGAACGTTTTTGGGCTTGCCCGGGTTGTTTGCCTATATCGGGCTGGTCGTCTTGATGATTCGTCGTCGTCGTTAATTCAACTAACTTTGGAACGTGACCCGGTAATTGCCGGGTCGCGTCCCGCCAACCCCTAGATTTGCCATGAACCTCAGAATCACGATCCTGTTGCTCGTTTTGGTTGCCGGCGGCGGACTCGTCTGGTGGTATGGCCCGCGGGTAGCGCCGCGCCTAGGCTTGGTTGCGCCGCCGGTCGATCCTGACGGTGCCGGGACGCCCGATGTGTTGAACCACCAACTCGCGCGAGAAAAACTACGCCGAATCGAGGTGCGTGCCGGAGCCGAACCCGTCATTCTGGAGAAATCGGCCTCGGGTGTTTGGGCACTCCCGGGATTGTGGCCCACACGAACACGCGAGGCCGCTGAGTTGGTCGAACTGATCGCGTCCCTCCATTCGCGATTCCAAGTGATCCCGCTCACTGCCGAGTTGGAGCTGAAACCCTTTGGATTGGCCCCCGAACAGAAGCCGCTGACCGTGGTGGTACTCGCCGACGCGGAATACACGCTGGCCTTCGGCGAAGCGCCGACGTCGCCGGATAGCGGCTTCGCGCGGCCAACATACGTTCGCGTCAATGGCAAGCCGGAGGTTATGCGCCTGGGACCAGACTTGCTACCGATTCTGCGCCGAACTCGCGATTTTTATCAGCGGCGGCAGTTGTTCCCCGACGTCGAGCGTGTGAAGTTCACCGATCTCCGGCCGTCGATGGCGCCCAACGCCGCCGATCCGCCCGCAACGACCATCTTGCCCAAGGCCAAGGAATTCATTCTCGAATCGCCAACGGGCAAGGTTGTTCTGCGTCGAGTGGGCGAAATCCCCAAAGGTGTCAAGGAAGCGGCGACCACGGCCTTGACCGTTCAGCTTGCCGAGCAGTGGGAATTGGTCGAGCCGATCCGCGATCGCGTCGAACCCGAGAAACTGCGCTCGCTCTTGGCGGCGATTCCCGAATTATGGGTCGAGCAATTCGTGACCATCGCCGATTTGGCGAAGTCGGTTGGCTCGACCCCACCTGAACCTGTCAAGCAAGAGGCATGGGCCATGGAACGAACGGGTTTGGATAAACCCGAACGGACGATTCGCGTGATCCTAGTGAACGGCGATTCACGGGTCCTTCAAATCGGGGCCGTATCGCGAACCGTCGAACGCAAGGGGACGCCACCGCCCCCGCCGCCAGGAATGCCGTTCCCACCGCCCGCCCCCACCATTCGCGAGGACCTCCGATACGCACGAATTGTCGGGTTGCCTCAGCTGTTTGAGGTCAAGGCCGACAAATTCGCGGATCTCTTCGCCAATGCCGATACGCTCCGCGATGAAAAGCTGGCTCGGTTTCGGTCAAACGATGTTAAGAAGGTTGTGATCGCTCGCGGCAAATCGACGATCGTCTTGGAGAAGCAGAAAGACGACAAGAAAGCCGATCGCTGGCGACTGATCGCGCCCATTGAAGCCCTCGCCGATAACGACAAGGTCACGGAGTTACTCGACCGCTTTGCAGGATTAGAAGCCCGCGACAAGGACGTACTTGACAAGTTCGATCCCAAGGCGACGGGGTTTGATCCGGCGCCGGCGACCGCCATTGCTCTGTCCATCGAAGAAGAGCTTCCCGCTCCGGGCGACGACAAGAAGAAACGCGAACGCGAGGTTGCATTTCAGATAGGAAACAAGGATGAGAAAGCGAAAAAAGTCTACGTCCGAGTCGGTGGACGTGATCGCGTCAATCTGGTGACCGACGAATTAACGAATCTCACCGAGCGGGCGGCCATTGCCTATCGGGGTCGCCGTGTGCTTGATTTTGAAACGCCGGCCGTCGCCAAGGTTGATGTCAAGCGAGCGGACGAGGCGTTCGTTCTCCAGCAAACGGGCGATGAATGGAGGTTGTTGTCTCCGGTGGCGACCGCGGCCGATCGTGGCAAAGCCATGGATTTGGCGGGCGAGTTGGGCCGGCTCGAAGCGGTTGAGTATGTCAACGACAACCCCCAGCCCAAGGACCTCACGGATGCCGGACTCGATAAACCCAGCTTGACGCTCGACATTGCTTTTGCCGACGACGCGAAGAAACCCGCCACGTTGCAAATCGGCAAGGCCCGCGACGGGAAGCCGGAATTCTTCGCCAGGCTCACCAGCGGTTCGAGCATCTTCACCATATCGAAGTCCACGCGCGATCGGCTCGATCTGGCATCGCTGACCTATCGGCCGGCAGAATTGTGGAAACTCAGTGCTGATAAATTGACGTCGATCAAGGTCGAACGCGCCGGCGAGACCTATCAAGTCAAGCTCGATCCGAATGAGGCGAAACTTACCGGCCCATTCGATGCGGTCGCGAGCTATACGCTGCTGCAGCCCATTCTTGACGCCATTGCCGGGTTGCGCGTGGCCCGATACGAAACGCATCAAGTAAAGAACGCGGCCGATTTCGGCCTCGATAAGCCGACTCTGCAAATCACGTTTGCGGCGAAGGAGAAGAAAGAAACAGGGGAGGCGACCGTTGAGAGAACGCTATTGATCGGCAAGTCGGCAACGGGTGACAAGCCGGGGCGGTTTGCCAGGGTGGCGAATGACGCGGCAGTCTTTGTCGTGGATGAAGCGTTTTTTCTCAACTCCGATAAGCCGGCTCTCGACTTGCTCGATCGGCGGTTGCTCTCTCTGGATGTATCGCGTATCACCAAGATTCAGGGCACGACGCCGTCGGGGCCGCTAACTTTGACCCGCGACGGCAAGACGTGGAAGGCGGAGTCTGGACCGATTTCGTTTGTCGCTGATGCCGATACTGTTGAAGCGACGTTGCGCGCTTGGTCATTCTTACAGGCGTCCAAGTTTTCAGCCTATGGGGCCAAAGTCGATCGAAAGGCATTCGGTCTCGATGCTCCCTCGGTGACAATGACCGTCACGCTTTCACCGGCTGATCCCGCGGGCAAACCTGAAACCCACACGATCAAGTTCGGCCAGACGTTGGCGAATGGGGATCGCCATATCATGGTCGATGACGGCGCCGCGGTTGCGGTTGTCGCTGCCCCAGTCGCGATTGACTTGTCACGGGGCCATCTCGATTTTGTTGACAAGTCATTGTTGAAGTTCGAACCGGCCGACCTTGGTTCCATTCAGCGAAAGACAGGGGCAGCCGAGTTGGAACTTGCTCGCCAAGACGGCTGGAAGGTCATGAAACCCGCAGAGTTTGTTGCCGACAGCGAATCGCTCGACGACATGACGAGTCGCTTGGCCAGCCTGCGTGCGTCCCGGGTCGCGGCCTTTGCTCCAACGGACTTGAAACCATTCGGGTTGCAAGATCCCGCAGCGACGATTACGTTGCGTTTCGCCGGCAAGGACAACAAGCCCGTTGTGCGAACCCTCCGGATCGGCTCGCCGGTCGATGCCAAGTTGCCCAATGGTGATCGACATGCGCGGGTTGACGATTCGAAAGTGATCGGGATTATTCCCGGCGATTTGGCGTCGCGGCTGCTGGCCGACCCCATTCGATTTCGCGATCGCACACTGGTGCGCCGCTTACCTGAACCCGACAGAATTGAAGTAGAGCAGGGGGAACGCCGCGGTCCGAACAAGGTCCTGATGGCTCGAATCGACGGCACCTGGAAATTAACGGCGCCCGTCGCGACCGAGGCTGAACACGGCGAACTCGAGGATTTTTTGAACGTTGTTCTCAAGCTCCGAGCTGACGAGCTGGTCGCCGAGAATCCCAAGGGCCTTGGGGAATACGGTCTCGACAAGCCTGATACCGTTTGGCGATTTTTGGATGGCGAAAAGGAAATCGTGAAATTGCTGATCGGCAAGAAGGAAGCCAACGGCAATCGCCATTACGCGAAACTCAGCAATAGCCCCATGGTTTTTCTGCTGAGCGACAAGACGACGGCTCAGGCTCGCGCTGAGTATCGCAAGCGGTCGTTGTGGACCGGATTCGATGCGGCACAAGTCGTAGTGGTGACGATCACCAGTGACGGGACGCCGCCAATCGTCCTGCGTAAAGCGGACGGCAATTGGAAGATCGACGGTAAACCCGAAGTCCCCGTGAAGGCCGATACCGTCACCGACTTGCTCGGAGCGTTGGCTAATTTGAAAGCCGAGCGATTCATCCGCGACAAAGACGCGCCGCTTGATCTTTACGGACTTGGGAAGCCTCGCCGGATGATTGTTGCACAGACGTCAACGGGGGGTCGCCAAGTCATCCACTTGGGAAACATCGAAGGCGGAACGAAACGGGCCTACGCTTCCCTGCCGGGTCAATCTGCGGTGTTCGTACTTTCCGAGTCCGACACCGCGAAGATCGATCGGGATTTGAAGGCATTTACGGGCAAGTGACAAGTGCGTCGTTGGTGTTGGTGTGATGGCGCAATCCCTGGTTGTTAGAAATCCCAGGCGAGACGCGCTCCAAACCCGTGGATGATTCCGTCGCTGCCATCGACGTTCATGTCGCGGTGGCTCATGGTGTAGTTCCACTGAATCTTCATGTTCGGGTTGAGGAACCAGTTCACCCCAAGTGTCAGATCGTGGACAAGGCCGCCATTGACGGGGCTATTCTTGAAGTCGATGAACTGATAGCGAGCGGCAAGTTGCCACGCGCCCGGCCCACAATCGAGGCAACCGCATTGGTCACGCCCCCATTTCGCGTATCGTCGGGGTGTGACGCGACCGAATGCCGCTGACTTTTTCGAATACTCGCGGTGTTCACCTGTGAGGAAATAGAGCAACTCCATGTACGCAGATTGCACGAAAACGGTCTTCGGATTGAACTGCCCGGGATTGTTGACGGGCAACGCTCCATTGGCCCAGTTGGCCATGTACTCAGACTGAAAGGTCCACGGCCCCCAGACAACGACGAATTCCGGCACGAGCGTCTGTTGATTCGTGGCTGTCATGATTGCATCCATCATCGTCGTGTGGAGAGCGGCCGGCCCGTTGCCAAGCGGCGGTCGGGCGCGAAATCGAACGGTATCATCGTCCGGGTCGATGTGACTAGCACCGACACCGACGTGGACCAGATATCGCCCTTCACATTCGTAAAAAGGCAGGTACGTCAGTCGCCCCGTTAACTCACCCTCGCCGTCGCCGGTGTTCCACCCGAAGATCGTGTTATTGCGGCGAAACAAGCCGATGGCCCAAGTTCCGCGTTCGTTACAGAAGTTGTCGAATGCGCTAATACCCGGCTCGAAGCCATTGTTCAGGCCGCCGATAAACGCATCAAATCCAAGCGATCTTTCAAGGAAATTGAGATAGCGGCTGCTCGTCAGATGTTCAAACGAGATTGGCGGCTTGTGGTTGCCGACGCGAATGTTGCCGACATAGGGGACCTTGGTGAAGGTGACCCAGAGGTCGGTCGGAACCGGCGTGTTGGCGGCACGGGCGACACCACCGACGCGATCCACGACGAAGGTATTCTCGAAGTCATATTGGCAATAGAATTCGATGGTCTCATAGAGCGTGGCCATGATGTCAAAGCGCGCTCGACGAAAGCCAATGCCGTCGTCAGTCCTGCCGACTCCGCCGGGACCAAATTGAACCGCATCCGGCGCGACGAGCGAAACAACGTCAATCTGGGTTCGCCCGCCGACCACGAACGTAAATTTCTTGTCCGACGATTCGAAGATAAGCCCATCCTTCCAAGTCGCCTTGAAAACGACTTCCGCGGGGCATGTCTTGTCGTCATTCTTTTCTTCCTTTTTCTCGTCTTTCTTTTCGCCGATAATCTGGGGTTTCTTCAGAATCTCCTCACGAGGCATTTCGACCCTGATCGGCGGAAGAGTCTTGGCCGCGGGTTCCTTGGGCCGGTTGCTATCTTCAATCGCAGGCAGCGATGGCATCAACGGCGGCTCGCTCTGCTCCTCGTTCATTACCGGGGGCAGCATCGGAATGCGAGAGTCGCGAGCACCTGGGTAGCGGTTGTTCAAGCGACGGGCCTTCAGTGGAATTGGCGGCGGATCGTCCTGAGCAACAACCATGTGGCCTGCAGCCATGGCAACGATGATCGCGGCAACCAAAGGAAGCGGCGACCGACGAACGCGAAGTTTCAACAGGCGCACCATGGCCATTCCATCCCCCGGTACGACCTTGACGGGCGTAGCGTCTGTATCGGCTGGAGGCGGATCGCTTGTTGAATAATGCTTGAAATTCTTGAAGTTATTACCCGAGAACACCATTCTTCGCGGCGGGCCGTTACCGCGGCGCGTCGAGAGGCATGGCGCTTCGCGGTGACTGGCCAATGAGCGTGAGCAGCCGGCACTGGGACTTGTTCAGTTCAATGATGGCGCTGAGATATGCCGTCCTCGTGTTGTTGAGAAGTTGAAGGGCCTGCAAGGGGCGCAATGCGTCGAATAGGTTCTTGGCATCGACGACGTTCAGCGTGCCTTCCTTCGCGATGCGGTAAAGCTCGGTCGCTTCCTTGACCGCCTGCTCGCTTAGGCTAATCGACTCATACTTGGCAGCGGAAGTTTGGGCAGCTTCGACAATGTCGGCTATCAGTCGAGCTTGCGCCTCGACTTGTTGCATATGGGCCTGCTGGAGCACCGCCCGCCGCTCGTCGATGTCGGCACGATTACCGTAGCCCAGATTCTTGATCTCCCAATAGACTTGAGCAGCAATCGTATTTCGCGAACTGAACATTTCGATATTTCGGTTAAGTCCACCGCCGAAGGCTCCCACTTGGTCCACAACCTGAATCTTGGGGAACCAAGGACCACGCTGCTGTTTGCGAACGCGCTCCCAGGCAGCCGCGATTGCCTCCCGATTGGCAGCCAACTCCGGCCGATTGGCAATGGCTTGCCGAACAAGGTCGTCGAGCCCTGTCGCCGGATCGATCAGGGTAAGAGGCACGGCCGCGACATCGGCCGGCACAAGTCGCACCTGGGGTGGCAGCAGCAAGAGTTTTCCCAAGCGAGCGCTGGCGATGCCTACTTTACCTTCCAACTCCAGTCTCTCGATTCGTCGCACGATGACTTCGGCTTGTGCCCGATTCACATCGCCGGCGCTGCGATCCAGTTTCGCAGCTTGTGCGTATTTCGCAGATGCCAGCATCGACTCTGCTTGTAAGGTCGTTTCCGAATTGATCGCCAATTGACCGTAGATCTGGACCAAATCAAGATACGCGCTCACCGCCTCAAACTCAGCCGTTAGGCCGGCGGCTTGATGGCGTAGTTGCTCGGCATTGCGCAGACGTTGCTCGATCAACGGTCGATAAATCGCGTCGCTCACGTCCAGCGATAGGCCAACGCCGCCATTCGCGAACAGATTCGATCGCGAGACCCCGAAGACATTGCCTGCTTGATTCTGAGTTTGGCCATCAAAGCGATTGTAGGCTAAGCCGGTGGTGAGATTCGGCAACCATTGGACCTCGGCCGCCGCCAATCGTGCATGAGCTTCGGCGACGCGGGCACGAGCTGCCGCCACCGAAGGGCTGTTCTCGTCGATCAACTTGAAAACCGTCGCCAGGTCGATGGGATAGGTGACAAGCTGCCCGTATGCCGGACGGGCGACTGGGGTCGGAACTCGATTCGTCTCTCTCTTGTCATCGACCCGCCGGATCGTCGCGTCGACAGCGTCGATTCGTTTTGCCGTTGTGATGCGCTTGTCGGGTGAGCGTGTCCCGGGCGGCATGAATGGGAACGATTGCGATGTGCGAGGCTCGACGATCGCAGATGATTCCTTCGATCTCAACGGCAATTCGGAAACGACGCAACCAGCAAAGGTGACGATCGAGAGTGCTAACACGGCGATCCGTGACAAATTCCTTTTTGTCATCTTCTTGCTCCCGAACACTTACCGTGTAACGAGTTACCAATCGCTTGGGCTTGTTCGGATGGCTGCACCGTCGCCGATTTCAAGTTGACGTGCGGCGACAACGACTTCGTCCCCATTCAAGTCGGCAAGGGTCTCGCGCATTGCGCCTGAGGCGTCACGGCGTCTGGTGACGATCGCCAAACTCACAGACTTTCCATCATTGACGAATAGCCGAACAGGGACTTGCTTGGTCCTGTTATTCTCCACCAGAAGGATGTAGTTGACGCCACTGCGTGAATAAACGGCGGAACTGGGGAGAACGCCACCGCCACCGGCTCCGCCAACGGTCAACTTCATGGTGCCGGTCATGCCGGGAAGCAATCGTTTGTGCTTGGGCGCATTGGGGGGTAACGCTCGAACGGGAATCGCATCGTTTCTGTTTTTCCGCGGCCGATTTGGATCACGGCTCTCGACCGATTTCAATAATTGCTGATACTCGTCTTCACTTCCGTTGAACAAATCAATCTCGACTCGCATGGTCCGATCCGCGTTTTGAACGGTTGGTGCGAAGCGAGAGACCTTTGCGGAAATCGTTAACCCTGGAAGATCATCGATTTCAACAACGGCTGGCACCTGTTCATGAATCGACGGTGCCACGGTGTCGGGAAACTTGGCGCTTATGGTCACGATGTCCACTTTGGCGATCGAAATTAGGGACTCGCTCGTTCCCGTGGTCGCGTTTTGAACGAAGGACCCAGGATCGACAGTGCGCCGAACGACGACACCATCAAACGGCGATCGCAGCATAGCGTAGTCGGCAACGGCCTTTGCCCGATCGTACTCCTTTCGCGCGACGAGAATCTGCGCTTTCTTTAGCTCGACATCGGCCGCCGCGGCCTCGACTCTTGATTCGGACTCCGCATAATCGGCACGAGCGCGTTCCACATTGGCCAAAGCCGATTTCACGCTTGCTTCACTTGCCAGGTAATCGCGTTCTTCCTCTTCCACCACGTTTCCCACGACAGTTCCCCGAGTTGCCAGATCCTTGTATCGATCGAGCTTTCGTTTCTTCAGATCGCGACTCGCCGACAATCCTTCGACGTCTGCCTCGCGCTGCTTGATGGTTGCAGCCGACACATTTTTCGCGGCGATGGCATCTTTGAGTTTCGCTTGAGACACTTTGAGTTCTTGTGCGCGCTGAACGATCATCGCTTCGGTCCGGGCAACCTCCTGATCGGACTCCGGTACGTCGATTTCAATGAGAACGTCTCCCTTCGAGACCTTGTCGCCAATGTCGTGGTGAACCTGTCGAACAATCCCCGAAGCCCGCGCTCGCAGATCGGCTCGATAATAGGGTTCGACCATGGCCAACTGTTCCACGACGATCGCCGCGAACTCGTTGCGCCGAGGTCGAACGACTTTGACGAGCGGCGGCGTGGTGATCGATGCCGGCTCTGTGGCCGCAATGGATGGCGGCGGCGACTCGAAGGGACTTGGAATCCAACCTCCCAGGAATCCAACTCCGGCCCCGATCCCAATGACACCCAAAGCCAATGTCAGTCCGACGGTCCACCATCGTCTCCATCGGCGCGTCTTGAGATGGTGATGATGGTGCGTGTGCGGGGCGCCATTGATCGCGCGTGTTACTTGATTGGCATCCATCGAGTCTCACCTGTTCTCATTTGAAACGTTGGGTTCCGACGTACTCGCGGCGTGTCTGTGTTTCTTGTCCTGTACCACCAACGTGAACAAGATGGGGACGACGATAAGCGTTAATGCGGTACTGGTCAACAGCCCGCCGACGACCGCGCGTGCCAGTGGCGTTAATGCCTCGCTGCCACGGCCAAGCCCCAACGCCATGGGGAGCAGATCCAACACCGTGGCGAGAAATGTCATCAGAATAGGCCGGAAACGAGTCACCGCCGCCTGGAGGATCGCGTCGCGAACCGACTTGCCCTGCTTGCGAAGCTGGTTGGCAAAGTCGATCAACAATACACCCTGGGATACGATAATGCCGACAAGGAAGATAACGCCCATTTCCGATTGGACGTTGAGAGTCGTCTTGGTCAGCCACAACATTGCGAGGACGCCGATCAGACCCAATGGAACAGTCGCCATGATAATCATGGGCATGATGAACGACCGCATCAGCGGAACCATGAGCAGAAAGACCAACACCGACGCAAGCGCCAAGCCGATTCCCAAACTGCGAAACGATTGCGTCATGCGAGCGTATTCACCTTTCAGATCGATCTTCACGCCGGCAGGTAACTCGATGGACTTGATCGCTCGTTCGATGTCTGCAGCCACGCTGCCGATGTCGCGGTGTTCCGTGTTTACCAAGACATCGACGACTCGCTTCAGGCCCACATGATTGAATTCAACGGCTTGAGTCGATTCTCGAATGTTGATGAGAGATTTCAAACGCACCGGTATCCGCTGATTGGTGCCCGTGGCGAAGACGTTTTTCAGGTCATCGATGCGGAAACTCGGATCGTCGGGATATTGAACGGCGATGAAATACTGATTGCCGCTCTTGGGGTCGATCCAGAAATTTCGCGTCAAGGCGATGCTCGAGTTCATCGCGGTGACCACCTGCATGACGACGTCGCGGGCGGAAAGACCGACGGTAGCGGCCTTGTCGCGATCGACTTCGATGACCAGATAAGGAGCATCGTTCCGCTGTAGGACGCGAACGTCTACGGCACCCTTAACGTTGCGAACGATCCGCTGCACGTTTCGCGCGACCTCGAACTTCTGATCGGGAGTTCCGCCGGTTATCTGAATGTCCACCGGTGACGATGCCCCGAAGTTGAGGGCGGCCGATACCATGCCGCCGGTGTCAAAGCTAAATTCCAGGTCGGCGAATTCGGGATTCGAGCCGAGGGCTTCGCGCAAGAGGACCGCGTATTCCTGGGCTGACCTTGTTCGGTCGGCGGCGAGCTGAATCCGAATCACGGTATCCTGTTGGCCGGCATTCTGGGAGTAGGCCGCGCTCCAGTCGTTGTTGAGGCCGATCTCCGAAACGACCATCTGCAGCTCGTGGGGCGGTATCGCTTCGGCGATCGCCATTTCGAGGTCGATGATTCGACGCTCGGTGGCGTCCAGTCGCAAGTTTGACGGCGCCCGCACCTGGAGCGAAATCTGTCCCGCATCGACCGCGGGAAAAAACTCCTGGCCGATCACCCGGATCAATAACAGCGACCCGACGAGCAACATGCCGACCAATCCCAGGATGACAAACCTCAGCCCAAGTGCCCAATTCAGAAATGCTCCGTATGTCCGGGCGACGGCGTTCAAGACGGCGTCGAACGAGTGATACAGGCGACGAAACACGCCGGGCCGCGACGGCGGTGTGTGATGCTCGCGACGATGTTCAAATTCGTGGCCGTGACCGTGTTGACCGTGGCCGCGGAGCATTTTTGAGCACAACGCCGGCACAAACGTCCAACTCAGAAGAAACGAGAACACCATGGCAAAGCCCACGGCTAACGTCAGTGGCTTGAACAGGAATCCGCCAACGCCGGGAGTCATGGCAACGGGACAGAGAACGATGATGAGCGCTAACGTGGCGACGACTACGGGCAATGTGAGTTCGCCGGTCGCATCGAGGGAGGCCTGAAACGCCGACTTGCCCATCCCCATGTGGCGGTGGATGTTCTCCAACACGACGATCGCGTTGTCCACGAGCGGGCCAATCGCGAGGAACAGGCCCCCCAACGTCATGACGTTGATCGTGTTCCCCGTTGCCTTCAGGCCCATAATGGCTCCGAGAATCGACAGGGGCAACGCCAGCGTCGCAATGACCGTCATCTTCCAATCGCCCAGGAAGACCAGGATCATAATCGAGACGAGAATCGCTCCGATCACACCCTCATGAATCAAGCTGTCAATCGCCTTTCGGACATAGTCGGTTTGATCGATGACGAAATCAAGCTTGCTGCCCTCGGGCAACTCGGCGCTGATTTCAGGCAAGGCCTGTTTGACCCCGTTCGCGACCGCCAGGGTGCTCGCGCCTTGTTGTCGATAGATGGGCACATAGACCTGCTGTCGTCCGTTGACTCGCACGCGCGATTTTTGAATCACGGCATCGTCTTGAGCGGTGGCCAGATCGCGTAACAAGATGTGACGATCCTGTTCGAAGACGATGGGCAGCTCATTGATGTCATCGACGGTCCGCGCCATCGCGTTGGAATCGAGGGCAATCTGACTGTCGCCGATGTAAGCCGTCCCCGGTGACGCCATCATATTGCCCAGATCCAATGCCTTGACCACATCGACCGGCGAAAGATTCCGCGCCTCGAGCTTGTGGCGATCGAGATAGACCATGATTCGACGATCCTTGCCGCCCACCACGACGGGCGCGACGCAGCCCCGAACGGCTCCGAGACGATTGCGGACATCGACCCGCGCCAAATCCTTGACCTGTTGCTCGGCCATGTTGGGGTTCGAGACCGTGAGGATTCCCACCGGAAGCGTGCCCGTCGGATCAAACGGCAAGGCCACGGGCGGCAGCGTGTTGGTCGGCAGATATGGCATGGCCGCGCCCGTCAACGATATCGTCTGGGTCAACGCAGTGTTCGGATCGATGTCATCCTGAAAGTAAAGCTTGACGACACTGACGCCCGCCACGGATCGCGACTCGACGTTTGCGACACCTGCAGATTGATTCACCCATCGCTCAACGCGATCCGTAATGGTCCGCTCGATGGACCGGGCGGGCATCCCATTGAAGTAGGTCAGGACCTGCACGGCCGGCGTGTTGAATTGAGGAAGAATGTCAACCGGGATCGAGAGAAGGGCAACAACACCAAGAATCGCGATGAACAGAGCCAGAACAATGACGCCGTGAATATTGCCCAAGGCCATGCGAACCAAGCCCATCGCGAACACCTCCTGGTAGGCTTTGCCACATGTGGCGCTCGGGCAGCGCCATGGGCGACCCATTCATTTGACAGTTTGCGAAGAGAGATTGAGCCATGCAACCGGCGGTAATGGAATCCTAGCTCAGTTCATTGACCTCAACAAGGGTCATTGCCCGCAAGGCGGATGTTGTAGACCAGTTCTGGGGCCTACGATGGTGACAACTGCTTGCCATGTTCAGAGTCCGCTCGCCCACTGAGATCATCGGGAAATCACGGTTACCTTCGAGATCGCGAGGCAAGAACTCTCTGCGGTAGGGATGGTCGGGCACTGTCGACAAGGAGCTGTTGATTGGTCAAGCCGCATCAACCGGAAAGCTCAGCGGATTTGGCGGATTTGTTGCATCCAGTAAAGAACGCTCGCCGATCTTAGCAGCAATGCGCGCCTCATGGGGCACCGCAACCTTCAATTGGAGCAACCATGCCGAACTCGTCACGCGCGGCGTGTTTGCTGTTGATCGTCGTCTCGTTAAGCCTTGGCCCGCAAGCGATGGGGCAAGGTGCGAAGCCGCGCACTTGCTCACCATTCACGCCGCCTCATTGGAATGATGCGCCTTCTCTAGTGCCGCACATTTCCGAGTCCAACTCACCGCCCAAACTACCTCCTGCGGCGAGATTGCCAAGCGATGCACCGTTGGCAATCAACCTCGCGACCGCCTTGCGGCTTGCCGACGCACGCCCCTTGGTTATTCGCGCCGCGGAGGCGACCGTCATTAGCGAGATTGGCCGCCTGCAGCGAGCCAAGTCTCTTTGGTTGCCGACGATTACAACCGGCTTTGCCTATACGCATCATGATGGCGGGATTCAAAGCACGACGACCGCCGTGTTCGCCCGAAACAGTCGTAACGAAATCCTGCTGGGCGCTGGCGGTCGCGTCTCATTCGCGTTTTCGGAAGCTATCTATGCTCCGTTGGTAGCTCAGCAAATAGTAGCTGCGAGACAACTGGACGTTCAATCGGCGCGAAACGATGCACTACTCGAAGTGGCCGAGGCCTATTTTCAGGTTCAAGAGGCACGCGGCCGAGTATCCGGGCTTCAGGACATCATTGAGAAGGCGCGATTGCTCGTCGATCGCATCGACAAGCTCGCCGCGGGCTTGGCCCCCTCTATCGAATCCGAACGGGCGCGGACAACGCTTGCGGAGTTTGAACTGGCTCTTGCCGATGCCCGCCGTGAATGGCGGCAGTCCAGCGCGCGTCTGAACCAAGTCCTTCGTCTGAATCCTTCCGCGGTCGTTGAGCCGTTGGAGCCGCCGCAGCTTCAAGTCACGCTCATCGCCGCGACCCAGTCGGTTGACGATCTCATCCCCATCGCGCTCACGTCTCGGCCCGAGCTTGGCTCACACCAAGCGATCGTTCAGGCGACTCTCGCTGCCATGAAGCGTGAGCGAATGCGCCCTCTGATTCCCAGTTTGCTGCTCGAAGGGGTTGCGGTTCCGGGTCTGGGCCTGGCCGGCGGGCTTTATGCGGCGGGTGTAGGCGGGTCGATCAATCATATTGCTGCCCGAGGTGACTTGAATCTGCAGCTCGTTTGGGAATTCGAGAATCTCGGTTACGGCAATCGGGGACGGCAGACCGTCGCACGCGGCGATCGAATGCGAGCCATCATCGAACTGTTCCGGGTCCAAGACCTTGTGGCCGCCGAAGTGACGCGGGCACATGCCGACATGGAGGCGACGGCCACGCAGATTTCAAAGGCCGAGGCCGCTTTCGTCGCGGCCACCAGGCTGTTTGACGGTAACTTTAAGGGGCTAGGCGAAACCGTCCGCTTGGGCGAAACGCTGCAACTTGTCTCACGACCGCAAGAAGTCGTATCCGCCATCCAACAACTCGAACGGTCCTACACTCGCTACTTCGCAGCCGTGAATGGATACAATCGTGCTCAATTTCGATTGTATCGCTCGATGGGGTATCCCTCGCAAGGTTTGGCCTGCGGCGATGCGTTCGGGACCCAAGTGCCGATCGATACATCGCGCCCCGCCGGCATGCCGCAAATCCCTCAGTAGGGTCGCCCGGCGGGGCTACAAGGCCGTTGACTCGTCAAACCCGTACATGCGATTGAAATTCTGAACCGCGACCCCGCTTGCCCCGCGAATGAGGTTATCCTCGGCGGCGAGCACAATAATGTGTCCCCGAACCACTCGCGGGCAAACATCGAGGAAATTCGTCCCGGTTGTGTCCTTCGTTGCGGGGAGCGTCTCACGAACGCGCACGAATCGCATCCGTTCGAAATACCCGCGATACAGGTCCAACAGTTGCGAATCGCTGAAAGGCCGCCTCGGAACGGCATAAATCGTGCTGAAGATGCCCCGGTCCATCGGCACCAGGTGCGGGGTGAAGATCACCTCGACCGATTCGCCAGCGATGTCAGTCAGGGCTTGTTCGATTTCGGGTGTGTGACGATGCTTGCCCACGTTGTAAGCGGAGAAGCTCTCGTTGCATTCGGGAAAGTGGAAACCGAGCTTCGGCGTGCGACCCGCGCCGCTGACGCCGCTCTTGCTATCGACGATGATCGAACGTAATTCGATGTGCCGGCCCGCGACCAACGGAGCCAAACCCAGGATCGCTGTCTGCGGATAACAACCGGGATTGGCGATCAATTGAGCATGCCGAATCTCCGAGCCATAGACCTCCGGCAACCCATACACCGCCTGTGTCAGATTCGCCAAATCCCGATGTGATTCGCCATACCACTCGGCGTAGACGTTCGGGTCACGCAGGCGATAGTCGGCGCTCAGGTCGATGACCCGCATGCCCCGAGCGATCAGCGGCGGGATCGACTCCATGCTCGTGCCATGAGGCAAACACGCGAAGACGCATTTCACGCCCTTGGCCGCCAGTCGATCCGCGTCGAACGGTTCGCATCGAAGGTTGGTGCGACCGAGCAGGCTGGGGTGCAACTGCGTCAACTTCTCGTCCTGGCGCGACGTCACCGAAACGATCTCCACCTCGGGATGACGCAACAGGATCTTGATGAGTTCAACCGCTGTGTAGCCCGACCCGCCGAGAATCGCTACCGGAATCATCGAATCGTATCCTCTTCATGTAGGTGGCAGATACCATCATATTACCATGACCGCGAATCGGACCAGCCATCGTCGCCGGCTTCTCATATCCTCCTCAGCAATCGCCAACGCGGGGACATTCGATGTATCGAACGATTAGCGAAGCTTCGAAAGCCATCCAATCGGGAGCCATCACGCCTGTTGAATTGCTCCAACAATGCCTCGCTCGGATTGACGAGCTGGAGGACCAAGTGCATGCCTGGGTCATGGTGGCACGCGAAGAGGCCCTCGAACAGGCTCGTCGACTCGGCGACGAGTTGACTGACGGCCGATATCGCGGGCCGCTGCACGGCATTCCCATCGGCGTGAAGGACATTTTCGACGTCTTCGATTGGCCGACCGGTTGCGGGTCGAAGCTCTGGGCGAATAGCTACGCTCGGCAAGATTGCCCTGTCGTTGACTCTCTTCGGAAAGCCGGCGCCGTGTTGATGGGTAAGACCGTGACAACGGCCTATGCGAGTTTCGACCCACCGCCGACGCGCAACCCGTGGGATCGCAACCGCACACCCGGCGGCAGCAGCAGCGGGTCGGCGGCCGCCATCGCCGCGGAGATGTGCCTCGGCGCCCTCGCCTCGCAGACCGGCGGCTCCATCACGCGCCCCGCTTCCTACTGTGGTGTCTGCGGGTTAAAGCCCAGTTACGGCTCAGTCAATGCCGACGGCGTCATGCCTCTCGCCCCGTCGATGGATCACGTCGGCGTCATGGGGAATTGCGTGCGCGACCTTGCCGTTCAATTCGAAGCGATTGCGTATGTCGGCGTCGATGCGACCGGGTCCGTTGACCAGCGACTCGCCGATGACCGTCCGCCGAGACTCCGTTTCCTTACGGGGATGTTTGAAAGCATGGCCGACCCTCTCATCCGAGAGTCGATGGCAGCCGCCGCGAAGAAATGGGCGGGCGACGGTGCCGAGATCGAAACCGTCGCTCCACCTGCCGTTTTCGCAGAGATACTCCATCACCATCGCGTCATCATGGCCACCGAAGCGGCGACTTTTCACGGCTCACGCATGCGCCGTCATCCCGAGGATTATCCACCGAAGATTCGATCATTGATCGAAGAAGGCATGCGATACACGGCGCCGGAATATAACGTCGCTTGGCGGCAACGGGACGTCGCACGACAGGCGATTGAACGTGCGTTTGATTTTGAGATTGCGGTTCTCGTCGCACCGGCCACCACTTGCCTCCCGCCGGATGCCTCCACGACAGGTGATCCCGCCTTCAACTCGCCGTGGAGTTTCACCGGATTGCCCGTTGTTTCGATTCCGATCGCCTGGACACCGAAGGGGCTGCCGATTGCGGTTCAGTTCATTGGCAGACACTTTACAGATTCGGCGCTGTTGTCTTATGCCGCGTGGTGCGAGCGATCCCTGGCCTTGACCCCTCGCCGCGTGACGGTCTAGTCGTAATTTGTAAGCAGGTTTGATTGTTGCCTTGCTGAGGCTCGCCATGAAGAAGATCGGGTTGCTGGTTGGCCGCGAGTGGTCGTTTCCGCCGGCGTTTATCGAAGAGGTCAATCGCCGCAACGTCGGCGTGACGGCTGAGTTCGTCAAGCTCGGCGGCACCCGCATGAACGAGTCGATTCCGTATTCTGTCTTGATCGATCGCATTTCGCATGAAGTGCCATATTATCGCAGCTATTTGAAGAACGCCGTCCTTCAAGGCGCCACCGTCATCAACAACCCGTTCATGTGGACGGCCGACGACAAGTTCTTTGACGCCAGCCTCGCCACGCGCCTCGGTGTCTCACATCCGAAAACGATTGTGCTGCCGAATAAGGACTACGTCCCGGGGATTGTCCAGACCGAGAGCCTCCGAAACCTCATCTACCCGCTCGATTGGCAGTCGATCGTCGAAGAGATCGGTATGCCGTGCATTCTGAAGGATGCTCACGGCGGTGGATGGCGAGGCGTTTACGTCTGCCACTCGCTTGACGAGTTGATTCACCACTACAACCATTCCGGCCTGTTGACGATGATCGTGCAGGAGTTCATCCGCTTCGAGCATTACGTCCGTTGCCTCTGCCTGGGCCAAGAGGAAGTCTTGCCGATCTGGTACGATCCGCACGAGCGAAAGTACATTGTGTCTCACGACCATTTGTCGCCGGACTTGGGGAAGCGCATCGTCGATGATTCTCTGAAGTTGGTGAAAGCATTGGGTTACGACATGAACTCGGTCGAGTGGGCGATTCGCGGCGGCGTGCCATACGCGATCGACTTCATGAATCCCGCGCCGGACCTGGACATCAACTCGCTAACGCCGCACTATTTCGAGTGGGCCGTCAAGCACATGGCCGACGCGGCCATCAAGCTCTGCCTGAATCCGCGCCCCCAGGTGAAGGACCTTCGTTGGTCGTCGATGTTCTGATCCACAAGCCCGCAGCGTCAGCAAGGGCAACTTCTCCAAGCCCGCAGCGCCAGCAAGGGCCACTTCTCCAAGCCCGCACCGTCAGCAAGGGTGAAGTCTGATCCCTTGATGGCGCCGCGGACTCGTTTCCGAATGGGGAAACTCCTCGCACAATAACTGCTACAATATCGCGAATACCTATCAGAATTGCGGCCGATCCCCCCACGGTGAGGGTGCCCCATGAGTTCTCGGCTCCAGCAAATCTTCAGTTGTTTGGCCCAGGCCATCAAACAAAAGGCCCCGCAGACTCTCGTCCGCGGAGCCGTGTTTGAGCAATCCGCTCTCGACATCGGCGCGGGATTCTTGGCCGAGCTTCGGAAAGTCGCCTCCGAAGCAGAAATCCGCGCCGGGTTGGAAGAGGTGGCGCGTGCCTCGTTTG